>JACRCX010000098.1 GCA_016218815.1 Deltaproteobacteria bacterium
AAACGACCCAGATGTACCTGCACGCGGACATGCACCTCAAGGAGCAGGCCCTCGCCAGGACGACACCCACCGGCGCGACCCCCGGGCGCTTCCGCCCCGATGACGCCCTGCTCGCCTTCCTCGACGGCCTCTGATTATCCCTCATCCACGCTCGGCCCACGCCGGCTTTCCATGCGCCGCCACGCTCCGCGCCAACGCCGATGCGGAATAATCCAGGATGCGGGATATTGCTGGATCTACGACACCGGACAGACCGGCGCAAGGCCGACTCGGGGAGGACGAGCGGTATCCACACGAGCGGAATGGAGGGGTTGACGGCCAGGACGTTCGGGGTCCACGCTTGGCGGCGTGGGGTATTACGATGACCGGATGCAAGCGCCCGGCGCGTCCGGACCTGCCCGCCCCGAGCCTGTCGAGGGGGCTCGTGCGGGCGGCGACCGCGGCCCGGCCGGGTTGCGGCGGCCCGCGACGCCGGGGGCGGGGTCGGTCCTCGGCCCCGCCGGGTGGGAGGAGCCCGTCGCGGTGACCTCGCGTCCGCTCACGTCGTGCCCAAGCTCCGCGATCTCCCTCCGCGCCTCGTCCGGCTTGGCCACCACGTCCAGCACCTGAAGGCGACCGGCGCAGTTGGGGCACACCAGGACGTCCTGGGCAAGACTCCGCCGCAGCAGGCGCGGCCAATCGATCCGCGGGGCGGGCGCGAGGAGCGCGCCATCGGCGAGCTGCTTCTGCCGTTCGAGCGGGATGATCGGGTCGTACTCGCTCTCGTCCGGATCGGCCGACCGCGCCAGAAGCCCCACCGCGCGGACCGCGGCACGCGGGACCGCCGGCCGCGGTGCCGGCGCCGACGCCGGCTCGTGGTCGCCGCAGCAGGCGCATGATCCGCTTGGCGACGCAGTCGAGGATGCTCCCCTGGCCGACGACCGCATCCATGCCGGCGCCGACGCCGGCTTGCCACCGCCGCGCCGCGCCGCTACTCTCGCCTCGACTCGGGAGGTGAACCGTGCTGCCGGTGTCGCAGATCATCCGTCGCAAGCGGGACGGGGGGGAGTTGACGCCCGCAGAGGTGCGCGAGCTGGTGCTCGGATACGCGCGCGCGGAGCTGCCGGATTACCAGATGTCCGCGCTGCTCATGGCGATTGTCTTCCGCGGACTCACGCCCGGGGAGACCGCCGCATGGCTCGACGCCATGATCCGCTCCGGCATCGTCGTCGATTTCTCCCACGTCCCCGGCGTCAAGGTCGACAAGCACTCCACCGGCGGCATCGGCGACAAGGTCTCGCTGTGCCTCGCGCCGCTCGTCGCCGCCTGCGGCGTGCCCGTGCCGATGATGTCCGGCCGGGGCCTCGGTCACACCGGCGGCACGCTCGACAAGCTGGAGTCGATCCCCGGCTTCCGCACCGATCAGCCCGTCGAGCGCTTCCGCAAAATCGTCGCCCGCTGCGGCCTGGCGCTGGTCGGGCAGACCAGCGACCTCGTTCCCGCCGACCGCCGCCTGTACGCGCTGCGGGACGTGACGGCGACCGTCGAGTCGGTGCCGCTCATCACCGCCAGCATCCTGTCGAAGAAGATCGCCGAGGGCGCCGACGCGCTGGTGCTCGACGTCAAGGTCGGGGACGGCGCGTTCATGAAGACGCCCGAGGACGCCCGCACCCTCGCCCGCTCGCTGGTCCGCGCCGCGCGGGCCTACGGCAAGCCGCTGGTCGCCCTGCTCACGCGCATGGACCGGCCGCTGGGCCGCACCGCGGGCAACGCGCTGGAGGCGATCGAGGCGATCGACGTGCTCCAGGGCCGCGGCCCGGCCGACGTCGTCGAGCTGACCCTCGCGCTCGGCGCGGAAATGCTCGTCCTGGGTGGCAGGGCGGCGAACCAGCTCGAGGCGCGGGCGCGGCTGCGCCGGGCGCTCGACGACGGCAGCGGCCTGGAGCGTTTTCGCGCGGTCGTCGAGGCGCAAGGCGGCGATCCGCGCGCGGTCGACGACACCACCCTCCTGCCGCGGGCGCCGAAGATCACGGCCGTGCACGCGACGCGCTCCGGCTGGATCGATCACATCGGCTGCGAGACCGTCGGCTGGCTGAACGTCGAGCTGGGAGCGGGGCGCCGGACGTCCGCGGACGCGGTCGACCCCGGCGTGGGCATGGTCTTCATCCGCAACGTGGGGGACCGCGTGGAGGAAGGCGACACGCTAGTCGAGGTACACCACCGGGACGAGCCGGCCGCCGCGGACGTCGTGCGGCGCCTCGCGGACGCGGTCGCGATCGGGGACGCCCCGCCCGGCGACGTGCCGCTCGTGCTGGAGCGGATCGATGAGTGAGCCGCGCCGGGCTCCCGTCACCGAACCGCGGGCTTCAGCCCGCGGCTGGCCCGAGCGACTCAGCCGCGCCCTGAAGGGCGCGGTTCGGTATCGGCCCGGCAGTTGGTCGTTGTTGGCGATTGGCCTGGTCGTGGTGGCCTGCCGAAGGAACCCGTCGCCGGCCGCGGACGCTGCGTTGACGGTCGAAGCGGAGGCGCCCGCCGTGCCGGAGGCCAGCGCCACGATCGATGACGCCGGCGCTGCCGACGCGGACGAGACGGATTCGCCGGCGTCGGGCGAGGAGGCCGGGGCGGACGGCCCGGCGGAGTCGGCCGGCGAAGCCGTCGCCTTCGCTCCGTGCGGCGAGGCGCCGCCGGGAATGGCCTGCATCCCCGGGGGCTCCTTCGTCCGGGGCGCCGACGACGGCGAGCCGGACGAGGCGCCGCGCGGCGAAGCGTCGGTCTCGACGTTCTTCATCGACCTGTACGAGGTCACGAACGCGGAGTTCGAAGATTGCGTCGCGGCCGGCGCGTGCCGCAGGCCGATGCCGTACCGCCTGTTCCGGCAGGACCGGCAGCCGGTCGTCGCGGTCGACTGGCTCAACGCGCGCTCGTACTGCGAGTGGGTCGGCAAGCGCCTGCCGACCGAGGCCGAATGGGAGAAGGCGGCGCGCGGCGCGGAGGGCCGGATCTACCCCTGGGGCGACGAGGCGCCCTCGTGCGAGCGGGCGCACTACCAGGGCTGCACCCCCGACACGACGCTGCCGGTCGGCTCGTTCCCCGCCGGCGCCAACGGCCTGTTCGACATGGCCGGCAACTCGTACGAGTGGGTGGCGGACTGGTATTCCGAATGCTACGCCGGCTGCGACGGGGCCTGCGGCGCGGACTGCGAGGGCCTCGATCCGCGCGGGCCGTGCGGGGGAGCGGACGAGTGTCCCGGACGGCACTTCCGCGTCCTAAAGGGCGGCTCGTGGTACTGGCCGGCGGAACGGACGCGGGGGAGCGACCGGCGCGGGATGAAGCCCGACTCGGGGTCCCACCGGCTCGGGTTCCGTTGCGCGGCCGGCGCGGGCGGGGTGGGCGACGGGGCAGTCGGGGACCCGCCGCCTGGACCGCGAGGGAAGGTCGACCCCGGGATGCCCGAGGCCGCGGTCGCACCGCTGGCGGACGAGCAGCGGGCGATCCTCGACGCGACGCCGGAGGAGGTTCTCGATCGCACGCCGGTGGACCCGCTGCACTACGTGCGCTCGAACGAACCGCACCTGGAGGCGTGGTTCGGGTTCATCGACGGCCTGGGCGGCGGCTACTTCGGCATCGGCGCGGACCAGAACTACACGCTCTTCTCGCGCGCCCGCAGCGAGGTCGTTTGGCTGATGGACTACGACGACGTCGTGGTCGACGCGCACCGGGTCTACCGTGCGCTGATCCTGGCCTCGGCGACGCCGGGGGAATTCGTCGCGCGGTGGGGGGACGGCCGGCGCGACGAGATCAACGCGATCTTCGAGGGCGAGCAGGCCGCCGGCGAGACGCTCGACGAGATGAAGCGCATCTACCGCATCACGCGTCCCCAGCTCTTCACGTACTTCAAGGAGTGTCTTCAACGCCGCGCCGGGCGCTATCCGACGAGCTGGCTTTCGGACCCCGCACTCTACCGCTACGTGAGGGACATGATGCGGGCCGGCCGCGTCCGGTTCCTGCGCGGCGACCTTCTGGGGCCGACCACGGTCCGCGGCATCGCCGACGCGGCGCGCAGGATGGGGATCCCGATCCGCATCGCGTACCTCTCGAACGCCGAGGAGTTCTTCCGCTACGACGACTCGTTCCGGGAGTCGTTCGCCGCGCTGCCCGCGGACGACGCGTCGGTGGCATTGAGGACGACGGGGCTCTTCCACCTGCCGGTGGCCGCCGGGGGCCATTGGAACTACCAGGTCCAGTCGCTCCACGGCTTCGCTGCGGGGCTCGCCGACCCGGCGACGAAGTCCCTGGCCGACTTCGCCTTCCAGGCCGTGCCGGAGGAGGCATCCGGGACCTCGCGGCTCGGCGTCGAGCCGCCCGAGTAGCGCCGCCGGCGGGAAGGAGGCGCCCCGGCGTCGCCCCCTCCCCTACTGGATCCGGGTGCGCGACGCTGCTAGGGTCGCCGCAATGGAAGCCACTCTTTCCGGGCTGGTGCTGGACGGCAAGTACCGCCTGACCGTGCCGCTGGGCGAGGGCGGGATGGGAGTGGTGTACGCCGCCCAGCACGTGCTGCTCGGCAAACCCCTCGCGGTCAAGCTGCTCAAGCCGCGTCTCGTGTCCGAGCCCGTCGCGCTCGCTCGATTCCAGCAGGAAGCGGTCCAGGTCAGCCGCATCGGCAGCCCGCACATCGTGCAGGTTCTCGATCTGGGGTCTGCCCCGGACGGCTCGCCGTTCATGGTCATGGAGCTGCTCGAGGGGGAGACGCTCTACGCGCTGTTGATGGAGAATCCGGCGAAGGGCACCAACGAGGTGCTTCCCGTGCCGCGGTCCATCGACATCGTCTCGCAGATCCTGGCCGGTCTGGACGCCGCCCACGTGCGCGGGATCGTGCACCGCGATCTCAAGCCGGGAAACGTGTTCCTGACGCGCGTGGGCGACCGGATGGACTTCGTCAAGCTGCTCGACTTCGGGCTGTCGAAAGTGCTCGGCGGCGACCGCATCGCCCACATGACCCGCACCGGCGTGCTGCTGGGGACGCCGACGTACATGGCGCCCGAGCAGGTGCTGGCGCGCAAGGACGTCGACCACCGGGCCGACCTGTGGGCCACCGGCATCGTGCTCTTCCGCATGCTCGTCGGCCGGCGTCCCCACGAGGGACGCTCGGCGGCCGAGCGCATGGCGGCGATCACCACCATCGATGCGCCGCTCCTGCGGCACTTCCGTCCGGAGCTGGACCCGCGCCTGGAGGCCGTGATTCGCAAGGCCCTCGCCCGGTCGCCGGGCGAGCGCTTCCAGAGCGCGGAGGAGTTCCGCGCGGCGCTCGCGCCGTGGACGCCCGCGCCCTACGCCTCGGCCTCGTCGGCCTCGGTGCCGGCCGCACGTGCCTCCGGACCCATCGTGGCGACGCCTCCGCCTCCGCCGGTCCCCGCGCCGCTCGCCCGGTCCACGCCCGCGATCCCCCCGACGGTCGCGGCCGTAGCTCCCACCGTCGTGTCCGTCCCGCCGACGGTCGTGTCCGTCCCGCCGACGGTCGTGTCCGTCGCGCCGACCGTCCTCGAGGTGGCGCCGTTCGCTCACTCGACGACGTCGGTTCCGCCGACCCTGGTCTCCGTGGCGCCGACCGTCATCGAGCGGCCGGCGGCCGCGGCGCCGCAACGCTCGACGGCGCCGGGAATGGCCGCGGCGCCGGCCGCGGTTGGGGCCGCCCGGTCTCGCCTCCTGCTGTGGCTGGGCGCGCCGGCGGCGCTCGTGGTGATCGCCGCGGTCGTGCTCCTCCTCGCGCGGCCGTGGGAATCCCCGCAGACCGGGTCCGCCGTCGACCCCGTTTCGGAGGGGGCGGGGCCATCGGAGCGACCGCCGGACGCGACTCCGGCGGCCGTCGCGCCGGAGGAGTCCTCGGCACCGGGCCCGCTCGAAGGCACGCCGGTCGCGCCGGAGGGCGCCTCGGAGAGCAAGACGATCATCACGATCTCGGTCCCGCGCCCGGGAGCGCCGGACGCGGCATTGCCGCCGGCCCGGAACTCCCTCGTTCCATCCATCCCGAGCGGGGCGGGCGACGGCGAAGACGCGGCTGCGGCGGCCGAGCCGGCTTCGGACGCCGTGTCCGTGCCCGCCGGGCAGGATGCGGGCCGCGATGCGAGGAGAGACGTGGGGGCCGCGATCCGAGGCACCCGCGGCGATCCGGCGTCCGGCGATGCGCGGGCGCGCCCGCCGATTGCGCAGCCTCCGGAGACCGGCGGGGGAACGGCGGAGCCGACCGAACCGCGGAACAACACGTCGGACCAGCCCTTGGGTCCCGTCGGAGAGGTACCGCCGGAAGAAGACCCCGGAGTGCAGGGCGGCAACCAGGTCGGGTCCGTCGCCGGCGGGTGAGCCTCGGGCGCCGAAGCCGGCATTGGAGAGGTGGGGAGACCGGCTCCGGACAACCGTGGCGCCTCACCCTCCCAGTTGCGCCGCGGGGCCGGCTCTGACTAGCATCCCGGCCCATGCCGGAGGCGGATGTCGGTGGCGCGGCGCGGGACGACGGAGGTCGGTTCGTCGTGGACGAGCACGACCTGCCGGCCGGACCGCTCGACCTGGGCCACGAGCTGCGCTGCCGCCCGCCGGTCGACCTCGACATCGGATTCGGAAAAGGCCGCTCGCTGCTCGAATGGTCCACGAAGGGCTTCGGCGGCACACTGCTCGGCGTGGAGATCCGGCGCAGCTTCGTGGAGCACGCGGCCGCACGGCTCGCGAAGGCCGGGGTGTGCGACGTGAGGATCGTGCGCGGGGATTTCCGCGCCCTGGTCCCTCGCCTGGGGCCCGCGGGCGCCGTGCGGCGGTGCTTCCTGCACTTCCCCGACCCGTGGTGGAAGAAGCGGCACCAGAAGCGCCAGGTCGTGTCGGCGCCGGTCGTGGCCTCGATCGTGGGGCTGCTGGCGCAGGGCGGCGAGGTCTTCGTTCAGACCGACGTGCCGGAGAGGGCGGAGGAGTTCGAGCGGATCCTGTCGTCCGGCGGCCTGGACACGGCGCGGTGCGCGGAGGGGCCGGCGGCGCCGAATCCGTTCGGGACGCGATCGAACCGGGAGGTCCGTTGCGAGGAAGCGGGATTGCCCGTGTACCGGGTGATCGGGAGGAAGCCATGACGCGCTTGCACGTGAACATCGACCATGTGGCGACGATCCGGCAGCAGCGGGACACGCGGTATCCCGAGCCGGTGACGGCGGCCGGGATCGCGGAGCTGGCCGGCGCCGACGGCATCACCGTGCACCTGCGGGAGGACCGCCGGCACATCACGGACCGCGACGTGCGCCTGCTGCGCAAGGTCGTGCAGACGACGCTCAACCTGGAGATGGCCGCGACCGAGGACATCACCGAGGTGGCGGTGGACGTGAAGCCGGACATCATCACGCTGGTGCCCGAGCGGCGCGAGGAGCGGACGACGGAGGGCGGCCTGGACGTCGCCGCCGCGGCGGACGCGATCAAGCGCACGGCGGAGAAGGCGCGCGGGGCGGGGATCCGCGTCAGCCTCTTCGTCGCGCCGGACCCGGCGGTGATCGAGGCGGCGGCCAAGCTGGGCGTCGCGGATACCGTCGAGCTGCACACGGGGGCGTACTGCGACGCGGACGACGAGGATCTGCGGCGCAGCCAGCTCCTGGCGCTCAAGATCGCGGCCAAGCGCGCCGAGGAGGTCGGGTTCCGCGTGGCGGCCGGCCACGGGCTGCACTACGGCAACGTCGGCGCGGTCGCCGCGCTCCCCGCGGTGGAGGAGCTGAACATCGGCCACGCGATCATCGCCCGCGCCGTGCTCGTCGGCCTGGACGTCGCCGTGCGCGAGATGATCGCCCGCATCCGCGCCGCCCGTCCGTGAGGTGATTCGCCGATGGAACTGCTCGTGACCCGCGCGCGGATGCGGCGCTACGACGCCGTCGCGCAGGAGAAGTACGGAATCGACGGACTGGTGCTGATGGAGAACGCCGGCCGCGGCGCCGCCGAGGTGATCCGCACACTGGTGGAGGGACTCCCGCGACGGCCTCGTGCGGCCGCGCCGCGCATCGGCATCGTCTGCGGCCCCGGCAACAACGGCGGCGACGGCTTCGTCGTCGCCCGCCACCTGTCCAACGCCGGCCTGCGCGTGCTCGTCTACCTCACCGCCCCGGCCGAGCGCGTCGGCGGCGACGCCGCGCGAAACCTCGCCGTCGTCCGCGCCATGGGTCTCGACCTCGTCGATGTCTCGGGCGACGGCGGGTCGGCCGCGCTGCGCCGGGCGCTGGCCCACGACGCCGTCGTCGTCGACGGGCTGTTCGGCACGGGCCTCGATCGCGAGGTCACCGGCCGCCCGCGCGAGGTCATCGAGGCGATGAACGCCGCACCCGGGACGAAGGTGGCGCTCGACGTCCCGTCCGGGCTCGACGCCGACTCCGGCCGGCCGCTGGGTGTTTGCGTCCACGCGGATCACACCGTCACGTTCGGGCACCTCAAGCTGGGGCTGGCGGTGTACCCCGGGCTGGAACTGGCCGGGACGGTCCACGTCACCGGCATCGGCGCGCCGGAGGCTCTCGGCCGGGAGGTCGGCTTCGACGCCCTGCTGCTCGACGCGGAGGCGGTCCCGGCGATGCTGCCCGCGCGGCCGCGTGACGGCCACAAGGGGACGTTCGGCCATCTGCT
Source organism: Deltaproteobacteria bacterium (assembly GCA_016218815.1). Classification (GTDB taxonomy): domain Bacteria; phylum Myxococcota_A; class Polyangia; order DRWM01; family JAAZOP01; genus JAAZOP01. Next base: position 8,611 of record JACRCX010000098.1, read on the forward strand.
GGTGGTCGCCGGCTCGCGCGGCAAGAGCGGCGCCGCGGTGATGACCGCACAGGCGGGCGTCCGGACCGGCGCCGGGCTGGTCACGATCGCGGCGACCGGCGACGTCCGGGCCTCGATCGAGGCGCGCGTGCGCGAGACCATGGTCGAGGAGCTCATTTCCAACGGCTCCGCCCCGGGGGACGAGAAGGCATTCGAGGCGCGCTGGAACGTCCTGGCGCGCGGCAAGACGGCCGTCGCGCTGGGACCGGGCTGCGGCACGGACGAGGCGATCACGGCCGCGATCCGCAGGATCGTCGCCGGCGCGAAGCTGCCGATGGTCGTGGACGCGGATGGGCTCAACGCACTGGCCGAACGCCCCGACCTGGTGCGCACGGCACCCGCACCCAGGATCCTGACGCCTCACCCCGGCGAGATGGCGAGGCTGATCGGCGCGACGACCGCCGACGTGCAGGCCGACCGGATCGGCACCGCCCGTCGCGTCGCGGCCGACTGGAACGCCGTCGTCGTGCTCAAGGGGGCCCGCACGGTGATCGCGGCGCCCGACGGACGAGTGTTCGTCAACCCGACCGGGAATCCCGGGATGGCGTCCGGCGGATCGGGCGACGTCCTCACCGGCATCATCGGCGGCCTGCTCGCGCAGCGGGTGGACGCCCTGGACGCCGCGTGCGCGGGGGCCTTCGTGCACGGCGGCGCCGGCGACGAAGCTGCGGAAGGTACCGATGGCCGCGGCCTGGCCGCGCGCGATCTGATCGCGCACCTGCCGCGAGTGCTCCGCCGTCTCGCGTCACACCTGTAGAGCCGCCGGCTGACCACGGCGCCCAGAGTCCGGGTCCTGCCAGCCCCCAGCCCCCAGCCCCCGACCCCCTCTTGTCCCCACCCCCTAGCCCCCGACCCCCTATGATCCCCATGTCATGCCTTGGGCCGTGTGGCGCGGGGCGTGCGGGGCCGCTCCGGACCGCCTGTTCAGCCTGGTTGGCCGATGATTTCCGTGAGATCCCCGCGGTCCGGGCATCGGCGGCGCGTTACCAGAGAGCCCTGGAATCGAACTTGCAGAACTCCCCGCGCAATGGGCTGTCCCGCCTCCACAACCCAGGCCGTCCGAAACAACGCATTCGCAGAGCTAGCAACCCGCTTCTACTCCGACGTATTCCGCCATTCCCTGCGCCTCACGCGCCACGTCCAGGACGCCGAGGACCTGTGCCAGGAGACTTTCCTCCGTGGTTTCGTTAGGTTCGGAGACTTGGAATCCGCCGACTCGGCCCGACCCTGGCTCCTCCGAATCGCGACGAACGCGTTCATCGGCCTCTACCGCCGCGCGCGACGGCGCGGCGAGGAGATTTGGGCTCCGGAGGACGTGGTCGAGCGTGCGGACGGCGCCGTGTCGGCCGTCGCGCAGGAGTCGCCGGCCCCGATCCTGGTGCACGGCGAGGTCATGGCGGCGGTCGAGTCGTTGCCGGTCGCGTTCCGCGAGGCGGTGACGCTGGTCGACATGGGCGAGACCTCGTACGAGGAAGCCGCGACGATCCTCTCCTGCCCGATCGGGACGGTCATGTCGCGCCTGTCCCGCGGCCGGACGATGCTCCGCGGGCGCCTGGGGCGCTACGCCGCCGAGACCGGCTGGGCCGCGGCCGCGTAGGCCCGAGGTCCGGCCGGCTGCCAGCCACCCGCCACCCGCCGCGCCGTTCTCGGCGCGAGTCTACTAGTAGACTTTTTTGTATGATCGAGTAGACTCGGCGCGCTGAATTCCCGCTCGCGTGGCGTGAACCTGCGTGGCCCAAACCGACCTGTTGCGCCCGGCACGATGGTCGGGTCGCGGCGCGATCGGAGGCTGTCGACGACCCCGTGCAGGATGGAGAGGGACAACGGGACTACGCTGGGTCGGGGCCACCGTGCGCCTGCCGCCAAGGGCAGTGCGTCAAGCGGTAGCAGGAGTCTGCTCTACGGCTGGACCGGACGCGGAAGGGGGAATATGTTCCGGATCCGCTTCGCGAGGAGGAGACCGGAATATGCCGTCCCGCACACCCTGGATTCGACGCCACCGCCGAACGCTCGGCTGGACGCTGCTGGTCGTCGGGCTGCTGGCGATGCTCGGCGGTTTCCAGGAGCTGCGACAAAGCCCCGGGCCCGGGACCTGGGTCGGACTGGCGCTCACCCTGCTCCTGGCGGTTGCGGGCGCGGCGCTGCTGTGGGCCGCACGGCGGGACGCGCTGGCCGGGCTGCCCGATCCCGCCGACGAAGGGACGCTCGACCCGGCCGCCGTCGAGCTGCGGGTGCTGGAGATCGCGCGCAGCAGCGGCGGGCGGCTTACGGCGGCCGAAGCGTCGCTGGAGGCCCGGCTGCCGTTCGAGACCGTCCTGGCGCGGCTGGAACGGCTGGCGGATCGAGGCGCCTGCGGGCGGCTGGTCACCGAGGATGGCGTGGTCGTCTACCGCTTCGCCGAGTTCGAGAACCCCGCCGCCAAGCGTGATCTGCTCGAGCCGCCCGGACCTTCCGGCCCGCGCTGAAGGAGGCCTGCAAGTCGATCGAGGTCGTGACGGCCGCGCCTTGACGAACGATGGATGAGGTGGTCGCGCGACCGCCACACGGCTCATCGTTTCCTGCGAACCCACACCATCGCGGCCGACAAGGCCAGCAGGACCAGACCGGAACCCGCGCCCCGATCGGTTCCGGTCGCGCGGCATCCGCAACCATCCTCGACCGGTCCCCCGCCCGCCGGCCATTCGTCCGTCTCGAGCCACGTCGGACCGTTGTTGACGCACTCGCGCCAGAGGAAGAAAGCGGGCTTGGCGGTGCCCCAGGCGAACCGCAGCCCCTTGTGCGACTCCGCCTCGCCGAAGTACCCGCCGCCCGCCTCATTGTCCATGTACGACATCCACGAGATCGCGGTGACGGCGTTGGCCTGCAGCTCGCCCGCACGCTCGCACAGCTCCGCCACGACCCGACGCTGCACCTCGAGCCACCCGCCGTAGTCCGAGACCATGACGTAGCCCCAGCGCACGGGCCGCAGGAAGGTCCGCGCGAGGTAGTGCGAGAAGCGGATCGCGCGGTCGACCACATCGTACGCTTCCTCCGACGTGTCGCGCGTCGACGCGCGCATCTCCTGGAACGCGACGAAATCGGAATACGCGGCGGCGCGGCCCATGCAGACCGGCAGCAGGTGATCGATATCCCAGTCGCCCGCCAGGAGCCCGACCTTCGTCCCCGCCGTCTCGCGCAGGATGCGCATCGCCTCGATCGTCAGGTCATTCCAGCCGTCCCAGGACGGGATCCCGTCCTGGTTGAACTCGGGCTCCAGCGTCACCATCGTCCGGTCCCCCACGCCGCTGTCGGCCAGAAGCTGCGCCAGCGTGCGGATGTCCGCCAGGAACGCTTCGCGCTCCGCCTCGACCTGCTCCAGCGTCGGGTCGCCGAAGAAGTAGTGGATGACGTCCGGCGTGTATCCCGCATCGACCATGGTGCGCACGTCCTCGGCGTCGAACCACGTCGTCCAACCGTCGCCGCCGATCCACGCCTGCACGAAGCCCATCGCCGACACGCCGTCCTCGGCGAAGACCTCGGGCGCCGGTCGCCAGCGCCCGCCAAGCTGGAACGACCAGCCGCCGACCCCCCACTCGAACGCCGTGTCGATCGTCGCGAACGCCGCGTCGCGCGCCTCCCCCCGGTGGCCCGCCCCGTCCGCGCTGCGCAGCTCGAGGAATCCGCGCAACGGGGCGTCGCCCGCGACGGTCACGGCGTGCTCGGTCACGAGCGTCAGGTCGGGGACCGTCGTCGCGACGACGGTCGATTCCGTCGAGAACCGGACCTGGCTGGTGGCAGGTTCGTCGGTCGTCCAGCGGATCGTCGCCGCCGTGTCGCTCGTTCGCTCCACGCGCACGTTCGAGATCGCCGGCGCGGCGGTGTCCGTCCCTTCCACCGCCGTCCCGTCGAACCGCATTTCCGCGAAGCCGCCCCAGTCGTTGTCGTCGCCGTGGTCATCGACCGCGAGGATGCGCACGTCCACGAACGCCGTCGGGTCGGCGAAGTCGAGATCGAACGACTGCTCGTCGCGGGTCCCGGGGACGACGTCGAATTCCGCGGCCGATCCGTCGGCGGTTTCCAGGCGCATGCGCGTGACCTGGTCCCAGTCCGACCAACCCTGGACCACGTTGACGCGGACCAGGCGGGCGGGCGCGCGCAGCCACACGCGCCAGTCGGAGTCGAGCAGCCGGTGCTGCGCGAAATGGGTCCCCTCGTCGCCGTCGAGTAGCGCGTCGGGCGAGCTGCTCTCGTCCACGTAGAGGTCGGTCTCGACCCGCCCGCCGAACGACAGGTTGTCCTGCGCGGCGGCGGAGGCCGCGAGCAGCAGCGCACACGCCGCGGCAAGGAGGAAGGGCGCGGCACCCGAACCGGTCGGCAAGGCGGTCGCGGACTTGATGCGTTGTTCCACGCGGCAACGTTGGACCGGGGTCGCGCGGCGGTCAAGCCGTTGATCCGGGGTCCCGGTCGGTCGAGTGCGACAGGGCTCCCGTGACCCGATTCGCGCCGTGACCGTCGCGCTTCGGAGCTTCGCCTGCCCCTTGATCCCGCCTTCCCTTCCTCGCAGACTCCCCTTGGAGGTGCGGCATGAAGCGCGAACCGTTCGCGGCGCGGCGCGGTTTCTATCCCTCGAACCCCAAGGCGCTGGCGGCGGAGCTGGACCGCTGGCTGCCGGAGGCGACGGTGGCCCGGAAGGTCGTGGCGGCGGTCGTGCCGCACGCGGGCTACGCCTACTCGGGCGAGGTCGCCGGCAAGGTGTACGCGGCGATCGAGGTCCCCGACCACGTGGTGATCCTCTGCCCCAAGCACACGCCGCACGGCGCGACGCGGGCGATCATGACGAGCGGGACGTGGGCGATGCCGGGCTTCGACGTGCCGGTGGACGGCGAGCTGGCGGTCGCGATCCGCGACGCGTGCGCCCTGGAAGAGGACGAGGAGGCGCACCGCGGGGAGCACTCGCTGGAGGTCCAGCTTCCGTTCCTGCACCGCCGCAACCCGAAGTTCGCGCTGACGCCGATCGCCGTCGGGGCCTCGCGGCTGGAGACGCTGCGGAAGCTCGGCGAAGGACTCGCGAAGGCGATCCGCGCGTTCGGCCGGCCGACGCTGCTGCTGGCGTCCTCGGACATGTCGCACGAGAGCGGCGCCGCGCGGGCCAGGAAGAACGACCCGGTGGCCATCGAGTGCATGCTCGCGCTGGACGCCGCGGGGCTGTACGGGAAGGTCACCGAGCTGGACATCACGATGTGCGGCTACGCGCCGGCGACGGCCGTGCTCACGGCGGCGAAAGCGCTGGGCGCGACCCGCGCCGAGCTGCTCGGCTACCAGACGAGCCTGGACCACGGCGGCACGGAGGACTGGGTCGTCGGCTACGCCGGGATCGTCTTCGAGTAGGGGCTGCCCCACTTCCCACGGTGGACGATCTCCGCGAGCGGCTTGCGCGGCGGGGAATTGGGCGTCTGGTCGGGATACCCCATCGGGACCAGCTCGACGAGCTGCACGTCCGCGGGAAGGCCCAAGACCGCGCTCGCGCGCTCGATGTCGTACAGCCCCACGTGCAGCGTCCCCAGCCCCAGGGCGTGGGCGGCGAGGGTGAGCTGGCCGAGCGCCAGGGCGAGGTCGAACATCAGCCAGTCGCCCAGCGTCGTGGTCACCTTGCCCTTGTAGTAGCCCGACGTCTGCTTCACCCCGCAGGCGGCCAGGAGGACGGGGGCGCCGAGGATCGCGCCCTTGCCGGGGTTGTTCGACGGCAACGTCTCCGCCAGCGCGCGCCTCGTCTCGGGGTCGGTGACGACGACGAAACGCCACGGCTGCACGTTGGCCCACGACGGCGCGCAGCGCGCCGCCTCGAGCACCTGTTCCAGCAGCTCGTCCGGAACGGGCCTATCGGCGTACTTGCGAATGCTCCTGCGATTGCGCAACGCCTCGAAGAGTTCCACGGCGCCTCCTTCCTCCCCGACCTCGTCGAACGCCGACTCTAGGCCCGCGCGGCGGGGCCGTCCACCCCGTCCCGCCGGCCGCCAGCCACCAGCCACCAGCCACCAGCCACCAGCTTCGACCCCGATGGTTCCTTGTGCGATCGACCCGCCCGCGCTAGAAGCGCCGCCGATGATTGCCGCGATGCCGCTCAGGGCCGCTCTGGCGATGGCGCTCCTTTCGGTCGCCTTCGGCGCCAACGTCGTGGCGATCCGCATCGCGGTCGTGTCCTTCGGGCCGCTGACGCTCGCCGGCCTGCGGTTCCTCGTGGGCGGGCTGATCGTCGCCGCCTGGGCCCGCGCCGCCGGCGAGCCGCTGGCGCTGAGCGGGGCCCGGCTGCGCCGCGCGCTCGTCTTCTCCGTCGTCTTCGCCGTGCAGCTCGGCCTGTTCTACCTCGGCATGCAGCGCACCCTCGCCTCCCGCGGCAGCCTGATCGGCAACGTGCAGCCGTTCGTCGTCCTGCTGCTCGCACACTTCCTCTTGCCGGGCGAGCGCATCACGGTGCGGCGGGTGGTCGGCGTGCTGCTGGGCTTCGCCGGGGTGCTGACGCTGTTCCTCGATCAGGAGACGACGACGGCGGCGGTGCGGAGCGGCGACTTCATCGTCCTGGCGGCGGTGATCGTGTGGGCCGGGACGACCGTCTGGCTCAAGCGCATCATCGACGACTACAGCTCGTTCCAGCTCTCGTTCTATCCGATGGCGGTGACGGCGGTGCTGCTGCTGTCCGCGGGGGTCGTGTGGGACCAGCCGATGGTGGGGGACGTGACCGGCGCGGCGCTGGGCGCCCTCGGCTACCAGGCGGGGATCGCGGGAGTCGGCTTCGTCGCCTGGAACGCCGTGTTCCGGCGCTACGGCGCGGTGGCGATCAACTCGTTCCTCTTCCTGCAACCCATCGCCGGCGTGGGCCTGGGCGCCGCGCTCCTGGGCGAGCCCTTCGCGTCGCACGGCGTGCTCGTCGGCCTGCCGCTGGTCGTGCTGGGGATCGCGATCGTGAACCTGGGGGGAGGAGCGGCGAACCGCGTCGCGACGACTTCGTCCGGCTGGGGTGGAGGGATTCGAACCCCCGATTAGCGGATCCAGAGTCCGCCGCCTTACCGCTTGGCCACACCCCAATTGTCAAAACGCCCGGCCAGGGCCACCCCCCTTCCGGGCGGCGGGGAAGCTACAGCGAAGACGGCCGGTGGGTCAAGTCGTCGCCCGACCCCTACCCCGCCACGCCGGGCTGTACTACGGTACGACCCGCACAGGAGGACGCCATGAGCGAAGCGAGGATCGTCCATCCCTTCGAGAGCGACCGCGCGTCGGGGATGAAGAGGGGCAAGGTCGTCGCCATGGAGGACGCGGTGCGGGTCGTGCGAGACGGCGACACCGTCGGCTTCGCCGGGATCATCGGCACCGGATTCGCCGAGGGCGTCGCCCGCGCGCTGGAGCAGCGGTTCCTGGAGACGAAGGCCCCGCGCGACCTGACCGTCATCTGCGCCGCCGGCATCGGCGACGCCAAGGAGAAGGGGATCAACCACCTGGGCCACGAGGGGCTCGTACGACGCGCGATCGCCGGCCACTGGGGGATGATGCCGAAGCTCGGCCGCCTGGCGGTCGAGAACCGGATCGAGGCCTACAACCTGCCCCAGGGCGTCCTGACCCAGATGTTCCGCGACACCGCGGCGCGCAAGCCGCGCACCCTGAGCCGCGTCGGCCTGGGCACCTTCGTCGACCCGCGCCAGGGCGGCGGGAAGGTCAACTCGCGCACCACCGAGGAGCTGGTCGAGGTCGTGACGTTCGACGGCGAGGAGTTCCTCGCCTTCCGCACCCTGCCGCTCGACGTCGCCGTCCTGCGCGGCACCACCGCCGACCTCGACGGCAACGTCACCATGGAGCACGAGGCCCTGACGCTGGACGTGCTGGCGATGGCCATGGCGGCGAAGAACAACGGCGGCCTGGTCATCGTGCAGGTCGAGCGTCTGGCCGACCGGGGGACGCTCGACGCCCGCCAGGTCAAGCTCCCCGGCATCCTCGTCGATTGCGTCGTCGTCGCGGACCCGGAGGACCACTGGCAGACGTTCGCCGAACGCTTCAACCCGGCGTATTGCGGCGAGGTCCGGGTGCCGGTCTCGTCGCTCGCGCCCCTGCCGCTGGACGAACGCAAGGTCATCGCGCGGCGGGCGGCGTTCGAGCTGCGTCCCAATTGCGTCGTGAACCTGGGCATCGGCGTGCCGGAGGGCGTCGCGGCGGTGGCGGCGGAAGAAGGCGTGCTGCCGCTGCTCACGCTGACCGCGGAGCCCGGGATCATCGGTGGCATTCCCGCCGGCGGCCTGAGCTTCGGCGCCGCCACGAACCTCGAGGCACTGCTGGACATGCCGTACCAGTTCGATTTCTACGACGGCGGCGGGCTGGATGTCGCCTTCCTGGGCATGGCCGAGGCGGACCGCGAGGGCAACCTCAACGTCAGCCGCTTCGGCCCGCGCATCGCCGGATGCGGCGGCTTCATCAACATCAGCCAGAACGCCAAGCGCGTCGTGTTCCTCGGAACGTTCACCGCGGGCGGGCTCGAGGTCGCGATCGAGGACGGCCGGCTGCGCATCGCGCGTGAGGGCAAGGTCCGGAAGTTCGTGGAGCAGGTCGAGCAGATCACGTTCTCCGGGCGGGTCGCGGCGGCGGCGGGCAGGAGCGTGCTGTACGTCACCGAGCGCTGCGTCTTCCGGCTCGGCGCCGGGGGCCTCGAATTGCTCGAGGTCGCGCCGGGGATCGACGTCGAGCGGGACGTGCTGGCGAAGATGGCGTTCGCGCCGGTTGTTCCCGGCACGCCGCGGCCGATGGACCCGCGCATCTTCGGCGCGGGGCCGATGGGCCTGCGCGACGATCTGTTGACGGTGCCGCTGGCGACCCGGTTCTCGTACCACGCCGCGGAGAACGTGCTGTTCATCAACTTCGAGGGTTTGGCGGTCAACGACCGGAAGACCATCGAGGACATCCGCGCGGCGGTCGGCCGGGTCTGCGAGCCGCTCGGCCGGCGCGTGCACACCATCGTCAACTACGACAACTTCTCCGTCGCCCCCGGGCTCGTCGACGAGTACTGGGCGATGGTGCGCGAGGTCGTCGACCGCCACTACGACCGTGTCACCCGCTACACCACGAGCGCCTTCCTGCGCGCCAAGCTGGGCGACGCGCTCAAGCAGCGCGGCCAGGCGCCGCACATCTACGAGAACCGGGATGAGGCGCGGACGGCGTTGGAGCAACGTTCGTAGCTCCGGGAACGCCTACGCCGGCGGCAGCGGCTCGCCGCCGCCCGACAAGCTGGCCGGCGGCGCGGCGGGCGCGGGGCGCCCGGGAAGGAAGGCCAGCACCGCCATCGGCGCGAAGGCCACGAGCAGCGCGGCCCACAACGGCTGGACGAAGACGCCGACCGCGGCGAGCGCCGACACCGCCGCCAGGAGCGCCACCCGCACGCGCGCGTAGTGCCGCTGCTCCGCCGGTCGCAGGAACGGCAGGGCCAGGTCGAGCGGCAGGAACACCAGCAGCAGCTCGTTCAAGCGCCCCTCGGGGAACGGCGACGCCCAGGCGATGAGCCACACCAGCGACCCCAGGAGGACGAGCACGAGCACCGCCCAGGCGAGGGCGTACTCGCGGCCGCGGCCGAGGACCAGGGTCAGCGCGAGCGGCGCGGCGAGGAAGAAGGCGAGCAGCACGAGCCAGCCGCGGCCTCCCCAGCCCGGGTCCTCGCCGAGCGCCCGACCCTGCCGCTCGCGGATCAGCTCGGGCTCCACCCCCAGGAGCTTCGTCATCTCGTCGCGCAAGGCCACGGGCAGGAACATCGCCTGCCAACGGTCCGCGACCCGGTCGCCGCTGCGGCCGAGCAGCAGCTCGACCATCAAGAGCGCGATCGGGTTCTCGGCGAAACCGCGCCGCCCGTGCTCGCGGAACGTCAGCCCGGCCCCCGGCCGTCCCGTGGTGGCGGCGCGCAGGCGGCCGCCGAGCACCTCGTCGAGGATGTCGCGCACGCGCGTCGCGCAGTTGTCGTCGAACAGTCGATAGGCGTAGCGCCAGGCGGGATTGCCGGAGTCCTTGAACAGCCGCACCCGCACGGCCTCGGCCTGCGACGGGGTGAGCGGCAGGACCTGGCGCCAGATCGTCCGGTCGCTCCTCGTGTAGTCGCGAAAGAGCTTGTCCTCGCTGTCGGTGGAAAGCCGGAACGAGCCCTGGCCGCGGATGAAGCGCCAGGCCAGGCCGGTGAAGTCGTCGAAGTCGGCGGTGCCGTAGTCGAAGCACCAGCCGTCGTCGTCGGGCCGCCACGGTTTGCGCAGGCACAGCGCGGTGTGCCCGAACTTCTCGAACGGGTCGTCCCCCCGCCCGATCGTGTAGAGGATGACCCGCGGGCCCGCGGGTGGCGGGGCCTGGGCGGCGACCGCTCGCGGCAGGAGTGAGGCGAGGACGACTCCGAGGACGACCCCGAGCGGGCGACGTGCGCGCATACCGGGAGAATAGCCGCAGCAGCGCCCGCGCGTCGACTTCCGGGCGAGGGCCGTGACCAATGCTTCGCGGTGCCTTGCACGGGGAATCCGGCAGAGGAGAGGTGGGGAGGCCGGCTGGAGAGGTGGGGAGGTCGAGCGGCGGGACTCGCAGCTCAGCTCGACAGGTCCATCCGCGCCAGCAACAGGTCCGCGGCCTCGCGCCACAGCACGAAGACGCCGTCGGCGCCGACCACGAGCCGCACGTGACCGACGCCGGACGCGCGGGCCGCGGCTTCCCCGGGGTCGATGCGGATCGTCGTTCCGGCCGCGTGTCCGTCGCGGTCGACCGGCGTGAGATACAGGCAGGACGGGACGGGGCCTTCCCCGAAGTCGCGACGAGCGGTCCACGCCAGCACGAAGAGCGCGCCGGCCGGCTCCAGCGCGCGCGGATTCGGCTGGTCAACCTGGCTCTCGAAGTCGACGAACCAGTGTTCCGCTGCAAGTCCGAGGTCGAAGCGGGTGCGTCGCACGACCCACATCCCCAACCCGACGACCTCGTCGTCGCCACGTCCCGCCAGCAGGTAGTCGCAGCTGCCCGTGGCGGGGTCCGCAGCCGCCGCGACGGGGACGAACATCGACCCGGACGGCAGGAAGTGCCCCGCCAGGCTCCCTCCCTCGGGGCTGCGCAGGTCAATGCGGAGCGGCGACGCCCAGGCGACATCGACCGCGGGGGGGTCGGCCGGGCACCAGGCAACGAAGGCGCCGCTGCCCGCGCGCGGCCGCTCCTCCATCGTCCAGGAATCGGCCGGACCGCCCGCCAGCGGCACCGTGACGGCACGTAGCGCCCAGCGCCAGCTTCCGTACCCTCCCGCCGTCACGAAGGCGTGGTCGCGGTCCTGGGCCGCCCGCAGGTCCATCACCGACAGGTCCTCGAGATTCACTTCGTGCGGGGAGACTTCCCGCACGGCTCCCGAGGACAGGAGGCGCGCGTGCAGGATCGAATCGGTCGCTCCCGGACCGGTCGCGGCGAGGAGCAACGCCGGTTCCGGACCGTCCGCGACGGCCGCCAGCGCGGTCGCTTCGCCCAGCTCCGGGAGTTCCTCCGGCCCGTCGAGCAGCGGCGAGCCGTCGGTCGCGGACAGCCGAACGAGCCGCGGCGCCGCTCCGCCGGCCGGCGAGCGCGGGATCGCGGCCAGCACGACGCCCCCATCGACGGCGAGCGCGGCGGAGCCGAGATCGTTCCATTCGTCCGCCGCGATCCGCCGCCAGCGCAAGGCCGGATGCACGGGTCCGTCCCCCGGCAAGGTGTCCGGACAGGTCCAGACAGTCGCATCAGCTTCCGGAACGAAGTCCTCACCGGAGTCCGCGTCGCCGACGGCCTCGACAATCGTCTCCGACTCCGCGCGCCCGTCGTCGCGAGCGTCGGCCGCATCGCCGTCCCCGGTTTCCGCCCGCCCGTCGATGTCGTCCTTGTACGACATGTAGCAGCCGCAGAGTGACGCGAGAACCGCAACCGCCGTGGCACCTGCCGCGCACGCCGATCGCAAGCGATCCGCGCTGACGATGCTGGTCACATCCGGGAGGTTGGTCGGCAACCAGCCTCGCGTCAAGCCTACCGCCGCCGGCTCGCCCGCCCTGAGCTTGTCGAAGGGCCCGCCCTAAGCTTGTCGAAGGGCCGTCGGGTGGTCGGGATAGCCCGGAGGGCTTCCGCCCTCCGGGCCCCCCGCAGAACCGGACGTGCGGATTGCCCGCATCTTATGTGGTGCACCACATAAGATGCGCTATGTGGCGAGCCCGGTTATGTGGCGAAGAAGGTGCGACTGGACCTGCGACGCGGCTTCGAGGTCAGGTTCTCGCCACATAATTTCTGGTGGCTCGAGATCTACAGCGAGGTGAGGAAGGCCATCAGGTCACGGTCCTTGCGCCACGTCGGCGTGCGATCGGAGCTGGTGATGGCGCACGCCTGGAGCGCCTTGGCCTTCATCTCGAGGTCGACCTGGGCGTAGCGGTTCGTCGTTTCGAGCGAGACGTGGCCGAGCCAAGCGCGGATGGTGTTGATGTCGACGCCGGCGCGCAGGAGATGGACGGCCGTGGTGTGGCGGAGCGTGTGCGGGCTGATGCGCTTCCCGCGCAGCGATGGGGTCGTCGTCGCCGCCTTCGCCACCGTGCGTGCGACCAGGGCGTGGACGCCGTAGCGGGTCAGCGGCTGGCCACGGACGTTGCGGAAGACAGGAGCATCGGCGGGGCCGCCCGCAGCCGCCGACTCGAGCAAGTCGCGAAAGACGCTTGCCGTGTCCGGCCAGAGCGGGCAGATGCGCGTCTTGCGCCCCTTGCCGAGGAACCGCACGGACGGCGGCAGGTCGAGCGTGAGGGCGCCGACCGTGACCTGGGCCGCTTCGCTGGCGCGGGCGCCGGTGTTGTAGAGCGGCAGGAGCAGGGCGTAGTCGCGCCGCCCCAGGGCGCGTCGGCGGTCGGGCACGGCGAGCAGGGCATCGACCTCGGCCTTCTCGAGATAGGTCATCGTCGGCGGAGCGGCTCGACGCAAGGGGATGGCCTGGATCTGGGCGGCGTGGTCGACGAGCTCGGGCACTTCGCGGGCGATGAAGCGGAAGAGCGAGTGGATGGCCGCGAGGCGCTGGTTGCGGGTGGACACGGAGTTGCCGCGCCCTTCTTCGAGGTGAGCGAGGAAGCCGCGTACAACGGCGGCTGTGACCTGTTCCACCGTGACGCGGGTGGGATCCGTGGAGTGGCGTTCGGCCATGAAGCGAAGCAGGATGCGGATGGAGTCCCGATAGCTCCGTTGGGTGTTGGGCGTCAGGTTGCGGTCCGCGACGACCTCCTCGAGGAGGAAGCGGCGGACGAAGCGACCGAGCAGATGACGGTCAGACATGGTCATCCTCCTTGCGGACCAAGGCGTAGCGCTCAAAGCGCCGTGACGCCTCGCCCAGCAGCTCCGGGGTCATGGTCAGGTAGGTCTGGGTGCCGGTGATGTCGATGTGACCCATGTACGTGGCGAGCAGCGGCAGGCACGCCTGCACGTCCGCGCCTTCGCGGTACCAGGCAACGACGCGGTCGACGGCGAAGGCGTGACGAAGATCATGAAGCCGGGGCTGCCAGCGATCGGAGGCCGGCCGCCGGATCCCGGCGTGCTGGCGGAGCCGAACGAAGACCTTCTCCAACTTGGCGAGGGAGATCGGTCGGCCCGCGTCGGCGGAGAAGAACGGCGAGCGGGTTCCGGCCAGTGACGGCAGCCGCCGTCGGGCAGCCCGATAGGTTTCGAGGACCCGGGAGAGATCGTTGCCGATCGGGACCAAGCGCGACTTGAAGAACTTCGTGTCCCAGATCGCCAGGATCCGTGCGTCCAGGTCGACGTCGCAGCACCGTAGGCGAAGCGCCTCACCGGGACGGAGCCCGGCGCCGTAGAGCACGAGAAGCAGGGTCCGGAAGGTAGTGGGCTGCAGCGGTGAACGAGCGGATTCAAGAATCGATGTCGCTGCGAGAAGCCGGTGCAGCTCATCGTGCGAGTAGACGTAGGCCTGGAACGAATGCGGGATCCGGGGACCGGCTTCGGGCAGCGGCGATGCTGCGAGGTGGCCGCGGACGACCAGGTAGCGGAAGAGGGCACGGAGAACGTAGTGCTTCCTTTCCCAGAAGCGGGTGGGAGGACCCGTACCCCGGCAGAAGGCCTGGCAGTTGTCGCGACCGATGGAGTCGAGGGGCACCTCCCCGACGGTCCGCGCGAACGAGCGCAGGATGCGGGCCTCCGCGGAGAAGACGGCGCCGAGCGATCGGCGGCGTTTGCGGTGGGGGCGGCTCAGGCTGCCTTGCGGCCGCACAGCGCCTCGGCCTGGCGCCAGGCTCCACGCACGTAGTACTCGCGCAAGGCGATCATGTGGCGCGCTCCCTCTGTGCTCCAGCGCATCCCCGCCGGCCGCATCCGCA
>JACRCX010000007.1 GCA_016218815.1 Deltaproteobacteria bacterium
CATCGTGATGGACGCCGCGGGTGGCGGGGGCTACGGCGACCCGCTCTCGCGCGACCCCGAGTCCGTGGCGGCCGACGTGGCCGACGGCCTGGTCGGCCTGGAGTCCGCGCGCGACGACTACGCCGTGGTCCTGGACCCCGTGACCCTCCGCGTCGATCTCCCCGCCACCGAGACCCTCCGCCGCGCCCGCCTCTCGATGATCGGCCACTCCAGCACCCTGCCTCCGCGGTGATCGGTCGCAGGCCGTCGGAGACGCGCCCTCTCCGGCGACTCCTGGAGGCGACTCGACGACGGCCGGCTCGTCGCCCGCCAGGCTCCCCTGAGCCCTGAGACTGTCGAAGGGTCGAAGGGCCGCGCGTGGGCTGGGCGGACCTGCCCGAGAGCTGAACCCCAGCCCGTCCACCGCCGGTCCCCGTTGCCCACCACCCCGTCGGATGCGACCGCTCCCACCGTGTCGGCGGTGCACGCTCGGCCGAGGAGGTCGCGATCCTGGCGGGCGCCACCGTCAGCCGGCTGGGCCGGGCGCTGCCAGGCCCGTCCAAGTGGCATTGCCGCGGAGACGATTCCGCCGTCTTCCATTCCTCATTTCCCGTTTCCCCCCTATCATGCGGCCCAAAGGGCGGCTCCCGTGCGGGACGTGACGCCGCCGACCACGGAGAGCAACGTGAACCACCCGTCCGCGATTCGCCGCGTCACTCCGTCCGCCGCCCGGCGCGCGCGCGTCCGCGCCCTCGGCGATCCGCGGCATGGCTGCGTCCGGCCGTTCGAGCTGTAGGGACGAGGCGATGGCCGAGCACGAATCGATGGCCCTGCTGGTCGCCGGCTGCCTCGGGGCGTGGTGGTGGGGCCGGTGGCACTGGGACCTCCTGTCCGTGCGCACGTTGCGCCCCGCGACCGCCTCGCGCGCGCTGCTGTTCCTTGCCCCGTGGCTGGGCGCAGGCGCCACCTTCTTCGTCTTGCGCCGCTGGGCCTCGTTCGACGTCCGCGACAACGGCGCCTACCTCGCGTTCTACATGGTCCTGGGCGCCGCCTGGGTCGGCGGTTTCGTCCGCCTCGTCGCCCCCCGTCTCGGCCTGAGCCCCCGCAACGATGCGCTCGAGCGCCGCAACCCCGCCGCCGCGGTCGCCGTGGCCGGCCTCGTCCTCGGCCTCGCGCTGGCCTACGCCGGCGGCAACATCGGCGACGGGCCGGGCTGGTGGGTCGTCTTGTTTTGCGCCGTCCTTTCCGCCGCCTCGTTCTTCCTCCTCTGGCTGCTCGCCGAGACGCTGGGCGGGCTGTCCGAGGCGGTGACCGTCGAGCGCGAGTTGTCGGCCGGGCTTCGCGCCGCCGGCTTCTTCCTCGGCCTGGGCGCCATCCTGGGGCGCGCGGTCGCCGGCGACTGGGTTTCGGCTGTCGCGACGGTCCGCGACTTCGCCTTGCGCGCCTGGCCCGCGGTGCCGCTGGCCCTGCTCGCGGGCGGCGTCGAGCGCCTGCTGCGCCCCACGCCGGTCGCGCCGTCCTACGGTGCTGTCGGCTTCGGCGTCCTGCCCGGAGTGATCTACGCGGCGGCCGGCGCCGTCGTCGTCGTGGAGTTGGGCCCGTGGTGAGCGGCGGCCCGTTCCGGGCGGCGCCGCCGCTGCCGCCCGGCGTATTCGCCGAGGTCCGGCGCCGGACGATCTTCGAGGCCTGCAAATGGGATCCGCAAGTCGGCGACGTGGCCGTCCTGGCCGAGTTCCCCCTGGTCCTGGAGCCCGCGGCCTGGAGCGAGCTTGCGGTGCTGGCCGAGGCGCTGGGCCGGGAGACCCTGGCGGCCGAGGCCGAGCTTGTGGCCCGCCCGGAGCTGCAGCGGCGGCTCGGCCTGCCGTGGTCGGTCCGGCGCGCCCTGCGCCGCGCCGCGACCGACGGTGCCCCGCCCGGCGCCGCGCGCTTCATGCGCTTCGACTTCCACGACACGCCGGACGGCTGGCGCATCTCCGAGGTCAACAGCGACGTGCCCGGCGGCTGGAACGAGGCCTCGGGTTTCGCCGGAATCGTGGCGGGGCACTACCCCGACCTCGCCCCGACCGGCGATCCCGCCGGGGCGCTCGCCGACGCCGCCGTCCGCGCCACGGGGGCGGGCGGCGAAACCGCGCTCCTGCACGCCACCGCGTATAGCGACGACCACCAGGTGATGGCCTTCCTCGGCGGCCGCATCGTCGAGCGGGGCGGGCGCATCCGCCTCTGCAGCCCGGGCCAGCTCGACTGGCGCGACGGCCGCGCGCACCTGGTCGGCAACGGCGCCCGGCCGTTCGACCTGCTGTTGCGCTTCTTCCCGGCCGAGTGGCTGCCGAACCTGCCGCGGGGCGCCGGCTGGCGGCGGCACTTCGCCGGCGGGCGCACCCCCGCCGCCAATCCCGCCACCGCGGTGCTCACGCAGTCCAAGCGCTTCCCCGTCGTCTGGGACGAGCTGCGCACGCCGCTGCCGACGTGGCGCGCGTTGCTACCCGAGACGCGGGACCCTCGCGGAATCGAACCGCACGACGAGTCCTGGGTCTTCAAGCCCGCCCTCGGCCGCGTCGGCGAGGGCATCGGTCTCGTCGGCGCCACCAGCGCCCGGGACTGGCGGGCGATCCGCCGCGAGCTTCATCGACGTCCCGGCTCGTGGGTCGCCCAGCGCCGGTTCGTCGTGCGTCCGCTGGCCGCGCCCGGCGGGCCCGTGCGGGTCTGTCTCGGCGTGTACGTCGTCGACGGGCGCGCGTGCGGCGTCTACGGCCGCCTGGCTCGCGGACCGCTCATCGATGCCGGCGCGCGAGAGGCGGCCGTGCTGCTGCCGCGCGCGGCAGGCGCCGGGAAGGAGGGACCGTGACCCCGCAAGAGCTGTTCCGCCTCTGGGCGCCCGATGAAGCGCTGTGGTCGCGCTGGGCCAAACCGGTCGCATTCCTCGGCACGATCGACGACGACGGGGTCCCGGCCCGCCCCGCGCCCGAGGGCGCGCCGGCCGAAGTGGTGGCCGTGCCGGGGCCGGACGCAGGCATCGCGGTCGTGGTCAACCTGCCGGGCGCCGCCTCCGTCGCCACCGGCGTCGCCCTGGCCCAGCGGGGCTTCCGTCCCGTCCCGTTGTTCAACGGCGTGGCGGACCCCAACGGCTGCATCGACGTGCAGGTCGTGCGCCGCGCCTTGCAGGCCCACGCGCCGACGATCGCCGCGCTGCCGCTGCTGCCCGCCGCTCCGCCCGCCTTCCTGCTCGACAAGTTCCGGCTCGCCGGGGGCGGCCCTCCTCCGCCCGGCATGTTCGACAACCGCTGGCTCGTCCTGCCACAGGACCTGCCGTCGGGGGCCTTCCTGGCCGGGAACGGCATCCGTCGCGCCGTGCTCCTCGACGGGCCGGGGTGGCTCGACGACGACCTCGGTCATGTCCTTCGCCGCTGGCAGGAGGCGGGGCTTCGGCTGGAACGCCTCGACCCCGCCTCGCCCCCGCCCGTGCCGCTCGACGTCCCCCGTCCGTCGCGGTTCCGCTCGCTGTGGTACCGTGCCGCCGCGGCCCTCGGCCTGCGCCCCAACTCCGCCGGCGGCTTCGGCGCCAGCGTGCCGCGGCCCAGCCAGAGCGGCGGCTGGGGCGGCGGATTCGGCTGATCCGCCAGATCGGTGCCTCTACCAGGGCGCGCGCTCGGGCACCGGCAACTCGTTCTCGTCCACCGCGAGGCCACAACCGGCCAGGAGGAGATCCCGCACGGCGACCGCCGGATCGTAGCCGGCCGGAACGCTCACCGGCGACATCCCCTCGCAGATCGGACACTTCTTGACGGAGATCATCTACCGCGCGCCGGCCCCCGCGCTCCCCGACCGCGTCATCGCCGCCTCCGGCGGCACGCCCACCGCCGGTGAACCTCGGCATCCAGTCCGGCCGCTTCCTTTGCCCGCCCGAGCCGCTGGCCGAGGGTCGTCCCGGCGGTCTGGCGCAGTTCCTCGTCAACGGAGCGTCCGGAAACCCGTACGGCCTGACGCGGCTCAAGCCCGGCGACGTCATCGTGATGGACGCCGCGGGCGGCGGGGGCTACGGCGACCCGCTCTCGCGCGACCCCGACGCCGTGGCGGCGGACGTGGCCGACGGCCTCGTCGGACTGGAGTCCGCGCGAGACGACTACGCCGTGGTCCTGGACCCCGTCACCCTCGGCGTCGACCACTCCGCCACCGAGACTCTGCGCCGCGCCCGCCTCTCCATGATCGGCCACTCCAGCACCCTGCCGCCGCGGTGATCGGTCGCGGGCCGTCGGAGACGCGCCCTCTCCGGCGACCCCTGGAAGTGACTCGACGACGGCCGGCTCGTCGCCCGGCAGCCCAGCCCGGGCTGGGCGGACCTGGGCGGACGATGTCCTCTCTTGCCCCAGATGCCGGGGCCGGTTGGTGCCGGTCGAAGTTGTCGTCGATCAAGCCGACATCCGCCGCATTCGCCTCCGCATGAGCTTCGGCGGACAGGCCCTCGACCGGTTCGAACTCCCGTACGAGCCCACCTCCTTCGCTCCGTCCCCAGACCCCGCCCAATCGCCGTGCGACCGGCCCGGCGTGCGTCGGGAGCTGCACGGGATGCGGCACTTCCACGCGGACTCCGGTGATGGCATAGTCCGGCGCGTGGGTGCTGTCATCCCGATGCCGACGCTCAGCACGGCCACGGAGTGGCGTAGTCTCGTGCAGACGCACAACCGACTCGCATCTCATCTGGACGCGATCACGCTCGACGCGAGTCGCGTGATTCGGGTCGGCCCGCTGGGGGCCGTGGTTCTCGCCCTCGCGGCCGCCCGGAGAGAGCATGCGCGTTTGCCAACGGCATCTTGGGCTCCCCCAAGGGACGAGGAATGTGCTCGGTTCCTCGACGAGATCGCCTTCCCGCTCTACATCCGGGGGACTCCGGACGAGCGAGCCGCAGCGGGCGGGCGGCCTGGGACCCTTGAAATGCGCCACGTTCAGGTCCTGGATCCAGTCTACCTCGAAGGGCTATCGCGGCTACTGGTCCGCAACGTCCCCGGGACTGGGGAGAGCACGAGTCACCTCGTCCAGGTATGCCTGAGCGAGTTGGTCACCAATGTTCGCGACCACGCCCAGTCGGCGGTGGGGTGTTTCATCCTCGCGCGTTGGTTTCTGAGGGGGAGAAACGTCCGCATCGCGATTGCCGACGCAGGTGCTACCATTCCGGGGGTGCTTGGCGCGCTGCCGCAGTATGCCGGGATGAAGGACCACGAACTGCTTGGAGCGGCCGTGATGACGGAGGGGGTCTCGTCGAGGCCCGGTGGCCGGTTCGGCGGCCTGGGACTGAAAACGATCCGGGAGATCTGCACGCGACGCAAGGGGGGCATCCTCGTGATTTCCGGCAATTGCCGGCTGGAGGTCCGTGGGTCTCGTGCGCCGGACGTCGGTCGAATGCCAGTCCGATTTGATGGGACGGCCATCGAGATCGACTTCCAGCCCCAACCCGAGGTCTACGTCGGGGACGAGGACGTGTTCTAGGTCATGCGCATCACGATCACTGAGGTCTGTGGCCCATCCCGCATCTACCGATCCGACGGAGAGAAGTTGCGGGAGGCGATTCTCCGTCTCTGGTCCGACGCGGAGGTCCTCGAGATCGACTTCGAGGGCGTATCCGTCGCCTCCATCTCGTTCCTGGACGAGGCCATCGCCGTGCTTGCCATTGATCAGCCGTTGGAGGTGCTGAAGCGTCGGCTCAGGCTCCTGAACATCGTCGACGGAGATCGACGGTGGCTGAACTCGCGCATCCTGGCCCGCGCGGGGGAACGTGCCGCCCGCGGGGCGGACGGGGGCGACGCCTGCTGTCGGAACTCGGGCGGCGTCGGGTCCTGAGCGGTCGCCGGCAACGCACGGTTGGGCGTAGGTGATGACGCTCGTCGCGAAGCGCGGGTTCCGCGACGGCCAGGGCCGACGCGGTGACCGTGTTCATCCAGACGGACGCGACGGGGGGCGCGATGCGGCGCATCCTCGAGGCGAACATCCCGCTTTCCGGCGGCAACCGTACGATGCCGCTGGCCGACCAGGCGACGATCGACGCGTTGCGCTCGACGGGCTCGGACCCCTCGATGATCTACTTCGCCTGCATGAACGAGGTCGAGACGACGCAGTTCTTCCCGGGCCTGCGCGCCGTGCCCGCCCAGGCGGGCCGGATGTTCCAGGTGAGCTACGCCGACCTGCTGTAGTCGCCAGCCGGCGCCGACCGGCGCGGCGAAGGCCATCCTCCAGGACCTGTGATAGGGTTCCGTCTCGGCGCGGCGATCCCTCGACCGGGCACCGGGGAGGATGCGGCATGAGCGAGGCTCGGAAGGGCAAGAACGGCGAGCTGGCCGTACCGACCGGACTGCAGGCGCTGTTGCGGCTGGCGAACGCGGAAGCGGCGTTCCTCCGGACGCTGATCGAACGGCGCGAGGCGGCGGCCAACGCCGCCGGCATACGGCTCACCCGATCCGAGCGCGGGGTGCTGCGGTCGGTCCCGGCCGAGACGCTCGCCGGGATGGCCCGGGCCATGCCGCCCGCCCCGCCGGCGAAGCTGCCGTTCCTGCGCCGCACGGCCGCCACCGCGGTCCTGCTGCTCGGCGGCGCCGCGCTCGCCGATGCCGGCGCCGGCTGCAAGCGCGCGGAGGAGCCGAGGCCCGCGGCCGAGGCGGCCGCCGCTCCCGCGGCCGACGCCGCCGCGACGAGCGACGCGGGGTCCGTCTTGGATGGTCCGCCCGATGCCGTCCCGGAGACGACCTCCGGCGGGGCGATGGAGCCGGACACGGCGACCGCTGCGGCACCCGACGCGGCGGGCGAGGCGGACGACGACGTCGGGCCGGGAGAGGGGGCCAGCGACGCGGGGGAGGAGGTCGCCGCGGATCTCGCGGATGCGGTCGCCCGGGCGCAGGACTCGGGAATCACGACGCTGCTCGAACTGCTCGATGCGGGCGAGAGTCCGTTCGGCGTGCCCGATCCCGGGCGTCCCGAAATTTCGATCACGGCGACCGTCGGCGGCTTGGCCCCGGACATGCCGGCGGGGATCGGGCCCGTCGCGGCGTTCGCGCTCACGCTTGGCGAGGTGGAAGCGGACGGCGCGCTCGACCCGGAGGTGGTCCGCCGGGTGCTCAGCCAGCATCGGGCGCGGTTCAAGCGTTGCGTCGAGGAGGCCGAGCGTCAGGGCGAGGATCCGACCGGTCGCCTGCAGTTCCGGCTCATCGTGGATGCCGGGGGCACGCTCGTGCAGCCGTCGGTCGCGCAGAATTCGACCTCGTCGAGCATCCTCCCCGAGTGCATCGTCCCGCACCTCAAGGCGATGGCCTTCCCTGCCGCGGCAGGGGCCACGAACGTCCGGGTAACCCTCGTGATCCGGCGGAACGACGACGGGGCGTAGTCGGCGGGCGGCGACTGCGGGCTCGCGGACGTCGCGGGCCCGGGCGGCCGGCGCGACGGGCACGCACGGCCCTCCCGGACGGACTACCCGCGGCGGCGTCGCCGAACGAACCGGAGCGCGAGCAGGCCGAGCAGGGCCGGGGCGGCCCAGGCGCCGCGGGCTCCGCCGCCGACGACGCCGCACTGGCAGCCCGTGGACGGCGGCGGGGGCGCCTGCTCCCGGCAGAAGCCGTAGGTGCAGGCGAAGTTCTCGGGACAGACGATCGTGGAGCCGTAGTTGCCCCCGCACGGAACGCCGCTGCAATAGCCGTCCGACAGGCAGATCGAATCGTACGGGCAATCGTTGTCGCTGTAGCACGGGATGGGCAGGCACTGGTTCGCGTCGCAGTAGTCGCCGGGGTTGGTGCACGGCGTGCCGTAGTCGCAGTAGGGGCCGGTCTGCCCCCCCGTCGAGGTGGTGGAGTA
>JACRCX010000099.1 GCA_016218815.1 Deltaproteobacteria bacterium
CCAAGGTGGAGCAGAACAAGTAACGGGTCGGTCGGACTCTCAACCCTCAGCGCTCGACCCTCGACCGCGGCCAGGGGCCGCTTTGGTTGCGGCCACTGGCCGCGCTGTGTTCATCGGTGTCCATCGGTGGTTTCTTTTTCCTCCCGGAAGCGCTATGCGAATCGCTCGAAATAGGGGGCATCCACACCCATGCGCAAGGAAGATCAGGAACGGGCGGTCGTCGAGGTGGTGAGCCGCGTGGTGGAGACCGTGCGGACCGACGCGGCGGCCACCGGGCCCAGCGTCGAGGACGTCGCGGCGGACGTGCTGTACCGCGAACGGCTGCGCCTGGAGGCGGCGCCGCCGACGCGCGAGACCTCGCGGGAGCGCGCCTACTACCGCGACGCCAGCCGCAAGCTGCTGCGCTCGTCGACGACCGAGCAGGTCGGGCTCGTGCGGGAGATGGCCGAGCGCTTCGCGCGGGAGGTCGTGGGCCACTTCGACCCCGCCATCTACGCGCTGACGACGAAGGTCCTCCCGGTCGGCGCCGGCATCGTGCTCAACGCGGTTTCGCCGCTGTCGCTGCTCTCGCGACTGCCGCGGCTGCCGAACCTGGGGGACCAGGTCGAAATCCGCGGCGCCGTCGACACCCTGCGCGCCCTGGCCGGGAAGGGGACCGTGATCCTCGCCCCGACCCACCAGTCGCACATGGACTCGATCGTGCTGGGCTGGGCCCTCTACAAGATGGGCCTGCCGCCGTTCATGTACGGCGCCGGCCTGAACCTGTTCACCAACCCGCTGCTCTCGTTCTTCATGCACCACCTGGGCGCGTACCGCGTCGACCGCAAGAAGAAGGCCGCGCTCTACAAGTCGGTGCTCAAGGAGTACGCGACCGTCGCGCTGGAGTACGGCTACCACAACCTCTTCTTCCCCGGCGGCACGCGGAGCCGCTCGGGCGCCGTCGAGCGCAAGCTCAAGCTCGGCCTCCTGGGCGCGGGGCTGCGGGCCTTTTCCAACAACCTGCGGAGCGGCGCGCCCAAGCCGAACGTCTACGTCGTGCCCTGCACGCTCTCGTACGACCTGGTGCTCGAGGCGCAGACGCTGGTCGAGGACCACCTGCAGGAGGCGGGGCAGTCGCGGTACATCATCGAGGACGACGAGTTCTCGCAGCCGCGGCGCATCTTCAACTTCGCCCGCGACCTCATCTCGCTCGATTCCAAGATCGTCCTGCGCATCGGCGAGCCGCTCGATCCCTTCGGCCACCGCGTCCTGCCCGATGGGACCAGCGTGGACGAGGGCGGCAGGACGGTCGACCTGGGTCGGCTCCTGCGCGAGGACGGCGGTTTGGCGCTGGACGCCGCACGTGCGGCCGAGGTCACGAGGCGGCTGGGCGAGTCGGTGATCCGGGCGCTGTGCCGGGAGGCGACGTTCCTCTCGACGCAGCTCCTGGCTTTCGCCGTCTTCGGCCTCTTGCGTGCCCGGGCGCTCGACCGCGACCTGTTCCGGTTCCTGCGCACGGCGCAGGAGCTGGGCGGCGTGCCGCTCGCGGAGGTCTACCCCGCGCTGGAGCGGCTCAAGGACGGCCTGGGCGAGCTGTCGCGGAGCGGGGCGCTGGGCGCGGAGCCGACGCCGCTGGGGTTCGACCCCGAGGAGACGGTGCCGGACGGCCTGCGCTACTTCGGCACCTACCATACCGACCCGGTGCTGGCGCGCCGCGGCGACCGGCTGTTCCCCGGCGACTTGACGCTGCTGTACTACTACCGCAACCGCCTGGGCGGCTTCGGCCTGGAGCCGCGGATCGATCCGAGGCTCGCGGGCGTCGCGTGAGCTACCCGCTGCGGCTGGTCGACGAGCGTCCGCTGCCGGCGGACTACGACGGTCCCGTGCACGTGTGGGACGTCGACCAGACGTACCTCGACACCGACCTCTCGAGCCTGGCCGGCATGCTGCGCATCCCGCTGGAGATGGCGATCGACAAGCGGACGATCCCCGGCGTGGTGGCGGTCTTGCGCGAGTGCCGCCGTGGGCCGGGCCCGAGTCCGGCGAGCGTCCCGCTGTACTTCGTCTCGGCCAGCCCGCCGCAGCTCGAGGGGGTCATCCGGCGGCGCATGCTGCTGGACGGGGTCGAGCCCGACGGCTTCGTGATGAAGGACCAGCTCGCGCTGGCGCTGCGGGGCGCGTTCCGGAGGTTGCGCACGCAGGTCGAGTACAAGCTGACCGCGTTGTGGACCTTGATCGCCGTCCTGCCGCCGCGTGCCCGGCTGGTGCTGGTCGGGGACGACTGGGAATCCGACGCGTCGGTCTTCGCCCGCCTGGCCGCGGTGCAGGCCGGCGAGCTGGCGCCGGACCTGCTCCCCGAGGCGCTCGAAGGCGCCGGAGTGATGGACCCGCCACGGCTGGTCGAGCTGGCGAGGCGGGCGCAGGGGCGGGCGCGGGTGGAGCGGGCGTGCGTGCTCTTGACGCGGGGCCGCGATCCGTCCGCGTTCGAGGCGCACCGTCCGGTCGTGTTCGCGGCGCGCGAGGCCTTCCAGCTTGCGGCCGTGCTCCTGGACGGAGGGCTCGTGGCTCGGGCCGGCGCGGCTCGCGTCGCGTGCCGGTTGCGGGACGCCCGCGGGTGGACGCGCGCGGCATTCGTCGAGTCGCTGGCGGATCTTTCGGCCCGCCGGCTGGTTTCCGGCCAAACCATCGGGGTCCTTCGCGATTCGCTCCCCTGACCCGCGATCGGGCTTCGAAACCCGAAGGAATCTCGCGCAGAGCCGCAGAGCCGCAGAGGGGGGAATCGGCTCCTGCTCAGCGCTGCCAAGGCGGAAATCGTCATCGGCCGGCGAAAATCGACGACGACAGTTGGCGAGATCGAGGCTCTAATTGAATGAGGAGATCGTGTGCGGCGAGCGAAACGGATTTTGTGGGGCTGACGAGCCGGAACGGGGCTCCGTGACGCGGGAGGGCAGGTGGGGATGGGGCGCAATACCTTGAAATTGCACGGGTGGGCCGCCGCGGTCGTGGAGTTCGGGTCCGCATCCGACACGACGTCGCGCGACCCTCTACCGTCATGGGCGCAGCGACTGACGCGGCGGCAGTGGGAGATTGCGGGCCTTGTGGGGGAGGGGCTGGACGACCAAGCCATCGCGGCGGTCCTCGGGTGCGGCTTCAAGACGGTCCGGAACCAACTCTCCCTGGTGTACCAGGTACTCGGCATCGATCACCGCACCCGCCTTGCGCTGATGGTTCAGGAGTGGCGGCTCCGCGGTGAGGATCCGGGCAGCACGGACCCGGGACAAAAGTCCCATCGACAACCCGCCGGGAGCGGGACACGATGAGAACCGGAGTCGAACGGATGCAAGGCAGCGACCCTCGGCCAGGGGGAGGAACACGACCCCCGCGTCGCCCGACCAGGGCTCGCGGACATACGGCGATCTCGGCTCGGTCTTCGACAAGTTGTACCCCGACTTGCGGAGCCCCTCCGGCGGGTCTGGGGTGACCCGCCGTGTCGTGCCGGTGGCCGGCGAGTCGGTCGCGCCGACGCCGATGGAGCCGAGCGACGGGGTGGCGACGCGAGAGGAGAGGTGGGAATGGGGCGCAACGTCTTGAAATCACACGGGGGGGGGGGGCGACTTCCGTGCTTGACACGGATCACGCGAACGCGTCGGGCGGCGACGGGGAGCGCCCTGCGAAGCCGCGGTCGTCGGACGACCCAGCGCTCCCAGGGACGCCGACCGACTCGTCCGAGTCGTACCGATCGCTGACGCGCTTGGTGGCGAGCGTGTTCCGCAAGCTGCGTCCGGGCAGGAAGCTGCCTCCCGAGCTGCTTCATGATGTGGTGGTCAAGGCGATCCTGGGTCTGCACCGCTGGCGGCGCGATTGCGCCCTCTCGACGTGGGTTTTTCGCATCGCGGCGAACGAGCTTGCGCAGCGGGAGCGCGGCGACCGCGCCGCGGCAGGTGTCGCGGATCGGCTGGCGCGGGAGTCTTCGTCGCCGCCTCCGCTCACGCCGGAGCAGATCGCCACGGCGTCGGAACGGCGCTGTTCCATCGCCGGAACGCTGGCTCGGGTGTCCTTGCACCGCCGGACCTGCGTGCTGTGGATGGACGTCTGGCAGCGCAAGGCGGAGGACCTGGCCAGACACCTCGGGACGACGTCGGGTGCGGTGCGGGAGGCCGCGTCGGAAGCGCGGCAAGAGCTTGGCCCGCTGCTGAAGCGCCTGGACGACCCGCGGGCGCCGCCGGTCGGACCGCCGGTCCGCGGCCTTCGGTGCCCGGCCGAAACCTGTTCCGCGGCGACGGACGGGTGGCTTCGCTGTCCGTTGGTCCTGCCGGCCGACGTGTCGGCGACGCTGCGAGGAGCCATGGGCGAAAAAAGATCCTGACGAACGACGCGGTTGGTGCATCTAACAGGGTGGAGCACGTCGAGCGGGCACGATGCGGAACGGGGGGTGATCGGACGGCCATCTTGCCGACCGTGGGAGATCCCCCGACGTGCGACGATGGGTACGGTAGCGCGAGCTCGCGCCGCCCGCGATCGTGCGGATGTTCGCGAAGTCGTCCGAGGGCGACACGAAAGGAAGGGAATCAGGCATGAAGACGAGAAGGATGATTGGGCTCCTGGCCGCCGCAACCGTGGCTTGCCTGGTCGTCGGGGTGGCGGGGACCGGCGGGAACGCTCGCGCGACGACCGACGCCAAGAGGTATCCGGCGTCAGCGTGCGTGGCCGTCTGGAACCAGCACGTGGACGAAGACATCGACTCGCAGTATGGTTACTCCGAGGAGGGCTTCCTGGAGAACTACAGCGCCGAGAACGCCGACGGCTCTGGCGGTGTCGATCTGAAGATCCAGTGTGCGGCCACACGCGAATGCACGAACACGGCGTCTGACGGCAACTGGTTCGGGATGCGCGACGACAACGACGCCAAGAACGGAAAGTGCCGCATGGAAGTCTGGACGCCGACCGGGAGCTACTACTGGGGGTCTTTCTACTCAACCAGCGGCGCCAGCACAACCCCGCAACGCGTCGACCTTGTCGCCCCGACCAATTCGCCGAGCTACAACTTCCAGTCCCTGTACTGCGAGCTGCCGCCGCAGGACTACAATCATTGGCGCAACGTTCTGACCGGGTACCAGATCACGGACGACGGTTGCTAGCTCTGGCCGTGGCGCCGGTGGAGACAAGTTGAACAGCGGCCGACCCCAACGGGCGCTACTGGCCTTCGTCCTGGTGGGCAGTGGGGCGGTCCTTGCCCTACTCCTCGGCCGGGGCGCGGCCTCCTCGGATCGCACCGGACAGATGGCGGAAGCTGCCCCGGACGCCGGTTCGACAATGGACCAGGAACTCGCGCGACGCTTGAACACCCTGAGCACCCGCTTGGCCGTCCTCAGTGCCGCGCAATCGGACCTGGCCGCCCGCCACCAGGCGATCGAAGCCAACGGCGCGCTCGCGACGGTCGCAACTACCCGCCCCACGCCGCCGAAGCAGCCCCCGGAGGACGAAGAGTATGCCGCCGCGGACGGTGGCTCTGCGGCTGACGGGTTCCCCACGGCCAAACTCTCGCCCGCGGAAGAACTCGCAGAAATTCACGCCTGCGAGTCCCGGCTCGTCGCGCGGCGCGAGGAACAGCTCGCCGAGGAGCCGTCCGACCCGCGATGGAGTTGGGGAATGGAGCGGGATATCGGTCAGTCGCTCGCTGCTCCGGCCATGGGGGCCCCGCGATTGAGCCACTTGCGGTGCGGTACCACGATGTGTGGCGTCAGCATGTCGTTCTCCGACGCAAACGCCGTTCAGCGGTTCAGCGAGGGGGCGCGGACCTCGGAACCCTGGACCTCCGTCGGCGAGTTGATGTTGCACCGGGACAGCTACGAAGACGTGGATGTCGAAGTGTACATCGCGAGGCAGGGCCACGCCTTCCGCCCAGCGTTTGATGTCCCGGGGGACCAACCCGCCGGACACGAACGGTGATGTGCGCCCGGAGGAGCTGCGCGATGGATGAGAGACGACCACGGACCCGAAGATGGCTCGACGCCGCTGCCGCGCTGACGATCCTGGGAGGCGCCTGCGGAGGCGGCACGTCGCTCATTGGGGATGGCGGTGACGGGGAACCGTGGCGCCCGCCCATCGAGGACATCGGGGAGTCCGGATGGAGGGACAGCACGGAGCCGTGGGTGCCCCCTGCCCTGCCGGACTGCCGGTTCACACGCTTCTTCCCCCTCGATGTGTGGTGCGAGCCGGGTGGCGTGGTCGCCAGCTATGGCTGGGACGAATTCGAGGTCACACCCGAGGGCGGCGCGCGCGGCCTGGGCACCTACTTCTCGGTGGCGCACAACGACGGAACGGGATGGGTGGAGTGGTTCCGCCCGACGTGCGGATCGGGAGGAAGCGGTGCGACGTGCGTCTACATGCTGGACGGGCGTCTCGCCGAGGGCATTCTTGGACATGGCGTGGACGCCGTCGGGTTGATTACACCGGAAGGCGTCGCCAGCCGGTGGTCGGAGCTGGTGCCGATCGAGCAGTTCTGGGTCGTCAACGAGCACCTCGCCTACGCGCTGTGGTCCGAACGGGTTGTTCGATTCGACGGAACAGGCTGGTCGCCACTGCCCGCCGAACCGCCATCGGGGTCGTACAAGCTCCTCTGGGGCGACGAGACCGAACTCTGGATTGCAGGCAACGACGGAGCGGTCGCCGAGTGGACCGGGGATTCCTGGAGGATTCACAGTGCGGGGACGATTGCGGACTTCACTGCCATTTGGGGGATGGGGGACCGCCGCGTGTGGCTGGCATCAGGCGGAGCACTCCGCTTCCACGACCTCGACGACACCTGGAGCGAGGTCCCTTGGCCGGACGCCTCGGCCGACGCTCCCTGTCGGGGCGATGCCGGAATCCGTGGCTTCTGGGGCGCCGGCGAAGTGCTGTTCTTCCATACCGGCGACCAGGTGATCCGCTGGGACGGCGTGAACTTCGAGGTGCTCGGCTACTGGCCGGCCCGTCGCGAAGGGGGGAACTGCGTCGGAGGATTGGTCATCGCTGCCATGTGGGGCAATACGACCGACGAAGTGTTCTTCGCCGTAATGGACCGGAACACGTCGGTGACCCCGGAATGCCCTGGCGGATACGGGAGCCCCGGCAGACCTTTCGTCTTGTATTGGGACGGAACGACGTTCCACTGGATGTAGCGACAGAAGAGCCTGGTGGGTGCCTGCGCGTCTGGCGCCCTGCCCCAGCCGGTTGTGGCCCCGGGACACCTGCGTCATCGTCCGGCAGATCGCCTCCGCCCCGCCCGCCGCCGCTTCGCCGCCAGCGCCCCGCGCAGGATGGCCACGTACTCCTCGGGAGTCGAGGGCTTGGGGATGAAGGCGGCGACGCCGCGGAGGTTGGGGTCGACGGAGGGAGCGGCGTAGCCTGACGTCAGGAGCACGGGGACGCGAGGGTCGATCGCACGCAGCGCCGCCAAGGTCTCCCCGGGCGTCTTTCCCGGCATCGAGAGATCGAGCACCACGGCGACGACTTCCTTGACGTGCTGGCGGAAGATCTCCACCCCCTCGGCCCCGCCCCCCGCCTGGAGAGCCCGGAAACCGCCGTGCGCCAGGATCCCCACCGAGACCTGCCGCACCAGCGGCTCGTCGTCAATCACCAGCACCGTCCCGATCGCCGCCGCCGCCGTCGCCGGAACCTCGGCCCGACGCTTCTCGACCGGCGCCGGACGCGCGCCCGCCGCCCCGGCCGGCAACGCCACCCGGAACCTCGTCCCCTTCCCCGGCGCACTGTCCACCGCGATCGCACCCTTGTGCGCCCGCACGATGCCCAGCACCGCCGCCAGCCCCAGCCCGCGCCCGGCAGCCTTCGTGCTGAAGAACGGCTCGAAGATCCGCGCCCGCGTCGTCGCGTCCATCCCCTGGCCCCGGTCCGTGACCTCGAGCACCACGTACCGCCCCGGAGCCAGCGGCTCGCCCGCCGGCGACACGTACTCCCGCTCCCGCGGCCCGATCGCGACTTCGTGCGTCACGATCCCCACCGTGCCGCCCCGTTCCCCCGTCGCCTCCGCCGCGTTGCCCACCAGGTTGACCACGACCTGCCGGAGCTGCCCGACGTCCGCGTCGATCGCCGGCAGTGCGCCCGCCAGCCGGCGGCGCAGGCGGACGCGCTTGGACAGCGCCGCCCGCAACAGCGGCAGGTTCTCGACGATCACCGCGTTCAGATCGACGGGCCGGACGGCGAACGTGCCGCGGCCCGAGTAGGCCAGCATCTGGCGCGTCAGGTCGGCCGCGCGGTCGACGGCCTCGAGCGCGGTGTCCAGATGCCTGCGGGCCGAATGGCGCCCCGGCAGCTCGACCACCGCTCCCCGGTACGCCGCGCGGAACGCGGCCCCCAACTCGGTCGCCGCCAGCTCCGGGTCGGTGCGCACGTTGAGGGGATGGCGCGCCGGTTCCCGCGGCAGCGGCGGCAGGCGGTGCTGCGCCGCGTTCATCCGGTCGAACGTGCCGTCGTCGCGGAACCGCCAGGCGATGTCCTTGAGCGGTCGGCCCAGGTCTCCGGGAAGGATGCCCAGGACCCGCTGCGTCGCACAATTCGAGACGAACGCGCCCTTGCCGCCCCGTGCGCCGGCGCGCCGTCCGAGGGCTCCTCCGCCGCGACGTCGGCTCACGCCGCGGGCGGACTCGCGGCCCCCGGCGGCAGCGAGGTGCCGACCGTGCTCTTGCGCACCACCGTGGAGCGGCGCATCACGAGGAGCTGGACGAAGAGCGAGAAGCCCATCGCGGCGTAGATGTAGCCCTTGGAGACGTGCTGGCCCGTGGCTTCCATGAGCAACATCGATCCGATCAACACGAGGAAGGCGAGAGCCAGGATGCGCACCGACGGGTTGTCCTGCACGAAATCGCCGACCGGACCGGCGAAGATCATCATCACGATCACCGCCAGGACCACCGCCGCCATCATCACCGGGATGTGGCGCGCCATGCCGACCGCCGTGATCACGGAATCGAGCGAGAAGACGACGTCGAGGATCATGATCTGGAAGACGACCGAGGCGACCGCGGCGCGGACCTTGGGCGCACGGTCCGACCCGACCTGCTCTCCGATCTCCAGCGGGTGCTCGATGTTCTCGTAGATCTCGTGCGTCGCCTTGTACAGGAGGAAGAAGCCGCCCCCCAGCAGGATGAGGTCCTTGCCGCTCCAGTCGACCCACACGTGGAACAACGGCTGGTCCAGCTTCATCACCCAGCTAATCGTCAGCAGCAGCCCCAGCCGCGAGATCATCGCCACGGCCAACCCCAGCCGCCGCGCCCGCAGCCGCTTCTCCTTGGGCAGCCGTCCGGTCAAGATGCTGATGAAGACGATGTTGTCGATGCCCAGGACGATCTCGAGCAGCGTCAACACGCCCAGCGAGATCCACGCCTCCGGACTGGTGATGAGACCGATCATCGCTCCTCCTCCCCCAGCCACGACAGCCCCCCGGTCGGGACGTACGTCGCCTGCTCCTCCATATCCGAAAAACGCTCCACGCCGCCACGCAGCGTCTCTGCGAAGTGCGCCGCCGGCTCCACCTGGTAGTGCCAGGCGTGACGCGAGCGGTCGGGCAGCCAGCGGCTGACCGTGCGCAGGATCACCGAACGCTCGTCGAACGGCATCGCCCAAATGGCCGAGCGGAAGGCGTCGCCGTACGCGAAATACTGCTCGGCGTTGGACAGGTAAACCACGCGCATCGGCACCCCGAGCGCCGCTTGCGCCGCCGCGATGCGCCCCGGCAGCTC
This sequence comes from Deltaproteobacteria bacterium, assembly GCA_016218815.1. Taxonomy (GTDB): domain Bacteria; phylum Myxococcota_A; class Polyangia; order DRWM01; family JAAZOP01; genus JAAZOP01. The sequence goes on from JACRCX010000099.1 coordinate 9,717, forward strand.
GCGCGTCAGGTCGCCGCCGACGATCCGCACCCGGCCCTCCTGGAACAGCCGCCGCACGACGCGGTACAGCGCGGGGTCGGCCAGCCACGAGCCCGGCGCTCCGGCCTCGGTCCGGGCCGCCACCTTGTGGAAGTAGTTGCCCGCCGCCTCGAAGTTCTCGTCGAGCTGCGCCAGCAGCTCCGGCAGATCCTCCGCGCCGGCTTCCGCCTCCGCCACCACCGCCTCCGTGACCTTGCGCTCGAAGGAGTCCCAGCGCAGGAGGAACTCCTGCGGGGAGGCCGAGGCCAGGATCAGCGCGCGGTAGATGCGGTTGGCCTGGAGCACGACCGTGTCGTAGTCCATGAGCCAGACGAAGGACGAGCGTGCGGCGGCGAAGAGGGAGAAGTTCTGGTCCGAGCCGACACCGAGGTACCCGCCGCCGACGCCGGCGACGGTCGGGAACCACAGGGCGTGGTCCGACTCGTTCGAATTCGTCCAGTGCCGGGCGTCGACGGGACGGGCGCGGAGTGCCTCCGCCTCCACGCCTTCGAACGCCTCGCGTTCGGCCGGCGTGAGCGGGGCGATGCCGTCGTCCGGCGGTTGCGGCGCGCCGACCGGGCCGGGCGGGGGGGCATCCACGGCGCAGCGGAAGCCGAGACGGTGGCCGCGGGAATCGGGGCGCATCCCTCGGCGGCTCGACGTCCGGACCTGATCCGATTCCCAGAACCAGGACCCGCCGCGCAGCAGGCGGCGATCGCGGCCCGGGCACCGCTCCGCCCCGCCGCACGGGCCCTTCGGGTCCGTGCCGAAGCAGTCGTCGCCGCATTCGTCCGGGCAGCCGCGGTAGCACGGCGAGTACCAGTCCTGGACGAACTCGTAGGCGTTGCCCGCCATGTCGGAAATACCCCACGGGCCGGGGGTGAACGAGCCGACGGGTTTCGACGCGCGCGGATCGCAGTCGGCGTAGTGGGCGCGCTCGCAGGTGGGCGGGTCCTCACCCCACGGGTAGGTCCGGCCGTCCGTCCCGCGCGCGGCTTTCTCCCACTCTGCCTCCGTGGGGAGCCGCTTGCTGACCCACGCGCAGTAGGCGGCGGCGTTGATCCAGTCGATGGCGACCACGGGCTGGTCGTCGTTGTTGAACCCGGCGTAGTGGTGCGCCAGCTCGCACACCCCGGCCGCCATGCACCGCCGGAAGTCGGCGTTGGTGACCTCGTGCCGATCGATGTGGAACGTCGAGACCGTGACCTCCCCGCGCGGCCGTTCGTCCGCATTCCCGTCGTCGCTGCCGCGCACGAACGGGCCGCCGGGGATGCAGATCATGTCCGCGGGCGGTTCCGTGCAGACGACGAAGGCCTCGGGGGTGCGCGCGGGGGACAAGTTCTCAGTTCTCAGTTCTCGGTTCTCGGATCCGGAGTCGTCTTCCCCTTCCGAAGAGCGGGTCTCAGCTCGCGGGCGGGGTTCGCGGTCGGTGCCGGCGTTCTCCGAGTCGTACGCGGTTCCGCCGTCCGCTTCGCTCCGGTCGGCCGGTCCTGCGGTCGCGGTGCCTTGCGTGCCGGTGGTCCGGGCCGCCGCGGATACGGCCGGGCCGCCGGTTCCTCGCCCGCGCTCGGCCGAACTCCGTCCGCAACCGAGCGCCAGGGCGACGAGCGCGAAGCATGCGAGGCGGAGGCCGGATGGCATGACGAGCGGCATCATGCCCATTCCCGGCGCGGGAGCAAGTCGACGGGGCGGCGGCGGACGGCGGGGCTTCCTCGCCGCCCCGCCGCAGCACGGCTACCAACCAACCCAATGAGCGCGAAGTGCCCGCCCGGCGGCGGGCGCCATCGGGCCGGAGTCGGATGGCAGAGCGAACCATGGGGCGATTCCGTCCACGGCAAGTCCGCCGTCGGGGTCAACACGTTCGGCGCTCCCCGGCCACAGCACCCACAGCGGGATGCTGCTCAACAGGAGCGCCCCGCCAACCGCCGTGATTGCGGCTCCTGCTGTCACGAAGGGCTCGGCTTCGAATGCGGCGCCGAGTCCGATGAGCATCGGGCCGCCGCCGAACATGCCGCCGCCGAGGATGTCGAAGAACACCGCCAACGTCTTCATCCACAGGCGATCGTCCAAGACGACCCACTGCTGGGGACCCAGCCCGATGTTCGCACGGAACTCGTGCGACTCCCCTGCACGCAGCCGCCATTCACCCGACGGCACCTCGATTTCGCAGGGCGTGGCGCACAGGAAGCTCGGCGTTGCAGGGGAAACCGGCGATCGAGGCCATGCGCGCGGCCCCTCGAGCACCCAGATCCGCAAGCCCTGCTCGTCGCTGTTGACGGTCAGCAGCGCCGTGCCGTCGCCCTCGTCGGCTGTGCCGGGCCGGGGGGCCAGCGCGCACATCGCGAGGAGCGGCAGTCCCGCGAGACTGGGACCCACCCGCCGCCGAAACCATCGGCATGGCCGCCACGCGTCACGACGCTTCCGGAACACGCGGCTCATGGTAGCGCCCGTGTGGACCCCGGTCGAGCGCGGAACGACCCCGCCGTCGCGCTCCGTGCCGCTTCGTGCCCTCCGGAACGCCCCCGGACCAGGGGCCCGAAACCAATAACTCGACCCCAACGACCCACCTACAACCAACAACTCCCACTCCCCCCCTCCCTCCTTCCAACCCCGGAACGGACGTTGCATGATCGGCCCGCCGGAGGTGCACGATGCGTCCCACGATCGTTTCCAAGCTGCCGTTCACGACCCTGCTCATCCTCCTCGGCGCCTGCTCGGGGGGCGTGGATCTCGCCGGCGACGCCGCGCCGGACGGCGCGGACGACACGGCGGCTGAGGCCGTCGATGGCGCGGACGCTGCCGACGGGCTCGACGCGGCCGACGAGATCGGCGGGGAGGCGACGGACGTCCCGCCGGATGATGCCGGCCCGGATGCGGACGGCGACGGCGCGGACGACGGCGGGCCCGAGTGTGCGCCGATGGACGCGCACGCCGAGGGCTCGTGCGAGATGATCCTGCCGGGCGTGGTGTGGGACGGCGCGCACTGCCTGCCGCTGGGCTCGGGGTGCAATTGCGCCGGAGCCGACTGCGACGCGGTGTACGACGACATCGCCTCGTGCGTCGAGGCGCGGCGGTCCTGCTACGGCGAGGTCTGCGGGCCGCAGGAGGCGGCGGGGCGGGTCTGCGACGGCGGAGGCTGCGCCATCGTCTTCGGTCCGTTCTGGGACGGACGCGAGTGCTTCACCACGGCGGGGTGCGAGTGCGCGGGGGCGGATTGCGGCGCTGCGTGGGCTTCCCTGGACGAGTGCGTCGCCGTGCACGCCGGCTGCGACGGGGCGCTCTGCCTCGCCGACGGCGGACAGTGGTTCCCCGCCTCCGCCGGCTTCTGCGGCTTCTCCTGCGGAGTGCCGAATCCGATCGCCTGCTTCACGCCGATCGATTCCTGCGACTGCGGCTTCGGCAGCACCTTCGTCCCCGGCTCCGGCTGCGCCCGGCTTGCCGAAACCTGCGACCCGGCGTTCCTGTGCGGTGCGACCGGCGGCACATGGCACCCGATGTCCGAGTGCATTTGCGGGTTCACCTGCGGCTCCCCCGGGGCCTGCGGCGCGTGCCTCGACTCCTGCGACTGCGGTCCGCACGCCAACTTCGAGGAAGGCCGCGGCTGCGTCCCCGACCCGGCCTGCCCCGCGACCGACCGCGAGGCGGTCTGCACGGCCACCGGCGGCACCTGGCACGACTGCTCCGCCGGCGACCCCTTCTGCTCGTGCGGCGACTACTCCTGCGGCGTCCCGAACCTCGTCGAACCGTGCATCATGCCCGGCTGCGACTGCGGCGGACTCCGCAACTTCGACACGACCCTCGGGTGCGTCTACGACGACTCGTGCGTCCTGCGCCAGCCCGGCCAGGACTGCACGGGCGGCGCGGAGTATTCCACCTGCCGCGACGGGCTGGTCTGCTGCTCGACCTGCGGCGCCTACCCCTGCCAGACCTGCCGGCCGCCGTGCTGCCCGGACGATCCCGGGTGCATGACCGACGGCTGCCCGCCCCCGCCGCCGGAGGGGGGAAGGGCGAGCCGTCGCGGGAAGGCGAGCGGACGAGCGGTCGGGGGAAGGCGAACGGTCGAGCGAGCGGTTGGGAGAGGGGATCGGTTTTTCGCGGGGCGCGTGCGCTGTGCTACAAACTCCGGTCGCGGGCCGCGAGGGGCCGCGAGGGAGGCGGGCATGGCGAAGAAGAGGACGGAAGCAAGGACCGAGACCCCGACGGCGGCCACGGCGGCGGGGCCGGATCCCCTGTTGGCGCTCCTGCAGCAGGACGGGCTGACGCACCCCGAACAGCTCGCCAAGGCGCTCGACACCTCGGCGGCCGACGTGCGCGACCGCATGCGGCGGCTCGAGCAAGACGGCGCGATCCTGGGATACCGCGCCATCGTGGACGACCAGAAGCTCGGCGACGAGCGGGTCAAGGCGGTGATCGAGGTGAAGATGACGCCGGAGCGCGAGGGCGGCTTCGACCGCGTCGCGCGGCGCATCGCCGAGTTCGACGAGGTGCACGCCGTATACCTCATGAGCGGGCGCTACGACCTGCTGCTCTTCGTCGACGGGCGGACGCTGCGCGAGGTCGCGTTCTTCGTCGCCGAGCGTCTGGCGCCGCTGGAGGGCGTGACGTCGACGTCGACGCACTTCATCCTGCGCCCCTACAAGCAGCACGGCCTGCTCGTCCACCAGCGCGGGGCAACCGAGCGGCTCCCCGTGACTCCGTGACCGTGCGCGGGGCAGCGAGCACGGGGAAGGGAATCTCGCGCAGAGACGCAGAGACGCAGAGGCGTCTGTCCGCCGCCGGACCCGACCCGGCCCCCATCGGTGTTCATCGGTGTCCATCGGTGGTTTCTTCTTCGGGCCCCCGCCCGGGACGAGTGGCCGCCCACGTTGCCGCGCTGCCCGCGTCGGGCATCCGCGAGTTCTTCGACCTCGTCCGCCTGGCCGGCAGCGGGCCCGACGCGCGCGGGCGGCGGCTCATCTCGCTGGCCATCGGCGAGCCGGATTTCGACACGCCGTGGCACGTCCGCGAGGCCGCGATCTGGGCGCTGGAGAAGGGTCGCACCGGTTACACCCCAAGCCTGGGCCTGCTCCCCCTGCGCGCGGCGATCGCCGACCACGTCGAGACCGAGACGGGGGTGCGCTACGACCCCGAGCGCGAGGTGATCGTGACCGTCGGGGTGTCGGAAGGCCTGGATCTCGCGCTGCGCGCTGTGGTCGAGCCGGGCGACGAGGTGCTGCACCAGGACCCGTGCTACGTCTCCTACGGGCCGTCGATCCTGCTCCTGCACGGCGTTCCCGTGGCCGTGCCGACCACGGCCGACGACGGCTTCGCGTTCGATCCGGGCGGCGTCAAACGGGCGATCACGCCGCACACGCGTGCGCTGCTGCTCAACTTCCCGGCCAACCCGACGGGGAGCACGCTCGGGGAAGACGTCGGCCGGGAGCTGGCGCGGTCGGCGGAGCGACACGACCTGACGGTCATCGCCGACGAGATCTACGCCGAGCTGACCTACGACGAGCCGGCGCGCTCGTTCGTGTCGTTCCCGGGGATGCGCGAGCGGACGATCCTGCTGCGCGGGTTCTCCAAGCCGTTCGCCATGACCGGGTTCCGCATCGGCTACGCGTGCGGTCCCGCGCCGCTGATCGACGCCATGAACAAGATCCACCAGTACGCCATGCTCTGCGCACCGGCGCTCGCGCAGGAGGCGGCGCTGGAGGCGCTGCGCCACGGACGGCAGGCGCGGCTCTCGATGCGCGAGCAGTTCCGCCTGCGGCGCAATTACCTGGTGCGCAGCCTGTGCGACCTGGGCCTGGGCTGCCACCGCCCGGACGGCGCGTTCTACGCGTTCCCCGACATCCGCTCGACCGGGCTCCCGTCGCGCACCTTCGCCCTGCGGCTGCTCGAGGAGCAGCGCGTGGCGGTGGTGCCCGGCGGCGCCTTCGGCGCGGCGGGCGAGGGCTTCGTGCGCTGCGCGTACGCGGCCGGGCTGCCGCAGCTCGAGGAGGCGATCTCGCGGATGTGCGAGTTCCTCGCGGGCCTGCACGCCGGTCCGGCGAGTCGTGCCGCGGCGGGCGCCGGCGCCGCGCCTCCCGGCGAAGGGACGAAGACGCGGAAGCCTACTCGCCGATCACCTTGACCAGGACGCGCTTGGATCGCCGGCCGTCGAACTCGCCGTAGAAGATCCGCTCCCACGGGCCGAAGTCGAGCCGCCCGTTGGTGATCGCGACGACGACCTCGCGGCCCATGATCTGGCGCTTGAGGTGCGCGTCGCCGTTGTCCTCGCCCGTGCGGTTGTGGCGGTACTTCGACGCCGGAGCGTGTGGCGCGAGCTGTTCCAGCCAGTCCTTGTAGTCCTGGTGCAACCCGCCCTCGTCATCGTTGATGAACACGCTGGCGGTGATGTGCATCGCGTTGACCAGACAGAGGCCCTCGCGCACGCCGCTCGCGGCGACCACGCGCTCGACCTGGTCCGTGATGTTCACGATGTCCATCCGCGCCGGCACCTTCATCGTCAGGTACTCGGTGGTCGACTTCATGCCGGTCCTCCCTTCGCGCCGTGGACGGTACCACGGCCCGCAGCCCGCGTTCACCCGCGTCCGCTCGCTTTCTCCCGACCGCTCGACCGCTCGCTTTCTCGCGTCCGCTCGCTTCCTCCCGGCCGCTCGCCCGCTCGCTTTCTCGCGTCCGCTCGCTCCCTCCCGACCGCTCGCCCGCTCGCCTTCCTTCGCCCGCTCGCTTTCCCCCGCCCGCCCTTTCCGAACGGCCGGGGACGGGTTATGGTACCGGACGATGCGTCGCGTGGTCGCCCTTTCGCTGCTTCTCGCCGTCCTGCCGGGCCTCGGCTGCCCGGAGTACCCGGTCTGCGATCCGAGCCCCTCGGACAACACCTGCAGCGGCGACGGGGACTGTACGCTGGCCTACTGTGCGACGCAGTGCTGCTTCTGCCCGCGTGCGTACTCGCGAGCGCAGGTCGACTCGACCTGGTGCCTGACCACCTACGGCTCGGTCACGCCGATCGCGGAGTGCCTGACCGGGCGGGACACGCGGTGCGCCGGCGGCCCGCCGTGTGTCTGCGCGTACGACGTCGAGGCGTGGTGCAACGCCGGCAAATGCGACCTGCGGGCGACGACGCCGTAGCGGGCGGGGCGGAACCACCGATGGACACCGATGGACACCGATAGGAACAGGGAGAGCATCTTGCGAATCGTCGTCCTCGTGGCGCTCGGTACGGCAATCGGATGCAGCTGCTCGCGGCCACCCGGGCCGGTGGAGCCGCGACCCAGCGCGGACGCCGGCGTCGCCGCGGAGGACGCCGGAACGCCGCTGCCGCCCGTCGACGCGGGCGCGGCGCCCGAGGTCGTGGCCGTGGAGGACGCGGGGGCGCCGCCGCCCGAGGATGCGGAGCAGACGGAGCTGGTGCAGGGCACCGACGAGAACCCGGTCCGCATCTTCTTCGACGAGGACAAGAGCGACGTGCCGCCGATCGCCCAGTCGCTGCTCGACGCGGTGGCCGAACGGCTGCGGCTGCGGCCGTCGGAGGTCGTGCGCCTGGTCGCCCACAGCGACGGGCTGGAGCGGCTGGGGCGGGCCATGGAGATCTCGGGCGAGCGGGCGCAGGCGATCGTGAACTACATGGCGCAGCGCGGGGTGCAGCGCGAGCGCTTCATCATCGACGCCCGCGGCGCGTTCGAGCCCGAGGGCGACCTGGCGACGGACCAGGGTCGTGCCGAGAACCGCCGCGTCGATTTCGTCTTCGAGCGCGGTTTCGGGCCGTAACGGGCGACATCTTCTCCCGGACCTTAGAGCATCCCGTCTCGGCGCAGCTCGGCAATCAGGTCCAGCACTGCCTGCCGCAGGTTCTCTTCGGCCACGGCGCGCGACGACGACGGGTCGCCGTACGAGTACGTCCAGTAGGTGAACAGCTCCGCATCGAGCACTTCCATCGCCGCCTTGCCGCTCGAGCGGAGATCGGCGAGCGCGGCGAGTTCCGCGGCCGTGAACCCCTCGGCCCGGCCCGACACATCCTCGTTGTCGTCTTCCTCGAAGGTCAGGAATTCGAAGCCCACGGCCTGCCGAAGCCTCTGGGGGCACGCCTCGCCCTCCCGGATCAGGTCCTGCGGCGCCAGGAAGTCCATCTCGGCCGTTCCGACGACCACCCCGTCCGACCCCGCGACCTCGATCGTCTGGTCCTCGTTCAGCCGTTCCGCGAGCGTCGGCGCCGCGCACGGATCAGTGTCGTCGCGAGTCGCTTCTTCCACCGCCCGGCGGATGACGGCGCGCCCCTCGCTCTCGGTCAGCCGCAGCAGATGCGAGACGTCTGCGGCGACCCCATCGCTGAACCACGTGTCATCCCACCCTCCGCCCGCGTCGTCGTGCCCACCGTCCATCTCCGCGCGCGAATCCTCGACACGGGTCGAAGTATCCTCGCCGCCGTCGGGCTCGGGATCGGCCGCCGCCGCGACGCACCCGCCGGCGCCGAGGGCGAGCGCGGCCGCGGGCACCGCCGCGGCGCGCAGCGCCGTCCTTCCGACCGACTGCCTGGTCTTGGCGGCTGGACTTCGCGACGGATAGCGGGCCCTGCGGTACCGGCGGACCGTCCGAATGCGCAACCGACTCGTTTCCATCGCTTCCCTCCCGGCCCGCCGCGGGCGCTGCATGTCACCCGGCCAACCCAGCAGCAATCGCCGTGCCGGGAGGGGCGACGCGGGAAACGTCGCGGTGAACCATGTAATTACGGCGTGTTGCCGGCGCGCGTGGCGGCGCAGCGCGTCGGTTGGCCGGGCACGATCCGGCACGAGGCTGCACCGCGTGCCGGATCCGATCGCGGAAGACGGAGGGAGCGGGGCGGCGTCGCTCCCGCGAGAGCGGTCACGTCGGATCGCCGGTCGGGACGACCGTCGCGGCTTCGATCATGAGCGCGACCGTCCGCACGAGAGCGCGGGTGCGGTGCAGGACACCCTTGGGCACCAGCACCGCCTGCCGCGGCGCCAGCTCGAACGTGCGCCCTTCGATATCGACGAGCAGCTTTCCGTCGATGACGAAAAAGAGCTCGTCCTCCTTGTCGTGCTTGTGCCAATGGAACTCGCCCTGGAACACGCCGAGCCGCACGGTGCTGTCGTTCACGCGGCACAGCGTCCGGTTCCACCATGGCGCCGTGCACCCGTCCGCCAGCCGCCCGGCATCGATGACTTCCAGTGCGCCGAAGATCACGTCGTTCCGAATGTCGTAGTCCATCGTACCGTTCTTTCGGCGCCCTACCCTCCGGGCAGCAGCAGGCGGCGCTTGACGAAGATGTGCGGCCAGCCGTCCGTGAACTCCTCGAAGGCGACGTAGACGACGTCGTCCGACTCGGACCAGGCGAGACTCGGGTCGTGCGCGGTGCGTGCGGGATCGACATTCAGCCGCTCGCCCTCGAGCACCCATTCGCCCGCGACCGCGTCCCAGCGCGCCACGAAGATGTACGTGCCGGAGTCCTGGTCCGTTTCCTCCCACGCCACCCAAGGCTCGCCGTCGACGAGTGCCAGGTCGGGGTTCGCCGCGTCGAAATGCTCCGTCGGCGTCATCGCCGTGACCGGCCCGCCGCCGACGGTCTCCCACGCCGAGCCGGTCCAGCGCGCGACGAAGATCTCCTTGGTGTAGTCGTCCGGGTTTGCGCGCGAGTACGCGATCCAGACTTCCGTGCCGACGATCTCGAGCGACGGCACGCACAGGTTGTTGTAGTCATAGTCGTCGGTCACGGCGCCGCCCAGCGGCGTGAAATCCGTCCCGTCCCAGCGGGTGACGTAGAGGTCGGTGCGGTCCTGGTCGGCGTCGTCGCTCTCCCACTGCGCCACGTAGGCGTTCCCGGCGTCGTCGACCGTCAGTCCGACGGTGCGAACGGCCGTCGTGTAGCCGCCCGCGTCGTCGTTCCGGCTCAGGGCCTCCGAGCGAACCGCCGAGGCCGTTCCGACCTCCGAAACCCACGCGGCATCCTCGCGATCGGGATCGGGCGCGACGTCGCCCTCGACCCACGCCACGAACGGGTCGCCCGCGTCCGGGCAGGCGATGGCCGGCTCCCACGCGTTCGCGCCGCCCAACGTCGGGTCCCACACGACGCTCAGCTCGTCCCCGCCGTTGCGTGCCTCCCAGCCCGTCGTCCCGGTCCAGGAATACGCGAAAACGCGGTCGTAGAAGGTGTCGTCGCTCGCCGTCGCGTCTCCCGCGTGCGAGTAGGCAAGCTGGACCGTCGTGCCCTGCGCGCAGAAGGACGGCGTGCCGTAGATCGAGCCGTTCGTCTCGCCGCCCGAGGGGTCGGGCTGGGGCGCGCCCCAGGCCGTGCCATCCCAGAGCACGAGGTGCGTGGCGAAGCTGCCGTGCCGGTACCCGACAGCCGGAGTCCCCGCCGGAAGGAGCATCGTCGGATCCTCGGACTCCGCGCCGGGAGGGCTCACCTGATCCCCGACGTGCTCCCAGACGATCGCCGTCGTGAAGCTCCACGGGTAGTCCGCGGCGAGGTGGTTGCCCGCCGTGTCCGCGACCCCTGCCGTCACCGTCGCCGTGTACTCGACGCCGCCGTAGAGCAGATCGGCCGGTGCGAACACGGCCGTATTCGTCGCCGCGTCCAGCGTCACCGCGCCGGCGACATCGATCGTCCCGGCGCGCAGCCGGAAGGTGCCCGAGTTGATCGTCGCCGCGTCCATCGCCTCGCTGAACGTCGCCGAGATCGTCGTCGTCAGCGAGACCGCGGCCGCGTCCGCAGGTACGGTCGAAACGATCGCCGGGGGCGTCGTGTCGCCCTCGTCGCACGTGCCCCCGCCGAGCACCAGCGCTCCCGCAAGCCCGATCCCGATGCCCATCGACCGACCACGCCACGCGTGACGCATGCCCGCACCGTCCTTCCTGTCCGACGCCGCGCATCCTGGGACACGCCCGCCGCTCGGGTCAAGAACCCGGTCCGGTCCCTTCCCCTGTCGGTGTCCATCGGTGTCCATCGGTGGTTTCCCTTGCTCTGCTATCGCGGGACGGGGAGCGTCGCGGGGAAGTCGGCGGGGAGGACGACGGGCTCGGCGCGGCCGAGCCATTCCTGCTGCAGACGGGCCGCGGAAGCCCGGAGATCGCCCGGGGGCGGAGACTCGCAGCCGGCGGGAACAAGGCGCGCGAACGCGGCATCCAGCGCACGCGCGGCGGCGCCCCCGAACGTGTCGTCGCGGTACGAGCACGCTTGGAAGACGGCCGAGAACCCGGTGGCGGGATCGGCGAACGCCGCGAGGTACGCCGACAGCTCCTGGCACGAGTCGCCCGACAGACCCGTGTCGCCCCCGCACTCCAGCGGCCGACCGGCCTCGCCGGCCAGTTGATCGGCCCCGTGCCGGGCCTCGTGGATCACGATATGACGCGCGGCCCACGCGACCAGCCGCTCCAGGGCCGGGCGCAAGCCGGCCACCGCCGCCAGCTCGGCCGAGCAGCCCGTCATGTCGGCCGCTTCCTCCCGCGTCAGCTCGGGGCATGCGTCGTCTCCCGTGCGCTCCGCGCGTCGCGCCGCGCCCGCCAGCGTGTCGGCGAAAAAGCCGTTCCACGGGATGAAGTTGAAGCCGTAGCGGTTGCCGCACTCCGCCCGCTCCTCGACCTGGCGTACGACCCGCGCCAGGCAGGCGCGCGCGCCCGCCGTGCCCCGCAGAAGGGCCACGGCGTCCGCCGGGAGCGCGGCATCGATCTCCGCGGCGATGCGCGGCGCGAAGCTCCGCTCGATCGGCGTCAGCGGGTCCTCCCCATCCGCCGGCACCGGCGCCAGGAGCGGCCACAGCTCGCGCAACGCGAAGTCCGAGACGCGATCGACGACGACCCGCACGCCCTTCCCCTTCTCGCTGGCCGAGCCCAGGTACAGCTCGCGGATGTTCAGCTCGTCGACCCGCCGGACGATCCGCACCTCCACCGCGCGCTCCCCGACCCGCACGAGCAGCGGCGCGACCACGGCGTAGAACCGCGCGCCGACCCACGGCGGCGCGCTGCCCCCCTCGTGCACCACCGCCCGCACCTCGTAGCCAACGCCGTTGCGCGCCAGGTAGTCGCTCCACGCCTCGTAGAGCACGAGGATGCGCGAGGCGTGCGACCACGCGTTCTCGTCGACCAGGGTCTGCAGCTCGTCGAGGATCGCCGCGAGGTTGGCGTCCGGCGCGACCGCCTCGCGCAGGCCGGCGAAGGACTGCTTGGCCTCCTGCCATGCCTCGTAGCTTCGCGCGTGCGCACAGGCCACGATCCACCCCGGAAACAGCTCGCCGTGCACCCTGCCGTGGTCGATCTTCACCAGCGCCGCCGGGTCGTCCGGGTGCGCGAAGACATACGGACCGGGGGAATCGGCCCCACCCGCGTCCTGGCCCTCCGTCCGCCCGCCGCTCGCGGTGTGCAGGACGACGACGGCGGCGACGGTGAGGGCGACGGTCACGGCCAGGATGACGGCGATGCCGATCCGCCGCCGGCGGCGCTGCACGGCGAGCCGCCCCAGGTAGTCGTCGGCGAGACTGGGGCGCGCCGGCTCCGTTCCGTCCGTCAAGGCGTCCGTCCTCCGTCGAGCATCGCGCGCAGGGCGCGCGACATCACGGTGTCGTAGACCGAACGATTGAGGCGGCGCAGGACATCGACGAAAAACGCTTCCGCGCCGACGGTGACCACGCGCGCGCCGGACTCCACGGCGCCGACGATGGCCTCCGCGACTCGCTCGGGCCGCGCGCCGTGCCGGCGCATGATCGATTCGATGGCGCGCCGCGTCTCCTCGGTGGTCCGCCCGGGCGTGCCGGAGACCATCTTGAGCGAGCGGCCGATGCCGGTCGCGACCATTCCGGGGCAGATGGTCGAGACACCGACGCCGTGCCGCGCCGCCTCGATGCGCAACGCCTCGGACAGGCCGAGCACCGCGCTCTTGGTGGCGCAGTAGGCGGTCGAAGCGGGCAAGGGCCCCAGCGCCGCCATCGAGGCGACGTTGACGACGTGGCCGCCGCCGGCCTGCCGCGTCATGCGTGGGTAGAAATAGTGGCAGCCGTGAATGACGCCCCAGACGTTGACGTCCAGGATCCGGCGCCAGTCGGCCAGCTCCATGTCCTCGAGAAACCCGTTGAGTGCGATGCCGGCGTTGTTCACCAGGATGTCGACGCGGCCGAAGAGGCCCCACACCTCGTTGGCGAAACGCTCCACCTCCTCGGTACGAGAGACGTCGACCACGCGCGCGAGCACCCGCCCGCCCGTGGCGCGCAGCTCCTCTTCCGCGGCCGCCAACCCTTCGCGTTCGATGTCGGCCAGCGCCAGCGCCGCGCCGCGCCCCGCAAACGCGCCGGCCGTCGCGCGACCGATGCCGCTCGCCGCGCCCGTGACCACCACGACCTTGCCCTGGAAGTCCTTCACGAGCGAATCCTCGCCCACGCGGACGGTGCGCGCAACCACCGTCGGCGGCAGAAGGAACCACCGATGGACACCGATGGACACCGATGAGGGAGACAGGAAGGCGGGCAAGATGCGATGCTGCTCGCAAGCGGCGGGCTCGGCCGGTGGAGGTACGACAATGAGCAGCGGTCGCACGACATCCCGATGGCTGTTCGCAACGTGTCTCGCGTGGGCGCTGCTTGCGGCGCCGGCCTGTTCGCGGTCGCGTGCGGGAGAGGAGGGCGGTGCGAGCGCCGGTGCCCCGCTTCCGGCTCCGCCGATGATCCCGGCCGGCGATGCGGGGCGGCCCGTGCCGCCGGACCCGAAGGTCGCGCCGTACGAGGCGGTCGTAGACAAGCTCATCGCCGAGCTGGCGGCGTTCGGCCTCGCGATCGATCGGACGCGGTTGACGCTGGAGGTGCGCGGGCCGGAGGAGACCCGGGAGGACATCGATCGGCAGCAGGACATGCTCTTCCGGCCGGGGCACTTCGAGGGGCTGCACGCGCTCCTCCGGCTGTTCACGGACGACGTCGGCGCCGACGCCGCGGAGCTGCGCCGCGCGACGGTCGAGTCGTTGGCCGGCGCGGTCGCGGCGTACTACCAGGCCGACCGCGACGCCCTGGTCTTCCTCGACACGACGCTCGGCCGCATCGCCGACCTCGAGGCGCTCGTCGCGCACGAGCTGGTCCACGCCTGGCGGGACCAGCAGGGCGGGCTGATCGCGTTCCTCGACGGCAACAAGTCCAGCCTCGACCGCGTCACCGTCGGCCGCTGCCTGATGGAAGGCGAGGCCGAGGCGGGAGCGATCGCGCTGCTCCTGGCGCGGGGCGGACACACGCTGCGCGAGCTGGACCCTGCCGCCCTGGACTACGGCGTGGGCCGCATCCTCGGCGGCGAGGGTGGGGCGGCGACGTACCAGGAAGGCCTGCGGTTCATGCACGCCCGTTTCGAGGACGGCGGCTGGGCGGCGGTCCGCGGGGCGCTCGACGCTCCCCCCCCATCCACCGAGCAGCTCATGCACGCGGGGAAGCTGGGGCGCGACGAAGCGACCGCCGTGGTCCTCCCCGATTGGCCGCAGGACCTGGCTCCGGCCGAGCTGCGGTTCGAGGACACCGTCGGCGAGACGATGATCCGGTCGTTCCTGTCGGTGCGCGGCCACGCGCGCCGGGACCTCGGGCGGCAGGCCATGGGCTGGGACGGCGATCGCTGGCGCGTCTGGCGCACCGGCGACGGCGGCGAGGCGTTGGTGTGGCGCACGGTGTGGGACCGCGAGGCCGATGCGCTGGACTTCGCCGGTGCGTTCCTCGGCGGCGCGGGGGACCACCGCCGCGAGGGGCGGGTCGTGGACTTCGCGCTGGCCGAGGATCCCGCCGTCCAGCGGCGGCTGCTGGATGCGCTGGCGACCGCACCGGCCGTCGCCCAGCCGCAGCCGGACGACGCGGAAACGACGGCCGCGGCGGAGGCCGCATGGGAGCGCGAGCAGGACCGCGCGTCGAGCGTCGAAGGCGACCGCTGGCGGATCCCCCGCTGCGGCGTGTCGCTGCCGATTCCCCCGGGCTGGTCGGTGCGAGAGATCCGCGGCACTCCCGTGCTGCTGCGGGCCGACGCGGAGGTCTTTGCCGACAACGCCGTCGTGGTCGCGGCGCCCAACCTGGAGGAACGGGACGTCGGGGTCCTGGTCGAGCGGGCGCTGGCGGATCTGGACCGGGTGGACGCCGAGATCGTCCGCGGCCCCGAGCGGCTTGACCTCGCGGGCGTTCCGGCCGTCCGGGTCGACTACCAGGGGACGATGGGCGGAAGCCGCCTGCTGCGGTTCGCCTCGCTGAATTTCGCGCGCCCGATGATGTCCGTCAGCGTCACCGTGACCGTCGCGGCCGAGCGCTGGCCGGAGTTGGAGGCCGTGGTGGGGGGGGTCCTCGCCGGCGTGCAGCTCGACGGCCAGCCGTAGGGGGGTATTGGTCATCCGCGGTCATCTGTGGTTTCATTCCCGCGGTCCGCGGGGTGGACGCGACCAGGCGGAGGAAGCGAGCTTGGCCGACAGCACCCAGCCCGAGTTCGTCCACAAGGCGGCGCTGGTGTACGCCGACGAGCTGGCGCGGTTCGACTACGGCGACCAGCACCCGTTCAAGCCCATGCGTGCCCGCAACATGCTGGAGCTGTGCGGCCGCTACGGGCTGCTGGGGGGCGAAGGCGTCGTCCAGCTCGAGCCGCCGCCGGCGGGTCCGGAGCTGCTGGCGCTGTTCCACGAGGCGGAGTACCTGGACGCGCTGCGGCGCGTGAGCGAGGGGCAGTTCGATCTGGGGATGCTGGCCCGCGGCATCGGCACCGATGACTGCCCGCCGCTGCCCGGCATCTGGGAGTTCTGCCTCCTGGCGGCCGGCGCGACGCTGCGTTGCGCCGAGGTGGTGCTCGACGGCACGGCCCGCCGTGCGTTCAATCCCGTGGGCGGGTTCCATCACGCGTTCCGGGACCACGCGGAGGGGTTCTGCTACGCCAGCGACGTGGGCGTGGCGATCGAGGAGCTGCTGCGGCGGGGGAAGCGCGTCGCGTACGTCGACATCGATGCCCACCACGGCAACGGCGTGCAGGACGCGTTCTACCGGGACGATCGCGTGCTGAAGATCTCGCTGCACGAGTCGGGGGCGACGCTGTACCCGTTCGGCGGAGCGGAAACCGAGGTCGGCGAAGGGAAGGGGGAGGGGTTCAACGTCAACGTGCCGCTCCTGGAGAAGACGGACGACGAGGTCTACGTCGAGGCGTTCCGCGGGCTCGTGCCGCCGCTGCTGGAGGCGTTCGCTCCGGACGTCGTGGTGGCGGAGCTGGGGGCGGACACGCACCTGTCGGATCCCTTGACGCACCTGCGGCTGACGACGAACGGGTACGAGGCGGTGGTGGGGGACCTGTGCCGGCTGGCGCCCCGGCTGGTGGCGGTGGGCGGCGGGGGCTACGACGTGTTCCGCACGGCTCGCTGCTGGACCCTGGCCTGGGCGGCGATGGCGGAGCGGACGCCGCAGGACGAGTATGCGGGGCTGGTGGGCGGGATGATGTTCGGTGCCGAGATGGACGGTCTGGAGGATCGTCCGATGCCGACGAGGGGCGAGGCGAAGGAGAAGGCGCTGGAGGAGGCGCGGCGGGTGGTGGCGTGGCATCACGCGCACACGTTCCCGCGGCTGGGGGCGCAACGGCCTTGATCCGTTTCCGCGATCTGCGGGTCCGCACGAAGCTCGCCGTCACCTTCATGGCGGTGCTGCTGCCGCTGCTCGTGGCGCAGTTCGTCGCCGCCTGGTCGTTCCGCCGGGACCTCCGGGAATCGGCCGAGGTGGAGCTGACCAACCTGGCCGACCACCTCTGGCGCCTGTGCGACATGCAGCGCCAGCGGTCCGTGGCGGCCGGCCACGACGAAGGGACGCCGACGCCCGAAGACCTGGCGTACCTGCGCGAGGTGCTCGGCAGCTTCCAGGTGGGTCGCACCGGCTACGCCTACGCCATGGACCCGCGCGGCGTGCTCCTGGTCCACCCCACACAGGAGGGCCGCGACATCCTCGACAGCCGCGACTCGGACGGGCGGGCCTTCATCCGCGAGATCGTGGAGCGCGCGCCGCACCTGCCGCCGGGTCGGGCCGGCACGATCCGCTACCCGTGGCAGAACGTGGAGCGGGGTGACGTCGAGCCGCGGATGAAGATCCTGAAATACCGCTGGTTCGCGCCGTGGGGATGGATCCTCGCGGTCGGCAGCTACGAGGAGGAGATCTACCGCGCGGTGGGGGATTTCGAGCTGCGCGTGCTGCCGATCGCGGGCGCCTCGGTCGTGCTCGTCGTCGTGCTCACGGTCCTGCTCGGGCGCCTGATCACGCGTCCCCTGCGCCAGCTCGCGGCCGCCGCCGCCGGCATGGCCGACGGCGACCTGGCGCACCGCGTCCTGCCGCAATCGGGCGACGAGTTCGGGGCGCTGGCCCGCGCGTTCAACCTGATGGCCGACGAGATCGCCTTCAACACCCGGAACCTGGGGAAGCTGGTCGACGAGCGTACCGCCGAGCTGCGCGAGTCGCGCGAGACGTACCGCAGCCTGGTGGAGAGCACGGTGAGCGGAATCGTCACCACCGACGACGAGGGGAAGATCACCTTCGTCAACCAGGCCCTGGAGCGACTGTTGGGCTTCCACCGCGAGGAGTTGCTGGGCCGCGAGATCTGGCACTACTACCTGGACGGCAAGGACCAGGCGCGCAAGATCATGCGCATGCTCCGCGCGGCCGGGAACGTCGCCAACCTGGAGATGAGCCTGGTCGGCCGCGAGCGCGAGATCCCGATCCGCACCTCGGCCTCCATCCTGCGCGACGGCGAGGGCCGCGAACGCGGGACGCTGGGCATCTTCTCCGACATCACGGCCGAGAAGCGGCTGCAGGCGGACCTGCAACGCACGCAGGCCCACCTGGTGCAGACCATGAAACTGCGTGCCCTGGGCGACCTGGTGGCGGGGGTCGCGCACGAGGTCAACAACCCGCTGATGGCGTCGACGGCCCTGCTGCACGTCATGAACCGGGACGTCCGGGCCGACGACCTCGCCTCGCAACGGCGGCTCCAGGTGCTCCAGAAGTGCAACGACCGCATCGGTCGCATCGTCAACCACCTGCGCGAATTCTCGCGGCAGAGCGGGCTGGAGCCGCGCCCCATCTCCGTGCTCCAGCCGCTGGACAACGCCCTGCTCATCACCGGGCAGCAGCTCCTGAACCACCAGATCGAGATCCGGCGCGAGGTCGGGGACGACCTGCCCGGCATCCTGGGCGATCCGAGCTACCTGGAGCAGGTCTTCCTGGACATCATCGCCAACGCGCGCGACGCCATGGAGAGCCAGGACCGCGAGAAGGTGCTGACCATCCGCGCCTTCCGCACCGTGCTCGGCGACCGCCCCGCGGCCGCGGTCTCCATCGGCGACACCGGTCCCGGGATTCCCGAGGCGATCCGCGAGCAGATCTTCGAGCCGTTCTTCACCACCAAGGGCGTCGGCAAGGGCACGGGCCTCGGCCTGGCCATCGCCTACGGCATCGTCGAGCAGCACAAGGGCCGGATCGAGTGCGACAGCACGCCGGGGCAGGGCGCGACCTTCCGCATCGTGATCCCGGCTCGCGAGCCGGAGGCCGCGCCCGGCGGCCAGGAGGACGGGACATGACCCACCGCATACTCGCCATCGATGACGACGAGCTGGTGCTCCTGTCGATCGAGGAGCTGCTGGCGACGGAAGGCTTCGCCGTGACCACCGCGCCCGGCGGGAAGGCGGGCCTGGAGGTCGCGGGCCGGGCGACCTTCGACCTGGTGCTCCTGGACCTGGTCATGCCCGGCCTTTCCGGGTTCGAGGTCTGCAAGGCGCTGCGTGCCATGCCGGCATTCCGCGACGTCCCGATCGTGATGCTCACGGCCAAGGCGGCCCCCGCCGACCGCGAGCAGGGCCTGGCGGCCGGCGCCACGGTCTTCCTCCCCAAGCCGATCCACCCCGAAAAACTGCTGGAGACGATCCGCTCCGCCCTTCGACCCCAGGCATGAGCGCCGCCGCCCTCCGGGTTCTGCCGGCCCCCAGCCCCCGAAAGTACGCGACAGATCCCCCCCTTTCGGGTCAAAATGTCGTGACGCGCGGGCGACGAGTGCGCGACGGAGGGAGTGAAGATGCGGAGCCAACGACGGTGGTGGGGTTTCCTGGCCGCGGTCGCGGCCGCAGCGGCGCTGGCCGGGTGCCCGGCCACGGATGACGACACCGACTTCGACGTCCGGGACGTGCCCGACGACGGCGGCGGCGACGTGCCTGCGGAGGATGCGGCCGACGACGGCGCGGCGGAGGTGCCGGAGTGTCCCGCGGGCCAGACGTGGTGCGGCACCGGCTGCCGGGACCTCCTCGCGGACCCCGAGCACTGCGGGACGTGCGACACGGCCTGCGGAGCGCTCGACGTTTGCGACCGCGGGACGTGTGCCCCCGGTTGCTCCGGCGGACGGCTCAATTGCGGCCGCTCGTGCGTCGACGCGCAGACCGACCCCGAGCACTGCGGGACGTGCGACACCGTCTGCCCCGCAGCCGCCAACGCCGACCCCGCGTGCGAAACCGGCGCGTGCGGCCTCGAGTGTCTCGACGGGTATGTGGACCTCGACGCGCTCCCCGGCTGCGAGTATGCGTGCGAGGTCGCCGGGGCGGAAGCGTGCAACGCCGTCGACGACGACTGCGACGCGGAGACCGACGAGGACTTCGCGTGCCTCGCCGGGGAGCCCGTCGCCTGCACCACCGCCTGCGGCTCGGCCGGCAGCGGCACGTGCTCGGCCGAGTGCGCGGTGCCGGCGCCGGACGCCTGTCCGCTGCCCGCCGAGGCGTGCAACGGGGAGGACGACGACTGCGACACGCGGTGCGACAACGGCTTCACCTGCTGTGCCGGCGACACGGCCCCGTGCCTGACGACGTGCAGCAGCATCGGCGCCCGCACCTGCGATGCCGATTGCGCCTGGGGCGAGTGCCTGCCGGCGGCCGAGGAGTGCAACGGACTCGACGACGACTGCGACACGGTCACCGATAGCGGGTTCGAGTGCACGCGCCGGGCGACCGAGACCTGCACGACGGCCTGCGGCAGCGCGGGCAACCGCGCCTGCGGGGACGACTGCGCCTGGGGCGTCTGCACTCCGCCGCGCGAGCTCTGCAACGGCACCGACGACGATTGCGATACCGTCATCGACAACGGCTTCGCGTGCACGCGCGGCGCGACCGAAGCGTGCGACTCGGGCTGCGCCACCGGCGGCAGCCGCACGTGCAGTGCGACCTGCACGTGGGGTTCCTGCCAGCCTCCGCTCGAGGCGTGCAACGCGGCGGACGACGACTGCGACACGGCGACGGACGAGACCTTCGCCTGCGCCCTGGGCTCGACCCGCTCCTGCACGAACTCCTGCGGCGTTTCGGTCAGCCAGACCTGCGGCGCGGCCTGCACCTTCCCGGCCGCGTGCTGCGCGGCCGCCGAGGTGTGCGGCAATTCCTGCGACGACGACTGCGACGGGTCGACGAACGAGGACTGCACCCGTGGCGACACGTGCGCCGACGCCATCGTCATCGCCCCCGGCACGACCACCATCTCCGGCGACACCTCCACCATGGCCGCCGACTACGGCGGCGTCTGCGTCACCGCGCCGGGCCCGGAAATGGTTTACCGCTTCACTCCCACCACCACCGTGACGGTGACGTTCTCCACGTGCGGCGGAGCCGCGTACGACACGGTGCTCTACGCCTGGGCCGGCACCTGCGGGTCGGGCTCGACCGTCGCCTGCGCCGACGATTCCTGCGGCGTCCAGTCCACCATCACCTTCACCGCCCTCGCCGGGACCACGTACTACGTCGTCATGGACGGCTACGGCACCGCCTCGCTGGGCCCGTTCACGCTGACCGTCACCGGACTCTGATCCGCTCGCCTCGGCCCCGGCGACCCGGGAGCCCGGCTGGAAACCCGCCCCCCCTTCGCTTTCCGACCGATCCGTTGTATGCACGCGGGCGCTGGGGGCGAGAATCCCGCCCGCGACCGCGAGTCCCCCGGTGCGCAAGGAGGGGCCCATGAAGAGCGCAAGCCTGAAGGAACGCCTCCGCTACATGTTCGACAACTCGATGTCCCGCGGCACGATCGCCCTGATCGGCTGGCTGGCCGTCGGCTCGCTGCTGCTCGTCGTCGTCGCGGGCGCCGTGATCGCGATCTTCGGCCTGGCGCCCGAGGGCATCTCGCCGTCGGGTGACGGCAACGCCAAGGCCGGATTCTTCGACATCGTCTGGTTCTCCCTCATGCGCACGCTCGACGCCGGCACGATGGGCGGCGACTCCGGCGGCTGGGCTTTCCTCTTCTCCATCCTCGCCGTCACCCTCGGCGGAGTCTTCATCGTCAGCACCCTCATCGGCGTCTTGACCAGCGGCATCGAGGCCAAGGTCGACGAGCTGCGCAAGGGGCGGAGCAAGGTGATCGAGCGGGATCACACGCTGATCCTCGGCTGGTCGCCCAAGATCTTCTCGATCATCTCCGAGCTGGTCGAGGCCAACGCGAACCGGACGAAGCCGCGTATCGTCATCCTGGCCGACAAGGACAAGGTCGAGATGGAGGACGAGGTACGCAGCCGGGTGCCGGACACGAAGAACACGAAGGTCGTCTGCCGCACCGGCAACCCGATCGACCTGGCCGACCTCGAGATCGTCAACCCCCATGCCGCCCGCTCGATCGTCGTCCTGGCGCCGGAAGAAGCCAACCCCGACTCGCAGGTGATCAAGGCCATCCTGGCCATCACCAACAACCCCAACCGGCGCAAGGAGCCGTACCACATCGTCGCCGAGATCCAGGACGAGAAGAACCTGGAGGTGGCGAAGATGGTGGGCAAGGACGAGGTCGAGCTGGTCGTGACCGGCGACCTCATCGCGCGCATCGTCGTACAGACCTGCCGCCAGTCCGGCCTCTCGGTCGTCCACACCGAGCTGCTCGACTTCGGCGGCGACGAGATCTACTTCCAGGAGGAGCCGTTGCTGGTCGGCTGGCCCTTCATGGCGGCCCTGTTCGCCTACGAGGACTCGACGATCATCGGCCTGAGGACCGCGGACGGCCGCGTCCTGCTCAACCCGCCGATGGACACCAGGATCGGCCCCGGCGACAAGGTGATCGCCGTCTCTGAAGACGACGACACGGTGCGCATCTCCGGGAGGATCACCGACTGGAACCAGTACGTCCAGCAGCTCGGCATCGACCTCGCGGCGATCCGCGAGGTGCCCAAGCAGCCGGCGAAGCCCGAGCGGACGTTGATCCTGGGCTGGAACCGGCGCGGCCCGACGATCGT
This sequence comes from Deltaproteobacteria bacterium, assembly GCA_016218815.1. Classification (GTDB taxonomy): domain Bacteria; phylum Myxococcota_A; class Polyangia; order DRWM01; family JAAZOP01; genus JAAZOP01. Next base: position 31,932 of record JACRCX010000099.1, read on the forward strand.
CAACGAGCTGGATCGCTACGTCGCCGCTGGCTCCGCGGTCACCATCGTCGCCGCCGGCACCGAGGTCCGCGAGGACCTGCAGGCCCGGTGCAGCGGGATCAAGAACATGAAGGGCCAGGTGGTCGAGCAGGACACGACCGTGCGCAAGGTGCTCGACTCGCTCAACGTCGCCGGCTTCGACCAGATCATCATCCTCTCCTACGAGGGGATCGACGTGCAGGAGGCCGACGCGCGCACGCTGGTCACGCTGCTGCACCTGCGCGACATCTCCGAGAAACTCGGGAAGCACCTGCGCATCGTCAGCGAGATGCTGGACATCCGCAATCGCGAGCTGGCCGAGGTGACCAAGGCCGACGACTTCATCGTCAGCAACCGGCTGGTGAGCCTGATGCTGTCCCAGATCTCGGAGAACAAGGAGCTGACCGCGGTGTTCATGGACCTCTTCGATCCGGAGGGTTCCGAGGTCTACATCAAGCCGGCGGAGAACTACGTCGAGCTGGGCCGGCCGGTGAACTTCTACACGGTCACCGAGTCGGCGCGCCGGCGCAACGAGATCGCCCTGGGCTACCGCCTCATCGCCCATTCCTCCGACGCCTCGAAGGCCTACGGCGTCGTGACCAACCCCGAGAAGTCGCCGGCGGTGGTCTTCTCGCCGGGCGACAAGATCATCGTGGTGGCGGAGGACTGAGTGACCAAGGCGCTCGTCATCGGCATCGCGGGGGGAACCGGGTCGGGCAAGACCACCGTGGCCGAGATGATCGCCAAGGAGCTGGGCCGCCGTCGCGTCGCGATGCTGGTCCAGGACAATTACTACAAGAACCTGGCGCACCTCACGTTCGCGGAACGGGCCGCGCAGAACTTCGACCATCCCGACGCGGTGGACGTCGAGCTGATGGCGGCGCACATCGCCGAGCTGCGGGACGGGCGGCCGATCCGCGTGCCGACCTACGACTTCGCGACGCACTCCCGGCGCCGCAAAACGCTCCCGATGCGTGCCAAGCGCGTGATCATCGTCGAGGGCATCCTCGTGCTGGCCGTCGAGGAGCTGCGCCGGCTCATGGACGTGAAGCTGTACGTCGACACCGACGACGACATCCGCTTCATCCGGCGGCTGCGGCGGGACATGGTCGAGCGCAAGCGGACGATGGAGTCGGTCGTGGAGCAGTACCTGCAGACGGTGCGGCCGATGCACCACGAGTTCGTGGAGCGGAGCAAGCGCTGGGCCGACCTGGTCCTGCCCTGGCGCGACCTCAACCCCGCCGCGGTCGGGATGATGATCGAGATGGTGCGGGGGTTCCTGCGCCGGCGCGTGCCGCGGGCGGTGAGCGGGTAGGCGACGGCGCGCGGCGCCGGCTGCGCCGGCCGCCGCCCCCGGCCATGGACCGCACGGGACGGTCCGCAGTCCGCGGTCACGGGAGCAGGCGCAGGAACGAGTCGGCGCTGACGACGTGTCCCCGCCGTCCCTTCCCCACCGCGAACCACTCGTGGATCCCGCCGGCGGCGACCACCTGCAGGACCAGCTCGACCCCCAGCACGTCCGCGAAGCGGAGCAGATGCGGCGACGGCACGGTGTCCGACGTCTTGCACTCCACGAGCATCCAGGGCCGCCGATCGCGCAGCAGCAGGAAGTCGACCTCGCGCTTCTCCTTGTCCCGCACGAAGCGCAGGTCGAACGTGCCCAGACCGGAGTCGGTCCAGGTGTGGACCGCCTTCAGCAGGTGGCCGGCCACGAGGTTCTCGAAGCGCGCCGCGGGCTCCGGGACCTCGGACCAGTCCCACAGATACACCTTCGGCTGTTTCTTCAGCGAGCGGGCCACGTTGCGCTCGAAGGGCAGGACCGGGTGGACCAGGTAGACGCGGGACAGCCACTCCATCCAGCGCTTGATCGTGGACGGGCTGACCTCGAGATCCTCGGCGAGCGACTTCATCGAGAACAGCGAGCCCACGCGTTCCGGAAGAAGCGACACCGCCGCCTCGACCAGCGAAATCTCGGAGACGCGGCTGAGATCGCGCAGGTCCTCGCGGACGAGTCTCTCCGTGCGTGTCCGGCGCCAGAGCGCCGTGAAGGTGGCGTCGCGCTTGAGGAACGGCTCGGGAAACCCCCCATGCTCCAGCAGCACCGCCAGCTCGCCGGGACTCCCCGGGACGGCCCGGGCGACCGCGGCCGGGAGATCCGCGGGCGTCACGGTCGCCCCGTCAAGCTCGCCCAACGAGAAGGGATGGGCGCGGAACAGGAAGTAGCGGCCGACGAGGCTGTCCCCTCCCCGCCGGAAGACGTCGAGCCGCGCGCTGCCGGTGACCACGATCCTGGCGCCCTCGCCCCGAAGATCCCACAGGCCCTTCAGCCGGTTCTTCCACCGCGGCGCCTTGTGCAGCTCGTCCAGCACGAGGATGGGCTTGCCTCCGACACGCCGGGGCACGAGGGAAGCCGGGTCCTTCATCCAGGTCCTGCGGAACGCCGGGTCCTCCCAGGTGAGGTACAGGCCGTCGTCCGGCGAGCCGGCGAGGATCTGCCTGGCGATGGTGGTCTTGCCGACCTGCCGTGGCCCGGCCAGGAAGGCCATCTTGCCGTGCCCGAAGGCCAGACGCTCGATAAGACCCACGTACAGCGGCCGCTTGCGGATCACGCGACCATTGTAGCGCCCGCGGCATTTCGGTCAAGACCAAATTGCCGGCCGCGGCATTTCGGTCGGGCGCGACGCGAGGGAGACAAACACGCCGCGTTCGTCGTCCAGGGCGTGGTCGCGCGCGGCGCAGCGGCTACTTCTGACTGGTCGTGGGCGGGAAGAAGGGCGTGCCCACCTGGTGGTAGAACACCTCCCCGTACCATTCCGGCCAGTGGTCGTCGGGCAGCTCGTCCACGGAGCCCAGGGCGCCGATCATCAGGCCCGCGCCCGTGAGGGCTACGCCCAGTCCGACCATCGAGATACCGAAGAACACCGCGCCGACGCCTCCGCTCCCGCCCACCAGCCGGTCGCCGAGGGAGGGATCATCTTCGGCGCCGGGGTCGCTCATCTCCCAGGCCATCGAGTCGAACAGCGCCAGCATGAGGTCGGCGAGCAACGCCGCCCCGAACTGGATGCTGCCGGCGATCAGCATCCAGACCCCGGCCCCCCACAGCGTCTGGTTCGTCGGCGTAACGTGCAACAGCAGCGGGTCGTCCTGCGCGACGACGTCGAAGTCGTAGTCATGGTCGATGTCCAGCAGGTACGTTCCCTGGGGCAGCACCAACGTGCAGGGGGTCGAGCAGAGCGAGCGGACGTTGTCACTCCAGACGAGTTCCGGGTACGGTCCCGGTGGCGCGACCGCCCAGAGCCGGAGCGGCAGCCCCTCCTGCGGCGATTCGATACGGATCGTCGTCGGGATCGCGAGCATCGCCTCGTCGACCGACGGCTCGGAGGCGACGGCCTCCGGGTATGGCGGACTCCCAGGTTCCTGCGCCCTCGCCTGAGCGGGCAGCGCAACGACGAGGACCGCAATCGCCGCGCAGCTCGCGATCCCGTTCGCCCTCGCTCCGCCGCGTCGCTTGCCGGCCATCGTGTCTCGTTGCTTCCGGCGTTCCGTCCCTATTCCGGGACGACGTGCAGGTCCTCGCTCATGAACCCGCCTTCGACGAGGTCGCAGGTGATGAGCGAGTCGCCCCAGATGCCGTAGTTGTTGAGTGCGATCCAGCGCTCCCAGATGCCGACCCCGTAGTAGGTGTCCAGCGGCATGACAACCCGGACCGCGCCCGTGTCGCGGTCCACGATCCGCAGGTCGGAGCGCTGGCGGGTCCAGTAGCTCTCACCAGCGGCTTCGGAGTCCTGGTACACGACGACGTGGCCATCGACGTCCGGCAGCACCTCGCTCCATGCGTCGTCAAGCACGTCGGTCATGGTCCCCGTCGCCATGTCCCACGCCTCCAGACCGTAATCGTCGCTCCGCGACGCACGGTACGTGGTGATGATCAGCACGCCGGTATCGCGATCGAAGGCCAGCCCCTCCGTGAGGATGTCGTCCGGCCCGACTTGCCTCGGCCCCGCGCCCGGATCGAGCAGGTCGAACTTGTAGACACCGTGGTTCTCGGTCCCGGTGTAGGCGACCCACCTATGGCCGTCGAACGCGATCTCCGAGACGACGGGTTCCGGCGCAATCACGTGCTCGGAGCCGTCCGTGAAATCGTAGTAGCGATACTCGTAGACCGTACCACCCTCGGGATCGGGATGACTCGATCGGTACACGACGAATGTCTCGCCCGCTGCCGGGAACGAGTCGCTGTCCGTGTTCGTGGTCACTTGGACCTCGGACCCCCCTACAACGCTGACCCGGAAGATCTCGGCGGGACCGGGCGTAGCGCCGGGGGTCTGGGAGAAGAAGTAAGCCGAATCCCGGTGGATCGAGGGCAGTTCCACCTGGGCGGGGTACGTCCTGCGAAGGACCTCCCGGTCGGACTTGGCGGCGAGATCTCTCGCGACCAACACACCGTCGCTGGGCAGATGATCGGAATCGACCCAGCGCCAAATGAACCACCCGTTGTCGATGGAATTCCGCCCGGCCCAGCCAAATGCGACGTCCGTCGTCGGTGCGGCGATCCAGCATCCAGCCGGTAGAGCCATCCCGCCATCGCCATCTCCGTCGTCGCCGTCGGAGTCCGAACCGTCTCTGGCCTCTGCATCCGTGTCGAAGCCGTCCGCATCCCGGCCGTCGACCTCCACATCGGTCGCGAATTCGTCATCGCCCTCGGGGCCGCGATCCTCGTCTGTCTCCAAATCGGTCGCATCTTCACAAGACGTCGCATCCTCCGTCGCGACATCATCTCCCCGACCTTCATCCCGCGGGGCCACATCCTCGGAGGAAGCGTCGCCCGAACCTCCGTTGCACGAGCAGGACCATCCCGCCCCGACGAGGAGGAGACCGAGGCAATACACCATCTGAACCATCGCTCCGCGGGGAAAGCCGCCAATTCGTGGCTTCACCAAGCCCTCCGCACGGAAGCTAGCATGCGGTCCCTGGGGCGGCAACGCGACACGGACGACGATCGACGGATCCGGAGAACCAGTTCGGGCCATGCTCATCAACGTCCCGGGTCCTCCAGGCGATCGATCGCCTGACGGATCATGTCGCGTTTCCGCCGAAGCCTCGCCCCCTCAGCCTCGTCCTCCGCCTCCGCTAGTTCCGCCTCCACCCTCGCCAACGCCTCCACCGCCGCCGCGCGTCCCGATACCGGATCGAGATTCTGCCTCGCTCCCTCCCGCAGGCGCTCCGGGCCCGACGGAGCTGCGGCCGACGCGCCGGAGTTCTCCGCGTTCGAGGCCACGCCGTCGCGTCCGGCGTCCGACTCGCCGGCGAGAAGCCCCACGACGATCCACACTCCCGCCGCGACGAGGATCGCGGCCGCCAGGGCGGCGACGAGCCGCGCCTTCGTGCGCCTTTCAACTCCACCCATCCTCGCGTCCTCCGCAAGCGTCCCGCCTGGCATCTGGCCGGCCCGGATCCGTCCGCCGGCCGTCATCTGCCGCTTCTCCCGCCGCCGCCCCCGTGCGGCTCGTGGCCGGGAGGAGAACCGCCACCGGCTCCTTCCCCTCCTCCGGCGCCATGCCCGTGGTCGCCCTCGTCTCCCCCGCGGCCGTCACCGTGGCCGTTGCCGGCGTCGCCGTCATCTCCCTGCCCGTCACCGGGTTCCTCCCCTCCGTGGCCGCCGGACTCGCCTCCTCCGCAGTGGCCGTCGTCGCCATGGCCGCCAGGGCAACCCTCGTCGTGCTCGCAACAGGAGTGACCCTCGCACTCGCCATGGTGGTCGCCCTCACCGTCGTCGTCGTCCTCGCCGTCGTCCTCGCCGTCGCCGTGGCGCAGGATCTCCTCCACTCCCACCACCGTGATCCCGCCGCCGACCGTGCGCTGGACCATCATATCCGCGCCGTACCGGCCCGAAACCTCCCACTCCGGCCCGTGCGTCACCGTGATCGCGGTCGGGACGGCGGGCCGGGTAATGTCCACGACCTCGAGGGCGGAGTGGCCGTCGGTGATGTACAGGGTGCTGCCGTGAACCGCGGTGTCCTCGATCGCCAGCCCGGCCGTGTGCGACCCCATCCGCCTGGCCACTCCGTCGTCGCCTACGGCGTAGATCCAGACCGTCCGATCGGTGTCGGCGATCAACAGGGCGTTGCCCGCCACGGACACGTCCGTCACCGCCGACACGTCCGGCCCGCTGCTCCTCGACGGCGCGCTGGCCTGCGGCGCGTTCGGCACCTCGTCGCCGGGGACGAGCTGGTCGACCCATGCGACGTTGGTCGGGTCAGCCGCGTCGACCACGGAAACCCCGAAGATCCCCGTCCCCAGGAACACGACCTTGTCGCGCACGGCCACGGAATCGGGACTGCCCAACACCCACTCGGTGTCCAGGATCTGCGGGGCGTTTGGAGTCGTCACGTCGATCGTAACGAGTCCTTGTTCGAAATCGGCCACGTACGCGATGTTGCCGACCACCTCGACGTCCACGGCAGCCTGCATGGACAACTCTGCAGCCTTCGTCAGGATGCCGTTGGACCACTGGTAGATGTCCAGGCTGTTCCAGTTCGCGACGTAGATCTTGTCTCCCGCGGCGTCGAACCGCGTCATGTCCCCGACGCGGAGGTTGTTGTGCTCGCCACGTGGCGTGGCGGAAACCGCGCGGAGCGTGTACGGAACCCCGCCGGCAGGAGCGACGCCGGGACGTCCCCGGACGACAAGCTGGTACTGCTCGCCGGCCACCAGCCCCAGCGTCACCCGCGACGTCTGCGGCGCCGTCGCGCCGGAGCTGTTGGGCCGCGAGGTCGATGACGTCGCGGCCAGTTCCAGCAGGTTCGGATCGGCATCCAACACGACCTGGGCCGCCTTGGCCAGCTCCACCTGCAGATCGCGGCCGAGCAGCGCGAGGAACGGGGGATCGGCGGGCCGCCAGACCCCGTGGAACGGCGCCCCGTCGACTTGCAGCGTGCGAGGCTGGACGCTGTTCGTCGTCTGCCAGGTCTGCCCGCCGTTCGGCAGGAGGCTTGTGCGAATCGCGCGATCCATGGGGATCGGGCCGTCCTCGTCCTTGCCTCCCAGTACGTTCGCAAAGCCTGCCTCGTCGGCCACCATCGCTGCTCCGGTGCGTGCGATCCCGCGACCGGCATGCGCGCGAATCAGCGTCCATACCGCAGCGGCCGGGTCGAAAGCCCACAAGTCGCCCATGATGCCGTACGGGGTTCCGCCGACGACCGTTGATTCGGAACTGCTGGCCGTGGCGATGACGGACTCCGGCCCCTTCTGGACCCCCGCGGCGCCACCGAACAGGACGATCCTCCCGATCCTGGCGCTGTACGCCACCGCTGCTCCGAACCGCGGTGCCGGCGCGGTGCCGGTGCCGACGAGCTCGCGGACCGCGGGTACCGTCTGGTCGTAGTCCACCTCGAAGACCCGCACTCCGCCGCCCGCCGTTGCGACCAGGAAGGCGCGGGAGTTCGCAGGATCGACCGCCAACTGGCCCAGCGACGCCTCGCGCGGCAGGCTGCCGCTACCCTTCCCGATGGCGCCGCCGGCCGTCGACCACGTCTTCCCCGCCAAGTCGAATGCGAGAATCCGGCCCAGGTACCCTCCACCGGCTGTCTGGCCGCCCAAGATCAGCAGGCGGTGTCGCGGCAGATCCACCACGAGGTGCGGTTTCGCGATCGCCGGTCCTGACGCCGGCGGCGGCTTGGTCGGATCGAGCCCCAGGCTCCCGGGCAGCTCATCCTCCGTAATGGCCGGCGGCTTCCCGACCACAGGATCGAACCGCAGCGTCGGATCCCACGACCGCGAGATCCACACGCCGCCCAGCGGCTGTCCGGCCTCGTCGACGCCGCCGACCACGATCTTGACGGTGACGGTCGCGGCGCCGCCCGAATACCCGAAGTACGTCGCGGCAAGGGCGCCGTCCAGCTCGATCGTGCCGATGGCGAAGTCACGTTGCGGGAAGTTCGCTGCGCCCAACTTGTAGGTTGCGGTTTCCTGGATGGCCTCGCCCGACCCGGTCGCGACGCGTGCCGCCTCCATCCGCACATTCGGCGAGTCGCCGCTGTTCGTGACGGCCACGCCGGCGCTGATCTTCTTCTTTCCCCCACATCCCCCGGGCCAAGGCTCATCCGGCCCGGCGGTCGGGACGTCCTCCGTCCCGATCGCACGGCAGAGCGGCTCGTACACGACCAAACCGGCCAGGGTGCCGTCGCTCTCGAACCAGTCCTCGCTCGCCGGGCGGTCGCGATCCCCGCTCGTTCCGTCGAACGGGTCCCCGTCATGATCCGCGCGCGGATACACCGGCGTGTGGAACTGATGGTCCCAGTAGATCCTCGCGGCGGGACCGGAACCCTCCTCCCGCTTCTCGACGCCGACCCGCATCGCGGTCGTGAAGCCCTGCATCCAGAACTGATCCCCGAGCGGCGAAGCGAAGGTCGGGTTGGGCTCGACCTGACCCCGGTAACTCCAGTCCAGGCGGCGCACCTCCCCGTCGTTGAACGTCATCTTGAGCTCGTCGCAGCCGTCGCCGATCGACATCGGGTTGAGGTCCCACCCCACGACGACGATACGCGGCACCGGTCCGTCCGGCGTGCTCACCCACCCGTCGCGGTACTCGTGCCGCGGCTGACACGGCTCGGTGATGGTCTGCCTGACCCAGGTGTCGCCGCCGCGGTTGGCGAAGCGACGGAAGCCGGCGTAGCGCGAGCGGCTCGTGCCCGCCAGAGACTCGCTGCGGCGTGACGTTTCCACGTAGCTGCTTCGGTCGGTGTACCAGTCCTGGTCGACCGGTCGCCAGCAACGAACAGTTCCATCGGCGTAGCACGAATCCTGGTCCGGCTCGGCGCACGCACATGGCCCGATCGTCGTCGGGATCCCGCCCAGGCTCATGCCGGCGACCTGCATCTCCAGGACCTGCTGGGGAGAGATGATGAGCTTCTTCACCCCGGCGCATTCGTCCGCGGAACCGCAACCGTGCTCGCTGTGCTCGCAGAGTTCCGCAAGGTCCGACACGGCCGCCGGCGCCGCGCTCCAGTCGTGCGCCCATCGGATCGGGAGGTCGGTCGCGTGGTCGTACGGACGGCCGCGCCGCCAGTCGACGACGTTGACGCCGGTGGATTCGGTGATGTAGGCCACCCACTGATCGTTCGAGTCCCAGATCCCGTCCCATCGCCGTTGCACGTCGTGGTCCTGTTCGAGCGTCATGCTGATCGCCGCGGAGCACATGTCCCCGATCCCGTCATGGTCCGCGTCACCCTGCCGCTCGTTCTTGTACCATTGCAGGTACCCGTCGGCGTACGGCGACCCCACCGCGTCCTCCACGCACTGCCCTGGCAGCGGGTCGACACCCGCTTCGAGGCCGTCGCAGATGTCGCAGTAGAGCTGCGTGCTCAGCGAGTTCAGCTCGTCGTCCAGGGGGAAATCGGTGTGCTTGTTCTCCGTCCAGCACAGACCGGTTGTTCTACTGCCCAGCTCGTACGGCGGGAGTTGGTCGCCGCCCATCACGAAGTAGCTCAGCGGATCAATGTCCTCGCGCTGCTGTTCCGCAGCGGTGGCCTCCGGACCGTGCAGGCGCGTGAAGCGGATGCAGTTGTCCACGTGGCAGACGTCCGGGTTCATGCTGGTCCGGAAGGCGTCCTTCCGGTAGGCGAGCGCCTCGTAGATCATCGCCCACCCGTCCGGCATCGCGTCCAGCAGCTCGTGCGTCACCTCCTCGCCGTCTTCCCAGTCGTGCGCATACAGCCAGTCGCGCACGTAGGCGGGCATCCAGTAGGCCTCGTCGTCGAGCCAGTCCACGGCGGTGTCCGCCGAGTACACGAAGTCGCTCCGCAACGCGTGGCCCGAGGTTCCCGGCGCGACATCCGCGGGCATGAGATCCCCCGACTCGTCCGCGTAGTAGTATCGCCACGCATCCGCGAGATTCCTCACGCAGCCCTCGTAGCCGAAGCCGATCTCGTCCGACGGCGAATGACCCGGACGTCGGTCCGGCTGCGTCCACGTGTACCCGCCCTCCCCCGGGTGGCGCCACGCGGTCAGGTCGTACCACCGGATCTCCTCGACCAACTCGCACCCCGGCGTGGTCGGATCGCACGACTGGTAGTGGCGCTGGTAGGCGCTCGAGAGGTAGTGGGCGTTGACGGTGTCCGTGCGGCAGAACGCGTCGACCGGCTTGAGGTACCCCATGCCCGGCGCTGCCGGCCCCAGGTAGGCCGGATCCGGCAGCCAGCCGGAGTAGTCGTTGGGCACCGGGACGAAGTTGTACAGGTCGCACTTCCCATCGTCGTCCTTGTTCTCGGACATGGTCCACAGGAACTCCGCGCACTCGCCGATGGGCGTACGCGTCGGATCCCTCGGTACCGACTCCCGATCCTGCTCGTCGAGCGCCCAGTAGTCCGCCGGGTGACCGTACTCCAGTACGCCGGTCGTCGTCCCGTCGCCGTCGATGTCGATGTCGCACGAGTCGCCGACCCCGTCCCCGTCGAGGTCGAACTGGTCGTCGACCCCGTCGCCGTTCAGGTCGGCAACCGCCGGGTTGTACGCCGATGGCTTGTCCGTCCGGACGCAGTTGTCGTCGCAGCGCCTCCCGAGGGGCAGGAAGTCGGCGCTGTAAGCGCCGCCGCTGTCCGGCGTCGCCACGCAAGGCGCCCAGAAGCCGTCGCCCAGGCCCCAGCTGCCGTCGCCGTCCTCGAGGACGTGGTCGCCGTCGAAGTCTCGATCGCACTTGTCTCCGAACCCGTCCGCGTCGAAGTCCTTCTGCTGGAAAGAAGAGTCGTAGTCCACGGTCGGATCGTTGTTCGGCGTCAGCACGCAGTTGTCGGCATCGTCCGTGAGCCCATCGCCGTCGATGTCGATCCAATCCCAAGTGACTTCCCATGGGTTCGTGACTTCTTGCAGGAGCCGGCCTTCGCCTGAGCCGTTCGGCCCGCCGTACAGGCAAAGCTTCCCGTCCAAGCAGAGGTGGAGGTACGGAGAGACGTACACGGAAGGCATCCGCGCCAGGTATGGCGCAGCAGCCCGATCCAACCCGTCCGCGACGCCCTTCCTTCCCCACACGCAGTGGAAGGCGCCCATGTACGAGAAGTGCTCGAACAGGATGGCGACGAGAGTCGTGTCCGCGGTCGAGTCTTCCGGCCGCTGTGAGGCGCACTCCCCGCGCGCGGCGTCCAGGCGCGTGTAGGAACCCGGGTCCCCGCTCATGCCCCGGTCGCCGCTGAACTCCAGGCCGAACCACTCCCGGGCCAGGGACGTCTTCGGCAGCCACTTCTCCTGCGGCCGGCTGCCTGCCTCTTCCTGCGCCTGGGTTCCGACGAAGTACTCGTCCGCGATCCACTGCCAGGGATCCCAGTGCTTCGAGCAGAACTTCCGCTCGCTGACGGCCCCGGATGCCGTCCACCCCACTCCGTCCGTGCACCGGAAGCCGTGCCGCCAGTCGCAGTCGGAGGGCCCGGCGCATTCGCGCCGGCAGATACCCATCGTGAGGTCGCACACGCCGCTCTCCAGTCCGTGGGCGTCGGAGTAGAAGGCGTCGGCGCAGGTCACCGACGCCTCCCCGCAGTTGCCCTTCTTCAAGTACGCGCGCTCGCGATCGAGCAGCTCTTGCGGGACGTCGTACGAGAGGTAGCGACCGATGAACTGCCGCAGCGCGGCGTACCGTTGCTCGAAGGTGCGCGCCGGCGTCCCCGGCCTGTCGTAGAAAACCTTGATCCAGTCGCGCACCGCCTCTACCGAAAACCGGGCGTTCGTGGCGCCCAGACGATTCTCCTCCGTATCGAAGTACAGGGCATCGTCCCACGACGGCGGGCCCCAGTCGGCCGCAAGGGCGTCCCAGCTTCGGTATCCGTAGGGCTTCCACACGTCCAAAGGCACGAAGAAGAAGGCATCGGCGTCGTACGGCCGGCTGTGGCCCAGGAACCACATGTTCCCTTCTCCCCGGGTGACGGCGACCGGAACCGTGTCGGCTCCGCCGACAGTCGTCACGTTGTTGTACGCGCGCACGGAGTGGGCAAACGAGTCGCCGACGGCGTGCGCCCCTTGCCCGATCAAGAACAGCCGTGGATCGACCCTCGTGCTCACGCCACTGCCGGCGCCCGCTTGATCGACCAGCTCGGCGGCATAGACCCAGGTCATGAAGTTCGGCCCGAAGCACGGGAAGAAGGCAAGAGCGACGGCCGTTCGCGCTCCCTCGATGGCGGGGTGCCCCGGCAGATCCTCCGCCTGAGCGGCACCCTGGAGGGCCTCGTTGCAGGTGAGATCGCCTGGGCTATTGAGGACCGCAACCCACGACGCGACAACCAATCCCGCTTTCCAGTTCTCACGCAGCGCCTCATCCGCCGTCCGGAAGTTACGGACGAGGAGCTGGTAAGGCCTGGTCGAGTACGGCCCGCCCGGCGCGACGACGGCGTCCTGCGCCTGCAGGAAACGATCGACGAGGAAACTGCCCGTCATCGCAAGGACGGCCTGGATCCGTTCGGGCAGGCCCTCGACGGGGTAGACTTCGACCGGGCTGCCGTCGGCGTCGACCGTCCTGGCCCACGGGACCTCATAGAGTCGATCGTTGGCTTCGTAGATTGCGGTTCTACCGAGCCCGTGCTGCGCTGGAAACTGATAGCCGAAGTCGAGCGCGTTCTCCCAGGCGGGATGGCCGGCACGCCAACTCGCCAGCCCGTCACCCAGGTTCGCGGCCTCGAGTCCGGTGAGCTCCCGCATGTCATTGAATCGGACTCCCACCAGAAGATCCCAGAACTGCCATTGGACGTCGCTCTCGCCGATGCGCTCGCAGAGGCCGTCCGGCCAGACTGCGCAGGTGTACCGGCTACCGCAACCGCCTTCTCCGCCGATCGGGACGGGTCCCCCGAAACACTCGGCGATTCCTTCAGGGGGCGCCGCATCCAAGCAAATCCAGAACGACGGCCGCGCAGCTGGATCGTTGCAGCCCGAAGAGCATCCGGACAGGAATGTGGCTTCGTCGACCCCGTCCGGGAGCATCATCCCTGCCGCCCACCAGCGCATGCAGGCGCGCGGGCAGATCTCCGAACGGTCCCATTCGGTTTCCTCGTCGATGCCTGCCGGTCCGCCTCCTTCCGTGCCGGACGACGGCCTGCAGGCGGTCCACGGCTCGAAGTCGAGGCCGCACGAACCGGAACCGACCTCCTCGGGTTCGGAGCAGATCAAATTCGCAGCGCGGTAGATGGTGCTCTCGTGCACCGCCGGAAGATGCGGCGGCGCCAGGTTGTCGGCGAGAACGCTCCACACGGCCGAAGTGAAGGTGACCGGGAGCATGACGAGCTCCCAGGGTGCCCGCTCGAAGTCGTAGAAGACGAAATACGCACGCGCCGGCGTGGGTTGCAGGGCGAGCGCCAAGCCCAAGGCGACAGCGACGAACCTCGCCGCCAAGCCCTTGGCCGACGGTCGGCAAGACCCACGCCCCGGCCGGGCAGCACCACTGCGCCGCTCGCTGCCGCGCCCTCCCGCGGCATCGGCCCCGTTCGACCGCGACTCGGTTGCCACCATGACCGTGCCTCCTTCCGTGGACGTGCGACTGACTCGGACCCGGGTAGCGAGAATCGCGCCGGCCACAACCGTGCGGAATCACGATGTGCGTCCGGGTCCTACTGCGGCGCGGCGCCGCACCAGTTGCACGCGTGATCGGTGGCCGGGGTTGCCCGGCCATCAACCAGTTCGCCCGCTCGTGGCTGGTCCGCCCAACGTGCGGCAGGACGCCGCATGCGGCGTCGGCGGTCCTGCCGCACCCCGGGGCAATCGTCCTGTTCCCGGAAGTCCTACTCCCGGTCCGGCTTGCGCGGGAGATCCGCGAGGCCCAGGCGCTTGAGGCGACGCTGCACCGTTCGCCGGTCGATGCCTTCCTTGCGGGCCGTTGCCGAGCGGTTGCCGCCGGCCGCCAGCACAGCGGCCACGAAGTCGTGGTTCCTCCGTTCGACCTCAAGCGACGCGCCCTCCGAGGTCGCACGTCCCGGCGCCCCGCGCGCCTCGCCGCCGAACCGCAGATCCGCCGCCTCAATCCGCTCGCTCCGCGCGAGGGCAACCGCCGCGTGGATGCAGTTGCGCAACTCGCGCACGTTGCCCGGCCAGTCGTGGCCGAGCAACGCGGGATAGGCCCCCGGCGACAGCCGGAGGTTCGCCCGTCCCGCCGCCGCCGCGAACTCAGAGGTGAAGTGCTGCGCGAGCAGCAGGACGTCGTCGCCCCGCCGCCGCAACGGCGGCATCTTCACGTGCACGACTGCGAGTCGGTAGTACAGATCCTCGCGGAATCGGCCGGTGCGCAGCCCGGCGGCGACATCGGCATTCGTCGCCGCAACCACGCGGACGTCGACGGCGATCTCCCTCGTGTTGCCCAGTCGCTGGACTCGACGCTCGCCGATCGCGCCCAGCAACTTGGTCTGCAACTCCACCGGCAGCTCGCCGATCTCGTTGAGCAGGATCGTTCCTCCGCCCGCCGCCTCGAAGCAGCCGATCCGTCGCGCAACGGCGCCCGTGAATGCCCCGGACTCGTGCCCGAACAGGTCGTCCTCCAGCAACGTCCCCGCCCGAGCCGAACAGTCCACCACCACCAGAGGCCCGTCCCGCCGCCGGCTACGAGCGTGCAGCGTCCGTACGAACAGGTCCTTCCCGGTCCCCGTTTCGCCCGACACCAGCACGTCCACGTCCGCTGCCGCCAACCGCTCGAGCAGGTCCCAGATCGCCTTCATCTCGGTGCTTGTCCCCAGCATCGCCCCGACACCCACCCGCAGATCCGCATCAACAACCGGAGCCATCACGCACCTCCCGGCGAAGGTCCTCCCTTCGGCCACCGGTTTCCGGACGAAAGGGCGTACGCGGATCCGCTACGGCACGAAGCGTGCAGGCAGGCAGGCAGGCAGGCAGGCAGGCAGGCAGGTCATCGCACCCCTCCGCTGCGAAGCCTCCCGATCGAATTCGCGGCGGCGCGGGACTCGCCCGGGTCGCTCAGGGAGTGCCGTACTCGGGGACGCCGTAGTCGGTCGCGGGAACCTCGGCGGTGGCGTCGCCGGCGTCGGGGACGCCGTAGTCGGGCACGCCGTAGGGGGGCGTCGCTTCCGTGCCGCTGTCGGGCACGCCGTAGTCCACCGTACCCTCGGTCCCCGCCTCGGCATCGGCGCCGTCGGGGACGCCGTAGGCGACGACCGCGTCGCCCGTGCCGTCGTCGGCGTCGGGCACACCGTAGTCGACGGTGCCCTCCGGTCCCTCCGCGGTGTCGGTGACGGCGTCCTCCGTGCCCGTGGCCTCGTCCCCCGTCTCCCCGGTCGCGTCCTCGGCCGCGACATCCTGCGGCACGTCCTGGTTGCCGCCGTCGTCCCCGCCGCAGGCCGCGGGGGCCGCGGCAGCCGCGGCAGCGGCGACGATGGCGCGGATCACATGGGCGGAACGCCGCTTCGGCTTCGGTGCGTCCTTGGTCGCGGCCGTTTCGCCCTTCGTGTCCGACTCCTCGGGTCGTCGCTTCTCCATGGTCTCCTCCTGCGGCCCCTCGCGGGGCGGAATTCCGTCGCTGCCGAACGCCACCAAAGCTAGCACCACGTCGGTGATCGTGCAAACCGGCTCGACCCACGCGAACCTCGCGGCGGGCCGAGTCGCTTGCGCGGCGCCTCGCCGCGCAAGCGCGCGTGCACCCACACCATCCCCACCTCCCCAGCCGACCTCTCCACCTCTCCACGTCCGGGTCCCGCCTCCGCCCGTCGGGCTTCGGCGCGCAGGCCGGAGAATCCCTCCGCGCCCTCCCCGTCCTACGTGCTGGAAGAGATGGCCCGCGCCAGAACCTGATCGATGTCGACCAACTCCCCCGCGATCGACGTGGCGGCCGGGTCGAGCGCCAGGCCGGCGAGCTGGCCGCGGGCGGCGTCAACACCGGCACGCAGCATGTCGAGCCGCGCGGCGAGGGCCTCAGCCGCGCCGCCGGGGGAGCTCGCGCCGCCCCGCAGCGCCGCCAGCTCGGCCTCGCGCGCCTGCAGCAGCGCCGCCAGCTCGGTCGCCTGCCGCCGCAGTTCGTCGACTAGACGCGCGACGTCGCCGGCTTGCCCGGCCAGCGGGCGCAGGCGCTCCAGCTCCCGCTTTCCCGCCTCCACCTCGCCCTCCCGCTCCGACAGCTCGCGCGTGGCCTCCTCGGCGGCGACTTGCGCAATTTCCAGGGCGCCGCGCAGCCGCTCGGCCTCGGCCTCGGCATCCTGGGTCTCGCCGAGCAGCTCGGTCACGGCGGTCTGCAGCTCCGCGTTGCGCCACCGCGCGCCCGTCAGCTCGCCCTCGAGCTGCGCGACGGCGGTGCGCAGTCCATCGACCTCGCCCACCGCGGTCGCCCACGCCTCCGCGATCGAATCGTCCTCCGGCGAGGGCTCCTCGGGGGGCGGCAACGCCTCGGGCACGCACGGCGACGCGGAGTCCTCCGGCCGGTGCCGCAGCTCGCGCAGCAGATCGTCGACCAGACCCCGCCGTTCCTCGGCCAGCTTCTCGACCTCGGCCAGCTTGCGCCCTCGCTCGGCGAGCCGCTTCTCCGCGGCGTCCACGGCCTTGTGCGCCTCCACCTCCGCGGCGCGCGCCGCCGCGGCCGCGCGATCGCGCTCGTGCTCCGCGGCGACCAGGGCGTCGCGAGCCGTCGTCGCGGCACGCTCCAGCTCGGCCCGCCGCTCCTCGCTGCCGCGGGCCTCCGTCGCCCGCCGCTCGGCGCCCTCCGCGCGCTTCCCGGACTCCGCCGCCTTCCGCTCCGCCTCGGCCGTGCGCCTCTCCAGCTCGGCGCCCCGCTTCTCGGTCTCGGTCGCGCGTCGCTCCAGCTCCGCCGCGCGCTTCTCGGCGGCGGCGAGCTTCGCCTTGGCGTCCTCCCCGGCATGGCGGAGCTGCTCGGCCTCGCGGCGCTTGTCCTCCAGGTCGTCGCGCAGACGGCGGACGACCAGGTCGCCTTCCTCGGCCAGGGGGCCTGCCGGGCGCACGGGGGGCGGCGCGGCCAGCTCCGCGGTCTGGGCGGCGCGCGCGAACGTGGCGTCGAACGCCTTGCGCTGCTCGGCCTTGCGCTCGTCCTCCATCGACTTGGCGAGCTTGGCCGAGCGCTCGCGCGCCTCGGCCGCCTCGGCCTCCGAGCGCTTCACCTCCTGCTCGAGCCGCGCGATTTTGACGTTGCGCTCGGCCAGCTCGGCCCGCAGGCGTTCCGTGTCGCGCTTCGCTTCGGCGAGATCCTCTTCCGCGGCGAGCGCGGCGAGGGCGGCGGACTCGCCGGGGACGGGCGTCGTCGCCTCGTCGGGCGCCTCGGCCACGGTGAATTCCTGCAGCGGGACCTGGAACAGCGCGGGGAGGGGGAGCTGGGTGGCGCGGGAGCGGGCGCACACGCCCAGGAAGAACTCGGGGTCCTCGCCGCGGCCTTCCAGGAGCGTCGTGTCCAGGCGCACGTCCGGGCTGACGCGCGGATCGTACTCGACGAAGGTGTAGCCCAGGAACGGGGCCTGGCCGACCATGCGCACCGCGGGGAAGAACGTGGCCAGGAGGGCGCGCAGCCGCGAGTAGGTCCAGACCTCGGCATGCCCCCCCTCGGGCGGGACGGAGATGGGGCCCAGGCACGAGGCGTTGCGGGTGGCGGCCAGGACGATGCCGTCGGGCCCGAGGATCCGCGTCACTTCCTGGAACAGGAACCCGGGATCGGGCAGGTCGGCGACCTCGGGCACGAACACGACGTCGAAGGCGCCCTCGCGGAAGGCCAAACCGCGGCGTTCTCCGGGGCGCTGCTCCGCGCGCCCGCGGATGGCGGCCAGGTCGGACGGCAGCGCCGCGCGCTCGGGCGGCACCGCGTGGGCGGCGGACCGGGTGCCGAGGCGGGCGAGGAACTTCGTGGCGTCTTCCGGGTCGCCGCCGGCGACGACGAGCACGTCCTTGCCGGGCAGCATCGGCTCCAGATAGAGGTACCGGACGATCGCCTCCAACCCCCGTCGCACGGAGAAGAGCGGTGTCTCTTTCATCGGCCAGCGGTGTACGCGAGGAATGCCGCACGGGTCAAGGGCCGCGCCGCCGAGGCCCACCTCCGGACCAACAACGCAACCCGATCGACCCACCAACAACCAACCACTCCTCATCCTTGACTCCCTCGGCGCGCGGATGCTACGGGTGCGAGTGCCGCGGGCGGGTCCGGGGACCGGAAACCGCCCGGCGGGACGCGAGGATGGCGGAATTGGCAGACGCGCCAGGTTGAGGGCCTGGTGGGGGAAACTCCATGGGGGTTCAAGTCCCCCTCCTCGCACGGATCGACGGGTGAAGGGGCGCCCTGCGCCCTTCGCTCGTGGTGCACGGGCTCCGGGGGACCGGGGGTGTCCGAGGGAGCGGCCGCGTGGCGCCCGCCGCGCCGTGGTCGTGAGGCAATGCCGCAGACGCCCGGGTTCAAGATCCTTCGCAAGCTCGACGCGGGCGGGATGGCCGAGGTCTACCACGCGGAGCAGGAGTCCATCGAGGGCTTCCGCAAGACGGTGGCGGTCAAGAAGGTCCTGCCGCACCTGGTGCAGAACGAGAAGTTCCTGCGCATGTTCCTGGACGAGGCGCGGCTGTCGCTGCGCATGAGCCACGCCAACGTCGTACAGGTGTTCAACGTGGCCAAGGCCGGCGGCTCCTACTACGTCATCATGGAGTTCGTCGACGGCACGAACTTGAAGGGCATCACCGAGTTCATGCGGTCGCGGCGCACGTTGATCCCGATCGAGCAGGCCGTGTTCGTGATGGTCGAAACCTGCAAGGGCCTGCAGTACGCGCACACCCTGACCGATCGCTCGGGCCGGGCGCTGGGCATCGTGCACCGCGACGTGTCGCCGCCGAACATCCTGCTCTCGAAGCAGGGCGAGGTGAAGCTGGTGGACTTCGGGCTGGCCAAGGCCGCCGACCAGCTCGAGCACACCGATCCCGGGGTGGTGAAGGGGAAGTTCAGCTACCTTTCGCCGGAGGCGGTCGAGGGGCAGACGGTCGACTGCCGGGCGGACATCTTCGCGGCCGGCATCCTCCTGTACGAGATGCTGAGCGGCCGGCGGCTGTTCCAGGGCAAGACGGACTACGAGACGGTGCAGCAGGTGCGAGTGGCCGAGATCCCGCCGCTGTCCCGGATCAACCCCGCTGTGCCGCGGGACCTGGAGCGCATCGTGCTGCGGGCGCTGGCCAAGGATCTGCGGCAGCGCTACCAGTCGGCGCAGGAGTTCGGCGACGACCTGTACCAGTTCCTCTTCTCGCACGGGCTGAAGGTGACCGCGTTCGACATCGCCGGCATGGTCAAGACGGTCATGAACGAATCGGCGGGCCCGGCGCGGGGGGGCGGGTCCGCGGGGATCATCGACGAGCTGATCGAGACCGAGCTGCAGAAGCTGACGTCCCTGGAGGAAGGGGACAGCCCGTTCCGGGGCGGGCAGAAGCCGCTGTCCGTCGAGGAGATCTCGGGCGCCGGCACCGGGAGCATGGATTCGCTCGAGGACCCTCGCGGATGGGCCGGCGAGCTGGACGACGGCGCCGCGCTGCGGCTGCCGCAGCAACCGGGCGGCGCGGCGGTGTGGCGGGAGTCGATGCCGACGCCGCTGCCGTTCCGGGCGGTGAAGGAGCCGCGGGCGGGCGGGCCGGCGCGACCCGAGCCGCGGGCGCCGGCGCGTCCGCCGGATCCGGAGCCCGCGCCGCCCAGGAAGAAGAGCCGGACCGGCCTGCTGGTCGGCGTGCTGGTCGTGCTGGCCGCGGTCCTGGGCGTCCTGGTCTGGCTCGCGTTCTTCCGGGACAAGTAGGCCGACGCATGGCGCCCGACCGCATCCGCCAGCATTTCGGGACCGCGCCGCGCATCCTCGTCATGATCCTCGCCGGCGGCGAAGGGCGCCGTCTGGCGCCGCTGACCGAGGAACGGGCGAAGCCGGCGGTGCCGTTCGGCGGGCGCTACCGCATCATCGATATCGTGCTCTCCAACTTCGTCAACTCCGGCCTCAACCGCATCAACGTCATCACGCAGTACAAGTCCCACTCGCTGGAGGTCCATATCTCCCGCGCCTGGCGCATGTCGTCGATCATGGACCAGTTCGTCGAGACCATCCCGGCGCAGCAGCGCGTGGGCAAGGACTGGTTCAAGGGCTCGGCCGACGCCGTCTTCCAGTGCTTGAACGTCGTCACGGACGAGGAGCCGGACTTCGTCTGCGTCTTCGGCGGCGACCACGTCTACCAGCTCGACGTCCGCCAGATGCTCGACTACCACTTCCTGCGCGGCGCCGAGCTGACGGTGGCGCTGATCCCCGTGCCGCTCAAGGACGCCTCGGCCTTCGGCGTCGTCCAGGTCGATCAGGACTGGCGCATCGTCGGCTTCCAGGAGAAGCCGGAGAACCCCGAGCCGATGCCGGGCCGTCCCGACCACGCCCTGGTGTCGATGGGCAACTACATCTTCAACACCGCGACGCTCGTCGAGGAGGTCACCGCGGACGCGGCGCTGACGGAGTCCAGCCACGACTTCGGCAAGAACGTCCTGCCGGCGATGGTGGGCCGGCGGCGCATGTACGGCTACGACTTCTCGACCAACGTCGTCCCCGGCTCGACCGCGCACGGGCGCGGCTACTGGCGCGATATCGGCACGCTCGACGCCTACTGGGAAGCGCACATGGACCTGGTGAGCGCGGAACCGCTGTTCGACTTCTACAACCTGCACTGGCCGATCCGCACCGGGCGGCGGCACCTGCCGCCCGCCAAGTTCGTGCACGGCGACGAGCAGGGCGAACGCGTGGGGACCGCCATCGACTCCCTCGTGGCCGAGGGCTGCATCGTTTCCGGCGGCCGCATCTCGCGCTCGGTGCTCTCCCCGCTGGTCCGCGTCAACTCCTGGGGCCGCGTGGAGGAGTCGATCCTGCTCGACGGCGTCGACGTCGGCCGCGGCGCGCAGCTCCGCCGGGTGATCGTCGACAAGAACGTCCGCATCCCGCCCGGCCTGCGCATCGGCTTCGACCTCGAGGCGGATCGCCAACGCTTCCTCGTCAGCGACGGCGGCGTCGTCGCCATCCGCCGGGACACGAAGCTGTAGCGGGCGGCGACCGGGGGTTGAGGGGTCCGATCATGCAGCAGCCACGCGCCCGTTTCGTCTTCGTCCTGCACGACCACCAGCCGACGGGCAACTTCGACAAGGTGTTCCGGTCCGCCACCGACGTCTGCTACGAGCCGATCCTCGCCGCGTTGGAACGGCATCCGCACGTCAGGATTGGCCTGCACACCTCCGGCCCGCTGCTGGAGTGGTTCGAGGGCCACCGTCCGGAGCTCATCGGACGCATTCGCGGGCTCGCCGAGCGCGGGCAGCTCGAGATCGTCGGCGGGGCGTGGTTCGAGCCGATGCTGTCCGTGCTGCCCGACCGGGACGCGATCGGCCAGATCCGCACCATGCGCCACGAATGCGTGCGGCTGTTCGGGCGGGCGCCGCGGGGCCTGTGGCTGGCGGAGCGCGTCTGGGAGCCGGATCTCCCCCGGATCCTCCACGCCGCGGGCGTCGGCTGGGTGCTGCTCGACGACACCCACTTCCGCTACGCCGGCGTCGAGGACGAATGGGTGACGGGGGTCTATCGCACGGAGAAGGCGGGCGCGGTGGTCGACGTGCTGCCCATCGCCAAGCAGCTCCGCTACGCCATTCCCTTCCGCCTGGCGCACGAGACGGTCGACATGATCGCCGCGCACCGCGGGGAGACGCTGTGCTACGGCGACGACGGCGAGAAGTTCGGCGTCTGGCCGGAGACCGAGGTCTGGGTCTGGAAGAAGGGCTGGCTGAACGATTTCTTCCGCCTGCTGGGCGAGCGGCAGGACGCGATCGAGATGGTCCTCCCGTCCCACGCCGTCGCCGACCCGGAGGCGGCCAAGGGCCGCATCTACCTGCCCACGGCGAGCTACTACGAGATGGGCGAGTGGTCGCTGCCGGTCGGCGCCGGCCGCAAGCTGGCGGCGCTCAAGAAGCGTTTCGAGGCCGAGGCGCGGTGGGACGAGGTCGGGCCGTACCTGCGCGGCGGCATCTGGCAGAATTTCCTGGCGAAGTACCCCGAGGCCAACCGGCTGCACAAGCGGATGCTGCGCGTCTCGCGCAAGGTCGAGGATGCCGTGCGGCGCGACCCGCTCTACCCGCGCGCGATCGGCCACGACACGCAGCGGGCGCGGCTGGAGCTGTACCGCGGGCAGTGCAACTGCGCCTACTGGCACGGCCTCTTCGGCGGCCTGTACCTGCCGCACCTGCGCGGCGCCGTCCACACCCACCTCGTCCGCGCCGACCGCATGGCCGACCCGTGCCCCGCGCCACGGCTCACGGTCGAGGACTGGGACATGTGCGGGCGGGACGAGGTCATCCTGGAATCCTCCAGCCTGGCGGCGATCGTCAAGCCGCACGTCTCCGGCGCCCTCGAGATCCTCGACCTGCGCGAGCGCGAGGTCGACCTGATCGATGTGCTGGCGCGGCGTCCGGAGATCTACCATGACGACGTTCCGGCGGCGGTCGAGGCGGCGGCGAAGGCGCCCCCGCCGGCGGCCGACGGCATCGCCTCGATCCAAGACCTCGTCCGCCGTGCCGACGCGCGCCTGCTGCGGCTCCTGCGCTACGACCGCCTCCCGCGCCACGGATTCCTCGATCGGCTCCTCCCCGCCGACGTGTCGTTCGACGCCTGGCAGGAGGAGCGGCTGCCGGTCGGCGCGGGTCCGGAGGCGTTCTCGTACGCCGTGACGCAGGCCGACCCGGCACGACCGACGGAGCTCATGCTGCGCGCCGCCGTCGAGACGCCCTGGGGACCGCTCGACGTCGAGAAGTCGTACCGCCTCGATCCCTTCGCCCGGGCGCTCGAGGTGCGCTGGGCCCTGCGTTCGCAGGGCGCCCCGATCCGGGCTCGCTTCGCCGCGGAGCTCTCGCTGGCGCTGCCCGAGCAGCCCGGGGCGCCGCGCGGCTTCGCCTTCGACGACCCGGTGGTCGGTCCCGACGAGCCGAGCTCGTTGGAGTCCCGCGGCGTCGTGGGCGGCGTGCGCCGCGTGCGGCTGGTCGCGGAGCACCACGGGTTCGAGATCGCCCTGGGGCCGACTCCCGCGGCCGACCTGTGGCGGATGCCCGTGGAGACGGTGAGCCAGTCGGAGGAAGGCTTCGAGGCCGTGTTCCAGGGGTCCAACCTGCTCTTCATCTGGCCGGCGGCGGAGCTGGTCGCCGAGCGGCCGGCGACCTTCGTACTGCGCCTGGCCGCGCAGCTTCGCTGAACGACAGGCCCCACGGTCGGTGACGGCGCGTCAACAGCAGGGAGCACTTGACTCGGACAGACCAGGAACTAGACTAGTCACCGATGAAGCGCAATGAAGTTGGAGTGTTCGAGACGAAGACGCATCTCTCCGAGATCATCCGGAAGGTGATGGCGGGCCAGACGTTCTTCGTGACGATGCGCGGCCGGCGCGTGGCGGAGCTGCGACCGGTCGAGCAGGCGAAGCAGCCGTTGGTCCGCGGTGCCGCGAAGAACGTCGGGTACTTCATGGCCGGCGACTTCGACGCGCCGATTCCGGGAATGGAAGACTACGTTTGAAAGCCGTCCTCCTCGACACGCACGCTTTTCTCTGGTTCGTCTTCGACGATCCTCGCCTGTCGAAGCGGGCGGCATCGGTGATCGCGGACGCCGACACGGAGAAGAGCATCAGCATCGCGAGCCTCTGGGAAATCGCCATCAAGCATCAGCTCGGCAGGCTGGGTCTGGGCACGAACGTCGGCGAGTTCCTGGAGCAGCACGTCGCCCGTCGGCTGCTCGAGGTCGTACCGATCGAGGTCGAGCATCTGGTCGCGTATGGCGACCTGCCGTTGCTGCACAAGGACCCGTTTGATCGGATCCTTGTCGCCCAGGCCAAGACGCTCGACCTTCCGGTCGTGACGTCCGATGCGGCGATCGCGGCCTACGGCATCCGAGCGATCTGGTAGCGAGCCGGCGGCCGGCGGGTGGCGAGATGGGAGCCAAGGAGACAGACCGAACCGCGCGTGGGCCGGCCACGGCCGAAGATCCGCGATCCTGCCTGGCGGCGACGGAGTTCATCGAGAGCGACGCGCCGGAGATCCGCGAGCTGGCGGTGTCGTTGCGGGGGCCGACGCCGCAGGCGACTGCGGTCGCGCTGTTCGACTGGGTGCGCGACCGCATCCGCTACGACCCGAAGGCGGCCGTGGACGACCGCGATTCGTACCGCGCGACGCGGGTGCTGGCGCGCGGCAGCGGCTACTGCGTGCAGAAGGCCATCCTGCTCGCGGCGCTCGCTCGCGCCGCGGGCATTCCGGCGCGGCTGGGGTTCGCGGACGTGCGCAACCACCAGTCGCCGGCGTGGCTGCGCGAGGCGATGGGCACCGACGTCTTCATCTTCCACGGCTACGTGGAATTCCTGCTGGGCGGCAGGTGGGTGAAGGCCACGCCGGCGTTCGACGAGGCGTCCTCGCGCAAGGCCGGCGTCCTCCCCGTGACGCTCGACGGCACCAACGACGCGATGCTGCACCCGGTGGACCCGCGCGGGCACCCCTACATCGAGTACCTCCGCGACCGCGGCAGCTACGTGGACGCCCCGGTGGACGAGATCCGGGCGGCAATCGCCGCCGAATACGCGCCGGTGGTGCCCGCCCGAAACCCCAGCGGCGCGTCATGACCGACGTCATCCGCGGCAGAGATACTTCCGCCTCCGGCGGCTGCTGAGCGCTCCCGTCTCCAGGATCTCGCCGGGGCTGGACCGCCGGTCCTCTCGTGGGCTCGTGGGAGTTCAGGACGACGCCAAGCTGCATCCAGTGGAACTCCGCGCCGTCCCAACGAACGACCGCATTGCCCCTGTGAAAGAACGGCACGCCGTCGGAACGCCACATCCCCATCGGCGCGTGGGGGTGTTCCTCGCAGGGATTGGCGGGGTCTCGCGGACTCGGCCACGGTACCTCGGTCCAGCAAACGCCGTCGTAGTGCCAGAGCGCGCCGGTCGTGGTTCCGGCCCAGACGTCGTCACCGTCGAAGCCCCACAAGCTCAGGAAGTCGTCGCTCCTGTCGACGTCGTGGACCACCCATCCGAGCGGCGAGCCGGAATCACCGATGGGTCGGGTCGAGGGGGTTGTGAGACAATCGATCGACACCAGGAGGCGGCCGACGTGAAGTTCGGCCATTCGCCGCCGCTCGCCGCCGACAGGCCGGGCGCGTGGCGCATCCTTCACAGGTCGCCGACTTCGGCGGCGTCGCCACCGTACGCTGCCGGCATCGACTTTTCGGGTTGACGAAGGTCGCCGGCAGGGGCAACTTCACGATCGTGGGTCGGTGAAACACGAAGGTGGCACAAGTGGGCTGTGCCCGGCGGCGCAGTCCGGCAACCGCGTGGGAAGGAGAGAGCGATGCGGGGGTTCGCGGTCCGGGAGGCACTTGCGATGCTGGCGCTGGCGTCGCTGGCCGGATGCGGCAGCGGAGAGAGGCTGCTCGGCGCCGCGGACGGCGGCGACGGCTCGTCGTCAGAAGCCGAGGCCAGCCCGCCGCCGCCCGAGGACGGCGGACTGGGCGAGACGGGATGGAGGGACTCGACCGAGCCGTGGGTCCCGCCCGAGCCCGCCCGCGAGAACGAGCGCGGCTGCGACGCCTTCGACGTCTGGAGCAATGACGCCGCGGTGTACGTGCTGCTGGACTGGTACGACACGGATGGCGGACCACCCTTCGACGTCGGCCAGCAGGTCCTCGCCAACGACGGCTCCGGCTGGCGCGACTTCTACGACGTGCGCTCCACTTCGGCCGGAAGCTGCGACGGGCTGGGCTGCATCGCCGGCATCGCCGGGATGATCGACGGACGGCTCGTCTCCGGCCGCGGCGCGCTGGCGTACGTCGGTCCTGCCGGATACGCGGTCGAGGGCGGGGTGTCGGGAACGGTCGAAGGTGTGTTCGTCGTCAACGACTCGCTGGCCTACGCGATCTGGCACTCGGGCGGGGCCCGCGTGATCCGCTGGGACGGCTCAACGTGGGGCCCGGTGACGGCCGTGCTCCCCTACGAATCCGTCGGGTACATCTGGGCCGACGCGGACCACGTCTTCGTCGTCGGCCAGGATGGCAACGTCCTGTCGCTCGAGGGCGGCACCTGGCGCATCCACGACGCCGGGACGCTCAACAGCGTCATCGCCGTGTGGGGCTTCAGCGGCGACGACGTCTGGATCGCGACCCACGCCAGCGAGTTGCGACACTTCGACGGCACATCCTGGACGCCGATCGAGTGGCCGTTCCCGCCCGACCCGTCCGACCGGTGCCGCGAGTACGGGATCCACGGCCTCTGGGGCGCGGACGGGGTCCTGTTCGTCTGGACGGATAACCGCGTGGCCGAGTGGGACGGGTCGGCGTTCCGGAGCCTGGGCCACTGGCCCGCGACCACCGAGGTCGTTGGCGACGTGACGTATTGCCACGGCGGGCTGTGGATTTCGGACGCCTGGGGAAACTCCCCGACCGAGTTCTTTGTCGCGGCGCACGAGAACCTGGACGAGGCCGACCGGCGCTGCCCCGACTCGTACCTTCTCTACTGGGACGGAACCGTCTTCCACTGGTTCTGACGAAGCCCCGCCCAAGACCGGTTGATGGAGGTCGCCGGCAGGGGCAGCCTCGCGATCGTGGACCGGGATGGGACGCCGTGTGCTCCAGGGGTTGACGCCGGCCCCGCGTGGACCGCACCGCATCAACACCGCCCGCCGACCGTCACGACGGCAGTCTCCTGCACGGCTCGCAGCCCCGTCGCCTCCATGAGCGCGATCGACGCGACGTTGCCGCTGCCGACGTAGGCGAACACCTCCCTCCCGCCCCGGAGCAGCTTCTCGACGAGGGCGGAGAGGACCCGCCGCCCGAGACCCCGCCGCCGGAACTCGGGATCGGTGTGCAGGATCCCAAACGACCCGTCGCCATGGGTCAGGACGAACGAGACCGGCCGACCCTCGTGCAGCACGGCGGCGCTCGGGCCGCGCTCGATGCAGGATCGGACGTACGACGTGCGCGCCGCGGGACTCTCGAAGTCGTGGACCGTCCACGCATCGGACACCAGGGTGGCATCGTCCGGCGCGAGTTCGCCCAACGGTTCACCGACCGGGAGCGCGGGTCGGAAGTCGGACCGATCCGCCAGCACGTAGAGCAACGCCGGGATCTCCGCGATCACCTCGAAGTGCCGGCGAACGTGCTCCAGCAGGGAGCCGGCGACGCCGAAGAAGATGACCCGCCCGGCGGGACGGAAGCGGTCGAGCATGTCGCGCGCCACCTGCGGGTCGGGCGAATACGCGTCCCAGAGCAGGCCGTCATGGGTGAGGAGCACGCCGCGCGGCTGGTCCGGATCGTCGACCAGGATTCGCACGTCGGGCAGTTGCAGCCCGTAGAGGATGCTCCGCGCGCGAACCGCTACGAGCGGCTCGCGATCGTAGAGCGCGCGGAGCCGTTCCCGGTCGTGCAGCTCGTGGAGGGTGGATCCTGACATCATTGCTGGAGCCGATACTACCAGTCGATCGGGTAGATCGATAGCGCCCGGCATCGGTCCGTGGTCCTCGGCGCAGGGGCCGTGACGCCAACCGTGCCCGCCGCGCGCTACCGGCGCAAGCTCCCGGGAACCGGTGAATCGCGACCGGCGGCGGCTCGTCGGAGCCAGGTCACGGCGGGGTTTGACGAACGACCGCCAGGGGATAGAGTGGACCGCGGGAGGTCAGGATGAAGGCGCATCTCTTCGGAATCATGGTGGCCGCGGCGATGTTCTCGGCGCCGGCACAGGCCCAGAAGCTGTACGTGAACGGTGTCGACGTCACCGGCGTCGTCAACCTCCGTCTCGACGGGGCGACGGTGGTGATCGACGCGCACGGCGACATCCGGATCGAAGCGCCCGGATACCACGTGCAGGTGCTCCCGCAGGGCGGCTCGGGCTCCACCGGGTCGAGCGGCGGCACGACGACCACGACGACCACCACGACCGGGGTGTCGGGCGGCTCCTCCGGCGGCGGCCAGACGATCGTGTACAGCGACTCCGGGCAGGCAATGACCACCGGTCCGGCCACGTACAACCCCCCGATCGTCGAGCAGACGACGACGACCGTCGTGACCACGACCGCCGGCAGCTCGGGCGGCTCGAGCGGCTCGGGCGGAGGCTCGACGAGCGGCGGATCGGCCTCCACCGGCGGCGGCACCGCTTCGACCGCCGGGTCGACCTCCGTGGGGACGGCGACACCGCGTCCCGCGGGGACGCCAGCGCCGACGAAGCAGTACTTCCTCATCACGCAGGGCACGGGCGGCGCTGCGGTCGGCGAGACGGTGCAGATCAACGTCAACGGGCAGCACGTGCGCACGGTCGACTCGTCGACGGCACAGGTGATCGACGACATCACCGAGTTCATGAACCTGGGCGACAATGCCGTCACGATGATGTCGACCAAGAAGCCGACGTTCGCGGCGGGGTCGGCGTCGAGCACGTTCCAGGTGATCCTCGGCGAGGGGCACGTGGAGCATGGCGGCCAGGTCGTGATCGACAATCCGCTGGTGACCTACACCCGCACCGCCGCCGACGCGACCGCCAACTCCCGCAGCTACACCTTGCACGCCCGCTGATCGGCGGAGGCCTCGACGGGACTTGCCCGTCCTGCTACCCTCGCTTGCATGGTGCGCGCCCGGAGATGTCTCCTTGCCGGCCTCCTCGCCTTCGGCCTCCTGTCCGGGTGCCGCGAGCTGGAACGGTTCTCGACGCACCCGGGCGAGATCTATCGGGGAGCGATCGTGCCGGCGGACCCGATCCGCAACGGGCTGGACGTCGACGGCGATACGGTGGACGACGTCCTGGGTCCGGAGACGTCGATCGAGATGACGCTCCAGGTCGACGCGTTCCAGAGCAGCGACGTGGCCCGCGTGACCACCAGCGACCGCTTGCTGGTGGACGCGCCGCTGGAGTCGGTCGAAGAGCTCTGGCACGACACGCTGTCCGGGCTGACCTTCCCGGCCGGTCGGCTCCGCTCGGGGTTGTACTTCGCGCGCGCGTCGGCGGACGCTCCGGGCGGGCTGGCGGGCCAGGAAATTCCGGCGGTGCTGTCGCTGATGGTCGACGGCTCCGTGGAGCTGCGTTTGATCTCGGGTTCCGATCGGCTGTACGGGCTGTTCCGCCTCCGCAAGGCCCTCGCCGCGGAGACGGATGGCGGGTGACGGAATGCGGATTCTCTACGTCGAGGACAACGCGCCCAACTTCCAGCTCGTGCAGCGCATCCTGGGGCACGACGGCCACGAAGTGATCCACGCGCAGGACGGCGCGGCGGCGCTGGTGGCGGCGAGGAAGGAGCGGCCCGACCTGGTGCTGATGGACCTCGGACTGCCCGGGATGGACGGCTACGAGACGGCGCGGCGGCTGCGGGAGCTGCCCGAGCTGGCCGGGCTGCCGATCGCGGCGCTGACCGCGAGCGTGCGCGACGCCGACCGCGACAAGGCGAAGGCCGAGGGTTTCGCCGGCTTCATCGAGAAGCCGTTCCGCATGGACATGCTGCGCCGGGAAGTGCAGCGGCTGCTGCCCAAGTGATCGTCCTCGCCCTCGAGACCTCGTGCGACGAGACGGCCGCCGCTCTCTTGGAGGTCGCGGAGGGGAGGGAGGGCGCGGAGACCGACCGACTTACCGCTGGGACGCTGAGGACGCTGAGAGGGACGCTGAGAGAAGGGGAAGGGGACCAGGAACCAAGGTCCCGAAGGGACGCGACGGCCCCGGCATCGAGCACGAGCAACCAGGAGCACGTCGAGGGTTTTCCCACCACCCGCGTCCTGTCCGACGTCGTGGCGTCGCAGATCGAAGAGCACGCGCCCTACGGGGGCGTCGTGCCGGAGCTGGCCTCCCGCCGGCACTTGACCGCGATCCTGCCGGTCATACGCCGGGCGCTGGCGGACGCCGGCCGGACGCTCGACGACGTCCAAGCGCTGGCGGTCACCGCAGGGCCCGGGTTGATCGGGTCGCTGCTGATCGGGATCCAGGCGGCGAAGGCGATCGCGCACGCGAAGCGCTTGCCGCTGATCGGGGTGAACCACCTTGCCGCCCATCTTCTGTCCTCGCACCTGCGCCGCAGCTCCCCCGATGTCGCTGCCCCAGTTTCCCCTGGTCCCCCGTCTTCTCAGCGTCCCTCTCAGCGCCCTCAGCGTCTCAGTGGTAAGTCGGCCGGTCTCCGTGCCCTCCTCTCCCCTCCCCTCCCTCCCCTCCCCTCCGTGCCCTCCTTCCCCTACGTCGGCCTCGTGGTCTCGGGCGGGCACACGGCGCTGTACGCGGTGTGGGGATTGGAGCGGTTCGCGCAGCTCGCGGCGACGCGGGACGACGCGGCCGGAGAGGCGTTCGACAAGGTGGGCAAGCTGCTCGGGCTGCCCTATCCCGGCGGGCCGGCCATCGACGCCGCCGCCGCCGGCATCGAACCCGGAGACCTCCGCTTCCCTCGCGGCCTCGATCGCAAGGACACGCTCGATTTCTCGTTCTCCGGACTCAAGACCGCCGTGGCGGACCGGCTGCGAGCGCGTCGCGAGCCGCCGGACCCGGACGAGGTGCGGCGCGTCGCGGCCGCGTTCCAGGAGTCGGTCGTCGCCTCGCTGGTCAAGAAGTCCCTCCAGGCGTGCGAGCGTCTGGGAATACCGCGCCTGACGTTGGGCGGCGGCGTGGCGGCCAACCGCGGGCTGCGACGCTCCATGGCGGAGGCCTGCCGCACGGCGGGCGTGGAGCTGTACCTGCCCGCGCGGTCGGACTGCACCGACAACGCGGCGATGGTGGGTCTGGCGGCGGCGCCGCGACTCCTGCGGGGCGAGGACGACGGCGGGTCGTTGGCGGCGCGGTCGAGCTGGCCGATCGGGTGAGCGTCGTCCCCAACCTCGTGCTTTCTTGGCCAGTCAGGTGTTGACAACTTCACGTACATGATTAATGTCCGGCCGCTGCGAAGGCGATCACCGGCGCAAGAGGCCGGAAACGCTTGACAAGCCGAGGGCTTAGGAGGTTGGTCATGAAGATCCGTCCGTTGCACGATCGCGTCATCATCCGTCGTCTCGAGGAGGAGGAGAAGACCAAGGGCGGGATCATCATTCCCGATTCGGCCAAGGAGAAGCCGCTGGAAGGCAAGGTCATTGCCGCCGGCAAGGGCAAGATCCTGGAGAACGGCGAGATCCGCCCCCTGGACGTCAAGGAAGGCGACCGGATCCTCTTCGGCAAGTACTCGGGCACCGAAGTGAAGATCGACGGCGAAGAGCACCTGATCCTGCGCGAGGAGGACATCCTCGGCGTGATCGAGAAGTAGCAACCAGGCGTACCGGCTGGTCCGGTCGCCGCCGCGGCGCGATCCGCGCCGGACGGGAGGAGTCCCATGGCAGCGAAGGAAATCCTGTACCAGGAAAACGCCCGTGCCCAGATGCTGCACGGCATGAACGTCCTGGCCAACGCCGTCGGCGTGACGCTGGGCCCGCGCGGCCGCAACGTCGTGATCGAGAAGAGCTTCGGCGCTCCGATCGTGACCAAGGACGGCGTCACGGTGGCCAAGGAGATCGAGCTGGAGAACAAGTTCGAGAACATCGGCGCGCAGATGGTGCGCGAGGTGGCCTCGAAGACCTCGGACGTCGCCGGCGACGGCACGACGACCGCCACGGTGCTGGCCCAAGCGATCTACCGCGAGGGGATCAAGCTGGTCACGGCCGGGCACAACCCGATGGAGATCAAGCGCGGCATCGACCGGGCGGTCGAGGCAATCATCGAGAAGCTGAAGAAGCTCTCCAAGCCGACCAAGGACCAGAAGGAAATCGCGCAGGTCGGCACCATCAGCGCCAACAACGACGAGACGATCGGCAAGATCATCGCCGACGCGATGGAGAAGGTCGGCAAGGAAGGCGTGATCACCGTCGAGGAAGCCAAGTCGATGGAGACCACCCTGGAAACCGTCGATGGCATGCAGTTCGACCGCGGCTACGTCTCGCCGTACTTCATCACCGACGCCGAGAAGATGGAGACGGTGCTGGACGACCCGTACATCCTCATCTCCGAGAAGAAGATCTCCAACATGAAGGACCTCCTCCCGGTGCTCGAGGAGGTCGCGCGCGGCGGCAAGCCGCTGCTGATCGTCGCGGAGGACATCGAGGGCGAGGCGCTGGCGACGCTGGTGGTGAACAAGCTGCGCGGGACCCTGCAGGTCGCGGCGTGCAAGGCTCCCGGCTTCGGCGACCGCCGGAAGGAGATGCTCAAGGACATCGCCATCCTCACCGGCATCCCCGGCGGGCAGGTCGTCTCCGAGGAGCTGGGCCTGAAGCTCGAGAACGTCCACCTCGCGGACCTCGGTCGCGCCAAGCGCATCAAGCTCGACAAGGACAACACTACGATCATCGACGGCGCGGGCAAGAAGGCCGAGATCAAGGGCCGGATGGAGCAGATCCGCACCCAGATCAAGGACACGACCAGCGACTACGACCGCGAGAAGCTCCAGGAGCGGCTGGCCAAGCTGGCCGGCGGCGTCGCGGTGATCAAGGTCGGCGCGGCCACCGAGTCGGAGATGAAGGAGAAGAAGGCGCGCGTCGAGGACGCGCTGAACGCCACGCGCGCGGCCGTCGAGGAGGGGATCGTCCCCGGCGGCGGCGTCGCGCTGCTGCGCAGCCTCGAGGCGATCGACGAGCTCAAGGTCCCCGCCGAGCAGAAGTACGGCGTGGACATCGTCCGCCGGTCCCTCGAGGAGCCGCTCCGGCGCATCGCCGAGAACGCCGGCATCGATGGCTCGATCGCGATCCAGAAGGTCAAGGAAGGCAAGAACGCCTTCGGCTACAACGCGGCCACCGACGTCTACGAGGACCTGATGAAGGCCGGCATCATCGACCCCACGAAGGTCGTGCGCTGCGCCCTCCAGAACGCCGCGTCCGTCGCCGGCCTGATGATCACCACCGAGGCGATCGTCGTCGAGAAGCCGAAGGAAGAGAAGCCCGCCGCGGGCGGCCACGGCCACTCGCACGGCGGCATGGACTTTTAGGGCGCGCGGTCGAACGGTCGAGCGGTAGCCGAACCAGGCCCACCGCTCGCCGCTCGTCCCCCGATCGAAGTCTTCCAACCAAGATCCGACCCTGTTTGCCGAGTTTTTTCAGCCGGCACCCCGTGATCCGTCGTCCAATCGGAATCGCGGAGGTGACCGATGGGCAGTCACAGCGTCACGCAACGGCACGGGAACGGCGGTTCGATCGCCCCGCAGGCGTCTCGACCCGCGAATCCACCTTCGGCGCCGCCCCTCCCCGGCGGCGCTACGCCCGCTCCGCGGCTCGTGCAGTGGATGGCCACCCCGCGCTGCCCGCTCTCCTGCCCCCACTGCCTCGCCGATGCGGGAACGGCCGCAGCGCCCGAGCTGGACACCGACCAGGCGCTCGCGCTCGTCGATCAGGTCGCAAGGCTCGGCACGGCCGAGTTCCTCGTCACGGGCGGGGAGCCGCTGGCGCGGGCCGATCTGCCGGCCGTGGTCGAGCACCTGGGCCGGGTCGGCCTGCGCTGGTCGCTGAACACCTCGGCCGAGCCGACGGGCGAGGTTCGCGCCGCCCTCGAGCGGCACCCTCCGGTGTTCGCCGCCGTCAGCATCGACGGGCCGGAGGAGGTCCACGACGAGTTTCGGGGGAGGCGCGGAGCGCTGGAGGAGTCGTTGCGGACGATCGAGTTCTTCGCGGGGCTCGGGTGCGTCGTCGCCGCGGGCACCACGGTCGGGCGGCACAACTTCGGCGCCCTGCCGAAGACGCTCGCGCTCGTCGCACGCACCCGTGCCGCGCATTGGGGCCTGCACCTGCTGGTGCCCGAGGGTCGGGCGAGGCGGCGGCCGGAGCTGTTCCTCCGCCGTCCCGAGCTGCGCCGTCTGCTGCGCTTCGTTGCCGACAAGCGCCGGCATTATCCCGTCGTGATGGCCGACGAGCTGGGCTGGTGCGGCGACTGGGAGCCGCTGCTGCGCGACGCGCCCTGGCGCTGCGGCGCCGGCCGCCAGCAGTGCGTCGTCCTGCCGGACGGAGACGTCGTGCCGTGCACGACCGTCGACCGGTCGGAGAGCGCGGGCAACGTGCGGGCGCGTCCGCTGGCAGAAATCTGGCGGGACGGCTTCCGGCAGCTCCGTTCCGGTGACGCCGATGGTGCCTGTCGCGGCTGCGAGCATCTTTCGGCCTGCGGTGGCGGATGCTGGCTGCTCCGGCGGCACGGCCGCGGGTGTCAGCGGGCGGTGTGGGAGAGCCCGCGCACCCGCGCCTGGTCCCGCGCGGTGTCCGTCGTCCTGGCCGCCGGACTTGCGGCGTGTCCAGCGCGTGCGCCAACGGCTGTTTCGGCGACCGTCGGCGCGAGCGGCCCGGTTCAGGCCATCGGCCAATGGGACGGAAATGTCGCGCAGCGCCGCAGAGTCGCAGAGGGGGAAAGCCCTTCCGAATCTGCGGACTCTGCGGCTCTGCACGAGAACTCTTCCGATGAGCCCGCCGTTCCGGACGATTCCGTCGCGGCCGTGACGAGCGAGACCGGCGCGGGACTCGAAGCGGCGCTCGTCGTCTGGAACACCCGCGGGCTGCCGCCGTCGCGCTACGACGAGCGATGGAGCGCTCCCTTGCCGGAGGACGGCAGCGTGACGATCACGCCGCCCGCGGGGATGGCCGACGACCCGGGCTGGAAGTTCTTCCAGGACGTCGCCGCGGGCCGCCTCCCGCACGGACTGACCGACTGCGCCCAGGCCGTGCGCGACGCCCTGGAGACCCGCGAACGATCGCTGGCCTTCTCCGCCCTGCTCTTCCGCTCGCTCGCCGAGTGCACGCTGGAGGGCCGCCCCCCGCAGCGCCGCAGCGACCGGGAACGAACCGCACTGCGCGAGACGCTCGCGGTGCTGCACGAACGGACCGAGGATTGGCGGCGGGCGATCTACACCGAGCGACTCGACCCCTACCTGGCGCGAGGCCGCGAGTTCACACGGTACCGCTTCGAGATGTCGAAGGCGCTCATCCCGCCGCCGAACTGGCTGCACATGGCACGTGACGTTGCCGTGGAGCGCTGGGGCCGCGCTGAACAGGCCGCCGCGGACGACTGGCTCGAAACCCATCCCTGGGCCGAGCAGCTCGTCCTGACGGTGACGGCGGAAAGCGGGACGATTGACCTCGTGGGTGCGGCCATGATCGAAGCCG
The DNA here is from genome assembly GCA_016218815.1 of Deltaproteobacteria bacterium. Lineage (GTDB taxonomy): Bacteria > Myxococcota_A > Polyangia > DRWM01 > JAAZOP01 > JAAZOP01. The sequence goes on from JACRCX010000099.1 coordinate 67,025, forward strand.
GTCAAACGGCCGCCGTCGCGGCGACGGACGTGCTGGTCGCGCGGCCGGCTGTACCGACGGAGAATCGGGGCCGGGAGGAGAGCAACGACGGGAGCGACGGGGTCGAGAGCGCCGACGGGCATGTCGGGGACGACGGCGTGTCGTGCACGGTCGCTTCGGCGAACGGCGCGGCCTGGACCGCGGTCCTGCCGGCGGGGGTCGAGTTGACCTGGGCTGACGTCGTGCGACTGGTCTACGAGCAGAACCGCGAGGCGCTGGACGAGCGCGCGACGGCCATCGTAGAGCACGGCTGGAGCTGGGAGGGCGACGCCTCGACCCCGGATCCGCTGCTGTTGCCCGCGCTGCGGGCCCACGGCGACGACCCCAACGTCGTCCCCTGGCTCGTCGACCTCTGGATGTTCTAGGCGTCCGTCACGGACCACCCCCCCGTCCGCTCGCCACGTGACGGCCGCTCGGCCGCTCGCTTCCCCGCGGCCGCTCGCTTCCCCGCGGCCGCTCGCTTCGCCCTACTTCACATCGACCTTGAGAACGACGGCGGCGCCGGTGTCGCCGGCGGCGCAGCCGTCGAAGAGGCCGTAGCCGCCGCCCTTCATCGCCAGCTCCTCGATCAGCTCGACGATGAGACGCAGGCCGGTGGGGCCCTGGGGATGGCCGTACACCAGCGAGGAGCCGAAGTTGTTCATCTGGTCGGGCTTGAGGCCGAATTCGTGGCAGAACAGGACGTCGTTCACCGCGAACGGATTGTGCGTCTTGATCGCCTTGCAGTCCTTGATCCCGATGCCGGCGCGCTCGAGCGCCTGCTTCGCCGCCGGGATGATCGCCTCGGCCATGAACCCCTTGCGCACGCGGCCCTGGCCGTAGGAGAGAAGCTGCACCGTGACGTTCTTGTCGCGCGACAGCTCGGCGGCCTTCTCGCGGGTGGTGACGAGCATGCCGGCGTTGCCGTCGGCGGGGAAAGTCTGCGTGCCGAAGCTGACCGTCCCGTCCGGCTTGACCGGCTTGAGCGCCGCGAGACCCTCGGGGGTGCTCGACCGCACGCCTTCGTCGGCCTTGACGGTGGCCAGGACCTTGCGGCCGCTGGCGTCCTTCACCTCGACCGGCAGCAGCATGTAGCGCTTCTGGAACGCCTGGTCGTTGGCGGTGGCGTCGCGGTACTGCTTCTCGCGCAGGAGCGTCATCTCGTCCTGCTCGCCCTTGGTGACCTTGTGCTCGCGGGCGCAGTTCTCCGCCGTGTCGATCATCGCGTTCCTGGCGAAGGGGTCGTTGCCGAAGTTGTCGAGGACCCAATCCTCCTTCTCGCCGGTGCCGCCGGGCCCGATCGGATTGGGGTAGAGGATGTGGGGCCCGTTGGAGCAGCGGTCGGCGGCGACGACGAGCGCGACCCGCGACGCCCCGGCCTCGACCTCGTTCGCCGCGGTCTGCACGCACTTGGCGCTCGTCGCGCACGCCTGGCCGATCATCGGCCCGGTGATGCCCGGGGCGCCGATCATCCCCGCCACCCACGGAGCGCCGTAGAACGCAGACTTCTGCGGCACGGTCCAGCCCAGGACGATGGTCTCCAGGGTCTCGAGCGGGACCTTGCGGTCGGCCAGCGCGCGCTGGGCGCACTCGGCGGCGAACTTGAGCGTGTGCAGGTTGGCGAAGCTCCCCTGCCAGCGGCAGAACGGGGTGGACCAGTAGCAGCCGAACGGTACGAACGCCTTTTCCAGGGCCATGCGGGACCTCCTTCCGTTCCGAGGGGTGTTAGCCGTCATCGGCCGGCGAGTCAACCGGGGTCAATTGGCCACCATCCGAACCGCGGGCTTCAGCCCGCGGCTGGCCCGACCGACGCAGCCGCGCCCTGAAGGGCGCGGTTCGGTTCCGGGCAGAGAGCGGGCACTTGAACCGGAGAGAATGCGGTGGTCCGGAGCAGGTCAGCCGCCGGGATTGAAGGCGATGCGGGGCAGGGGCGCGAGCTGGCCTTGCTTGGCGGGATCCATGCGGAAGGCGCGGCGGGTGAACTCGGGCTGCTGGCCGATGTCGTGGCGCAGCTTGAACTGGGTGTACCGGATCGCCGCCGAAACCACGAGCGACGAGACGCGCTCGGAGGCGGTCATCGGCCCGGTGGCGGCGGCGATGCGCTCCTGGAGCCCGCGCAGCCAGGCCGCGGAGCCCGCGTTCAGGTGCCGGCGGCTGCCGGGCATCAAGGCCATGGCGCGATGCGCCTCCCGCCCGTAGCGTTCGGCCTTCGCCCGCACCCGCTCCGCCGCGTTGCCGCGCAGCGAGAGGAAGCCGGCCAGCCGATCGTCGATGACGCGGAACACCGAGGGCCCCAGGCGGGCGAATTCCTCGCGGTACAGCCCGCGCTGGATCGCCGACATCTCGTCGCGTCCGATGTGCGGGTGGCGGAAGCCCAGCGAGAACCCGTCGTGCCTGCTGTGGTCGTCCATGACCTCGTGATCGATCCGCCCCTCGGCCGTCAATCGCGCGTGCAGCGGCGTCCCGTGCGCGGGGCCGTAGATCAGGAACTGGCACATCGACGGACGCAGCGACAGCAGCTCCTCGTACTCCTCGCGGATGATCTCCGGCGTCTGGTAGTCGAAGCCGATGATCATCGAGGCCAGGACGCTGATGCCGTGCGCGTGCAGGTCGGCGAACAGGTCGGGGTACGAGCGCCCCTGCATCTTGGAGAAACCGGCGCGGCGGCCCTCGAAGCCGACCCAGATCCAGTCGATGCCCATCTCGACCAGCTCGTCCGCCGTGTACTGCGACAGACCCTTGACGCTGCCGAACACGCTGACCGACAGCGGCGGCAGGTCGGACCGGCGGATCGCCTCCAGGAAGCTGCGGCCGCGGGACTCGTCGAGCAGGAAGTCCTCGTCGTTGATCCAGATGCTGTCCAGCCCGGGGTTCTCCCGCCGCAGGTGCTCGATGGACTCGAGGATCGCCGGCCCGTCGGCCAGGAGGCGCACGTGCTTCTTGCCGAAGTAGTGCGAGGTCGCGCAGAAGTCGCAGCCGTTGGGGCAGCCCAGACCCGCGATGACGTAGCCCGTCTTGCCCAGCACCGGCAGCGAGAACAGCGTCGACTGCTGCGTGATCAGCGGCTGCCGGATCGGCACGTCGGTCCGCTCCCCCAGCAGGCGCCGCATGAACTCGACCCCCTCCCCTCGGCACACGTAGTCCGCGTACGGCGCGATCTCGTCCCCCAGCGCCGTGCCGTAGCCGCCCAGGATGATCTTGGTCTTCGGCGCGACCTCGCGCACCGCCTGGACCATCGGAATCATCTTGTGCATCGTCGGCGAGACGAACGCGATCCCGACGTAGTCGTACCCCTTCTTCACCTCGGCAATGAACTCCCGCATCGTCGGGTAGTGCAGCGTCGTCGTCGGGATGTTCAGGTTCTCCGCGATGAAATCGATCCCCCACTGCGTCGTCGTCGCACGCGTCCGGAACGCCCCCTGCGCCCACATGATCTGGTGCGTGCCCTCGTACGACACCCCGAACCCGTCGCCGTGCTCGGGCCCGAACGGGCGGCAGACGCTGGAGAGAAGGAGTTTGCGACCGATGGTCTTCTTCATACAGCCCCGTCATCCGGTCGCGCGGGAAGTGGTCGGTGATGCACCGGCACGCAGGGACTCGCCGCCGGCCCCCCCACCATGAGCGCTGCCACGTCACGGATTCGTCATCGCGGCGGGAAAATCACCCCGTGTGGCGGGCGAATTGATCCCCCTACGAACTTGCGGAGGGTCGTACTAGGCTCGCCGGAACGTTGGGGGAGCAGGAACCGGAGATGAACGCACCGACCACCCGCTTCGCTCCCAGTCCCACCGGGCGGCTGCACCTCGGTCACGCGGTGTCGGCCCGGCACGGGTTCGAGGCGGCGCGGCGGGAGGGAGGCCGGTTCCTCCTGCGGATCGAGGACATCGATTGCACGAGGTGCCGCAGGGAACACGAGGAGGGGATCCTCGACGACCTGCGATTCCTCGGGTTGTCGTGGGACGCGCCGGTGCGGCGGCAGTCGGAGCACCTGGACGACTACGAACGCGCGGTGGAGCGCCTGCGGGAGATGGAGCTTCTGTACCCGTGCTTCTGCACGCGTGCCGACGTGGCGGCCGAGATCGGCCGGGCGGCGTGCGCGCCGCATGATCTGCCCGCGCCCGGACCGGTCGAGGGTCCGTGCGGGCCGCGCTACCCGGGCACGTGCCGAAGGATGCCGCGGGAGGAGGCAGAGAGGCGTGTTGCGAGCGGGACGGGCTATGCCTTGCGACTCGACGTCGCGCGCGCGGCGCGGCTTGCCGAGCAACGCAACGGCGGGCCGCTCTTCTGGCACGACCGGCGGGCCGGAAAGGTCGAGGCCGCCCCGCGAACGCTGGGCGACGTCGTTCTGGCGCGCAAGGAGACCCCGACCAGTTACCATCTTGCCGTCAGCGTGGACGACCATCTGCAGGGCGTCACCCTGGTCACGCGCGGAACGGACCTGTTCCACGCGACTCACGTCCACCGCCTGCTCCAGGCCTTGCTGGGGTTGGACACGCCCGAGTATGACCATCACCCGCTGGTGCTCGACGACCGCGGCGAGAGGCTGGCCAAGCGCCGTCACGCCCCGACCATCCGGTCGCTGCGCGAGGAAGGACGGACGGCGGCGGACGTCTGGGGGATGGTGGGCTGGCCGCCGATCGGGCCGGGGCAGGAGAAACCACCGATGGACACCGATGGACACAGATAGGGCAGAGGGGTCGGGGCTGCAGCGGATGTTCGCGGGGGTGCCGTCGCGCTACGACTTCCTGAACCGCGTGTTCACGCTCGGCTCCGATCAGCGCTGGCGGCGGCGAGCGGCAACGGCGTGCCTCTTCGATCGGCCGCGGCGGGTGCTGGACCTGTGCTCGGGGACGGGGGATCTGGCGGTCATGCTGGCCGGGAGCGCCGATCCCGGCGCCGTCGTCGTGGCGGCGGACTTCTCGGAGCCGATGCTGGCGGTTGCGCGGGCCAAGGCCCATGCGGCGGGGGTTGCGGGGCGGATCGAGTTCCGGGTGGCGGACGTGGCGGCGCTGCCGTTCGCGGACGGCGAGTTCGACGCGGCGGGGATCGCGTTCGGGTTCCGCAACCTCACCTGGAAGAACCCGAACCGCGAGCGGCACGTCGCGGAGATCCGGCGCGTGCTGGCGCACGGGGCCCGGTTCGTGGTGGTGGAAACCAGCCGTCCGCCCTCGGCCGCGTTGCGAACCGCCTTCGACGCCTGGATGGCGGCGGCGGTCGCTCCGTTGGGCGGCTTGATCTCGGGACAAGGCGGAGCGTACCGCTACCTCGCGCGTTCGGCGCGCGGTTTCTACCGCGCGGACGAGGTCGACGCGCTGCTCCTGGGCACGGGATTCCGTTCCGTGCGGCACCACCTGTTTCTCGGCGGCGTCGCCGCGCTCCACGTCGCGGTGAGGTAAGCGCCCGCTCGGATCCTGGGACGCCGGGTCCGGGTCCGGTCCCCCCTGCCAGCCCCCGACCCCTGACCCCCCCAGCCCCCTTCCTAGTGGCAAACGCTGCAGGCCGGTCCGAGACCGCCGCTGTTGCCTGGGCCGTGGCAGGTCGAGCAGATCGAGCTGGACCCGGAGAGGTGATGTACGCCGCCACGGACGGAGGTGTGGTCGTCGTTATTGTGGCAGTCATAGCAGCTCGGCCCCACGCCGCCGGTCAGATCCGCGCCGTGGCAGGAGGTGCAATTCGCCAGGGGATCCTCCTTGCCGGGTTGGTGCATCACACCGCTCATGTTCTCGGTATGGCCGGGGTTCCCCACCTCCTCGACAACTTCCTCGACGGCCTCCGCCTCGGGCTCCACTTCGCCCACGGCCTCCGCCTCCGGCTCCACGTCGGCGTCCGCGTCCGCAGCGCCGTCGGTCGACACCTCGCCGTCGCTGCCATCGACCGGCTCGCTGTCGTCGCTCCCGCCGCCGCAAGCAAGCGGGATCGCGGCGATCAAGCCTGCGCAAAGCACCACCAGGGTCCTCTTCATCTGTCCCGGAACTCCCTTGGCGCCTCGGCCTCCCCGGCTCCACCATGGAACCGCTGGGCGCCACCCCCCGGAAGCGGCCGAACGGCCGCACGAGGAAGGGTAGCAGCCGCATGCGAAGCCGGCCATGACTTTTTGTCGGATGACTTCTTGTCCGACTCCGCGTCCGGACCCTGTACCGGCGCGGGGCGAGGCGCTATCGTCGCGCCTCTGGGAGCGAGCGCTCGATGCGGTCATGGGAGCGACAAGGAGGGCAAGCAGCCTGGTGGCCCACGGCTATCGTGATGCTCGCCACGTTCGCTGCACGTCCCGCGGTTGCCGACGACGCCGATCGGCCCGTGGTCGTGCTGCTCGTGACGGCGGACGACGAGATGGAGGCGAGCGCGATCCTGGACCCGGTTCGCGCGGAGCTGGGCGACCTGCCGGTGGACGTCGCCATCGAGCGGATGGCGCAGTTCCCCTCGACCCTGCCGGCCCAGGTTTCGCTGGCCGCCGAGGTTGCGGGCCGGCGGGCGGCCGCGATGGTCTTCTGGTTCGACGTGTCGGTCCCCGGGCAGGTGTTCGTCTACCTGGCGGAGCCGGGGGGAAGCCGCATCCTGGTCCGCACCGTGGCCGCGGCCGAGACCGTGGAGCGCGTGGGGTCGGCGGCGGTGATCGTCCGGGGTCTGGTGGAGGCGATCCTGGGAGGCGGGACGATCGGGATCCAGTCCGTCGCGGCGCCGGCAGAACCGGCGTCGCCGGAACAGCCTCCGCGCGCGTTGCCCGTGGACCCCATCGCAAGCGTGCCCGCAATGGTCCCTCCCGCGGACATCTCGATCAGCGCGCCGGTGGGCCCCGAGCCGGTTCCCGCCTGGCTCGGCCTCCAGCTCGGCTACGGCCTGGACTTCTTCTCCGACCAGGCGAAGCTGCTCCACGGCCTGGATGCGGGCCTGCTGTTCCACGTCCATCCGAACTGGTCTCTCTTCGCGACCTACCGCATCCTGTTCGATGCCGAGATCTCCGGGGCGGGGATGGACCTCGACGTTACCCGGCACCCCGGGCAGGTCGGCGTGCGCTTCCACTGGACGCTCGGTGACTGGGACGTCGGGGGAAGCATCTCCGGCGTGCTGGACTACGTCACGGCCGAGGCCGCCTCGCGATCGCCCGCGCTCGCGAGCCTCGCGCCGGACCCCGCCTGGCTGGGCGGATTCGGGTTCCTGGCCCACGTGAGCTATCGGATCGCCGGCTCGTTCCGCGTGTTCCTGGACGAAGGGCTCGACGTGCTCGTGAACCGGGTCGAGTACGTGGTCGACCAGGGCGCCCAACGGACGATCCTGTTCCGGTCGTGGAACGCCAGCCCGCGGTTGCTGCTCGGGCTCGGGGTGGACCTGCTGTGACGCGTCCGCGTCGATTTCCGCCACCCGTTTCCCGTTCTCGCGCCCCCCGGGAGAGTTGATGGAGCCCGAGGGCGCGGGGGGCGAAAGGGACGAGGTCCTGCTGGCGCACGCCGCCGCGGCGGGCGACGCGGAAGCGCGCCGGACGCTCGTGCTGCGCGTGATCGACCGAGTGCGCAACGTCGCCCGCTGGATCACGCGCAATGAGGCGGATGCCGACGACGCCGCGCAAGCCGCCTTGATCGACGTCCTGCGCTGCGCGGGCGACTTCCGCGGGGACGGCTCGCTGGCGAGCTGGGCGGGGCGGATCGCGGCCCGCACCGCCACGGCCTTGGCCGAGCGGCGGCGCCGCGACGCGCGGGAATCGGGACCTGCCTCGGAGTTGACGGCCGCCGCGCAGGGGGCGCCCGGCGGGTCGGGCAGTACGCCGTTGCTTCGCGCGCGGCTGGCCCGATGCCTCGACCGGCTGCCGGACGAGCGGCGGGTGACGGTGGCGCTGCGGCTGATCCTGGGCTGCACGCTGGACGAGATCGCGCGGGAGACCGGGGTGCCGGTGAACACGGCGAAGGATCGCTTGCGCGTCGGCAAGCAGGAGCTGCGCCAGGCGATCCTGGCCGACCCGATCTTGGCGGATGCGTGGGGGAAGGTGATTTCATGACACCGATCGACGATTCTGACGACGGATGTGAGCGTTTCGTGCGGTCGGTCGCCGAAGACCTCGACGGGCCGGGGCCGGCCGCGGACTTGGATGTCGCGGCGCGCGGCCGATGGGTCGAGGCCGCGGTGCGGGACGCTGCGGCGGTGCGATGCGCGAACCAGGGTCCGGACGGGGGATTGAAACCACCGATGGACACCGATGGACACCGATACGGACAGGAAGACAAGTCCGGGGCGGCGCAGCGTGTGGGCGACGCGCTTCGGCCGGTGCGGGCAGGAACGACGCGGCGGCTGGCGGCAGTTGCGGCCGTGGTGGCGCTGGCGGCAGGTCTGGCGGCCGTCGTCATACTGTGGCCGGAGGACAGCGAGCCGGACGGCGGAACGGCCGCCCCGGATGCGGCGGTGATCTCGTCGGTGGCCGGCGACGTGAATCTCGGCGGGGTCCGGGTGCGGACGGGCGACGTCGTCCCTCCCGGGGCGGTCGTGGAGGTCGCAGAAGGTCGGGCGGCCCTGCGGTTGTGCGGCCGTGCGGAGCTGACCCTGGGCGTCGCGACGCGGCTTGGGGTCGCCGGGCGCGAAGGAGCGCGGTGTCGGGTCGAGCTGGGAGCTGGGCTAGTCGCGGTGGACGCCGGTGGCCTCGATGCGGGCACGAGTCTGGTCGTCTCGACCTTCGCCGGCGACGTGCGCGTGACGGGAACCGTGTTCGCGGTAGAAATCACAGGAAGACGGGCCGAGGTCCGCGTGCTGGAAGGGTCTGTCGAAGTCCTGGCCGGCGGTCAACCGCCACGTACGGTGGTCGCGCCGCAAGCGGCGTGGATCGGGTCGGGGGAAGTGCGCGTCCTGACGGCGGCGGAGTTGGCGCGCGATCGGCGATTGGCCGATGGGACGGGAGACGGGTCGGGCGCGGGGGCCACCGCCGTTCCGGTGGTCTCCGCGCCGCCCGTCGCGGCCGGGAGCCGGGCGCTGGTGGTCGCCGATGTCGGGGTGGGGTCGCCCGTGGCGCCTCCGGCCACGCCGAGTGGTGCGAGCGCCGCGGGATCGGCGGACCCAGCGGCCGGAGCGCCGATCCGCGCCGCGTCCCGCGAGCGGCCGGAAGTCGCGGTCGCTGAGTCGCCTTCGGCTTCCGGGGAGCCGTCGCAGGCCACGGCGGCCGAGCTGCTCGATGCGGCGCGGAACTTCCGGGCCCAAGGCGATTGGGCAGCCGCGGCGGCGGCGTACGAGGAGCTGACGTCGCGGCATCCGGAGGGCGGCGAGGCTCGCGTGTCGCTCGTGCCGCTGGGCGAGCTGCGGCTCGAGCGGCTGGGCGATCCGGCGGGCGCGCTGCGGGCGTTCGAGGAGTACCTCGCGCGTTCGGCGAGCGGGCCGCTGGGCGAGGAGGCTTCGTGGGGACGCGTCCGGGCCTTGCGTGGTCTGGAGCGGACCGCAGAGGAGGTCGAAGCGTTGCGCGGGTTCCTGTCCGCGCATCCGGCGAGCCTCTGGGCGCGGGAGGCGAGGGAGCGCCTGGCCGAGCTGGAGGGAGGGACATGACGATGGCGGGGCAAGACTTCCAAACTCGGCGGTCGTCGCCTCCGCCGCCGGCTGTTCCCGAAGGAATTTCGCGCAGAGTCGCAGAGCCGCAGAGTGGCGGCCGGCCCTCCTCTGCGTCTCTGCGACTCTGCGCGAGACTCCTGCTGCTCCAGGTACTGCCGATCACCGTGGCCTGCGGCACCAGCACGCGTCTCGTCGGAGAACCGGTCGACGGAGCGGCGGACGCGGACGCGACGTTTGACACCGATGTCCCCGGAGAGGCGGAGGACGGCGGCGTGGATGGCGGCGACACGGCCGACGAAGGCGGGTCCGACTCGCCGGACGGGGCCGCGGACGATGCCGCGATGGACGGTGAAGGCGGGGCGGACGAACCGGACGCGGCCGACGTCGCCGTGGAGGACGTCGGCGCGGAAGATGCCGCGGACAGCGAGGCGGGTGGGCCCTGCCCCGTGTGGGCGGTGCCCTCCGGCGTCGATCCGCTGGAGGACGGAACGGACGAACACCCGTTCATCGGGCTACGCCGGGCCCTGGATTCGCGCGGCGCGTGCGACCGGATCATCCTGCGCGACGGAACGGAGGCGGACCCATTCGACCCGCGCTTCGACCTCTCGTCGCCGGCCGGGGAGACGCTGACGATCGAGGGCGAACCTGCCGGCGCGCTCGCCGAGCTGGATGCCGCGGGAGGGCAGGGCCTCGTCGCGGTGGGGGAAGGGGCGTTGGTCCTGCGGCACCTGGCCATCCGCAACGGGCTCGCGACGTACGGGGGCTGCCTGGATGCGGACGTCGAGGAGCTGCTGGTCGAGGACACGCAGTGGTCCGGGTGCGTCGCCGAAGGACACGTCGACCCAGCCGAGGTGCCCAGCGGAGGCGCGATCCGCGCCGTGGCCGACGTCATCACGGTCCGTCGTTCCGTGTTCAGTGCCAACACCGCGGGGCACGGAGCGAGCCTGTGGCTGGGCGGGCCGAGGGACACGGCGATCGTCTCGATTGAGGACAACCGGTTCGAGGGCAACGCCGCGAATTGGGGCGGCGGCATCTTCGCCGAGGTCACTTCACTGCACTCGAGCGTCACGGGCAACCGTTTCAGCGGGAACGAGGCGGAGCAAGGCGGGGCGGCGGTGGCGTGGATGTGGGGGACCTTCGGCAAGTTCGAGGGGAACCGGGTCGCGGACAACTTCTCCGCGAACGGCGCGGTCGTGACGGTTCGCGGTGCGTCGGAGACGCGCATCCTCCACAACATCTTCGTCGGCAACCGGACCAACGCGGGTCACGAGGCGCTCCAGGTGGTGCCCGCCTACGGGACCATCCGCAACAACGTGTTCGCGCGGAACTCCTGCGAATGGTCCCCGACGGTCGGCGGCTGCGGCGGGGCAGTGCTCGTCTATGCGGGCCGCCCCGATTTCAGCAACAACACGTTCGTCGACAACTCGTCGGAGGAGGGCCCGGCGGATCTCGCCATCGGCGCGGTCTTCGGCACGGTCCGCAACAACCTCTTCCTGCGCGGCGAGGGGACCATGTCGGTGGCGCGGGAGCGGGACGACGAGGAGACGATGATCGCGCCGGCATACAACAACTCGTGGAACCGTCCGCTGCCGGCCTTCGATGCGCGGCTGTCGCTCGGCGACGGCAATCTTCTGTTCGACCCGGTGCTCGTCGACCCCGCGAGCGACGACTACCGGCTGTCCCCGGGCTCGCCGTGCATCGATGCGGGCGACCCCGACCCGGCGCTCCTGGACGCCGACGGAAGCCGCAACGACATCGGGGCGTTCGGCGGACCAGACGGCGCCTGGACGCCGCTCGGACCGTGAGGTGGGTCATGGGACGAATTCTCCTGGCGATCGCAGGGCTCCTGGGACTGAGCGACTTCGCGTGCACCGACGTCCGGCACCTGGGCGGCGACGCCGCGGAGGACGATGGCGCCGAAGGCTCCGGCGACGTCACATATCGCGACGAGGCGCCCGGCGACGCCGCCGAAGACGCTCTGCCCGACGGCGACGACGGCGATGCGGACGGCGAGTCGGCGGCCGACGGCGACACGGCGGACGCGGACCCGGACGGCGACGCGGCGGACGTGGACCCGGACGGCGAAGGCGACGGCGACGCGGAGGGTGACGCGTACCCGTACGACGTCGTGCATCCCCCGTCGGTGTGCGGCGACGGGACGGTCGACCCGGGTGAGGAGTGCGACGACCGCAACCGCATGAACGGCGACGGATGCGACTGGCTGTGCCGTCTGGGCGACGGGTCGTTCACGTACCCACCGCTCGATCCCACCGTCCCGGACCTCGTCGTGGATGGCGATCCCGTTCCGGTCACGACGATTGACGAGACCGACATCTGGGCGTTCGGCGATGGCTTCCCGTTCTGCGGCGGACTGCACCTCGCATGGACCGGCCGGTTCTTCGGGCTGGCCTACAACGTCGACCAGCCGTACTTCGGCGTGCACGTACGCTTCCTGAACGCGGACGGAACCGAGGCGCACGCGGTGTGGCGGCACGACACGCCGTGGGAGATGTGGGACCACGCCCTGGCATGGTCGGGGACCGAACTGGCGCTCTTCTCCGGGAACGCGCGCGACGGCATCGCGCTCTCCCGCTTCTCCGACGACGGTGACGAGTTGGCCGCGATGTCCCCGATCCGCGGCCCCGACCCGCGCGATCCGAGCGTGGTCGTGGTCCAGCATCTCAGCCACGCGGCCTGGAGCGGCGACCGCTACCTCGTCGTGTCTCCGTGGGACTACCCCTTCTGGTCGCTGGAGACCTTCGGGCCGGCAGGGGAAATGCTCGGCACCACGTTGTTGAGTCCCGGTCGGGAAGCTCGCTCGTGCGTCCGCTCGCTCCCGCTCGCCGGCGGCTGGGCCGTCACCGACGGCTGGCAGCTTGCCATCGTGGACACGTCGCTCTCCGTGACCGGATACTCGGGACAGGTCGGGGCCGCGTGGCCCGGCTCGACTTCGGAGCCGGTGGAAGGCGCGCGCGTGGTCGACGTCGGCGACGGTCTGGTCGTCGTCTGGATGGCCGGCTCGGGGACGGGCTGGGACTGGACGTGGGCGTTGTGGATGGCAGGGATGAGTTACGACGGCGATCCGACGTGGCCTCCCAGGCCGATCGTCGTCGGCATCGATTGCGTCCGGGACGGCGGCGGCGGTCCCGGCATGAGCCCGGGCTGGTCCGGGTGGTCCACGGCCTACGGCCCCGCGGGCATCGTCGTCGTGGCGTGGACCGACACCGACGGCGAGACGATCCCGGGCGGCGAGCTGCTGGTGATCAACACCGACCGCTGGGGCAACGTCGTTTCCGGCCCGGTCTCGCTGCTGGGCGAAGGAGTGACCACGGCGCACGGCTACGCGCTCGACATCGCCGCGAGCGACTCGGGGTACGGCATCGTCACGGTCGAGGACGGCCCGATCTCGACGACGGGCCGCATCGTGTACCGGCACTTCCGGCCGGCGGAGTAGGCGCAGCAACCGCGCGCGCCCCCGCAGCCCCCACGTTCATCAGCCCAGAGGTCACCGATAGCGAAGCACCCGTCGCCGTGGGGTAGACTCGGCGCCGGGGGCGGACGGGAGGAGCGGCGAGCGTGATCACGCGGAGCGAATTCGAGCTGCGAGGCACGGGAGAGACCGATGTCGCGGACGTCACGAAACGCGTGGCGGAGCTGGTGGAGAAGTCCGGGGTGCAGGAAGGGCTGTGCGTCGTGTTCGTCCCCGGCTCGACCGCGGCGGTGTCGACGATCGAGTACGAGCCCGGCGTGGTCGAGGACCTGAAGCGGGCGATCGAGAAGGTGGCGCCGCGCGGCGAGCACTACGCGCACGACGCCGCGTGGGGCGACGGCAACGGCTACGCGCACGTGCGCGCTGCACTGCTCGGCCCGTCCCTCGCGGTGCCGATCGCCGAAGGCCGCCTCGTCCTGGGCACCTGGCAGCAGGTCGTCGTGCTGGACTTCGACAACCGCCCGCGCCACCGCCGCGTCGTCGTCCAGATCTCGGGCGAGCCCCGGCCATGAGCGAGCCGCATCCAGCGGGGTCGAGCCGTGACTTCCTGTCCGGCATCGGTGCGGGAATCGCCGCCGCGACGATCGCAGCGCAGCTCTGGCTCGCGGTGTACCTCGCGCCGCTGCAGGGGATCTTTCGCCACTTCCGGGCCGACGTGCCGTGGACGGCGGATCTGGCCGCGCATGCCGGGTGGCGCTGGGGCGTGCCGCTCGCCGGGGCCCTGCTCCTGGCCGGCAGCCTCCTCCTTCGCCCGCGCCGCGCGCTGCTGTTCGCCGGTCTCGCCGCGGTCCTCCTCGTGCTGCTGATCCTGACCTACACCTGGGCCATGGCGCCGCTCACGGCGGTCTCCGACTCGATCCGCTCCGATCCCTGACGGTCCGGGGAGCGCCCCGACCGGACGGCGCCTGGTGTGTGCCGCCGGCGGCGAGATTCACCGCCGGTCGAACCACAACAGCAGGTTATCGATGGCCGAGCCCGCCGGCAGGCGGACCTCGCGCCCGCGGGATGCCCGTGCCGGATCGAGGAGGAGGACTTCCTCGCCGGGGGGCGGCGCGACGGCCGCGACGACCCAGCGCCAGCGAAGCCGCTCGGCCTCGGCGACCATGCGAGTCCACTCGGTGCGCGAGAAGCGCAGGGGCAACGCGGAGCGCCTGACCTGCACGCCCAGGGACGCGCCGCCGCGAAGGGCCAGCAGGTCGAAGGCGCCGCGGGAGGCGCGGGATTGGTACACGAGGTCGAAGCCGGTGGCGGCGAGCCGGCGGGCGACGAGCCGCTCGGCCTCGTCGCCAATGACCGACATGGGCACCACAGCCCCGCCCGGGGCGCGCCAGCGCAGCCACAGGCCGAAGACCGGATCGGACAACGCGTAGGCCTTGTCCGCGGTCGTCACCACCGCGTCGCCCAAACGCTCGAGAGAGCGGACGACGGCGCCGGTGGGGGCGCCGATCTCGCGGGCAAGGTCGGCCAGCCGTCGCGGGCCGTCGGCGAGCGCCGCGAGCGTGGCGGCCAGGCCGGTGGAGCGGCCGACGATCGTCTGGAAGCGGCCCTCGAAATACAGGGCGAGCCGCCCGGTGCGGGAGAAGAGCAGCGATTGCAGGGCCTCCTTGAGCGAGCCGTCATCGTACGGCGGCTCGCACGCCGTCAAAGCCTCGCCGAGTAGCTGGAGGTGGAAGGGGTGGCCGCCGAGGGCGGCGACAGCGCGCCGGGCGAGGGCTTCAGGCACGGGGCGATCGCGGGGTGCGGCCTCGACGAGGAAGCGCACGGCATCGGCATGAGGGAAGGGTCCCAGGTCGAGCACGGCGAAGTGCTGGAAGAACGGCGACCGCTCGTCGGTGACGAGCCGGGTGAGCATGGTACGAGCGGAGCCGGAGATGACGTAGGCGACGCGGCGGTGGCGCTGCCAGGCGCTGCGCAGGCGCAGCAACGGGTCGTTCATTCCGTGCAGGGCGGCGACCTCCTGGAACTCGTCCCAGGCGACGAGCACGCGGCGATCGAGCGCGCGCGCGAGGCTCTCGGGCAGCTCGAGCGCGTCGCGGAACAGTGCGGCGTCGGCCGGGCGGTCCGGCAGCTCGAGGAGCAGCGCGCGCAGGGCGGCGGGGAGCCGGGCCAGGGACGGGGCGCCGACGAGGAGCGAGCGGTAGTCGGCGGGCCGGCGCGCCAGGGATTCGAGCCCCAGGCCCAGCTCGGGAGCGAGGAAGCGGTCCGCGGTGCGCAGGGCCAGCGTTCGGAAGATCTCGAGGGACAGCGGGGCACACTCGAAGGAGTCCAGGATGACGAAGACGAGGGACGGGTCGCGGGCGCGGCGGGCCAGCTCGAGCAGCAGGCTGGTCTTGCCGACCTTGCGCGGGCCGAGGATGGCGAGCCATGACGGCTTGCCGGCGCGCAGCGTCGCCAGCAGCCGCTCGAGCCGTTCCAGCTCGGCGCGGCGGTCGTGGAAGTCGTCGTCGGTGACCGGGACGCTGCTGCGGTACATGGAGACACCGTAGCACTCGCGACCTCCAGTAGCAAGTCTGCTACGTAGCAAGTCTGCTACGTAGCAGACTTGCTAGCGGCGAGCCGGCCCGGGCCCCGCTACATGTACGGCGTGCAGTACTCCTCGAGGATGACGTCGTTGATCGCCTCGCTCATGGCGATCGAGCCGTCGCGGACGCCCATGATGTCGAAGACGCGGGCGCCGGTCGCGACGGGCAGGGCGTCCGTGCCGCCCCACGGCGTGTAGAAGCCGGGCTGGGCGTCGTGCACCGGCGGGATGGAGCAGTTGATCGAGTCGTGCGCGGCGAAGGTCGCGACGCGGATTTCGGCGTCGCGCAGGTGGGTGACGAGGTCGGCGTAGCGGTGGTGGACGGGCTCGTCGTACGAACCCAGCGTATCCGGGCTCTCGGCGAAGGTGTCGTCCGTGGCGAAGACGATGACGCGCGTCGCGTCGGGTCGCCAGGCGTAGCCGTCCACGGCGTCCCAGAGCGCCTCGATCGTGTTCTCCGGACAGTCGTCGTTGAAGCCCCCGCCGCCGCCGGGCTCGGAGTTGGTGCTGCAGAAGCTCCGCCAGTTCGCGAATTCGCGCTGCAGGGACGCCACGTCGGCGTAGGCCGCACCGCCGTTGGTCACCTGGACGTTGTCGACGAACACGACGAGGCCGAACTGCGCGTAGGGGGTGAGCGAGGTCGCGTACGTCCAGACGTCGGCGATGCCCGAATGCAGGGCGTCGAGGATCGGCGTCATGCTCGTGGAAACGTCGAGCACGAAGACCACGTCGAGGTAGCAGGCGGCGACGTCGATCTCCTCGGCGTCGCCGTCGTCCAGTTCGCCGTCGCTCTCATCGCCATCGCCGTCTCCGGCATCACCCTCGGCCGTCGCGTCGTCGTCGACGACGTCGGGCGGCGTCGTCTCGTCCTCCGCCTCCGGAAGGGTCTCCTCCACGGCTTCCCCGCCGCCGTCCTCGTCGAGCGCATCGACGGGCGGCAGATCCGGCTCGTCGGCTCCGCCGTCCGCGTCGAACCGCTCGCCCGACACGTCGTGTGAGCCGCCGGAATCGTCCCCCGGCGCGCAACCTGTCGCGGAAAACGCCGCGCAAGCCGCGCACACCGCCATCCCGATGAGCAAGCGCATGGCAACCCTCCCCGAGCGACCGGCCGGAGTGCCGATCCTGCGGGCCAAGTGTAGGCGCCTCGGGGGCGAGTCGCAAACCAAGGTGCGTGGCCTCGATCGGCATCCCGGCCACCATGTCCCGGGGAAGTTCGCGCAAAGGACGCAAAGGGGACAACGACGCAGAGTACGCAAAGGGGATCAGCATGGTCAGGGCAAAGCCCGTTGACGGTCCTGCACTCCGGTGACAGGCTCGACGACATGCGAAGCGTGGTGAGGCCGGTGGGTGTGCTGGTTCTGGCGATCGTCGTCTTGGGATGCGGACCGGCGCCCGTGCCGGCGGGGCCCGGAACGCCGCCGGAGACCGACGCGCGTCCGGATGCCGGGCGCGGAGCGGCGCCGGCCGGTACCGACATTCCGCTGCCCGAGCCGACACTCGGTCCGCGCGACGCGACGGCCTTCGAGATCTTCGAGGGGCCCTGCGCCTGGACGCCGGGCTACGTCGAGGGTGTGCCGAAGGCGATCGCCTGGCGCGTCGAGGCTCCCGGCGCGGGCGGGTCGATCGCGTCGCTCGCGTACGGGACGCCGCCGCCGGCATGGACGACGACCGCAGGACCGAAGCCGCTCGAGGAAGGCTGCTGGTGCATTCTCGCCGAGCCGTGCTGCGATGCGCTGCACGAGTTCGAGGTCCGCGAGGGCGCCGTCGCGCCCGCCTGCGAGTCGTGGGGCAGCCCCACTCTGCCGCTTCCCGCGGGCGATCTCGGCGCGTACCTCTTCACGTCCGGGGAGCGCGAAGAGCACATCTGGCGCGTGGCGCTCGGCGGCGCCATCCAGGTCCTGGTGGGAGGATTCGGCGAGGACCGGACGAATCCGGTGGACGAGATGGAGGCGCGGTGGACGGTTTCGGACGATGCGCCCGTCTTGCTGCAGGCCGGCGAGGATTCCGGGGCGACACCGGACACGATCCGGCCGGGGCGAGTGGTCCTTTCGCGACGCGGGCGCGAGCAGGAGCTGTACGCCCGGTGGATCGCGTCGCGCGAGGAGACCATGACGGCCGCGATGCTCGTGCCCCGCGAAGGCTCCGCGCGGGTGACGATTTTGACCCTCGACGCCATGCTGACGTGCAGCGGTATCGAGGGGGTCCTGGCCCACGCGGTCGGGCGGATCGACGACGACGAGCTTCCGGACCTCGTGTTCCTGTACGACCCGTGCGAGTGCTCGGACGGTTGTCCCGGCGGGAAGGGAATCGTCGCCGAGGTCTACTTGACGCGGGGGCTGGACGGACAGCGAAGTCTGTCGCTGGCGCCGCGGGACGACCTTGTCGCGCTGGCCGCTCGCGCGTTCTCGGAGGAAGGTGCCTGGGATGCGCTGGTCGACGGGGCGAGCTGGTCGATCGCGATCACCGACGGCCGGGCCGAGATCCGCTTCCGCGGTCCGACGGGAATCGGACAGGTGTGGAAGCTGTCGCTGGGGCCCGAGGACCTCGAGCTGTCGAGCACCCCGCTGGCGGACGCCGGTTCCTGAGTTTCCCTACTCCATCGGCAGCTCGACCTCCCCGCCCGGCTCGAAGCCGACGAGCACGATGGATCCGCCCGCCTGGAGCAGCAGGCCCTCGAGGTGCCGCAGGTCGTTGACCAGCGTGCCGTTGACCGTGCGCAGCGTAGCGCCGGCGGCGATCCCGGCCTGGGCCGCAGGGCCGCCGACGTACACGGCGCCGACACGGACGGCGCCGCTGCGCCCCGTCTGCAGCGTCAAGCCCCAGAGCGGCACGTCGACCGGCAGCCCGATCGCGGCCTCGCCGAACACGCCCTCGTAGCTCACGCCCTCGGGCAGCTCCACCGGCTGCAGGACCCGCAGCGGACTGCCGTCGCCCACGACGCGGGACTCGTCCACGGCGACGAACGCGGTGTACTGGCTGACCAGGCGGAAATCGAGCGCCAGCTCGGTGATCTGACGCTTCAGTTCGGCCTTCGCGTTCTCGTCGGCCGAGAGTTCCTCGTCGGACAGCTCGTCGATGCGCCAGCGCGCCCAGATCGGCGCCAAGGCCTCGTTCGCCGGCTCCGTCTCCGGCAGGTCCACGTCCACCGGGACGCGCAGCCGCTGGTCGCCGACCCGCGCCTCGATATAGGCGGTGCCGCGCGCGGGCGCCGTGTAGCGCGCCAAGACGTTGATCGTCTGCCCCGCGAAGAGGTCCGGGAGCTTTGACGGGTACACGTCGGTGACCGGCAGGCCGTTCCAATCGATGCGCACGTCGACCAGCACCGGCGAGTCGATCATGTCGAACAGCGTCTCCACGGCGCGCCCGGCGTGCTGCTCGTCGCGCGGCAGGACCTCGTGGGACGCGCCGCCGCCGAACTCGGCGATGCCGTCCAGCAGGTAGCGGTTGACGCCGGAGCCGATGCCGAAGACGAAGAAGCGTGCCTCGCCGCGCTCCTCCTTGACCATGCGCAGGATCTCGTCCTCGTTGCCGACGTAGCCGTCGGTCAGGAAGACGAACATCTGGAGGTACTTCGGGTCGTGTTCGGCTTCCAGCGCACGGCGGATCCCTTCCAGCATCTCCGTGCCGCCCCCGCCGCACAGGGAGCCGACGAAGTCCTGCGCCTCTTCCACGTTGCCCGCGGTGCGCGGCTGCGCCTCGTCCCAGAGCTGGCCGTTGCCGTCGGCGAAGTAGAAGACGTTGAACAGGTCGTCGGGACGCAGCCCCTCGATGGCGCGATGAACGACCTCCTTGGAGATGCCGATCGGCAGCCCGGACTGGCTGCCCGAGACGTCGATGAGGAAGGTGATCTCGCGGGGCGTCACCTGCGCGTCGGTCGGCGCCTCCGGGGGCTGCATCATCATGGTGAGAAAGCCGCCCTGGTCGCCGCGCGTCGCCAGGACGCCGAACTGCGTCTCCTCCCCCGCCACGCTCCATCGCAGGACGAAGTCGCGGTTGGGGATGGCGTCTGCGTCCGAAAGCTTGACCACGCCCTCGGTCTCGGAGACGACGTCGACGTCGACGCAGTGCGCCACCGACGTCAGCTCGCGGATGGGCAGGCCGGCATCGAGCTTCACGGTGAGGCCGATGTCGTGGCCGCTGCGCTGCCCCGGGGCCAGCACGGGAGGCGTGATGCCGTCCGCGTCGGGCACGCGGTCGGTCGGCGGCGACCAGCCGCCCTGCCCTGGGCCTGTCGAAGGGCCGGCGCCCGAAGGAGCGGTCGAGGGCGGGGAGTCACCCGCCGCTGCCGCCGGCGGTTGCGCGTCGCCGGGGATGTACCGGGGGCCGACAACCATGGGGAAGACCCACTCGTAGCGTCCGCGTTCGTAGCTGAGGCGCTCGAAGAAGGTGATTTTGATGTTCACCTGGCCGCCAGGCTCGATGTTGGCGACGCTCTGGGTGAAGATGTTGGGCCGCTCCTGGGTGAGGAGGCTCGCCGTCTGTCCCCGCGCCCGCGCCTCGGCGTAGATCCGTTCGGCCTCCTCGCGCGGGCGGATGAGCCCGATGATCTTCCGGCTGCCGATCTCCATCACGAAGTCGTTGACGGCCGCCAGGGAGGGGAGGGGAAAGACGTAGACCGCCTCGATCACCTCGGGGAACGGGTTCTCGTACTGCTGCTCGACGACGGTGCGGGCGATGTAGCCGCTGATCTCGGCGGAGACCTCGGTGTGCTTGAGCGGGAACTCCCCCGCATCCTCGCCCTGGGGAGTCTTGGCGCGCAGCGATCCCGGCTCGACGCCGCGGCCCACGTTCTCCGGCGGCTCCTCGAACGCGCCGTCGGGAGGACCCTCCGGCACGATGACCATCAGCTCCTCGGCCGGGCACGCCGGCGGCTCCCACTCGCTCTCGCCGTAGCCCGTCTGGGCCGAAACGTAGCTCGGCGAGGAGAGCGCCGGCGCTCCGACGGCATAGCCGTAGCCCGGCGGCGGGGGCGGCGCGGGGGGCGGCGGGCCGTACGCGAGGCCGCCGACGGTGCCGCTCGCATCCGGCAAGCCGACCACGAACTCCTGCGAGTAGTAGCCCGGCGCGGCATCGACGGAGTCGAGGATGCCGTCCCCGTCGCTGTCGCCGTAGATACCGCCGGATTCCACGCCGTATGCGACCTCGCCCTGCTCGCCGGGAGTCCCGCCCTCCGATTGGGCCGTCCCGGCCGGATCGGGTGCCGGAGGCAGCGGCGCGGCGGACTCGCGGCAGGACGGAGCGGTTCCGGCGGCGGCGAGGGTCGAGCACATCCCGGACGGGCAGGTGGAGTACTTCGTGCCGGGCTCGGCCCAGGCGACGCCCGCGGGGTGGGCGCGCCAGCCGGCGGTGGCGCCGGAGACGGTGGTGACCGTTCCGCCGCGACGGCAATCGGCGGCGCAAAGCCCGAGGAGCAAGGCGAGCAGCATCGACGTGGTGCGAGGCATCCTGTCCTCCTTCCGGCCGGTCACCGTACGTCCGAGGAACGGCATCGATCCCGTCGTGAGGATAGCAGGTCAGCCGGGAGGGACGGAATCGTCCCCTCTGCGTCCTCTGCGTCTCTGCGCGAGACATCCGGCGAGGAGTACGGCGACCAGGGAGATCACCGAGGCGGTTGGGTTCTCCTTGACCCGGCATCCGCAGCCTCCGCCATCGCCGCCGCCACCGGTCGTGCCGTCCGGGTGGGTGGAGCCGTCGGCGTCGCTTCCGGAAAAGTCCGCCGGACCGTCGGGGCCCGGCTCGGAGGAATCACGGACGTCGCCGGAGGCATCGGCCACAGACTCGGCGCCCTCGTCGGTCGGGATCGGCGTCCAGCCGAGGAACTCGTCGCAGGTGTCGCCCGTCGCCGAATCGCGCGAGAGGAAGTGGCCGCCCAGCTCGTCTCCCTTGCGGAAGACGACCGTGGCGGAGCGGCTGCCCAGGCTGACGACGACCTGGACCTGGGAGGCGCTGTCGGTGATCGCGGCGTCCGGCCAGGTGAGGTCGGCCGGCTCGGTCGCCCGGAACACGTGCAGGAAGTAGTCGCGGGTCGATTCGGCCGGCGACGAGATCTCCAGCCGCGTGCCGCCGGATTCGGCGCCGGACACGGTCGGGGGATGAGGCGTGCCGTCGACGCGGAACTCGTCCACCACGTCGACGACGGGCGCCGCCGGGAGGAGGGTCCGCGCGAGCAGGACGCCGCCGCCGTTGCGCACGACGTAGCGCGGGGTCCCCAGCTCGAGCGTCCCCGGGACGTGAAGCAGGAAACGCTTGGCGTACGAAAGATCGGTCGATTCGACGCGATCGAACACCAACAGCACGTCCGGGGGCAGGAAGACGAACTGCCGCGAGACCTCGCTCACCTTGGCCGTGTTCCCGTTGGTCGCGAAGCCGGGCGAGTCGTAGGCGGCGGTGACGTCGCAGGCGACGTAATCGTAGCAGGCGGCGTGCGTGAACGTCTCCATCGTTCCCGTCTCGTACAGCGGACCGCCGTCCTTCTTCGCCAGGTACGCGTCGAGGTCGGGGACCTGGTGGGTCGAGCCGGAGAGGTCGAGGCCCAGGACGCGCTGGCCGCCGTCGTTGACGTTCGCCGCCGGGTCCGCGATCGATTGCAGCGTCGGGAAGACCTCGCCCGGCTGGACGATCGCCAGGGTGTTCGCGTGGACCGAGTGCTGCGAGTAGTAGTTCTGCCAGTGATCGGAGTTGAAGGCGTCGTACGCGCCGCTCGGACCGGTGAGGATCGCGCGCCGGAAGATCTGGAAGCCGCCCGCCTCGTCATGCTGGTGCGCGGACAGGTAGTCGCCGCAGGAGATCCAGACGTAGGTGTCGGCGGGGCCCCAGCCGGAGCGGAGGACGGCGACGTCCTGGACTCCGGGGCTGAGGTGCGCGGCGGTGGGCAACGACTCGAGCGGCGCGGCGGCGGCGTCGCGCGAAGCGTCGTGGAACAGCGCCTGCATCCAGCCGTTCGCGCCGGCGTAGTCGTATCCCGGCCGCGAGCGGGCGCGGATGGCGAGTGACAGGCCTTGGCCCAGGGTCGAGCCGGTGCCGTCGGTGATCATGTCCACCAGCCAGCGGCTGAACAGCTCGACGGTCTGCTTGTTGTCGCTGGTGTCGCCGAAGTAGACGTACTTCCCGTCCGGGCGCATCGCGTAGGCGTGGAAGCGCAGGTAGCCCTCGAACAGCTCGGTCTGGGCCGCGAAGACGTCCTCGTCGGTGGCCGTCGACCAGGCGGTCGCGTGCCACGCGATCGAGCCCAGCGAGGGCTGGACGTAGACCATGCCCTCGTGCCACCAGTCGCCGGCGTAGCGCAGCGCGGGGAAGATGACGCCGTTCCACTGCGCGGCAGCGGAAGCGAGGTAGCCGGCGGCCTGCGCGTCGGCGGAGGTGCCGTGCAGGGTGAGGCCGGCGAGCGACACGGCGCTCCAGACGTTGAACATGTCGTTGTGGAAGACGTCCGGCGCGCCGTTGGCGACGTACCAGTCGGCGTAGGCGACGATGCGACCGATGATCCACGCGCGCTGTGCGTCGTCGAGCGCGGGAAGACACCAGTCGAGCGTCACGGCGAGCTGGGCCATGGCGCGGCCATGGTCGCTGATGAACGAGTGGGCGTCGGGAGTGCCGGGCTCGGCGGCGGCGATTCCCAGGAGCGCGTCGTAGGCCAGGCCGCACTGCGCCGCGTCGTCGTTGACGATGTAGCCGGCGGCGTGGCCGATGGCGGGATAGAGGCCGGCGTCGGCGTCCGCGACCGAGCCCTGGCAGCCGGGTGCGGTCCCGGGGTCTGTCGTGCAGCGGCGGCGGAACTCGGCCACCGACGTTCCGAATCCCGTGCCGTTCGAGAGCAGGAGGCGCGGGCGGTCGTCGCGGACGGTCTGCGCCGCGGATGGCAGCGCGGCGACGAAGGCGGACGCGGCGAGGATGGCGGCGACGGCGCCAACGGGACGAACGGGAGCCGTGCCGAGAAGACGGGGACAGGGGGAGCGGTGGAGGAACGGCGTCACGAGCACGGGAGCTACTCGACGGGCGGGTAGTACTCCTGCGGCGGTGGGTACCATTCCTCGGCGGGCGGGCCGTAGTACTCGTAGGACGGCCCGCCGCCCTCGTACGGCGGTGGGTAGTACGCCGGTGGCGGCGCGTAGCCGTACCCCTCGGCGGTCGGTCCGGGGGTATACGTCGGGGCCGGTGCCGAGCCGGTCCACGAGGTCGTCTCCTCGCGAAAATTGACCTGGGAGTGGCGCACGACGCAGCCGCCGTTGGCCAAGGCGATGAGCGCGGCGGCGATGCGGAGCTTGTCCTTGTTGATTTCCATGCTCACCCGTCCTTCCGACCCACGGATTGTGGCCGGTTCGCGCGGTCGGCGCAAGGGGGGAAGAAGAAACCACCGATGGACACCGATGGACACCGATGCCGGAAGGCTCGGAGGAGAAGATCAACCACGGAACTGGCGCAGGGCCTTGCGGGCCTCGTCGGCGTCGGAGAAGGGGGTCTTCTTGCCGCGGATCTCCTGGGTGCGCTCGTGGCCCTTGCCGGCGATGATCACGACGTCGGAGGGATGGGCGGATTGCAGGGCGAGCGCGATCGCGGCCCGGCGATCGAGCTGCCGGGTCCAGCGGGCGCGACGCTCCGCGGCGCCGTGCTCGACGGCGTCGGCGATCGCGGCGGGGTCCTCGCCCCGCGGGTTGTCGCTCGTGAGAACGACCTCGTCGGCACCCTCGTCGGCGATCCGGCCCATCTGCGGGCGCTTGCCGCGGTCGCGATCGCCGCCGCAGCCGAAGACGCACCAGACGCGTCCGGCGTTCGCGTCTGCCAACCGACGAGCCAGCGCGAGGGTGCGCTCCAGCGCGTCCGGAGTATGCGCGTAATCGACGGCGACGAGCGGCTCGTGCGCGACGAGCTCGAAGCGGCCGGGCACGCCCACGAAGCGCTCCAGCCCGGCGCGGATCGCGGAGGGAGGGTATCCAAGCGCTTCGGTCGCGACGGCGGCGGCCAGGGCGTTCTCGGCGTGGACCTCGCCGAGCAGGGGCAGCAGGAGCTCTCCGCCGAGCGCGTCGGCGAGTCCGGAGGGTGCGAGCACGACGTGCGTGCCCGCGCGGGAAACCGTGACGGACGACGCGACCAGGCGGAGCGGGAGGTCGGCACAGGTCTCGACGACGCCGCGGGCGGTGTAGGCGACGCGAGGGACCCCCGGCCGCATCAGCTCGGCCAGCAGGGCGCTCGACGGGTCGGCCGCGTTGAGCACGGCGGTTCCGTCGTCGGCCAGCGAGAGGAAGAGCTGGGCCTTGGCCGCGAGGTACTCCTCGGGCGTGCGGTGGTAGTCGAGGTGGTCGCGCGTGAGGTTGGTGAAGACGGCGACGCGCGCGGGCCAGCGCCAGGCGAAGCCGGAGGCGAGCGACTTGGAGGTGGTCTCGACGGCGAGCGTGCGCGTGCCGGCCTGGACGGCGCGCTCGACGGTATGCAGGAAATCCTCCATCGAGACGCCTTCGGCGACCTGTTCGGCGCCGACCCAGGAGCCCACGGTCGTGATCCGGGCCGAGACCTCGCCGGCCGCGGCGACGATGGAGGCGATCATCGACGTCGTGGTGGTCTTGCCGTTGGTGCCGGTGACGCAGATCGTGCGCAGGCGCTCGCGCGCGCGGACGAGGCGGGGGTCGTCGGGAGCGGGAGCAGCCGTCATGGGAGGGGCGAAGCTCCTGCCGGGCCCTGCGGAGTCGAGGCGCCCGCGGCGTCGGGAGAGAAGTCGATCTGTGGCGCGTGTTCGCGCAGCGGGATGTAGTCGGCCTCGAAGACGAGCTGCAGGCCGCCGCGCTCGGAATAGGAGCGTTCCAGGCGGAGGGAGCCTTCGAGCGGCTCGCCGCCGCGCCAGCCGGTGTGCAGGTAGCCGTAGCCGGCGGCGATGTGCTCCTCGTCGGGGACGCCGTCCTCGCTCGTGCAGCTCACGCCGTCGCCGGCGCCCATCGGGATCCTCGACCATTCGCGCAGGCGCCGGTACGCGTCCGCGGTGGCGGCGTCGCCGTCGACGAGGAACAGGACGACGGCAAGGCAGCCGTCGTAGAACGAGAGGTGCACCCTGCCCGGGGTGCCATCGACGTCGCGGAGGAAGTACAGCTCGCTGTTGGCGCTGGTCAGCGGGCGGCCGAGGATCTCCTCGACCTGCTTCTGCGAGGCTCCGAAGGGCAGTCCGAGGATGGTGGCGCCCGGCGCGGCGGAGAGGTCGACCGTGCATTCGGCGGACTGTTTGGCGTCCCCCACCGGCGAATAGCCGACCATGTCCGAACCGCGGGCTTCAGCCCGCGGCTGAGCCGGGCCGAGCCGCGGCCTGAAGCCCGCGGTTCGGTTGGGTGCGGGGCCTCCCGCCGCACGCGCGGTGAACGTGCGCGTGGTTGTCCCGACAACCCCGTCCACGAAGCCCTCGTCGGCGAAGTCGTCGGCGGGGAGCAGGGAAGGCACGACGAAGAAGCCGCGGATGCGGAGGCCCTCGGGGCCGTAGTCCTTGGTCAGGGCCAGCTCGCCGGTCCAGGCGAACGGCGGGTCGCGCCACTCGATCTTGAGGCCGCCCCAGCCGTGGGCGAGATACTCGTCGAACGGGACGCCGTCCTCGCTTTCGCAGCGGGTCGAGTGACCCAGGCCGAGGTCGGCCTGGGCGCGAGCCTGGAGCGTGCGGAAGTTCGCCTCCGTCGCGGCCTCCCCGACGAGGTCGAGCGCGACGACGGCGACCCGGCCCGACTCCCAGGAGATGTTGATCTCGACGGGGATGCCCTCCACCGTCGTGGTCCAGGCCATCGTCGAACGGGAGAGGGCGGCGGGGTCGGGCGCGGGGGCGAGGCCGGGGCAGGCGGTGGCGATGGTTTCGGCGTCGGCGCCGAGGGGGACGCCGAAGACGGTGGCGACGGTGAAAGAGTCGGCGGGCGAGGTCGCGTCGACCGGCTGCGACGTGGCGGCCCCGGCGGTTGTCGAGGTACCGGCGGCGGGCTCGGCGGTCCGGGGGCCGCAGCCGGCGGCGAAGGCGAGGGCGGCGAGGACGAGATGAACGGTGTTGCCGGGCGGCGGAAATGAAAAAGGCAAAACAGGCAATGAAAGATGCAAAACGGCGGATGACGTCATGGGGCCACCTCGGATGGAGTTGGACTGTCCCACCGCGTGGGGCTTGGCGCAAGGGAGGCGCAAGGCCGGCTTGCTCCTTGACGCACCGCCGGTCCCGTGCGACCCTTCCTTCACACGGTTCGCCAGGTTCATCGTGCGCAAGCGGGCGACTGGGGAGGACGCGTCATGATTGACGGAAACGGGGTTTCCACGACGACGGAGGAGTGTCCGGCGGTGAAGCTGGACTCGATCCTGGCGGCGGCGATCGATCTCTTCGATCGGCTCGGGTACGAGAAGGTCACCGTCGAGGACGTCGCGACGCGGGCCCACGTGTCGAAGAAGACCCTGTACAAGAAGTACGACGACAAGCGCGGTCTGCTCGGCGCCATCGCGGCGACCTTCGCGGACCAGTTCGGCAAGCACGTCGACGCGTTCAGCGGACGGCACCACGACCCCGAGATCGAGCGGTTGTGCACCGATGTAGGTGGAGGGGGGGGGCAGGTGGGGAACTGACCCATCCCTGCTGCTCGCGGCGTTCCTCGACTTCTGCACCAACAACGCCGGGCTGGTTCGCGTCGCGCTTGTCGGTCGCGACCCGTTCTGGGCGCGCTGCGACCGGAAGGCAGCCGAAGCGTTGTTCGGATCCATCCGCAACTGCATCGGCGCCCGCGGGTGCTCCGACGTCTGGATCGAGCAGCTCCTGACTGCGTTCCTGTTCATCGCCCGCGATTTCCAACGGCCTCAGGACGGTCGACCGCTGACGGGTTGGTCCAAGCGGTTCCAGGAGCTGGACCCGCACTCCGACAGGTCGGCGATCGGAGTGCTCCTGCACATGCTGGTGATGCTCGCCTTCCAGGACTCCGAGGGTGCCGCGTGGCAGCGTGGGTTCGACGCGCAGCACGTGCTCACGGCCCTGGGACTTCGCCGCTGCCAGTGCCCAGGCCTGTGACGTCGGCTGGGTACCGGTCGGTGTCGAATGAGTACGCCGCGTTTACTTCCGATCGGTCACCATCTCCTCGACCGCCCGAAGCGCGGGAGAGGAGGGAACCATGGTGGGTCGCCTGAAGATGATGGCCGTCGTGTCGTGGTGTCTCGTGGCGGGAGCGGCGTGCATCCCCGAGCCGCCATCGCCGCCGCCGACTCCGGAGTTCCCCGAGCCCGCGCAGCCTTCGCTGCGACCGGCCGATGACGCGGAAGTGATCGCGTCGTGGGATTTCGGCGGCTGCAAGACCGACTGGACGGTCGACACGGCGGTCGGCACGCCGTGGACCTGCGGCCCGATCCTTCGCGGGCCGGCCGGTGATCGTACGGGCGAAGGCGACGGCTGGGGCGTCGGCATGTCCGCGGCTCCCGCGGGCCTCACCGAGACGACGCTGACGTCCGCGTCGATCACGCTCGACGGGACGAACGCCAACGCGTTCACGCTCTCGGTCTGGCACTGGCTCGACGCGGAGGCGCTCGCCGGCCGTTCGGAAACGGGCGGCGGGCTGGTCGAGGTCTTCGAGTCGAACCTCGAGGGCTGGGTGGCCGTTGCGCCGTACGGCGGGTATGATGGACCCGTGGTTGCGCCGGGGACAAGCATTGCGGGGGAGGAGGGTTTCACCGACGCCCGGGTCGAGCGCGTCTGGCGTCGTTCCTTCTTCGACCTCTCGCCCTGGGCGGGCCGCACGATCCGGGTGCGCTTCCGCGCCGGTCTGGGGACGCTGACGCCCGGCGACGGCTGGTTCCTGGACGACGTGCAGATCTTGCGGGGCGGCATCGTGGAGGACGTGGTTGACACGGACCTGTCGACCTGCGGCGCGGGCGCGGTGATCCGCTTCCCCTTCCGGACCTGCGACGAGGGTTTTGCAACTCAGGGGATCAGCTCGAGCTGGGCGTGCGGGCCGGCGACGGCGCTGGCGGCGTACCCGGAGGCTCCGGTTGGTGACGGGCCGCAGTTCGACGTGGACGACTCGGGGTTGCTGTTTGCGACGGCGCCGAGCGGCCTGTACTACCCGCTCGAGGCGTCCGAGCTGGTCTCGGCGCCGATGGATCTGTCCGGCTGCCAGGGCCGGACGACGAGCCTCTCCTTCTGGCACTGGTACCACTTCGGGCCGAACGCGGGCGGCTGGGTCGAGGTCTGGGACGGGACCGCGTGGCAGGTGGTGACGCCGCTGCGCGGCTACGGCGGTCCGGTGACGGCCGCCGCGTTGCGCCTCGGCTCCTCGCATGACGGCTTCATCTCGCCTGACGATCAGGGCAGCGGGTGGCGCTTCGAGGTCTTCGACGTTTCCCCGTACGCCAACCCCGCCTTCCGCGTCCGCTTCCGCTTCTTCGCCGGGCTCCAGCGCCGTCCGGGATGGTACGTGGACACCGTGGCGGTGAGCACGTTTGCGCTGGAGGACGTCCCGCGGCTGGATGGGGATCCGAGCAAGCCGGCGTGCGGGTTTGACGCCAACACGTACCAGCAGCCGGCGTTCGGTTCGCGCGTACCGGACCCCTGCGTTGCCGGCACCCCCGTCGTTCCCTGGACCACCGTCTTCGTCCAGCCAGATCAACCGGCGCCCAAGACTTCGGCTGGCGGGTCGGAAATTGCCGTTGACCCGGGTCCGTCGGGGGCGGAATCGTCCGAGCGGTCGGGGTTCCCGGAGACGATCGCCACCACGACCGTGGTCTTCGACGTCCCGGGATCGGGAGCTGTCTGCATCGAGATCCGCAATGGGTCGCGGGACCCCACGACGCGTGTCGGTGCCGGAACCGCGGCCCTCGATGGCCAACTCGTAATCGGGTCGGATCGGCTAACGTCGAGCGCCACGCTGCTGCGCGAGCGGCAAGCGGTGGGCGGCGGGCCGCACAAGCTCGTGATCGACGTCCAGCAAGCGAATCCGCCGAACGTCATCGGCTCGAAACCGGGTGCGGGGTCTGCGGAGCGCTACTTCTCCTACCAGGTGCTGTATCAGGCGGGAAACGCCCTTCCGCGACGTCTGCCGGGAAGCGGCCCCGGCACGATCGCCAACTTCTCGACGGCGCGGTGGCGCGATCTCCGTGTCGGCAAGTTCGAGTTGAACACCACGCTTCCGGCGATCGGCGAGCCCGGCCAGGACTACGTGGTGCCCTATGTCCTTCAGATAGCCGACCCGGACACCTGCCGTCAGGTCAGGCAGATCTCCGGGATCTTCGCGGTGCCGGCGGAAACACGCCGCGGGATTGAAGAGGCGATCGGTACGGCAGGCTTTGCGTGGGACGGCCGCGATGATGACGGTCACCCGGTGCAAGGGGACCGCGTGGTCGTGCGGTTGTTCGCGACGGCGGGCATGTCCGGGCAGGACGTGGTTCCGCTTCCCGGCCCCATGGAGCTACACTGGGGCAGCCTGCCGTTTCCGTTCAACCCTAACCTCGGCCCGCCGGGTGGCGATCCCACCCTCATCACCGTCCCCGCGACCGTTCTCGCCTGGGCCCGCTTCTACCTTCGCCCGCGGGTCGATGGTATCGCGACCGTCGGGGCCTGCACGATCGGGGGTGTCGGCGTCCCGTCCTGCGCACCGAACGCGCAGTGGCTTTCGACAAGCCCGGGTCGCGGGTCGTTCGAGGAGACCGGCCGTGTGATGCGCCTCACGGGCTACTTCCTGCCCGCGGACACCACCCGATCGTACGAGGTCGACTTCGCACAGGGCAGTGCAGCGTGGATGGCGCCCGTGACCTCCACCGGCGCGTCGTGGTGGATCGAAGCCCGGATGCCCGTGCTCGGAGACGGCCGACCCGCGGGAACGTCCAATCCGGATGCTTGGGACCCGATGGCGTCCGTTTCCGTCCTGTACGGGGGGACGGAAATGAGCGGTGGCGCGCGTTCGTTCACGTTCCGCGGGCCTTCGTTCACGGGAATCGACCCGGAGGGGGACGGCGAGTGGTTCCCCGGCGACGGGATGACGCTGTGGGGCGAGTTGTTTGCCACCTACCGGATGAACTTCCTGATCCGTCAGGACGGCGTCGTCAGCGGTCGGTACTCCGGATTTCAGGCGGACGAAGTGGAGTATGGGTTGGCTCTTCCGGGCGGGCGGGACCTCCGTCCGGGAACGGCGTACGCGGAGGTAATGGAGGTCGCGCCGGAAGGGGATCCGGTGCACGGCGCTCGTTCCTGGCCGTTCACGGTGGCCGGCCCGGAGATCACCGCGATCAGCCCAGGCAGCGGCCGCATCTGCCCGACCGTGCGCCTCACGCCCGCACCCGAGTCGCCAAGCGCGCTGAGGCATGTCTGCAGACGCTACAACGAAGGCTTGCCAAGAGACGACGTCGCGGCGCAGGAGTTCTGCGTCACCGGGCACGACCTGAGGGTGGACGGCTGGGGTACCCCGAGCATCCTGTTTGAGCGCGACGACGGAGCGCGCGACTTCATGTACGGTCCCGTCGTCGCGCCCGGCACTCCGACTACCTGGACGGAGTGGACGGACACCCGGCTGTGCTTCTTCGTGAGCGACGCCCTCCGCATCGTTCGCCTCAACGCTCGAATGGGCGTCGCCGTGGTGTACCCGCACGGGCCCGCGAACTGCACGGCGAGTCATGGCTGCTACATCACGATCACAGGCAGGGGCGGGCCCGGCGGGGGAATCGACCTCGACCACTGGGTGACCGGCGATGGCGACGCTACCGAGATTACTTGCCACCCGGAGGGCCTACCGGTGGGAATGCGAGGCACGATCACGCTCAGCTCCGACCGCCACGGATGCTCATCGCCCGGCACTGATCTCTACAAGTGCCCCTTCACGATCAGCTACGATGACACCTGGGGCGACCCAGAGGTTCATCGGTCGCTTGAGCCCGCTGCACCCAGCAACGTGTACGAGGTGTTCGGAACGGTTCTTCCCCCGACGGGCTTCGGCGGCGTCGCCATTTCGGGCCACGAGGTCTACCCCGACTTCTACGAGGGCGACTGCCGGGTTCTCGCGATCATCTCGCATCGCAGCGGCTCTCCGGGCAGCGAGACGTACCACATGTGGCTGTACAAGAACCTCAGTCCGGACTTCAGCGAGCCGTTCACACCGGTGGCCGATTCGTCCGTGATGCAGTTTCCGCAGTGGGTCGGCACGACACCGCCCTACGAGAGATTCGACCTAATCCGGGTCGAGAGCTTCTTCGGCGGTTCCGTCGCCATCGCCTCTCTCCCGCAGGCCGGCACGCTGGGCGCCCACCTCATCCACTTCTGGGTTTGGGACACATACAACGGCATCTCATACGCGAATCCGTCCAGCGGGAATCCCTACTGGGAGGAGGTCGCGCCCGAGACCTTCTACATTGACCACCGGGCGCAACTGTTGTCGATTGCAGGGGGGTACACCCCGAACGGCATTGCATCGTTACAGTTCAGGTTCGAGTCGGACGAAACCGTGGTAGCGCGAGATTTTCCGGTGTGGTTCATGCCGCCGGATCCGCCGCCGCCGAGTCCATAGATGGAGGTGACCGAGATGGGGCCCGTTGGCTTCGAGCGCCGGATCCTGGCAGGAATCGCCTGTGCCGTCGTGAGCACCGGTTGCTACGGCAGCACCGCCGACTGCCCCGACGTCGAGCAGGGCGACACGGTCGATGCCTGCGGGGTTGGCTGCGCCGATCGCGAGTGCGGGCCGGACCCGGTCTGCGGCTTCTGGTGCGGGGAGTGTGCGCCCGGGAAGTCCTGTTCCGCCGACGGCCGCTGCGTTGCTCGATGTTCTCAAGAGTACTGCGACGAGGTCCTGGTGCCGGAGGGGCAGATGATCACTGGCTTGCTCATCTCGCCGGACGATTCGGTGCGGCTTCAGGTGATGCTGAGCGCTTTCTGGATCGACCGCTACGAGGTCACCATCGAGCGCTACCGAGCATGCGTGGACGCAGGCGCCTGCCTGCCACCCGACCCGGACTGCACGCGCCCCTACCTCGGTGACGCGGGCGGTGACGAGTCGTCCTGGTGGTACGACGATCCGGGCTTCCTCTCGTATTCGTACGACTTCGAGCACCGGCCAATGGGTTGCCTGTACTGGGATGATATGGTCCAGTACTGTCAATGGATCGGGCGTCGCCTGCCCACCGTGATGGAATGGCGCAAGGCGGCGTTCGGTGGCTGTGAAGTCGGCGGAGATCCCGACTCGTGCGACGTCACGGAGGATCTCCGGCCGTTCCCTTGGGGTTTCGATCCGATCGACTGCGATCGCGCCATGGTGGGTGGCTGCGCGGACCAGCCACTCCCCGACACGCCCGTCTGGCCGGTCGGTTCCGCTCCCCTTGGCGCGAGTCCGTACGGGGCGTTGGACATGGCCGGCAACGCCGGTGAGGCCCTGGCCGATTGGGGCGCTCCAAGTTGGGAAACGATGCTCGCCGGATACGGTGAATGCGAAACCGGGTGCCGCGACCCGGCGGGTCCGGGAACTCCCGAGGGGTACGGGGATCGGGCCGTCGTTTGCCCGTGGGGTAACCTGTCGGTGGTCGACACGGATGCCTACTGCTACATCCTGGGCGGTGCCGAGCCCCGCGATGCTACGGTCCATCCCGGTGATGGTCCGTACGCGGAGGTCGGTTTTCGCTGCGCGCGCAGCGCAGACGGGGAGTAGTGCAAGGAGAGCCCGTACTACGCTGTGCACGTGCCGCGGAGACAGGTCTGGCCGGCGGGGCAGGCGCTGTCGCACGTGCCGCAGTGGAGCTCGTCGAAGAGGAGGTCGACGCAGACGCCGCCGCAGTCCGTTTCGCCGGAGCCGCAGCTACAACCGTCGTCAACGACGCCGTCGCAGTCGTCGTCGAGGCCGTTGCAGACTTCCACCGCCGGCACGCAGGCGCCGTGCGTGCAGAGGTCGGTCGACTCGCCGCAGTCGTCGACGGTCGAGGGGTCGCCGTCGTCGCAACCCGCGCCCAGGGTGACGGCGCAGGAGCCGGCCTCGCACGCGACGGAGGTGCAGAACAGGCCGTCGTCCCGGCAGTCGGCGTCGGCGGTGCACGAGGCGGGGCAGGAGAGGCCGTCGTCGACCAAGCCGTTGCAGTCGTCGTCGCGGCCGTTGCAAATCTCCGCGGACGGCGTGCAGGCGCCGCAGTCGGCAGGGCAGGCGTCGCCGCCGGCAGTATTGCCGTCGTCGCAGGCTTCGCCGGATTCCAGAAGGCCGTTGCCGCAGAGGGAGACGGCGGGCGCGACGGACGCGCACTCGTCGAGCGAGGGATCGCAGAAGTCGAAGGTAGCGGGGTCGCCGTCGTCGCACGCGGGGACGGGACCGGGAAGGCACAGGCCGCCCGTGCAGGTTTCGGCGCCGTCGCACAAGAGGCCGTCGTCGCAGTCGGACTCGGAGGTGCAAGGGGTGACGGTGCAGGCCGGGGACTCGTCCAGGGCGCCGTCGCAGTCGTTGTCCAGGCCGTCGCAAACCTCGGGGGCGCCGGGGAAGACGTGAGGATCGGTGTCGACGCAGTCGAGCGGAACGGCCCAGCCGTCGGAGTCGCGGTCGGACGGTGCGGGAACGGCGACCACGTCGTCGGCGCCGTCCCCGTCGTGGGCCACGTGGAGCAGGACGGCGGAGTCGTCGGGTCCGCGATCGAAGCGGAGGACGTCGATGAGATACCCGCCGACGGTGGCGACGAACGAGCCGTCGGCGGCGACGGAGACGGCGGAGGGGGCGGCGGGGCGGGTGGCGTTGCGCAGGCGCAGGGGGAGGCCGGGCTCGCGGACGGCGCCGGGTTCTCCGGAGACGGTGAGGCCGCCGTGGGTGTCGTCGACCAGCGACAACCGGAGCGGGTCGATGTCCGGAGGGTATGGCAGGGGGCTGGCGTCGCAGCCGGCGAGGACGGCCGCGGCCGCGAGGGCGGGCAGGGCCGGTCGGATCGTCTGGTACCAGCGGGTCGTCATCGTCCGTGCTCCGTCCCCACCCTGCCCCACTTCCAGGGGAATTGCACTACGCCGTGCAGATGCCGCGCAGGCAGGTCTGGCCGGCGGCGCACGCGCTGCCGCAGGCGCCGCAGTTCAGCTCGTCGAAGAGCAGGTCGACACAAACGCCGCCGCAGTCCGTTTCGCCCGAGCCGCAAGAGCACCCCTCGTCGACCACGCCGTCGCAGTCGTCGTCGATCCCGTTGCAGACCTCCGCCGCGGGCGAGCAGCCACCGTGCGTGCAGACATCGGCGGCCTCGTCGCAGACGTCGACCGTGGCCGGGTCGCCGTCGTCGCAGGGGACGTCGGGGAGCACGACGCAGGCGCCGCCGACGCAGCTTTCGGTGGTGCAGAACAGGCCGTCGTCGCAGTCGGCGTCGGAGGCGCAGCCCGCGCCGGCGGTGCAGACGCCGCGCAGACAGGTCTCGCCGGCCGCGCAGGCCATGGCGCAGGCGCCACAGTTCGCGTCGTCGAAGAGCAGGTCGACGCAGGCGCCACCGCAGTCCGTCTCGCCCGCGCCGCAAGCGCAGCTCTCCTCGTCCACGAGCCCGTCGCAGTCGTCGTCCAGGCCGTTGCAGACCTCGGCGGCGGGGGTGCAGACGGCGGGGTCGGAGACGCACGCCCCGGCATCGCAGCTCGTCCCGGCCGGACAGTCGGCGTCGGCCGCGCACGCCCACGGCTCGGGCTCGAACTCGCACACCGCGTCCACGCACACGCCCGCCGGACAGTCGGCGTCCGCAACGCACTCGGGCATGCACCACCCGCGCACGCACGTCGCCTCGTCCGGGCAGGCCTCGTCGGCGGCACATTCGACCGCCCGCGCCGTCGAGCCCGTCGCCCCACCGTCGTCCTGGCAGGCCGGACCGACCAGCAGCACCGCGAAGAGCACGCTCACGACCACCAGCACGATCCTCGATCCCGAATTCGTCATCGTCCCTTCCTCCCCGCCGGGCTCCGCCCGACGACTCGGCCCTCGGTCAACTGCCCGAGGGGCAATCCTTTCGCCGGTCGCCACGCACCACGCACGGACACACCGGACAAGGCATCGCGGCGGGCAAATGCGAGGACGGGGCCAAGAGTCATCTGCCTGAAATCTCGCTGATTACGACGAAGTGGTGGACCGAAGCGGTTCCTGTTGTAATGAAAGAGGACATGATGTAACGATAGGGATACATGGTTCTCTTCCACCGGTACGAGCTGATCCGGACGGTGCAGGAGGGGGTGCACCTCGCCAAGGACCTGCTCGACCCGGACGGCGCGGAAGTGGTCCTCAAGGAAGTCCGGGCGGGCGGCGATCGGACACGGGACGAGCTGGTCCGCGAGTTCCGGACGGTGACCGGGATGCGGCACCCCGGCATCGTGCGAGCGCTGGACTTCGGCGGCGACGCCTCGGGGGCGTGCTACCTCACGATGGAGCGGGTGGACGGCGAGCCGCTGGACCGGGTCGTCGCTTCGGCCTCGCCCGTCCAGGTGACCGATCTGTTCGTCCAGGCCGCGGACGCTCTGGCCTGGGCCCACGGGCACGGCGTGTTGCACGGCGACCTGAAGCCGGAAAATCTCCTGGCCCGGCTCGGGCCGCCGGTGAAGCTCACGGTCATCGACTTCGGGCTGGCTCGCCCGCTCGCGGGCGATGCCGATTCGGCCGGCGGCTCGGCCGGCTTCCTGGCTCCCGAGATCCTCTCGGGCGCCCGGCCGACGGTGGCCACGGACCTCTGGGGCCTGGGCGCGGCATTCCTGGCGGCGCTTACCGGAGAGCCGCCCCGGCCGTTCGCGGTCGGTCCCGTCCTCCGGCATCCTGCCGTGCCCGCCGCGCTCGCCTCGGTGCTGGAATCGCTCCTGGCGCCCGATCCCGTGGTGCGGCCGGTCGATGCGCACGCGGTCCTGCGCCGCCTGGGTGCGTCGCCCACCGCGGGCCTGTTCGACCTGCCCCTCGCGGGACGCCGCACGGACCTCGACCTCCTCTGCCGCCGGCGTCCGGGCGTCCTCCTGCTCCGCGGGCCCGAGGGGACCGGGCGGACGCGCCTGCTGCTCGAGGCGCGCCGGCGTCTCCAGCTCGAAGGGCGACTCGTCGCCGCGACGCGACTCTCGGCGGGCGACGGGCGTTCGCCGGCGATGATGGCGCGTCTGTTGCGGGTCGTGGCGTCCTTGGCGCAAGGCGAGGCGCCGCGCGATCCGGCGCCGTCCAAGCCGTGCACGTCGGAGGACGCGGTGGCGCTGCTGCGTTCGGCGGCCGCGGCCGGTCCGACGTTCTTGCTGGACGACGTCGACCTGGCCTCGCCGGCGGAGCAGGAAATTGTCCGGGCGGTGTGCGTGTCCTGCGCCTCCGAGCGTCACGCGTCGCTCGTCGTCGTCTGCGAGCCGGGCCCCGTCGCCGACGAGCTGCGCGTCGCCGTCGCCGGTCTCGACGTTCTCGACCTGGCGCCGCTCGACGGCGCCGCGGTCGGCGCGTTGGTCTCCGCGGTGCTGGGGCGGTCCGACGACGACCTGGCCCGCATCGTCCAAGAAGGTTCCGGCGGCCTGCCGTCCTGCGTCGTCGACATGCTGCAGAAGCTGGGGGAGCGCACGGAGCGAGGCGAGGTTGACGCGAATTCTTGGCGACTCTCGCCGGGCGCGGCGGGGCTCGTCCGCCGGCGGGTGGCGGCGCTGGCGCCCATCGACCGCGAGGGTTTCGGCGTGCTGGCGGCGCTGGGTCGTCCCGCGCGGGAGGACGAGCTGGCCGCCTGCGCGGCCGGATTCGACGAGGCGGCGCTGCGGCGGCTGGAGGCCGCGGGCTTCGTTGTGCAGGGGTCCGAAGGTTGGAGGCTCCTGGCGCCGGCGACGGCGTCCGCGGTGCTGGGTCCGGACGCGCGGGTCCTGCACGCCCGTCTGGCGGAGCATCTGGAGCGGCGCGGTGCGCACGCGGACGAGCTCGACCGTCACCGAGCGGCGGCCGGAGACGTCGATGCGGCCTTGCGCGCTTCGTCGGTGCTGGCGTCGCGCGGCGCCTTCCGGGAAGCGTTCGAGGTGCTGGCGCCTTTCCGGGGCGTCGTGCTGGCCGCGGCGGGCGTGCGACCGGATCCGGCATTGACCTGGGCCGAGACCGCCGCGCGGGCGGGGGAGCACGCGGCGGCGCGCGAGGCGTTCGAGGCGCTGACCGGGCATGCCGACGCGGGGGTGCGGGCGCGGGCCTCGCTGGGGCTGGGAGAGGCGCTCGAGCGGCTCGGGGAATTGGGCGGCGCCCGGACGCGGCTGGAGGCCGCGCTCACGGGACTCGACGCCCCGGCGCAACGCGCGGTCGCGCGGCTGCGCCTGGCGCGCATCGCCGGGCTCGGCGGGGACTTCGCCGCCGCCGCGGAGCACGCGCGCGCCGGGCTGGCGGAGCAGGCGGGCCACGCGATCCCGCTGCGCGTGCAGCTCGGCAACGCTCTGGGGCGCCTGGGGTCGGCCGACGAAGCGCTCGAGGCGCTCGAATCCGCCTTCCGGGATGCAGAAGCATCGGGCGATCGACGGCTGATCGCCGCGACGGCGGGGTATTTCGCGATTCTCCGCTCGAGTCGGGGCGAGCTGGAGGCGGCGCGCGACCTGTTCGTGCGCGCGCTCGCGGAGGCGGAGGCGGCGGGGGACACCGCGGCGCTGCCGGCGCACCTGCTCAACCTGGCGGGGGTCCACCAGTCGCTGCAGGAGCCGGCGGCGGCGATCGAGCTGTTGCGGCGGGCCGAGACGCTGGCCCGGCGTCTGGGACGCGCCGGACCGCTGGGTGCGGCGCTGATCAACCTGGGCAACCTCTATGCCGAGCTTGGGGCGGACGACGAGGCGCTCGCCGTCGTGCGGGAAGCTCGCGAGCTTGCGGAACGCACGGGAGTACGCGCGGTGGCGGCGCAGGCGGCGCTGGTGACGGCGGAGCTCGAGGCGCGGCGGGATCCCGAGCGCGGGCGGCGTTCCGCGGCCGAGGCGCGCGCGGCGTTCGACGCGATGGGGGAAACCGGGCGAGCGGCGGAGGCGAGCTGCGTGGAAGGCGAGATCGCGCTGGCGCTGGCCGACATGCCGGCGGCCCGCGACGCGCTGGCGCGCGGCCGTGCGTCGGGCGGTCCCGGCCTGGGGCCGCGCCTGGACCTCCTGGAGGCCGGGGTGCTTCGCGCGGAAGGCGCGGCGGCGGCGGCAATGGAGCGGCTGGAGCGCTCCCTGGTCGCGGCGGACCACGCGAAGCTCGGCGACCTCGCGGCGCGCGCGGAGGCGACGGCCGCCGACCTGCTCGACGAGATCGGCTCGCCGCTGGGCGCCGACAGGCGCCGGCGGGCGGTGGAGCGGTTGTCGACGATCGCGTTCGGGCTGCCCCCGGCGTTGCGGGAGGCGTTCTGGCGGGTACCGTGGAGAAAGCGGGCGGGCACGACCCCCGACAACGACGACGACCACGACCACGCCGGGGAGCGGGAGGAGGGGGCAGCGCAGCGGCTGCTGGCGCTGGCGCCGCGGATCGCGGCGGAGCGGGATGCGCAGCGGGTGCTGGAGCTGGCGCTGGACGCGGGGCTGGACGTGCTCGGCGGGGAGCGCGGCTTCCTCCTCTTGCGGGCGGGCGACGACTGGCGCGTGGCGGCGGCGCGGAACATCGACCACGAGTCCATCCGGCGGGCGGCGTTCAAATTCTCGCGGTCGGTGGCCGAGGAGGTGGCGCGCAGCGGCGAGCCGCTCTTGACGGCGAACGCGGTGGAGGACCCGCGGCTGGCAGCGGCGCGCAGCGTGCACCAGCTCGCGCTGCAATCGATCCTCTGCGTGCCGATCCGCTCGGCGGAGCGCGTGCTGGGGACGATCTACGTCGAGAACCGGTTCACGCGGGCCCGGTTCGCAAGAAGGCACCTGCGGCTGGCGCAGGCGCTGGCCGACCTGGTGGCGTTGGCGCTGGAAGCGGGGCGGCTGGAGCGGGAGCTGCGGGAACGGGCGGACGAGCTGGACCGGGCGCGGACCGAGCTGGCGCGGCGCGTCGAGAGCCAGGAAGACGAGCTGGCGCGGCTGGAGCGGGAGGTGCGGCGCTCGCGGGAGGAGGTCGTGCTGCGGCACGAGTACGCGGGCATCATCGGGCGGGGCGCGGCGATGCGCCGGCTTCTGGAGACGCTGGACCGGGCCGCGGACACCAGCCTTCCGGTGCTGATCGAGGGCCCGACGGGGACGGGCAAGGAGCTGGTGGCGCGGGCGCTGCACGGCAACGGGCCGAGACGGGACCGGCCGTTCGTCTCGGTCAACTGCGGTGCGCTGCCCGATCTGCTGCTGGAGAGCGAGCTGTTCGGGCACTCGCGGGGGGCGTTCACGGGGGCCGATCGCGCGCGCACGGGCCTGATGCGCGAGGCGTCGGGCGGGACCTTGTTCCTGGACGAGGTGGGCGAGATGAGCGCGGCGATGCAGGTGAAGCTGCTGCGCGCGCTCCAGAACGGCGAGGTGACGCCGCTGGGGACGGACCGCCCCGTTCCGATTGACGTGCGGTTCGTCGCGGCGACCAACCGGCGTCTGGCGGAGCTGGTGCAGGCCGGCCGCTTCCGCGAGGATCTGTTCTATCGGCTGGACGTGATCCACCTCGACGTCCCGCCGCTGTCGGACCGGCGCGAGGATCTCCCGGAGCTGGCCGAGCACTTCCTGCGGCGGGCGGCGGAGGAGGGGCGGACGGCGCCGAAAAAGCTCTCGCGCGCGGCGCTGGCGGCGCTGTTGCGGCGGGAGTTTCCGGGCAACGTCCGGGAGCTGGAGAACCTGTTGCGCGGGGCCGTGGTGTTCGCGCCGCGCGACGAGATCCAGCCGGAGGACCTGCCGCCCGCGCGCGTGGCAGAGGGCGAGGGATCGGAGCTGCCGGCCGGGCGCTCGCGCCGCGATGTCCTGCGCGCGGCCGACCGGCGGCTGGTCGAGCAGGTCTTGCGGGATTGCGGGCACAACCTTTCGGCGGCCGCGCGGCGTCTCGGCGTGTCGCGTCCGACGCTGTACCGGCGGATGGGGGAGTACGGGCTGGGGCGGCCGGGCGGGAAGTAACCACCGATAAACACCGATGGACACCGATGGGGGAGGGCGGAAAGGACTTTGCGCAGATGACGGAGGCGACGTTCTACTCGTGGTTGTTGTGGGGGATGTTCGCAGTCGCGGCGGGGACGGCGATCTTCTCGCTGTTCGTGCCGGCGCCGTACGGGCGGTACGGGCGCACGTGGTGGAGCGGGCCGGACCTGCCGTCGTGGCTGGCGTGGATGCTGATGGAGCTGCCGCAGCCCGTGGGGCTTGGCCTCTGGTTCGCGCTGGGCGACCGGCAGGGGAACACGGTGGCGCTCGTGCTGCTGGCGATGTGGATGTTCCACTACGCGTACCGCACGCTGATCTACCCGTTTGTGCCGCGGTCGAGCACGATGTCGTTCTCGGTGGTCGCGCTGGGCTTCCTGCTCAACAGCGGGTTCAGCTACCTCATCGGGCGTTGGATCTTCCACTACGGCCCCGTGCGGGGCGTCGAGTGGCTTTGGGACGCGCGTTTCCTGGGCGGCGCGGTGTGCTTCTTCGGGGGTTTCGCGCTGTCGGTCTCGAGCGACCTCATCCTGCGCGGGCTGCGCCAGCCGGGGGAGAAGGGCTACAAGATCCCGAAGGGCGGCGGCTTCCGTTTCGTCACCAGTCCGAACTACCTGGGCGAGCTTCTGGAGTGGACGGGCTGGACGCTGGTGACGTGGTCGCTCGGCAGCGCCACGCTGCTCGCCGTCTCCGCCGCCAACCTCATCCCGCGCGCGCGGCGCAACCACCGCTGGTACCACGAGCGGTTTCCCGAGTACCCGCCGGAGCGCAAGGCGTTGGTGCCGTTCGTGTGGTAGCTTACGGCAGCCACCGTCGCGGTCCTGCGCCTCGGCATCCTGCCTCGACTCCTACGTGCAACTCCCGCCGACGCACGCGGTGCCGTCCGGACAGACGACGCCGCAACCGCCGCAATTGAAGCCGTCTCGGCTCGTCTCGACTTCACATCCGTCCGACCAGTACCCATCGCAGTCGGCGAAGCCGGGATCACACCCTGTCATGTGGCACCAGCACCGCACGCAACCGACGACGCCATGACTCCCGCCGCCGTCCACGGTGCTGCACCTGTTTCCGCAGAAATCGCAGTCGTACGGCGACGGACAGAACGTCTCCAAGCCGTCCCTGGGATCGCAGTTGCAGTCAATCCAGTTCAGATCGCCTTCCGCAATGTAGCACTCCCCCCAGTTGCAGGCAGGCCCGCAGTCTTCCCACCAGCAGAAACGGCCACATCCGCCGCAATTCCGGCCATCCCAAAGCAGGTCTGCCTCGCATCCGTCTGCCGGGTCATCGTTGCAATCACCGGTTCCTTCAGGGCACGCGAGGATCACGCAGCGCCCCTCGGAGCATCCTACGGTGCCGGTCGGCGCGCCACACGCATTCCCGCAGTCGCCGCAGCTTGCGACGTCTGCGCTCACGTCCGCTTCGCAGCCGTTTTCCCCTCCACCGTCGCAATCGGCGTACCCCACGTCACAGGCAGCCACCGCGCAACCGCCCTCGGCGCACCGGGCCTCGGCGTGGGGGAACTCGCAGATCGCACCGCAAGAGCCGCAGTCACTCGGGGACGCCCGGAGGTCGGTCTCGCACCCGGTGCCGGCGAGGCCGTCGCAGTCCCCGAACCCATCATCGCAAGCCGCGACGACGCAGGTTCGCCCGACGCAAGCCGCGTCGCCCCTGGGGACGCTGCAAGCGCGCCCGCACGCGCCACAGTTCTGTCGGTCGTCTTCGAGGTCCCGACATTCTCCGGCGCACAGCACCTGACCCCCAGGACACGCCGTGGCATCCTTTCCCGACGCACTGTCGTAGCACGACCATCCCGCGAACGCGGCCATCGCGACCCACCACGCGAGCGCGTCGGGATCCCGGGCCAACGTCACCGCCGTCCTCCTGGGTCAATTGCCCACTTGCCCCCCCCTCCCCCTACCTTGGCACACACCATCTTCACATCCGCATCGTGGCGACGCTCGGTCAAGGCGTCGAGGTGCACGGCGAAATTGTCGACGAACGCCTTCACGATGCCCGCGAGCAGCGTCCGCTTGTGCGGGTATCTCGCGTGCAGCGTGCTCATCGACACGCATGCCGCCTTGGCGACGTCCTCTACTCGGACGTCTTCGTAGCCGCAGCGTTCGAACAGCGCGGCTGGGCGACCAGGATCGGGTCGATCTCGCAGTCGGGAGGGAATGCGACTCCTCTCGGCACCCATTCCGTCTTCGCCATGACGCCAGCCCGCACCCTACCCGGTGTACGGCCGTCTGCTCCGCCCTGCAAGATCCAAGGTAGCAGGACCCTTGCGCCGGGGTCAACGCTCGAAGCCGGCGCGGTGGTTGCCGAGCCGGCCCGGCGAGCCGGGCCGGCACGAGCGTCTTGCGCGCCGGTCGCGAAAGTCCGCATTATCCTGGTGCGGAGGGACGGGCATGAGAACTCGGATCATTTCGTGCGCACTTTTCCTGGTGATGACGGTGCCGGCGAGCGTGGTCGCTCAGACGGGTGGGGCGGAGGGAGGCACCGCGGCGCCAGCGGAGGGATCGGCGCCGGCGGAGGGCGAAACGGCGGCCGGGGTGCCGCCGTTCGCGGAGCTGGTGGAGCGTCCCGGGGTCGAGGCGGCGACGGGCCCTGCGGCGCCGCCGGTTTCTCTCGCCGTGCAGCCGAGCACCGCTGCTTCGGCGGGCGGCGAGGACGAGGGGATGCCCGTGC
This sequence comes from Deltaproteobacteria bacterium, assembly GCA_016218815.1. GTDB lineage: Bacteria > Myxococcota_A > Polyangia > DRWM01 > JAAZOP01 > JAAZOP01. Next base: position 110,165 of record JACRCX010000099.1, read on the forward strand.
CCAGCGCGCCTCCGGGCGGCGCGATGCCGCCGGCCGACCTGCAGGCCGCATCGGGCGCGGTGGGTGAAATGGCGGACGACGGCGCGGGCGAGGATGACCAGAGCTGGATCGCGCGCCTCGACGCGGTTTCGGAGGATTCCCCGCTGCTGCAGCTACGGACCGGGCCGCTCGTCATCGCGCCGGTCGGCATGGTGCAGTTCCTGGGGGTGCCCTGGCAGCAGGACGGGGCGAGGCTCGCGAACGGCGGGTGGGTGGACGAGCCGGGCCTGCGATTCCGGCGGGTGCGCATCGGCTTCGTGGGCTGGGCACCGTACGACGTGAGCTTCGAGTCGATTTCGGAGTTCGACGAGCAGGGATTCCAGCTCCTGGACCTGACCATGACGTGGGCGCCGTTCGAGGCGCTGGCGTTGACGGCGGGCGGGGGGAAGACGCCGTTCTCCGGCTCCGAGCTGACGCCCGCGATGTTCCAGACCTTCCTCGACCGGCCGTGGGGCGTGGACGGGGAGACCGCGGACGGCGAGCGGGTCGGCATCGCGCCCGGTCGCATGCTCGGCGTCTGGCTCTCCGGGAAGTGGAGCGTGCTCAAGTGGCAGGCCGGGGTCTACAACGGCAACCACGACTACTTCCTCGGGAACGACAACGAAGGCGTGCTGGTCGGCGCCCGTCTGGAGTGCCTGCCGCTGGGGGACATGCCCGAGGGGCAGCTCACGGTGGAGGGCGGCGACCCGCGGGTGCGGATCGGCGCGTCGTACTACTGGAACGACGACGCTCCGGGCGACACGCACGGCGTCGAGGGCGACGTGAAGTTCCGCGTGGCGGGTTTGACGATCGAGGGCGAGTTCCTGTGGAACACGTTCGTGCTGGACGCCGATCCCACGCGTCCGCCCGGGGAGCCGGGCGACGTGCGGAAGATGGCCTACTACGCCCAGGTCGGATACCTCGTGCTCGATCCCTGGCTGGACGTCTCGGCGCGCTTCGATTCGTTCGAGATCGACGACGGGGTGGACGACTACAACGACCGCTGGAGCGTCGGGGGCGTGGCGACGCTGTTCTTCCTGCGCAACCGGGTGAAGCTGCAGCTCGAGTACGCGCACCACCAGGAATGGGCCGACCCGCAGATCCCGAACGACTCCGTCGCGCTCCAGCTTCAGGGGAGGTTCTGATGGGAGTCGACAGTCATGAGTCATGGGTCATGAGTCGACCAGCAAGGGGTCGGCTGCACGCGTCGTTCCGCCGTACGCCGTGCGGTACTCACGACTGTCGACTCAGGACTGTCGACTCACGACTGTCGACTCCTGACTCGCGACCCGCGGCCCTGGCGCTGCTGCTGTTCCTCCTCGCTTCCTGCTCCGCCGGCGAGACAGCGGAGAGTGCCCGCGCCTACCGCATGGATAGCAGGGTGCAAGGCGTGGGGGGACCGGCCGCCATCGCGGACGCCGGGGACTTCGTGCTGGACAACGGCGTGGTCCGCATCGCGATCCTGCGCGACGGGAACTCGCCGGGTCCGGGGATGTTCGGCGGCTCGCTGGTCGACGCCGACCGCGTCCGCAGCGACGGCGTGCACCGCGCCGGCAAGGGGATGGACGCGTTCGCCGAGCTGATGCCGATGGTGAACCTCATGGTCCCCGGGTACCGCGACGACCCGGCGCGGCGCTCGCACACCACCACGCTGTCGGTCGAGGTGCTGGCGAACGACGGGCGTTTCGCGTGTCCGGACGGGCAGTGCGCCTGTGCGGGCAGCCTGGCGGCGTCGGTGGCCGCGTCGCGGACGCCGGACCAGTGTCCGGTCGAGGGCGGCCAGCCGGGGTGCTCGGCGATCCTGGCGTGCGGAAAGGGCGATCGGCTGGTCGAGGCGCTCGGGATGATCGAGCAGCTCTCGGTGCGAATGAACATCTCATTCGAGACGACGTACCTCCTGGACCCGGGCGCCGACTACGTGCGCATCCGGACCGACGTGTTCGTCGACAACCGCTGGGTCGACTCGGCGACGCCGTACTCCCTGGGCGGGGTCGGGGGCTTCGTCGACGAAGGGCTCGGGGTGCTCGACGTGCTCACGGGGGACGAGCTGCTGGCGCCGACGGAGCCGCACGTCTGGCGGCCGGGGTTCCTGGCGGGCGACTTCCTGCTGATGGGCAAGAAGGTGCGGATCTTCGCCGCGGGGCACGGGTTCGATTTCCCGAACACGTTCCAGCGGCTGTTCGACGAGGGGAAGGACATCCTGGGGACGCCGCAGGCGGCGGACGCGGTGGTCGGGGTGGGGGACGGGGTTTCCTACGCCTACGGCTCGGAGGACGGCCCGACGATCGTGCCGATCTACACCGGCGAGTTCACGGGTGCGTTCACCAACGGGATGCGTTGCGCGAACGAAGACGCGGCGTGCATCGAGCGCGAGGCGCAGCCGCTGCGCTACGAGCGGATCCTGACGATCGGCCGCGGGGACGTGGCCTCGGCGATGGCCTCGATGTACCGGCTGCGGGGGGAGGCGACGGGGACGCTGGCGGGGCACGTGTACGATCGGCAGAGCACGCGGCCGGTCTCGGGGGCCGAGGTGTTCGTGCTGCACGATCCGTGGACGGGGGATGCGGCGCACTTCCCGGAAACGGCCGAGTCGTTGATGGCGCTGCTGGTCGAGGAGCTGGGGAACCCCGGGGTGGTCACCGAGCTGGGCTCGGACCTCGCGGACGACGGGGTCCCGGACGGATCGTTCTCCGGTCCCGTGCCGCCGGGAAGCTACTTCCTGGTCGTGCGTGCGGCGGGACGGGGGCTCTCGGCGCCGGTGCGGGTGCGAGTGGCGGCCGGGGGGCGGGCGGAAGCGTCGCTGGTGGCGGGGGCGCCGGGGCGGGTCGACGTGGAGGTCTTCGACGAGACGGGCTCGCGCTCGCCGGCCAAGCTGACGTTCGTGGGGCCGATCGCGCCCGGCGATCCTTGCGGACCCGGGGCGGCGGTGGCGCACCTGACGGCGCAGAGCACGGCGCGTCCGCTGCCGTTGGGGGGCGGGGAGATCGGCGACCGCATCGCGGAGATCGACTTCACGACCGACGGAGGGCACTCGACGGAGCTGGAGCCGGGGCGCTACGACCTGTGGGTTTCGCGGGGCTTCGAGTACTCGGTGTACCGGCAGTGCGTGGACGTGCTGGCGTACGACGCGGCGCGGGTGACGGCCACGGTGCGCCGGCAGGTGCGCACGACGGGCTGGGTGAGCGGCGACTTCCACACGCACGGGGAGAACTCGTACGACGCGGACATGCCGTACGAGCTGCGGGTGCGGTCGGCGATTGCCGAGGGCGTCGACGTGGTGGCGGCGACGGACCACGACGTGATCACGGATCTGGGCGCGACCGTGGAGGAGATGGGGCTGCGCCACCGGATTGTCGCGGCGACCGGCGAGGAGGTGACGCCGATCGAGACGGGCCACATCATCGGCTTTCCGCTGCGCTACGACGCGCGGGCGCCGCAGGGCGGGGCGATCGACTGGACGCGGCGCGACCTCTGCGTGGCGCAGCCGGACCAGCCGGACTGCAACCACGACGGCGACGCGGGCTACGTCCTGCCGTTGCGGCCGCAGGAGGTCTTCGACCGGTTGCGCGAGCTCGGCGAGTACGGGCCCCAGGACACGCTGGTGATCGTCCCGCACCCGCGGGACGGCTTCTTCGGGCTGTTCGACCAGTTCGGGCTCAACCACTTCGACGCGTCGTTCGACTCGCCCGGCCTCATCCGCGGGCAGCACCCGCTGTTGCGGCCGGAGTACTTCTCGTGGGACTTCGACGCGCTGGAGCTGCTCAACTCCAAGCGCTTCGAGATGATCCGCACGCCGACCGTGTCGGAGATCTCGGACTTCGTGCACGACCTCGGAGTGCTCCAGGCGGAGGGACGGCCGGAGGGGGAGATCGCCGACCTGCACCGCGTGTACGAGGGGCTGGTCTTGTCGCGGACGGCGGAGGAGGCGGCGGCGCTGCGCTACGGGGCGACGGCGCAGTGCCTGAAGGACGAGCACTGCGGGGCGGGGGAGATGTGCGATCTGCAGCGCCAGGTCTGCGTTCCCGCGGGGGTCCGGTGCACGGGCCACGGGGACTGCGCGGAGGGCGAGGCGTGCCTGTTCGACACCTCGCCGTCGCGCTGCACGGCATCCTGCGCCGGCGACGCGGACTGCCGGCTGGATTCGCGCTGCGACGTCGAGACCGACCCGGTGCACGCGCGCTGCGTGCGGCGCACCTGTGCGCCGACCGAGGACCCCGACTACCCCTGCGTGCAGAGCGGGTCGGCCGTGCGCAGCGGGCCGGTCGACGACTGGTTCCGGCTGCTCGAGCACGGCATCGTCAAGACGGGACTGGGCAACTCCGACAGCCACTCGATCACGTCGCTGGAGACCGGCTGTGCGCGCAACTTCGTGTACGTCGGCTCGGACGACCCGGCCGCGGTGGACATCCGGGACGTCGTGCGGGCCATCAAGGCGGGCCGCGTGGTCGCGTCCTACGGGCCGTTCGTCGAGCTGTTCGTCAACGACCACCGGATCGGGGACACCGTCGCACTGGGAGCGGGAGGCGGGTCCGTCCATGTCGAGGCGCAGGTGCAGTGGGCGACGTGGTTCGACGTCGACCGGGTGGAGGTCTATCGCTCGGGCGAGCTGGTCCAGTCGTTGGAGTTGTCCGCTTCGCAGCGGTCGCAGGGCCGGGCGGAGGTGTCCTTCGACGACGCGGTCCCCGGGGGGCTGGACGCCTGGTACGTGGCGATCGCGATGGGCGCGGGCCCGGACGCGCGGACGCTGGCGCCCGTGTACACGGCCAACCGCCACCCGTACCTGGGGTTCACCCAGGTCGTGGCGACGACGTTCGCCTCGATCGACGACCCGTTGATCCACGCGGTGCTGTCGATGCCGCTCCCCGTCCCGGAGGAGGTGGACATGCTGCCCTACGCGATCACGAACCCCGTGTTCGTCGACGCGGACGGGACGGCGGGCTTCCAGGGGCCGGCGGGCGAGGCGCCGGCGGTGCGTTGGGCGCCGTAGGGGGAGGTCGGGAGTCGTGAGTCGACAGTCATGAGTCGAGAGTCGACCGTCATGAATCGTGAGTCATGAGGGGTGAGCGGCGAGTCGTGTGCGGATGTTGAAGCGCGTGGCGGGGCTGTCGCGGTTGTTCGTGCCGCTGTTGGTGGCGGCGGGGGCGCTGGAGCTGGTGCTGGCGCGGGGGACGTCCTTCGTGCAGCACGAGCGGGTGCGGGCGCGGCTGCCGTTGTCGGGGGACGAGTGGTGGGAGGTGGGCGCCTACGCGACGACGTTCGCGGGCCTCCTGGCTGTCGTGACGATCGCGTCGCTCGGCCTGCGCCTGGTGGTCTCGCGGCTGTCGCCGGCGGGGCGGGGACTGGGGCTGGGCTTCTCCACCACGATCGCGGCGCTCGGGCTCACGGCGGTGTTCCTTCCGCCCGACGTGAAGGGCATCTTGACCATCCACCTGGCGGTGGTGCTGGGGGGGCTGGCGCTGGGCATCATGACGCTGGCGACGCCGGGTCGGTGGGAAGTGAAAGTCGTAGCGGTGCTCCCGCTGCTGTTGCCGCCCCTGGCGACGGCGGCGCTGGCGTTGCCGGGTCGGGAACAGGTCGTGCTGCGCACCGGGCTGGTGATCGCGTCGGGGCTGGTGGCCGCGGGGGTGGTGGCGGCGGCGGTGCGGCGGGTGCGCCGAGCGGCGCGGGCCTCGCAGCTCATTGTCGTGGCGTACTCGCTGGTCGTGGCGTGTCTGGCCGCGGGAGCGGCGCTGTTGCATCCGCGGCGGGTGGTGGAGTTCGTGCTGTTCTCGCACGGGCTGTTGCTGGGGTTCCACGGGGCGTTGGCGTTCGTGACGCTTGCGGTGCTGGGCATCGCCTTCGCGTCGGCCGCGTTCGTGCTGCCGCAGCGGGACGCGCAGCCGAACGACGGCGACGGCCGGCTGCTCGGCCTCGGGCTGCTCCTCTCGTTCCTCGCCGGCCCCACGCCGCTGTCCGCCACGCAGTCGCTGCTCCTGGCCGCGGGCAGCATGGCGCTGGTGGTGGGCGCCCGGGATCCGGCGCCGGCGGTGATGCCGTGGGAGATGGAGGACGACGATGGAAAGGGGTGACGCGATGCAGAACGAACCGTACTTGCGACCGACCGTGACCCAGCGGCTGCGCGGGTTCCTGCGGCAGGCGGGCGAGCCGTTGCCTGCGTGGGCGACGCTGGACGACGTGATGGACGAGCTTTGGGCGGCGCTGCACGCGTGGCGCGACGACCCCGCCTTCTGGCAGGGCTTCGGCGGGCTCGTGGCCGAGCTGCGCGCCGACGCCGCGCGCGATCCCCGGATAGGCCTGGCCGATCCGTCCGCCGAGCTGCTCGGCCGGGCGCGCGTCGAAGACCTCGTGACGGAGCTGCAGCGGGCCCTCTGCCGCCTGCCGTCCCGTCCCGAGCCCGGGGCGTTGCGTCGCGCGCTGCCGCGCCTGAGCGCACCGCTGGCCGCGTGCCTGCTGCTGCTCGGCGGCGGTCTGGCCTGCAAGCGGTCGGCTACCGGCAACGGCGCCACGACCGACGTCGCGCCGCCCCCGCCCGCCTTGAGCGCCTACGTCGAGCAATCGGCGCTGACCGAGGACCAGAAGGCCGCGCTGCGGGCGTGCGTCCCCGGCCTGGCGCCGCAGCGGCACACCGATCTGACGGCTTTGTTCCGCGACGCCACGCCGGAGCAGATCGCCAGGACGCTGGAGGCCATGCTCGAGCCCGGCGAAGAATGCGGACTGCCCGCTCCCGAGGCCGATGCGGGGACGGCGCCGGTCGACGCTGCCACTCCGCCTCCACCGCCCCCGCCTCCCCCTCCTCATTGGGACGGTCCCCCGCCCGCCCCGGCCTACAAGGGTGTCTCGTTCCGCTGAGCCCGGCCTCCGCGACGGCGACCGGACGGCCTCGCCGGTCAGTCGCGGGAAGAAACCGGAAGCGGCACCGCCGCGCCGGGAGCATCGAGCGCCGCGAGACCGGGGAGGATCCGGCCCCAGCACAGCACGCGGCCGTCGTCGCCGAGCGCGCAGGCGTGGTCCTCGCGCGCGACGAGCTGCTTGACGCCGGAGAGACCGGCGACGGGCGTCGCCGCCGGAGCATCGTCGGTCGTGCCGTTGCCGAGCACTCCGTACTCGCCGCGGCCCCAGCAGCTCACGCTGCCGCCGCGGAGCAGGGCGCACGCGAAGCCGTTGCCCACCGCGACGTCGACGGCCTCCGCGACACCCTCGACCGGGACGACCCGGGCGCACGGCTCGGCGGCGGCGGCACAGGAGTCGCCGGGGCCCGCCGGCGGCGGGGTGCACGAAACCGCCCCGGTCTCGTGTACGACGCAGACCTGCGTGGCGCTCGCGCCGACCGCGACCGCGTCGTCGACGCCGGCCAGCTCGTCCGCTCGAACGGCCCACGAGCGGCCGGCCTGCGGCCACAGGCAGGCCACGGTGCGGTTCTCGCGCAGGATGCAGCGCAGCCACGCCCCGCCCGCCAGGCGCGCGGCGTCGTCCACTCCCTCCACGGTCCATACCGGCGTCCCCTCGTCGTAGCGCGCGACGCACCCCACGACGCCCCCGGGCAGCAGGACGCAGTCGCCGACGACCTCCACCGCCCCCGCGATGCCCGCCAGCCCGTCGACCGGGCGCGGCGACGCCCAGCGTTCGGGCTGGCAGTTGTCGTCGCTCTCCCAGATGCAATCGAGCCAGGTGGCGTTGCCCCAGCAGCGCGTGACGCCGCGGCGGTCGACGGCGCAGGTGTACTGGCCGCCCGAGTGGACGGCCACGGCGTCGGCGATCCCCGGCACGTCGGCCGGCGCCGAGACTTCCTCATCGCCCCAGGCGATCCGCCAGCAGGCCACGCGGCCGGAGCGCCGCAAGGCGCACGCGTCCCACTCGCCCGCGACAATCTGCGTCGCGTCGTCTACGCCGGGCACGGGGGTCGAGCCGGCGACGGAATCCGCCGAGCCGCCCAGGCCGAGCTGGCCGTCGCGATTCTGGCCGAAGCAGCGCACCTGGCCCGCCTCGTCGACGCCGCAGGCGTGCACGCCGCCGACCGCCAGCCCGCGCACCGGCGACGGGAACTCGACGCGAGTCCGCTCGACGCTCAGCGCCGTCCCGTCCTCGGTCAGGCTCCTGCACCAGACCTCGCCATCGACGGTACGCAGGCATCGGAGCTGGACGTCCGCGACGCGGGCGAAGAGGTCGGCCTGCTCCGTGACCGGCCTCGGTCCCATCGGCGGGGAGGCCTGGTCCAGCACGTCGCGGGTCTCGTCGAAGCCCCAGACCCAGACGGAGCCGTCCGCGCGTCTCGCCCACGTGGTCGTGCCGCTCGACCACAGCGCGACGGCGTCGTCGATGCCCGCGACGGCGACCGCCGAGGCGCTCGCGTTCGTCGTACGGTCGCCGAGCTGCCCGTAGTCGTTCGCTCCCCAGCACCGCACCTCGCCGCCTGCACGACGGATGCACGCCGTTCGTCCCCCGCCGACCAGCTCGACCGCGTCCGCGGCGCCATCGTCTCTCGTCGCTTCCCCGGCGCCGGGATCCTCCCGGCGCGCGCGGCAAAGAACGTCTCCGGCCGGTGTCAGCCCGCAGATGTCGTCGTACAGCAGGATCAGCCGCACGACGCCGGCGAGACCCGCCACCGGAACGGGCTCGAGACTGCCGGGCGATGCGGTGCCGATCGTGCCCCAGCAAAGGACGTCGCCGCCGGCACGGCGGGCGCAGGCGCCGGTGGCATCGACGGCGAGCAGCACGGCGTCGTCGAGGCCGCGGACGGCGACGGGCGAGTAGCGGTCGATGTCGGTGCCGTCGCCCAGGTTGCCGAACGTGTTGCTGCCCCAGCAGAGCACCCGGCCGTCGGGGTGGAGGTAGCAGGTGTGCATCGCGCCCGCGCCGAGCTGCGGGCCTTCGGGGAGGGCCGCGAGCACGGGCCCGGCCACGTCCGGCTCCGCCGGCGGTGCCGGCGCTACGTCCGCGTCCGGTAGCGAGCTTGCGGCGGCGGGTCCGCCCGGGAGCGTCGCCGTGCGGGGTGTAGTGCACGCGGCGCCCCCGGCGACGAACGCGGCGATCCAGAACGCCGCGCGACTCATCGATGCGCGCCCCATGCGCTACAGCCGTTCCACCGCCAGCTCGCCGTCCGGACCGACGGTCACGGCGAAACGGTACTCCTCGCGGTGTTCGCCGCTGGTGAAATAGGAGTGCGCGCCGTCGAAGATCGCGCGGTAGGTCCCGTCCGCGTCCGTCTCCGCCGTGAGGCAAAGCTCGGCCCCGATGTGCCAGAACGTCTGCAGGACGCCGGCGCGAAGCAGGAACTCGACGAGCGTACGCGGCGGCAGCACGTTCTGCCCGCGGCCCTTGAACGTGCCCAGCACCTGCCGCTCGCCCGCCGACAGCCGCGGCACGTCGACGGCGACCAGATCCGAGAACCAGCGCGCGTCGACGAAGACCTGTCCGGAAGCCGAGGCCCACCAGAGGAGCGGCTCGTCGCCGATGCGGATCGTGTTCGCGGTCTCCAGCGCCTGGCGCTGCGCCGGATCGACGGCGAGCGCCGGGAATGCGCCCACCCAGTCGGGCAGGTCGCCGGACAACCGGCCGCGCACCTCCTGGAGGTACGAGGAGCCCTGGTCGAGCGAGAGCTGCAGGAGGCAGGAGGCATCGCCGCCCGCGTCGACCACCTCGGGCGTCGCGGGCGGGGGAGGAGCGTCGGGACCCGCCGCGTCCGGCGCCGGGGCCGCGTCGGCGGCGGGGGCGGTCGGCGCGGGTGCCGGGGCCTCGGTCGCGTCCGCGGCCGACGGCGGGACGGCATCGGGCGGGCGGGTCTCGACCGCCTTGCGACACGAGAGACAGGCGAGGGCGAGGAACAGGGCGACGGAAGCACGTTGCATCGGTTCTCCTTCTTCCGCCCGGCCTGCGGCGGGCGACCCGAGCCTACCATCAGGGCGCGGGGGCGGCGAGGCCGCGGCGCTTGCCGCGAGGCCGCTCCGGAAGTATCGCGCTTGGACTTCCTTTTGCAGGGGATGTCGCGGCGGGCTACGCTCGCAATTCCTCCGCCGCACCGACCAGCACGGCCCGGCGGAGCAGGCGATCCAGCTCGGCGGGATCGCGGCAGGCACGCACCTTGGCGGCCAGGGGCTCCGGTACCGTGATGCCTCGAGCCGCAAGGACGGCCAGGATCGCCTCGGCCTTGCCCTTGGCTTCTCCCTCGGCACGGCCCTGGTCGACCAGCCTCCGGAACAGCTCGCTCTGGTACTCGTGGGTCGCGCTCATCCAGTCCTCCAAGGCCCGCCGGGCCGCCGCCGGCAGCCGGCTGAGCATCAGGTCGATGCAAGTATAGCGCTCGGGCAGTCGCTGCGACAGGACGGCCTCCGCTGCGACCTTGCAGATCGTGAATCCCGCGGGTTCCGGCGCGTGCGCCAGGGCGCTGAGCACGGCCAATTCCGGCGCCTCGCGCGCGATGTGCGCGTCGGTGATCGACGGAATGTCCTCCGGCCCGACGACGACCGGCCGAAGCCGCATTCCTCCCATCTCGATCGCTTGCGCGCACCAGGCCGCAACTCCGGCGTCGACCGCCACCACCAGGAGCCAGACCGGGCAGCGCAGCCGGCCCCACAACGTCGCGACGTACTGGGGCCAGGACCGGTGCTTGTCGTCATCCGCGGCGAGTTGAACCTCGACTACGATCGCCAGCTCGGTACACGGCCAGCCGAGCTCCACGACCAGGTCGGCGTGGTACTCAGGCGGCCGGAGTTGGGCGAAGCTCTGGGAGCCCGTGCGGGCCGCGGCCACCGTGCCGGGCTCGAGCCCGAGGCCCGTGGCGCGGCAGAGCAGCTCGGCGGCCAGCGCTGGTTTGGTCCGCAACAGTTCCAGAAGCTGTTCGTGCAGAGGAGAAGGCATGGCGCCGAGGAGGAGAGCATGCCCCGTGCCGGCCCCGGTCTCGCGGAATCACGTCGGATTGCCGCTCGTCCGCCGGCGGGCCGCCGGCGGCAGGTGGCGGCCGCCACGCCGGGAACCCGCCGTCGTCGGCGCCGTCCGCGTCCGGGCCGGAGCCATCGGCGCCGCAGGCGAGGGCGGCGTGGGAGGGGAGGCGGGGGAACCAGGGTCGTATCGGGCCTCCTCAAGCGGCGCGAGTGCCGGAGCTACTCGCCTTTCGTCTTGGTCGCGGCTATCCGGGGGCGCGAGCGCGATGATACCCGTGGGGTGGGTTCGCGGCGAGCGACCGTCGTCCCCTTCGCGTGGGGCAAGATTGCATCTCGGCTTGCCAACAGCCGCGCTCTCGCGCACGATCCCGATCAGGATGGGTGGCGAACACCGAGATTCCCTGCCGCACGGCCCGGCGCTCTCGCCGAGCCGCCCGACGCTCGCACGCCTGACCGCGCTGGCGGCCCTGCTCGCGCTGTGCGCGACGGCATGTCCGGACGACCATGAAGCGGGCGGCGACGCGGACGCAGAGGCGGATGGGGACGCCGGAGCCGATGCGGATGCCAGCGGGGACGCGGACGGAGGCGGGGAAGTCACTTTCACGCTTGATCCCATCGTCCAGCTCAGCCATTCGCCGACCGACTCTCAGACCTTCCTCAACACCGCCAAGTGTGTCGCCGTCGACGGGGCCGGCTCGGTCCACGTCGTCTGGCTCGAGGTGCTCGGGGAGGGCTCGGGCAGCGGGCACGCGGCCCAGGGGCAGCTCGTCACCACGCGTTCGACCGACGGCGGCTCGACCTTCGCTCCGCCCGTGCCGCTCACGGCCGCCGTCGCCGAGGTCGGTGTGCCCAAGATCGCGACGGCGGGGACCTCGCTCTTCGTGACGTGGCACCAGTCCGACGGCTGGCGGGTGCAAGTCATGCTGAGCCGCTCGGACGACGGCGGCGACACCTGGACGCCGCCCGTGTCGCTGGGCCAGGGCACGTTCCCGTCCATCGATGCCTGCTCGAGCGGACCGGGCGAGGCGTCCGTGCACGTCGCCTGGTCGGACAGCCAGAACGTCGAGAACCACTGCGAGGTCTACCTGGCGAATTCGGTCGACGGCGGCCGCACGTTCGCGGCCCCGGTCATGGTCTCGACGCCGGACGGCCTCTCGTCCTGGACCGCGAGCGTCGCCTCGTGGGGCGCGACGACGCACGTGGCGTGGACCGACGAGCGCTTCAATGTCGATGCCGAGGGCCGGCCCTACGACTGCATCGTCGTCGGCGGCGGCGTGACGTGCCACGAGGAAGTGTTCTACCGGCGCTCCACGGACGGCGGCGCGACCTTCACCGGGCCCGAGGTCCGGCTCACGAGCGATCCGCCGGGCGCGCCGCAGTGGTCGTGGGCGCCGAGCATCGTGGCGTGGCACGACGACGTGCACATTGCGTACTTCGACCACCGCAGCGGCTCGTTCCAGCTCTACTACCGCCGGTCGCGCGACGCGGGCGCGACGTGGGAGACCGAAGAGGACCTGACCTCGGGGCTGGCGCCGCAGCCCTACCACTGGTGGCGTCCCTCGCTGGCGGCCGTGGCCGACCAGCTCCAGCTCACGTTCTGGGAAGTGGACCTCGACGGCGGGTCGTCGATCTGGACGATGTCTTCTCTGGACACGGGCGCGACGTGGTCGTCCCCGCTGCTGCTCTCGGAGGGGCCGACCGCGCTGCAACCCGCGGTGGCGCTGTCGCCCACCGGGACGGCCCATTTCGTCTGGTACGACGACCTGGGCGGCAACGACGAGATGTTCTACCGCCGGCTCGCGGCCGGGCGTCCCTGAAGGCGCCCGCGCCTGGAGTCGCGTGGCGCGATCGGGTAAGGTCGGCGCCGAGGCGGGAGGACGACGATGACGAAGGGGCGGATCAAGATCGCCGTGAACACGGGCGGGGGGGACGCGCCGGGGCTGAACGCCGTGATCTACGCCGTGACGCTGGCGGCGGACCTGCGAGGGTGGGACGTCTACGGCCTGCGCATGGGGTATCTCGGCCTCTTGGACACGGACGAGATCGTGCACCTGACGCCGGACAAGGTGCAGGGCATCGTGGCCCTGGGCGGCACGATCCTCGGGACGACGAACAAGGGCAACCCGTTCTCGATGCCGGTGCGCAACGCGGTGGGGGACGTGGAAGTGCGCGACGTTTCGGACCGGGTGGTGGAGAACTTCAAGCGGCTGGGGCTGGACGTCCTGGTCGCGATCGGCGGGGACGGCAGCCTGGCCATCGCGCACAAGTTCTCGCAGAAGGGCGTGCCGGTGGTCTGCGTGCCCAAGACGATCGATAACGACCTGGCGGCGACGGTGATCACGTTCGGGTTCGACACGGCGGTGTCGACGGCGACGGACGCGATCGACAAGCTGCACTCGACGGCGTCGGCGCACGAGCGGGTGCTGGTCGTCGAGGTGATGGGGCGGTACGCGGGGTGGATCGCGCTCAACGCGGGAATCTCCGGGTCGGCGGACGCGATCCTGATCCCGGAGATCCCGTTCGACATCGATGCCGTGAGCCGGCGGATCGGGGACAACGAGCTGCGGGGGAAGCACTACGGCATCGTGGTCGTGGCCGAGGGCGCGGTGCCGAAGGGCGGCGACCGGATCCACAAGGGCTGCGGGGAGGAGGGACGGCAGGAGGTGGTGCTCGGGGGGATCGGAGAATACGTGGCGAAGGCGATTGCCGAGCGGACGGGGAAGGACACGCGGGCGATCGTGCTGGGCCACCTGCAACGCGGCGGCTCGCCGACGACCTTCGACCGGCTGCTGGCGCTGCGGTTCGGCGCGGCGGCGGTGCGGATGATCGCCGAGGGGAAGCGGAACGTGATGGTGGCGCACCGGCCGCCGGGGATGGTGGCGGTGCCGATCGAGGACGCGATCGGGAAGATGAAGTGCGTGCCGTTGGACAGCGACTCCATTCTCACCGCCCGCGAGACGGGCGTGTGCCTGGGGGATTGACCATGAGCATCGAAAAGGCCGTCGAGAACATGATCCTGTGCGCGGGCCTCACGAAGACCGACCGGGTAGTCGTCGTGGGCGACGATTCGATCGTCCGGGCGGCCGAGGAGCTGCAGCGGCGCGGCTCGGCGATCGTGGCCAAGAGCGTGCTCTTCAATCTCGATCGCTTCGGCGCGCGCCCGCTGCCGGCGCTGCCCGCCGAGATCAAGACGGCGCTGGACGATTGCGACGTGTTGTTCGTGCTGGTGCGGGCGGCGGCCGACGACAAGGTGAACGAGCTGAAGACGGTGCGGCGTCCGCTGGCGCTGCACAACGACCACATCAAGCACATCAACATGCCGGGGCTGACCTACGAAGTCCTGGAGAGCGCGATGCAGGACGACCCGCGGGACATGTGGGCGTTCACGCAGCGGGTCTTCGACGCGATGCAGGGCGCGAAGGAGATCGTGGTGCGGGGGAAGAACGGGACGGACGCGCGGTTCCGCTTCGCGCCGGACATCCGCTGGGTGAACTCGGGCGGGGACTACCGCACGAAGTTCCAGGCCAAGGGGAGCAACAACCTGCCGGGGGCCGAGGTCTACACGGCGCCGGCGGAGGCGGACGGGGTGTTCGTGGTGGACGGGGTGCTGGGCGACCACCTGGCGCACCGCTACGGGGTGATCACGGCGACGCCCGTGACGCTCGAGCTACGGGGCGGGCGGATCGTGAAGGTGTCGGCGGCGCGCCCGGAGATGCAGAAGGACGTCGAGGAGTACATCCGTACGGACGAGAACGCGAACCGCATCGGCGAGTTCGCGATCGGAACGAACCGCTCGCTCAAGAAGCTCTTGGGCAACATGCTGCACGACGAGAAGTACCCCTCGGTGCACATCGCGGCCGGCAGCCCGTACCCGCACGTGACGGGCGCGGACTGGGAATCGGACGCGCACATGGACTTCATCACCCTGGAGCCGACAATCGACGTCGACGGGCGACGCGTGATGGAGGCGGGGAAGCACCTGTTGTAGGCGCCTCCCACCACGAGCCACAAGCTACGAGCTACCAGCCGTCAGCGCAGGCGGCGCCAGCCGCCGGAGCCCTCCGAGGCGCACATGGCGGGGGGATCGACGGCGAGGACGTAGGCGGCGCGGCGGTTGGCTTCGCAGTCGACGCTGTCGCCGGTTTCCTGGGCCAGGCAGTGCTCGCCGTAGCCGCGGACGTGGATCGGGAATTCGAGGTCGCCGGCCTTGGCGACGAAGTATTGGGCGATCGCCTCGGCGCGGTGTTCGGCGAGGGTCTGGTTGTCGCCGGGCTGGCCGACGGTGTCGGTGAAGCCGGCGATGTACAGCCCGGCCTCGATCCAGTCGCCGTAGTCGCGAAATGCCTGCTCGATCTTGACCCACGCCTCGTCGAGCTTCTCCTTTTCGGTGTCCCGGATCTCCCACTTGTTGGTTTCGAAGACGACATCGACGTGGGGGATCTCGACGCGGAACGGCCAGATCTTGAAGGTCACGCTGGCCGAGTCCTCGTCGTAGGTGGTGACCTCGATGAGGGCGACCGGGTCGGAGGGGACGGGCCAGGTGACCTCGATGCGTGACCCGGCGCGGACGTTGTCCAGCGCGATCTCCTGGCTGTAGACGAGGTCGCGCTGCATGCCGCGAATTTCGATGGTGGCGCGGACGGCGACGCGGCTGATGGAGTAGGCGACGTGGCCGTTGTCCAGGTCGACGTCCTGGCGCCGGAGGTTGAGGCGCGGGGGCGTGATCTCGCGCACTTCGCCCTGCCCCTGCTGCTCGTCCTCGGACTGCGCGCCGACGACGACGGGCACGGCGAGCAGCGCGGCGACGATGGCCCCCAGTCGAATCCCGATAGCCTTGTGGTTCATGGTCGTTCTCCCGGCGGCGCTTCGACTGCGGATGGCCGTGAAAGTTTCACGGGGACAAGGAAACCACAGATGAACACGGATGGGGGAGGGGAAAGCAACCACCGATGGACACCGATGAACACCGATATGGGGCCGAAACCACGGTCCCTTTCTTCCTGTTTTCTCAGCGTTTGTCTCAGCGTCCTCAGCGTCTCAGCGGTAAGTCGGATCTCCGCGCCCTCCCTCCCCTCCGCGCCCTCCCTCCCCTACGGGCAGGCGCCGCAATCGGCGGGGCAACGGGTGCAGTTCTCGGTGGATTCGCAGGTGCCGTTGCCGCAGACGGCGGGGCAGGCGCCGCAGTCGGCGAGGCAGTCGCGGCAGGATTCGCGGGGTCCGCAGACGTGGTCGCCACAGACGTCACCGCAGGTGGAGCAGTCGGCGGGGCAGGTCGAGCAGCCTTCGGTGAGGCCGCAGACATGGTCGCCGCAGATGTCGGCGCAAGAGCCGCAGTCGTCGGGGCAGGTGGTGCACCGTTCGTAGGGGCCGCACTCGCCGTCGCCGCACCAGGCGCAGACGCCGCAGTCGGGGAGGCACGTGGTGCAGAACTCGGGATAGTCGCAAATCCCGTCGCCGCAGTAGTTGGGGCAGTAGCCGCAGTCCCACATGCAGGATTCGCAGTCCTCGGTGGGCCCGCACTGGCTGTCGCCGCAGACGTCGGGGCACGCGCCGCAGTCGTCGGCGCAGCGCCAGCAGCTCTCGGTGGTACCGCAGCGGCCGTCGCCGCAGACGTCGGGGCAGGGGCCGCAGTCGTCGGGGCAGGTGACGCAGGACTCGGTCCAGAAGCAGTGCCCGTTGCCGCAGGTGTCCTCGCAGTAGTCGCAGTCCATGGGGCAGTTCCAGCAGTCCTCGCCGGGGTCGCAGGTCCAGTTGCCGCAGCCGGGGCACGAGCCGCAGTCGTTGGGACAGGTGCCGCAGGATTCGTCGCCCTCGCAGGTGCCGTCGCCGCACCAGGCCGGGCAGGCGCCGCAGTCGCGGGGGCACGTGTAGCACAGCTCGGAGGGGCCGCAGGTGCCGTCGCCGCACTCGTCGGGGCAGGAGCCGCAGTCCCCGGGGCAGTCGCGGCAGTCCTCGGTGATCCAGCAGGTGCCGTCGCCGCAGACCTGGCAGCGGCCGCAGTCGTACCAGCAGTTGCTGCAGGTCTCGGTGGTGCCGCAGGTGCCGTCGCCGCAGGAATCGGGGCACGAGCCGCAGTCCTCGGGGCAGGTGGCGCAGCGCTCGGTGAACGGGTTGCATTCGCCGTCCCCGCAGGCGGGGCAGGCGCCGCAGTCGGGTCGGCAGCTCGTGCAGGTTTCGGAGATGCCGCAGGTGCCGTCGCCGCAGAGGTCCGGGCAGGCGCCGCAGTCGGTGCGGCAGGACGAGCAATTCTCCTCGAACTCGCATCGCCCGTCGCCGCAGACGGGGGCGCAGAAGCCGCAGTCCTGCTGGCAGGAGGAGCAGGTCTCGCCGGGCTCGCAGACCCAGTTGCCGCAGCGCGGGGGGCAGGTGCCGCAGTCGGCGGCGCAGTCGGAGCAGGACTCCGTGGTGGCGCAGACGCCGTCGCCGCAGACCTCGCTGCACGGGCCGCAGTCGGCGGGGCAGTCGTAGCAGCTCTCGAGGTAGGCGCAGACGGCGTCGCCGCAGGTGGGCGCGCAGAGGCCGCAGTCGTAGGGGCAGTTGTCGCAGGTCTCGCCGTCGCGGGAGCGGCAGTGGCCGTCGCCGCAGCCGGCGCAGGTGCCGCAATCGAGCCAGCAGCTACGGCAATCCTCGCCGACCTCGCAGATCCAGTCGGGGCAGCGGGCCGGGCAGGGGCCGCAGTCGCCGGGGCAGAAGTCGCAGGTCTCGGTGGTGCCGCAGACGTGGTCGCCGCAGGAGTCGGGGCATGGTCCGCAGTCGGCGGGGCAGGAGCCGCAGCTCTCGGAGCGCTCGCAGCGCGCGTCGCCGCACG
The DNA here is from genome assembly GCA_016218815.1 of Deltaproteobacteria bacterium. Taxonomy (GTDB): domain Bacteria; phylum Myxococcota_A; class Polyangia; order DRWM01; family JAAZOP01; genus JAAZOP01. The sequence goes on from JACRCX010000099.1 coordinate 127,868, forward strand.
CGCCGGGGCACTCGCCGCAGTCCCAGCGGCAGGTGGCGCAGCTCTCGGTGCGATCGCACAGCTCGTCGCCGCAGATCCCGGTGCAGACGCCGCAGTCGCCGGGGCAGGACCAGCAGGTCTCGGTGGCACCGCAGGTGCCGTCGCCGCAGGAGTCCGGGCAGCCGCCGCAGTCGCCGGGGCAGGTGGTGCAGGTCTCGGAGGCGAGGTTGCAGGTCCCGTCGCCGCAGCCGGGGCACAGGCCGCAGTCGTCAGAGCAGGAGGCGCAGGTCTCGGTGGCGCCGCAGGTGCCGTCGCGGCAGACGTCGGGGCAGCCGCCGCAGTCGGCGGGGCAGTTGCGGCAGCTCTCCGCCAGGCCGCAGGTGCCGTCGCCGCACGAGGCGGGGCAGTCGCCGCAGTCGGCGGCGCAGGTGACGCAGGACTCGGTCGGTCCGCAGACGCCGTCGGTGCAGACGTCGACGCAGGCGCCGCAGTCGGAGGGGCAGGAGGAGCACGTTTCGGAGGCGGCGCAGGCGCCGTCGCCGCAGCCGGGGCAGACGCCGCAATCGATGAGGCAGGAGAAGCAGGTCTCGGTGGCGCCGCAGCGACCGTCGCCGCAGACGTCGGGGCAATCGCCGCAGTCGGCGGCGCAGTCGGCGCAGTCCTCGGTGACGCCGCAGATGCCGTCGCCGCAGCGGTCGGGGCAGACGCCGCAATCGCCGGGGCAGGAGGAGCAGGATTCGCCGGCGGCGCAGACGCCGTCGCCGCAGCCGGGGCAGGCGCCGCAATCGGCGGCGCAGGAGAGGCAGCTCTCGGTCGGGCCGCACCGCAGATCGCCGCACAGGTCGGGGCAGAGGCCGCAGTCGGCGGTGCACGAGGTGCAGGTCTCGGTGAAACCGCACGAGCCGTCGCCGCAGACGTCGGGGCAGAGGCCGCAGTCCTCGGGGCAATCGACGCAGCCTTCCGTGGAGAGGCAGACGCCGTCGCCGCAGGAGATGCAGGCGCCGCAGTCGGCGCGGCAGGTGCGGCAATCCTCGCCGGCCGAGGTGTCGCAGGCGCCGTCGCCGCACATCCGCGGGCAGTCGCCGCAGTCCCCCGGACAGGTCTCGCAGTCCTCGGCGCCTTCGCAGGCGCCGTCGCCGCACTCCCCGGGACAGGCGCCGCAGTCACGCGCGCAGGAGGCGCAGGTCTCGTCGGTCGAACAGGTGCCGTCGCCGCAGCCGGGACAGAAGCCGCAGTCGCCCGGGCAGGAAGAACAGGACTCGGTGGCATCGCAGGTGTCGTCGCCGCAGACGCCCGGGCAGACGCCGCAGTCGGCGTCGCAGGTTTCGCAGGTCTCGTCGGCGGAGCAGTAGCCGTCGCCGCAGCCGGCGCAGCCGCCGCAATCGAGGGGGCAGGAGCCGCAGGTCTCGCCCTCGCCGCAGACGCCGTTGCCGCAGCCGGCGCAGGTGCCGCAGTCCGTGGCGCAGCTCCGGCAGGACTCGGTCGTGCCGCACGTTCCGTCGCCGCAGACGTCGGGCACGCACGGGCCGCAGTCGGCCTCGCACGACGAGCAGGTCTCGCCGAAGTTGCACGTGCTGTCGCCGCACGAGTCGTCCAGGGTGGGAGTGCGGCCGCAGGCGACGGAGAGGCAGGCCGCGGAGAGAAGGATCGAGAGAGCATGGCGTGCTGGCATCATGCGTGCTCCTTTCCGGCGAAGCATGCCACGGGCGGGAGGGGGCGTCGAGTCCGGCGGTCCGCGGCGCCGCCTGTGACAGTGTGACACGACATCGTTCGATTCCGGTTTGGTCCGACGCGCCGGGACCCTGCCGGAGGAGTTGGATCCCGGCGCGTCGGGAACCGGAGGGGGGAGGTGCGGAGAGCGTGCCAGTGAGGGAGGGCGCGGAGGGGAGGGAGGGGAGGGGAGGGGAGGGCGCGGAGAATCCGACTTACCGCTGAGACGCTGAGGACGCTGAGAGGGACGCTGAGAGGACCAGCGATACGACGCCGGCCTGGCGGCCGGCGTCGTGACCGTCTCGGCGGAAGGAGAAAAAGTCGTCGGGCTCGGAGACGGTACAGCGCGGGAAGACGGCGATGCGGGCCGGCGCAACGCCTGCGCGGATGAGCAGTTGACGGACGGCGGCCTGGAGATCGATGTGGGGCTTGGCGCGGCCGGGACGACGGAGGACGACGTCGAGCGAGACCTTCTGTCCGAACGCGGCCGCCACTTCCTCGCCGACCTCGAAGGCGTCGGGGCCGATGCAGGGGCCGATCGCGGCGGCAAGGGGCGGGCGGGGGTCGGCCAGCTCTTGGGCGAGGCAGGCGACCGTGTGGGCCACCAACCCGCGCACTGTGGAGCGCCAGCCGCAGTGGAGGACGGCGGCGGCGGGGCGATCGAGCGAAGCGATGAGGACGGGGCAGCAGTCGGCCGTTCGGACCAGCGCCGCCAGAGGCGGCGCGTTCTTGGTTCTTGGTTCTTGGTACTTGGTTTCCGGACCCGGACCCGGAGCGTCTGACCCCTGTTCTGCCAGCCCCCGATCCCCCCTCGACTCGCTTCGCTCGCTCGGGGCAAGCCCGACCCCCAGCCCCCAGCTCAAGACGACCGCGTCGCCTTGCTTGCCACGGAGGGTGCGGCCGTCGGCGGCGCGGCGGACGACGTGGACGAGGTGACCGTGGACCTGGCGGACGGTGGCGAGGGTCTCGGGGTCGTAGGCCAGGGCTTCGGCGAGGAGGCGGTGGTTTTCGCGGACTCGCTCGGGGTCGTCGCCGACGTCCCAGCCGAGGTTGAGCGACTGGTAGGGGCCGGTGGAGACGCCGCCGTGGCGAGTGGTGAAGCCCCAGCGGATCCAGGGGGGGAACAACCCGTCGAGATGCAGGAGGGGGAGGGTGGTCACCGGGCCAGCATCCCGTCGACGGCGGACTGGAGGGCGTCGGCGGTAGTGCCGGCGGCGACGCAGGCGTCGTTCCAGGTCGAGGCGGAGGCACCGTACAGGCGGTCGCGCACGTTCCCCAGGCCGACCACATCGACGGCGGCCCGGACCAGCAGGCCGGCCAGCGGATAGGTCGTCGCTTCCGGGGTGCGGCGGAAGCCGGCGCCCAGGAAATCGGCGAGACGGAGCGGCGCGTCCAGGCGCGCTTTCCACTCGTCCAGGGTGGCGCCGCCGTACCGGCCGCTGGCCCAGACGGCCAGGCCTTCGCCCACGAGCGCGCTCCCGGGCGGGCCCCAGGCGGCGTAGGCGAGGATGTGGGTTCCCTCGTGCGCGACGAGGGATTCGAGCGGTCCGTCCGGGGAAGGGTCCGCGTGGAGCACGTGGATGACGTTGGCGGAGACGACGGCGTGGCCGTCGCCCTGGTCGCCGGTGAGGGAGAGCTTGCTGCGGCGATCGGGATAGACATAGAGGGAGAGGGAAACGGGGGCGGCCAGACTCAGTTTCCCCACGGCGATGGCGAGGCCGCGGAGCGCTGCATCGATGACCGCGGCCTCGTCGTCGACGGGAGCAAGCTGCTCGGGAAAGCCGAAGCGGACGGTCGCCGGGGTTCCGTCGTCGGTGGCGGGCGCGAGGGGGCGCTCGACGACGCGCCAGGCGATGCGGGCGGAGGGCGGGTCGGGGAAGGCGGCGGAGAGGGCGCCGTCGGGGGAGCGTTCCCAGCGACCGGTCTGCAGGCGACCGAAGGCGTTGGCGATGAGGATGGGTTCCGCGCCGTGGTGGACGGCGTTGATCTCGGCGACGGCGGCGGGGCCGGTGCCGGCGTAGAGGAGGAATTCAGGGTGGCCGGGGCCAGCCGCGTCGGGCGCGCGAGCGGGGATGACCGCGATGACGCGCAGGTCGGTGCCGTGGAACTCGCGCTCGCCGAAGGCGAGGCGGTCGGGGCCGAAGGAAAGCGGGAGGACGGGAGCGAGGCGGGCGACGACCGAGTTGACGTCGGGGCTGCCATAGACGACGGGGTTGGGGGGCCAGGCGGAGGGGCCGGCGGCGACGTCGATGGAGTCGTCCAGGACGGTGGCCGAGGCCTTCAGCAGGTCGCGAACCATGCCGACCTGCGTGGCGACGATGTGATCGGCGCGGTCGTCGCCGGCGGTGCCCAGGACGAAGGTCGGGATGCCGCGGGCGAGGAACTCGTTGGGGGTGGTGGAGAGGGAGGGGAGGGGGGCCGCGGCGGCGTCGGCCGGCGATGGCGCCGGCGGCGCCGCGTCAGGCGCCGCGTCCCTCACCGCGCCCACGTCGGGACCGTGGGTGGGCGACCCATCCGGTGCGGGAGTCTCGCGCGGGCGGGAGCAGGCGGCGGGGAGGAGGAGAAGACACAGGGCGACTCTGCGGGTTCGCATCATGGCGGGAAGGGAGGATAGACGGGAGGGGAGAGGTTGGGCAATGAGATGGCGACGGCGGTGGGTGGTAGCTGGTGGGTTGATCGCCTTATCCCTCCATGAGGGATGAAAGACGGTTGATTCATCCCTCGCGGAGGGATGAGAGTTGAACGGCAGATCGCGCCGCCCGGGCCGGGGGGACCGGCCCGCTTGCGTCGCAGCCGGGTCGGAACCATGCTTGCGTGACGACGCGGGACGAGGCGGGGCGATCCGGGGAGCGAACGATGGCGAAGAGATGGCTCGTGGCGGCGTGCGGACTGATCGGCGCTTGCGGCGGGGGGACCGTGCTGACGGGGGACGGCGGCATCGACGGCGACGCGGTGGCGGACGACGGGACCGGCGCGGACGGCACCGCCGAGGTGGTCTGCACGACGGAGGCGCACTGGGAGCTGGAGATGCGCACGATCGAGGAGGTCGGCCTCGTCGACGTCGAGCCGGCCCGGTACGGTGCCACCGACCGGCTGCGGCTGCAGGTGCGGATGCGCTCGGCGTGCGAGCGGCTGGGCCGGGTGGACGTGGAGCTGATGCCCGGCGACGCGACGGACTTCGTGAGACTGACGGCGTGGGCGTGGGTGCCGCGGGGCCTCGAGTGCCCGCCGTCCGCACCACTGGTGCCGTGGAATGTCCTGTTTCCTGGCCGCGGGCAGGGGAACTTCCGCGTGCTCGTGGAGGACGGCAGCAGTCCGGGCGGCGGCCTGCGGCTGGAGTACGGGCGCGAGATCGGTTGTTCGGGCGTCCCGGACTGCGAGTGCTACCCCGGATCGCCGGCGGGGACGGCGACCGAGGGGAGCCCGTGCGTGACGGACTGCTCGTGCGCCGAGGGGCTCTCGTGCGTCGGGTCCTACGGCGTGGGCGGCGCGTACTGGGCGTGCGCGCGGCCGTGCAATGACTTCCTGGACTGCGGCCCGTACGAGAGCTGCGAGGAACCCGTGCCGGACGGCATGCCGTGGGTCTGCACCGGGCCGACGGACCAGTGCTCGACCGACCGCCCATGTCCCGACGGTTTCGATTGCGTGACCGACACGGGCGACGCGCCGAACGAGTGCGTCGATCGGCGTGCGTGGAGGCCGCTCGACACGCCCTGCGGATGCGACGAGCAGTGCGCGGCGTCGGGGCACTGCATCGGCTCGACGGACCCGCCGGCAGCGCCGCGCTGCGCCGTGCCCTGCCTGCGCGCGGCCGAGTGCCGTCCCGGCTCGGGCTGGTTCTGTGCGTTGGACAACACCTGCCAGTTCGGGGACGGGTAGCGGTAGAGCGGTGGGGGCCCGGACCAACGACTCGACCCGGACGACCAACCAACTACCGACAACTTCCCAACCCCCCCTCCCTTGCCCTCCTCCCCCTCCCTCTGATACCTCCTTGCGGCGGAGGTGGCTCATGGCGCACAAGTTCCCGTCGGCGGAGTGGGTAGCGGCGTTCAAGGACGCGGTGAACGGCAATCCGGCGTACAAGGCGTCGGGGCGCGAGTGGACGCACGGCGTGATCACGCTGGTCGTGTCGGCGAACCCCGGTCTGGGGCTGGCCGAGGACACGTGCATGTGGCTCGACCTGCACCAGGGAGTGTGCCGCGACGCGAAGATCGTGGGGCGCACCGAGACCGACGCGGGCTCGGCCTTCGTCATCGTCGGCGACTACGCGCGGTGGAAGCAGGTCATCCGCAAGGAGCTGGAGCCGATCAAGGGGCTGATGCAGGGCAAGCTCAAGCTGGCCAAGGGGCAGCTCCCGGTGATCGTGCGTTTCGTGCAGGCGGCACGGGATCTGGTCGAGTCGGCGACGATGGTGCCGACGACGTTCCTGGGCGACTAGGGCGGGCGACCATGGCGTACGACGACGGCCTGTCGTTCCTGCACTACGCACCGACGCGGGTGGTGTTCGGGGTCGGCGCCCTGTCCGAGGCCGGTCTGGAGCTGGACCGGCTGGGCGTGGCGCGCGCGGTGATCGTCACCGACGCGGTCATCGCGGAGAAGACGGACCTGGTGACGAAGCTCAAGGCGTCGCTCGGTGCACGCTGCGCGGGCGTGTACGCCGGCGCGATCCCCGACTCGGGCCTGCACATCGTCGACGCCGGGGCCGCGTACGCGCGCGAGGCCGGGGCCGACAGCCTCGTGTCGCTGGGCGGGGGCTCGGCGATCGACACCGCCAAGGGAATGGCGGTGGTGCTGACCGAGGGCGGGTCGCTCATCGACCACCAGGGGTTCCAGAACCTGACACGGCCGCAGACGCCGCACGTGTCGGTCCCGACGACGCACGGCACGGGGAGCGAGGTCACGCGCTACGCGGTGATCAAGGACCACGAGGAGCGGCACAAGCTGCTGTTCGGCGACTTCCACCTGATCCCGGACGTCGCGATCCTGGACCCCGTGCTGACCGTCGGGATGCCGTCCTTGATCGCCGCGGGCACGACGCTGGACGCGCTGACGCACGCCATCGAGGGGGCGCACTCGCTGCAGCGCAACCCGATCGCCGACGCGTTGGCGATCCACGCCGTGCGGCTGGTCCGCCGCTGGCTGCCGCGGGCGATGTCCGCGCCGAAGGATCTGGCGGCCCGCGGCCAGCTCCTTCTGGCCTCGACGATGGCGGGGACGGCCTTCGACAACGCGCAGGTCGGGCTCGTGCACGCGATCGCGCACTCGGTCGGCGCGCGCCACGGCGTGCACCACGGCCTGGCCAACGCGATCGCGCTGCCGCACGTCATCCGCTTCAACGCCCCGGACGCGGCCAGCGTGTACGCCGAGCTGGCGCGGGCGGCGGGCGTGACGGTGTCGGCGTCCGACGAGGAGGCGACCGAGGCGCTGGCGGTCGACGTGGCGGCGGTGGCGAAGGCGGCGGGCCTGCCGTCGCGCTACCGCGACGTCGGCGTGCCGGAGTCGGACCTGGAGGCGATCGCGGAGCTGGCGATCACGGACGGCTCGATCGTCTACAACCCGCGCATGGCGATGGACCCGGCGCTGGTGCTCGAGGTGCTGCGGGCAGCGTGGTAGCGGCGCGGCCTTCGGCCGCGCCGCGGGGTCGGGGGTC
>JACRCX010000008.1 GCA_016218815.1 Deltaproteobacteria bacterium
GAATCGTGCGTATCTGGGCGCCGCGCCCGACGCCACGGCGGCCGCGGGCTGAAGCCCGCGGTTCGGATCCGGAGCCCGGCCCGCCGAACCGCGCGCCTCAATTCTTAGCCGGATTCCCCTCCGTGGAAATCCAGGCTAGGGTGCAAGGCATGCGGGGCCTGCCGCCGTGGATGACGAGCGTATCCGCGAAGCTGACGGTGGGCCTGAGCCTCGTCGTTGTCGGAGTGTTCGTGCTGTTCGCCTGGCTGTTCGTTCGTTACCACGGCGAGGTGACGCTGGACCAGGCCCGCCGGGGCGCCCGAATGCACCTGAACCTCATCGGCATGGCAATCGAGCACGAGATGGCGGCCAACGACCGTGATCGGCTGCGGGTCGTGTTCGAGGACTTTCGCCATGAGCCGGCGATCACGCGCGTCGCCCTGCTCGACGCAAGCGGCGTCGTCCGGTACTCGACGGTTCCGGCCGACGTGGGGCGACGCGATGAGCCGGCGTCCCCGGGTTGCGCGGAGTGCCACCGGCGACCGGCGGGCGAGCGGGCGCGCAGCACCGTCTGGTCGGCGGGCGGGGAGGACTTCCTGCGCACCGTAGAGCCGATCGCCAACGGGAACGACTGCCGGAGCTGCCACCCCGCCTCGCAGGCCACGCTCGGGCTGCTGCTGCTCGACCAGCCCGTGGTCGATCTCTGGGATCGTTCGGGTGACGAGGTACGCTGGTTCGCGCTCGTCGCGGCCGTCCTGGCGTTCGTCGTGCTGGCAGGGACGCTGTTCATCATGCGGACGGTCGTCCTGCGACGGGTGTCTGCGCTCGCTGCAACCGCCGCTGCGATCGGCGCCGGCGATCTCGACCGGAGGGCGGCGGCCGGCGGAACGGACATGCTGGCGAAGCTGTCGGGGCAATTCAACGCCATGGCGGACGGGATTCGGGAGCGCGTGGCGGAACTGCAGCGCCTGCGGACCTTCTTCGAGACGGTGCTGGACCGCCTGGCCATCGAGGTCACCGTTTTCGACGCCGAAGGCCGGATCGAATACGCCAACCGTGCGACAAGGGACCGTTTCGGCGAGCTTGGCGGCCGGACGTGCCGAGAGGCATTCGGAATGGACCGGCCCTGCGACCCCTGCCCGCCGCGGGAAGCGGCGGCCGCGTCGCCCGCGGTGGAGCGTCGCCACACGACGCCCGGCGGCCGGGTGCTCGACCTGGCCTGCGTCCGGATCCACGGAGCCGACGGCAAGGTACGCACGGTCGAGACGGCGGTCGATGTCACCAAAGGCGAGTTGCTGGGGCGGCGGCTCGCTCGCGCCGAGCGCCTCGCCGTGACGGGCGAGATCGCCGCAGGAGTGGTCCACGCGATCAACAACCCGCTCGACGGCATGCGGCGCGCGCTCGACCTCACCGAAGCCCGGCCGGACGATGCGCAGCGGATCAAGGAGATGCACGCCGTGCTGCGCGAAGGCATCGATCGCCTCGTGCACCTCACCGGGACGCTCCTGTCGTTCGCGCGGGTCAACGTCGACGGTCGCCGCGGACCGGTCGACTTGAACGCGGTGGCGGAAGAGGCGGCGCGCATGGTGCGGTTCCGCGCTGAGGATCGAGGGATTGCGATCGAACTCCACCTCGCCGGCGAGTTGCCGCGGGTCGAGGCCGACGCGCAGGGGTTGCAGGAGGCGACGGTCAACATCCTTTTCAACGCCCTGGACGCCATCACCCGCAGCGGACGGGTCGCGATCACGACCGGCGCGGCACCGGACGGTTTCGTCGAGCTGGCCGTGACGGATGACGGCAGTGGGATCGCGCCCGAGGACCTGACGCGCGTGTTCGAGCCCTTCTTCACGACCAAATCCGTGGGCAAGGGCACCGGCCTGGGTTTGTCGGTGGCGCGGCGCGTCGTCGAGGCGCACGGGGGGGAAATCACGGTCCGGTCCGTTCCCGGCCAGGGGGCGACATTCACGCTGCGGCTGCCGCACGGCGGAAACTCCGACGCGCGGCTGGCCGGGCCGGGGGAGTCCGGAGGAAGGGAATGAGCGGGCGAATCCTGGTGGTCGACGACGAGAAGCTCACGCGCACGACGCTCGCCGTGGCGCTGCAAGACGAAGGGTACGAGGTGGCGACGGCGGCGAACGGCTACGAGGCGCTGGAGGAGTTGGAGCGTTCGCCGGCCGATGTGATCATCACCGACTTGCGAATGCCGTCGATGGACGGCCTGGCCTTCCAGGAGGAAGCGCGCCGGCGCTCGCCGGACAGCGCCGTCATCGTGGTCACCGCCTATGCCAGCGTCGACACCGCGATCCAGGCGATGCGGCTTGGGGCGGACGACTACCTCACGAAGCCGCTGCGATCGGAGGAGCTGCTGCTGCGGGTGCGCCGGCTGGTGGAGGAGCGGGAGCGCCGGCGCGAGCTGCGCGGCTTGCGCCGGGACGCCGGGGCCTGCGCCGGTCTCGGGGACGTGGTCTACCGCTCGGCCGCGATGAAGGCCGTCCTCGACCGTATCGCCGCCGTCGCCGACGCCGACGTGACGGTGCTGATCGAGGGGGAGACGGGGGTCGGCAAGGAGGTCCTGGCGCGCGCGATCCACGCCCGCAGCGGGAGGATGCGGAGCCGGTTCGTGGTCGTCAACTGCGCCGGCCTGTCGCCGGCATTGGTGGAGAGCGAGCTGTTCGGTCACCTTCCGGGAGCGTTCACCGGCGCGGTCCGGCGGCGGGCGGGGCGCTTCGAGACGGCGGCGGGCGGCACGCTGTTCATCGACGAGGTCGACGACATCCCGCTGGCCATCCAGGGCAAGCTGCTTCGTTTTCTGCAGGACCGGACCTTCGAGCCCGTGGGCAGCGACCAGGTGCAGACCTCGGACGCACGCGTCCTCTGCGCCACCAAGCGGTCGCTGCCGGAGCTGGTCCGCGCCGGTCGCTTCCGCGAGGACCTGTACTACCGGATCGGCGCGGTCGGCGTCGTGCTTCCCCCGCTGCGCGATCGGCCGGACGACATCGTGCCGCTGGCCGAGCACTTCGCGGCGGAGTGGTGCGAGGCGCGCGGCCGGCCTCGGGCAGAATTCGTCGACGTGACGCTGGAACGACTGCTGCAGCACGACTGGCCGGGCAACGTGCGGGAGCTGCGACACGCCGTGGAGCACGCGCTGGCGTTCTCCGCGGGCGGCGCGCTGCGCCCGGAGCACCTGCCGGCCGGCCTGGCCGCAGCCGGACCGCGGCCGATGCTCGAGCTGCACCTGGACGCGGAAGCGAGCGTGCCGTTCCAGGAACTCGTGGCCGAGTGCGAGCGCCGACTGATCCGCTGGGCGCTCTCCCGCACGGCGGGAAATCAGCTCAGGGCCGCGGAACTGCTGCACCTGTCGCGCACGACGCTGCGCAACAAGATGGCGGCACTCGGCCTGATCGCGGAGCGCGGCGGCGGTACGGGCGAGGAGTAGAAACCGTTCAGAACACGAAGGCCAGGCGCGTCTGGATGGTCCACATGTCGGTGCCGCCGAGGCCGAAGGCGTCGAGGCTCAGCGTCTCGTCGTTCGGGTGAAGCCAGCCGCCCTCGACCACCGCCATCACCCGCCGGTCCCAGAAGCGGTAGCGGGCCGAGGCGTCGAGCTCGAGGCCGATGTTCGGGTGCCGGTCGTCGGGCGAGCAGTTGATCCCCTGGAACGCGACGTCGCACGCCTGGTCGGCCCAGGCGGTGAGGATCCCCAGGGTGAACTGGAGGTCCTCGAGCGGCTCGACGATGCCCGTGACCATGAAGAAGTACGAGTTGTAGACGCCCCCCTTGGACCACAGCCCTTCCTGGTCCGCCCAGTGGTCGCGCGTGCGCTGGGCCAGGAGCTCCTCGTACATGAGCAGGCCCACGTTGACGTCGGGGTTCAGGGCCATGTTGCTGAACGTGGCGTCGTTGGGATCGGAATCGCCGGAGGCATAGCCGGACTCGAGCTTGACGGTGAACATCCAGCGCTGCCAGCCGAGCCGCACGAGCCATCCCAGGACGTCGGCGTCGCGCAGCATGTACAGTCCTGATCCCGGCGGGTCCTCTTCCCCCAGGGCGAGGGCCTTGGTGCTCCCGCGGATGGCGTCGAGCTCGCCCTCGAGGAAGAAGTCCCACAGCCGCAGCTTGAGGTAGGCGTCGAAGATGTGGATCTCGGAGGAGGTCGACGGCTGCTCGCGGAAGACGTAGTACACGCCTGCCTGGAGCGAGTCGCGGGGACCGAGCCAGTCCAGGTCGTCCTGGTGCCACACCGCGGCGACGGTCCACTCGTCGACATCGTCGTCGTCGCGGGCCAGCCAGCCCGAGTCGTAGGCGTCGCGCGGGTTCACCGGCTCGCCCGTGCGGGAATCGAGCTTCTGGAAGTCCTCGACCAGCTTGTCCCAGGACGCCACGAGGATGAGCGGCGTGTCGCCGGGATCCTCGCCCATCAGCGCGCGGACGATCGAGATCGGCTTGGTGGCGAAGAGGATGCGATCGTACGTGTCCCCGTGCCAGTTGTCGCCGAAGTCGTCGTCGAACCCCTCCCCGCCGTTGCTCAGGATGCCCAGGCCCCAGTCGGACGGCATGCGTCCGACCCGCAGGACGCCGAACTTCACGTTGGTCTCGAGCCACGCGTGCCGCACGTAGACGAAGGGCATCTCGGAGCCTTCGAGCCCCGTCTGGGACGGCTCGCCGGCGAACAGCGCCGTGGAGGAGAGTCCGGCGTTGTCGCCCCAGACGACGTTGTCCAGTGCGTCGACGGTGACGTGCAGCGTCACCCACTCGCCGTACCCGATCTCCGGCTGGAGCCGCAGTCGCTGGGTGACGTATTCCAGCGTCTCCGTCCGGCCGTCGGGATCCATGTCGAGCACGTACATCAGGTTCCCGATGACGTGCGTCCGCGCGCGGTAGTAGCCGTGCAGGTCGAGGTGGAAGCCGTCGTCCACGCCTTCGCCGGAGGCTTCGGCGGGCGGCTCGTCGCCGGCGCCTTCGCCGGTCGCGGCCGACCGGTCCGGGGCCTCGGCTCCGGGCGGCGGGGCCTCGACCTCGACGCGTTCCCCGCTGTCGACGGTCCACCCGGTCGACACGGGCGTGTCGTCGGCGGCCGCAGCAACCGCGGGCACGAGGGAAGCGAGCAAGAACAACGGCACGCCGGTGGACAGGCCCTCCATCCTGCAACCCCGCCCGAGGCGCTACGGGACCGGCTCGGCCAGCGGATTGACGTCGACGATGACGATGGAGTCGGCGATGCAGTTGACGCGCTTCTGTCCCAGGAGATCGAAGGGGAAGTCGGTCGCCGCCGCCGTCAGGCGTCCCAGGACCTGCAGATCCCACGGGCCGGGGGCGACCTGGGCGATGGCGTACAGGCCGTCGGCGCTGGAGTACGGCTGGCTGTCGATGCGGGCCGGGGTCTCCTCCTGGAAGTAGCGGGAGTAGCACTCCCGGTCGTTCAGCTCGTGGCAATCCTCGCCGGCGGCGTTGACCAGCCGAGCGACGATGCCCTCGACCGAGACCGGGTCGGCCGCGCAATCGCCGAACTCACCGGCGATGATGCCGTGGCTGGCGTCCGGCGTGATCCCGAGAACGGTGGGGATGAGGCGGTAGGTGGTGTCGGAGACCGACAGGAGGCGTACCTCGCCGCCGTCGGCGTCGGGGATCTCGACGTCGTATTCGATCGTCGTCCGCACCATGCCGCCGGGCAGGTCTCCGGCGTGGACGAGGTAGGCGATGACGCCGCGCGCGGGGAGGCCGGCCACGCCCCCCGGGACCTCGCCGTTCTCGTCCGTCGGGTCCGTCGTGAGGTCCGGCGTATCGTCGACGATGTTGTCGAGGAAGATCTCGACCACGGCGCCTTCGACCCGGACCTCGTCCTCGAAGTCCTCGACGTAGACCGTCGCCGAGACGGTGGTGCCGAGGGGTTCGATGGGCGGGTTGTCCCCGACGCAGGAAAGATCCGCGGGAAGCTCGTCCAGCGCCGGGAGGGCCAGCACGCAGGTCCCGGCGTTGCACCGGAAGCCCTGGTGGCACTCGTCCGTGCGCACGCACCCTCCCGCGGTGTCGCCGTCGCCGCCCGCGGTGTCGCCGCCGTCCGGGGTTCCGGAGTCGTCGCCGCCGCAGGAAACCCAGAGTCCCAGCGCCAGGCCGAGCGCCGCGCCGCCAATCCACATTGCCTTCATCGTTGCTCCTCCTTCCCGCCTTCCCGGAGTCAGGGACGCCGCTCCAGGATGTCGAGATACGCCTGTTCGACGGTCGGCCAGCCCCGTGGCCCGATCGAGTTCGTCTCTTCGTAGTAGAACCCGAACGCCTCGTCGATGTACGGGGCGGCATCGTCCACGAAGAAGTCGTAGCTGGGGATGAAGTACCCCATCATGTCGTTGGTCAGTCCCCAGGTCATCGGGTACTCCGCCCCCTCCAGCCGGTCATAGAGGTACGGCGGGCCCGGCGCGGCCGAGAGGTCCGGCGGGTGTCCCGACGCGGGGTCGACCAACGACAGCGAGTCTGGCGTGTAGCTGCCGTCGTAGCCCCCCAGGAACTCCTCGGGACACGGCTCCCCGCCCAGCGTGTAGACCTGGGCCCGGCCGAGCTTGAGCCACGACACCTCGGTCCACAGCCAGGGGAAGTTGCCCGTTTCCAGCGGGTATGTGGGGTCGTACCCGTGCAGCTCGCGGTTGAAGATGCCGTTGAGCAGCATCGCGTGGTAGCCGTAGTTCTCGACGATCAGCTCGATCCGGGCCCGCACCCACTGCAGGTCGAGCGTGTCCTCCGGCGCGGTCGCCTCGTCCAGCGCCCGCAAGGCGCCCACCGCGAGGATCCGCCCCACCTCCTGCGCGAAGTCGATCTCGTCCTCGTCGGTGTAGACGACGCCGTCCAGGCCGGTCGTGTGCAGGTTGTGCGGTCCGATCTGGCTGCCCAGCGCCCCCTGGGCGAAGATGGCCATGCCCCCGACGCCGGGCACGTCCGTCGTCCCCTCGCTCACCCCTTCCTCGAGGCCGACCCGCAGCGAGTGCACGTAGTCGGCGGTGAGCGAGTTGATGCGGTCGTCGGAGTATTCGGCGTGCGCCGTCCAGTTGACCAGCGTCGCGATCGTCGAGCCGTCCGAAGCGTCCTCGAATCCGAGCACCGTGAGCCAGGGGTTGAGGATCACCGGGTCGCGCCCGTCGCCGACGATGTTGGCGATGCCGAGGGTTTCGCTCTCGCCCGGCTGCGTGCGCCCGTACTTGACCCGTGCGGGGCGCAGGTCGGCCACCGCGTCGCGGACGGCGGCCTCCATCTGCTGCAGGAGGTAGTCCATGTAGTCGGGATCGACGCCCGAGCTGGTCTCGTTCAATCCCCACAGGCCGATCGTGTCGGGCCCCTCGTGGTTATGTGCGCAGGACACGAGCAGGTAGTCGATGCCGAGGTCGGCCACCGCCGTGCGCAGCCGTTCGACGTCGTCGTAGAACATGCCGATGAGGTCGGCCGAGACGATCGCGAGGAGTTTCTCGCCGGAGCGCAGGGCCAGGACCCGCGTCTCGATGTCGTCGTGGATGTCGTTGGCCGGCCGCGGGTTGCCGTAGCCGGCGATCCACACGCCGTCGAACCGTCCGTTGCCGTTGGCGTCGTCGAACTCGTCGTCGCGGATGTCGAACTCGCCGTCGCCGTCGACGTCCACGGTCAGGGTCTCGGTGATCGTCGGGTTGGCGACCCGCTTCCCGACTCCGACCTCGAACGCGGCCGCGCCCGAGCCCGCGCACCCCGGGTCGCCGGGACAACTCCAGAACGTGGAGGTGGAACCGCCGTCGTCGGAGACATCGGCGACGTCCCCGGCGTCGTCCCCTCCGCCGTCGGCGATCGTGGAATCGTCGCCGCAGGCAAGCGGGGCGCAGAGCATCAACGCGAGAAGCGGAGGCAGTTTTCGGTTCTCAGTTCTCAGCCGGACGATTTCCACGTGTGCCCTCCGCTCCACCGCTCCACCGCTCGGCCGCTCGGCCGCTCCGCTCACGGCCAATCCGGGCCGTACGGGAACTCGGGGATGTACTCGCAGGAGTTGTCCGCCAGGCACGGGCGGTAGTCGACGATCCGGCCCTGGGTCTGGAAGTAGCGGCCGATGGTGTTGACCATGAAGGTGTTGATGTCGAACGGCAGGTTGGGGTCGGGCAGGTAGAACCCGTGCTCACCCTGGGCGGAGATGTACGGCAGCATGAGCGAGGAGACGCCGCGCGGGCACTCGACCGTTTCGAGCGCCTGGCCGCCTGAGCCGTAGGAGCCGTAGGAGGTCGTGCAGGTCGAAGGGGAAGCGCCCTGCGACGGCATCCAGGCGCGAAGCGGAGCGGTCGGCGGGTTGACGATCTCCGGGATGGCGCCCATCGTCGCGGGGCGGACCTGGCCGTAGCCGTCGGTGCCGAGGGAGTAGTCGTCGAGATCGATGAGGGCGGTGCCCCAGCCGGGCAGGTTGAGCCGTTCCAGGCCCATGATCGCGCCGAAGTCGAGCAGGGTGCGGTTGGGCGTGCGGTCGCCGAGGTCGGCGCGGCGGGAGTCCGCGGCGAACGGCAGGGCCCCGGCGCAGCGGGCGATAGAGATGCCGGTGTTGGTCGGGACGTTCATGTCGCCGACGGTGACGATGGTCATGGAGTTCTGGTAGTAGGGTGCGTAGACGGCGGGGTCGCCGGGGTCCAGCACCATCTGGGCCAGTCCCATGAAGCGCCGGATGTCCGGGGTGCTGCGGCGCAGGCCGAGCCCCTCGGCGGGCGCGACCAGTTCGTCGCCCATCGCCCAGTCGTCCCACTCGAACGGCGGCGGGTCGACCTCGAACGACGAGATCGCGCAGGGCTCCCCGGATCCGCAGGTCGGGTTCTCGACGCCGGCCAGCGGGCCCGTGGTGCGGAGCTGCACGCCGGAGGCGACGGCGCAGGTTTCGGCATTGACCAGCGCCCGGCCGCCCGGGGCGGACGACCCGTCGTAGATCTCGATCGTCAGCGGGTCGTGCAGGTCGGCGGGGACGGAGAGCCGGACGAGGCTGCCCTCGCCCGCCACGGCGCACCGCGGCTCCTCCGGATGGCGCACGTTGCGCAGGACCACGACGTCGCCGGGCAGGAGGGTCCGGTTTCCCGTTCCCGAGGCGCGGAGGCAGCCGATCTCGACCTCGCCGGTGTTGTTGAGCTGCGGGATGATGAAGCGCAGGGAGAGGATCGAGGGGTCGCACGAGTCCGCGGCGGGGTCGCAGCAAGCGGTGCGGTTGTCGCGGCGGGAGGTGCTGTAGCGCGACGACGCGGAGACGGTGACCACGAGCGGGCCCATCATGCGCAGGATGACCGCTTCCTTGACGCCGCCCTGCGTGGAGCGGATGCCGACGTCGCCGAGGCCGCCGCCGCCGGAGACGGGGGCGACGGCGCGGATCGACGGGTGCGTCCCGCCCAGCACGCCGGACATGATGCCGCCCAGCGACTGGCCCCAGACGTAGTACTCGTTGTCCGGGCCGCCGAAGTCGATGTCGCCGTCGCCGTCGAAGTCGCCCGAGAAGTCGTTGCGGCCGTCGTCGTTGAAGTCGTACGGCTCGGGCTCTCCGTCGCCGTTCACGTCGAACTGGGCCGGCGTCGCGCCGTCGAAGCCGCGGAAGTAGTGGATGATGCGGATCAGGTCGAGGGCCGACTGGCGGACGATGTCGCGGGTGTGGAAGACGTACGAGGTCCAGAAGTCGCCGGCGGAGTCCTCGATGTCGTCCTGGTACAGCGCGTTGGACCACGAGTTGGTCGCCCCGTCCCAGGTGCCGAGCCAGGCATTGGGCGACACGTCCGTGGCCTCGCCGCCGGGCATCACGGCGCCCCAGTCCTCGAAGCGCGAGAAGGGCTCGTCGAAGTGCATCGTCGGGAAGCAGGGGTACCGGCCGCAGGGCGGCGGCTCCAGGTCCGTCGGATCGCTGCCCACGCCGTCGTAGTTGTCGTTGTCCATGTCCACGGCGCGGTCGTCCATCAAGGCCAGCCCCGCGTCGGCCAGGTCTTCGGTCTTGAAGATGGCCAGCGCGGCGTCGCGCAACACGGGATCGAGCTGGGAGCCGTGGTGCGAGCACTCCCAGGTCACGGTCGTGAGGCCGAACTTGGCCAGCGAGCCGGCGAAGCCCAGGCCCTCGATGCGGAAGCCGGTGTAGCCGTGGCCGTAGAAGACCACCGGCGACGGATCGTGCGGATCCTTGCCGTTCTCCTCGTTGTACGCCCGGACGTACTCGTCCTTCGGCACCATCGCGATGAAGTTGACCCGGCCCGGCGTGTACTCGCCGCGTCCCGTCTTCCAGTTGACGTCCCAGGACTCCTCCTCCCAGCCGTCGGCGTCGTTGTCCAGGAACTGCGGCGAGTCGATCCAGCCGAAGATGAAGTAGTCGACGAACTGGTAGGTGTTGATCAGCGCCGCCGCCTCGTTCGCGCCGAGGCCGAAGGTATCCACCGCCACGCGCTGGAGCACCGGGGCCAGGTAGTCGGCGGTGATCGTGAACACGTTCGACGGGAGGTGGTGCGTGCACACGCCCCCGTCGCAGCGATCGCCGCGGTTCTCGCGACCCGTGCGGGCCTCGCAGTCCGCGTCGGTCTCGCACGCGCCGGCCCGGTAGCACCCGCCGGACGGATTGCAGCCGTGGAGGGGGTTGATGTACGCCTCGCGCGGGAACGCGTCGTGCAGCCGCGCGAACGGTCCCGTCCCGTCCTCCAGCCCGTCGATCATCTTCAGGAGGTCCATCCGCACGCTCTGCGTCGTGAACGCCCAGGCGAAGGCGACCCCGTCCAGGCCGCCCAGATCGCTGCCGTAGAACTCCGGGTGATCCTCGAGGATCCCCTCCAGCGGCGCGAGATCGGCCGTCTGGTCGACGTGATTGAGGTACGGGAACGGCGAGCGCACGGGCTGGCCGTTCTCGCCCACGAGCCGCTTGGTCACGACGACCGCGTACTTCGTCGCCTCCTCCAGCGGCTGGATGGGCCGCATGAGGAGCGTGTTCGACTCGCGCTCGTAGAAGGTGATCAGGTCGGGGATCGGGCGGCCGTTCGCGTCGAGCACGAAGGGGCTGGTCGGGTCGTCGGGGTCCTCCCTCTGGTACGTCCGGTCGATGTGTCCGGCGTAGCGCGGGTCGGTCGGAGCCATGTAGTCGATCGCCGGGTTGGGGTGCAGGACGTTGGGATGGTCGAGCACGCCGTCGAAGTCGGTGTCCTCGCCCGGGTCCAGCTTGCCGTTGCCGTTGGCGTCCTCCTCCACGGTCTCCAGCAGGATCGTGCTCGTGCCGCCGCGCGGGTCGTTCTCGTAGTAGCGGTCCGGCGTCTGCAGGACGAACGGGAAGTTTCCCTCGCCCAGGTCCAGCGGCACGGGCTTGCCGTAGTTCTCCGAGTCGGGATTGAGGTTGATCACGTACACGGCGTCGTCGGTGAACTCGAAATCGTCGCCGGTGTGCCGGTCGAGGATGTTCTGGACGTCCAGCACGGCCTTCTCCGGATGGTCCTTGTCCGGATAGGTGAAGCCGACGCTGATCGTGGAGTAGACGCCCCAGCCGTCGAGCTGGTCGATCTTGCGCCGCGTGTTCTCCTCCATCTCCGTGGGCGCGACGAGGATCGAGGCGTTGACCCGCTTGCCGGTGGGCGAATTCGGATCCGGGCGCATCGCCACGTCGATGGGCAGCGGCACCTCCGGCAACGGCTCGGCGAACAGATCGAACTTGATCACGGGCCCGTCGCCCTGGTCCTTGTTCGCCGGACCCAGCGACGCAGGCAGGCCTCCGCCGTCGCACGCCATCCCTCCGATCAACGCGACCACCATGACGATCCGCTTGGCACTCATGGACACCCTCCAGGACTCCCCGTCAACCGCCGACTCGTTCCCGTCGACTCACGACTCATGACTGTCGACTCACGACTCCCCTAGAACCTCAACGCCAGCCGACCCTCGGTCAGCCAGATGTCGTCCGGGCGATTGCCGTCCGCATCCGCGAACGCGTCGCCCAGGAACATGTACCCGAACTGCGCCCCCGCCTCGAGCTGCACGAGCCGGAGCGGGATGAAGAAGTTCACGCCCACGTCCAGCTCCACCCCCAGGTTGCGGTTGCCCGAGTCGCCGCCCATGTAGTTCGCCGGCACCCCGTTCACCTTCTGCTCGAAGGGGCTCACGAAATCCGCCGTCGAGTAGCCCCACAGCAGCCCCACCGCCGCCTCGAGCCACTCGAGCGGGCGCGCGCGGAACGTCGGGTTCACGTACAGGGCGCCCGAGACGCCGCCGTTGGTCGGCAGCAGCTCGAGGCCCGGCACCGGCTCGCCCACCAGGTCCGGCGATGCGGCCAGCGTCGCCGCCCTCGCCGTCTGCCACGCGATCAGCTCCTCGAACATGATCAGCCCGACGTTGTAGTCGGGGTCGAAGGTGAACCGCAGGAGCTGATCGTCGTACGTGTTCGCGTCGCTCGTCGCCGCCCCCACCTCGACCTGTGCCGTGTACTGCTCGAGGTACTTCGCCGCGACCCGCAGCGCGCCGCCGAATTGCATGATGTCGTGCGTGTCGGAGGTGAGCGAACGGGCGACGTCGGTCGAGCCGAACACGCCGACGCCCTCCCCGGCCACCTGCAGGTCCCAGCCCTCGGCCAGGTCGAAGGTCCAGTCGGCCGTCACGTCGACCGCCACCACCTCCAGGTTGTCGCCGTCGTCGAACGTCTGGTTGCGGTACGCGACGTACATGCCGACCTGCCGCGGTTCCTCCCGCCACAACAGCGCGAAGATGCCCTGCCAGGCCAGATCCCCATTCCAGATGTCCGCCAAGTGGTCGCGGTACACCAGGTCGCCGCCCAGGATCGTGATGATGTCCTTGTAGAACCCGTCGCCCAGCGTCGAGAACGGCTTCGTCGCGAACACGACCCGCTCGACCAGATCGCCGTAGCGGTTGAAGCCGAAGAGCTGGTCGTGGTCGCCGTCGTTGGCCAGGATCCCCAGGCCCCAGTTCGAGGTCATCTGCCCGGCACGGAGGATGCCGTAGCCCGTGTCCCACTCGAGGAAGAGCTGGCGGAAGTCGAACGGCCGGATACCCACGAGCTCGCCGCCCCCGTCGGACTCCGCGCCCGTCTCGCGCATCCGCGGCTCGAGCGCCGCATCCACTCCCTGCGTCGATTGGCCGAAGATGATGCCGGTCATCACGTCGAACTGCGCCTTGATCTTGATCGGCGCGAACGACAGCTCCGGCGTGGCGCGCAGGCGCGACCAACCGTAGTACTCCTGGCCCAGGTTCGGCCCGAACGGACGCGAGGGGTCGTCCGGCCCGAGCGCTATCGGGGCCAGACCGAACACGCTGAGCTGGTAGTAGCCGGGAATCGCCACGTGCAGCGAGCTCGTCTCGCCTTCTTCGTCTTCCTCTTCCTCTGCCTCTTCCTCTTCTTCCTCGCCCTCGTCCGCGACGTCTTCCTCGGCCACCAGCGGACCGGCGTCGGGCTCGAGGTTGTCCTCGCCGGCGGCAGCCAGCAGTCCCAACTCCACGGACGGTCCGGGCTCATCGGTCGGCTCCTCGGTCGCGGCGGCGGGCTCCTCCACCGTCTCCGCCTCGACCGCGACGGGCGGGACGGCTTCCCCTGCGGTCTCGGCTTCGGTCGCGGCCGGCACGGTCTCCTGCTCCGCCGGCGGCACGGTCGCGTCTGCCGGCGCGACCGGCGGCGAGGCGAGCTCCTCCTGCGCCCGAGCACCGGTGGCGCCGAGAAACATCAACGTGGCGGCCAGGGCGATCCGCGCCGAGGCCGACGAGCCACGATTCCAGCCTGCTCCAGCACGTGCGTCCGTCATGTAGAACTCCTCGATGGTTCGCGGCCCCGCGAGGCCACCCCCCGAAGGACGGGAAAATGTTCGCGGGGACTATACGGCGAGCAACCGCGCGGAGTCAAAGCGATTGTGCATGAATCCGGGGAGAAACCGAAGCGGCCGATGGGACTGCCGACGGCTTCCTGCCTGCGCGCCCACCATCGTCCACCAGCCACCAGCCGCCGGCTGCCGGCCCCTCCTCAACGCGTCGCGTCGTTCATCCGCTGCGAGATGATCTTCCCCAATTCGGCCGAACGCTCCGTCGCGGCCTGCACCGCATCCATGAGCACGGCGCGCATTCCCGTGCGCTCCAACGAATGCAGGGCGGCGATGGCGGTGCCGCCGGGCGACGTCACGAGGTCCTTGAGGTAGATCGGGTGACGGCCCGAGCGGCGCACGAGCTCGGCGGCGCCCAGTACCGTCTGCAGCGCCAGCTTCATCGCGGTCTCGCGGTGCAGCCCCACGCGCACCCCCGCGTCGGCCAGCGCCTCGATGATGATGAACACGTACATCGGGCCGGTGCCCGACAAACCGGTGACCGCGTCCATCTGGTCCTCGGCCACCTCGACCACCACGCCCACGCGCTCGAGCAGCGTCCGCGCGCGACGCACCGCGGTCCGGCCCGCGCGGCGCCCCGGCGCCAACGCGGTCGCGCCCCCGCCCACCTCCGCCGGCAGGTTCGGCATCGCCCGGATCACGGGCGTCCCCGGCGCCAGGAGCTGCTCGATCGCGGCGAGCGGCACGCCCGCCGCGAACGAGATCACCAGCGGCCGGTGCACCGTCGCCGGTGCGATTTCCTCCAGCGTGCGTCGCATCACCTGGGGCTTGACCGCCAGCACGACCGTGCTCGCCGCGCGCACCGCCGCGACGTTGTCGCGCCCGACCCGCACGCGGTACTTCTGCCGGACCTCGGCCAGCCGCTCCGGGCGCACGTCGGTCGTCGTCACCCTTCCCTTGGGGTACCCGCTCCCCACGAGCCCGGCCAGGAACGCCGTCCCCATGTTCCCCGTCCCGATGATCGCAATTCGTTCCATTCCGTCCCTCGCCCTCTACCCCACCCCTCGATCGAACCGCCCGCCGCGGGGCGCGACCAGCCGCGGGCCGAGGCCCGCGGTTCGGATACGAAGCCTCCCCCCTAGGGTCCCACCGGCAGGATGCTCTCCAGGTAGCCGCGCTCCTCCCCGCACCATCCGCCGGGCATCACGCCTGGAAGCTCCGCCCGCTCGGCGAACGGCCGGTAGGCGCCCGCGTCCATGAGGCAGCCGTCCGCGGGCGGCTCGTGGTGCACGACGTCCGCCGGTCCGTACGGGTTGGCCAGCCCCAGGCTGTGGCCGAACTCGTGCGCCGCGGTGTCGCCCACCAGGCTGCCCAGCGCGGAGACGGCCGCCTCGATCGCCGCCGCGCGTGCCGCGTCCGGCCCCGACGGATACTCGCCGGCCACGACCTCCCTCGCCCGGACCGGGTCGAAGACCCGGTCGAAGTCCGGGTCGGCCACGCCGTCCGGGCACACCAGATCGTCCGGGCGATGCGACGACCAGCAGAGGAACGACCTGACGAAGACCCCGCCGAACCCCGCGTAGCCGTCCTCCTGCACCTCGGCGTTCGCGCCGCCCACGCGATCGTGGAGCCGGAGGTTGCCGACGTCCTTCCCCGGCGTGTTGTCGTAGCCGAACAGCCCGCGACCGTTGGGGTCGGGCCCGCCGATCTCCACCACCGCGTAGCCGCCGACGTAGTAGTCCTCCGGCGGCTCCGCCCGCACCTCGAGGTTGATGCCGTCGTAGACGCGGCGGAACTTCTCCAGCACGCGCGTCCGCAACTCCGCTTCCACCGCGCGCAGGCCGAACTCGCGCAGCGCGTCGGAGAACCCGGCAAGGAACGAGACGAACACCACCTGCCGGGTCGGTCCGAGGCGCAGGTCGATCGAGGTCGGCAGTCCCTCCGCCAGCTCCGCACCGTAGCGCAGCACGGGCGTCGCCGTTCCGGCGAACGTCCCCCACGAGAAGTCGAAATCCTCCGCGACCAGGACGTCGCCGCGGCGCACCGGCACGATCGTGTACTCCGCCCGCCCGCCGTCCACGAACGCCGGGACCAGCTCCAGACCGGTCACGGGCGCCGCGCTCCCGCCGTGCGGCGTGGCGGTGCCGTCCAGCCGGATCGTCAGCGTCTGGTCCGCAGCACCGCCGATGAATCCGGCGCCCGTGATCTCCGCGATCGCCCCGAGCGTCGGGTCACGCGGCTCGACGCCGGTCACGAACGAAGCCCCGAGCGTGAACGTCACGGGCAGCGGGTCGCTCGCCGTCACCGTCCCGTCCCCGTGGCGGTTCTCCAGCGCCAGCGTTCCCGTGAACGCGCCCGGCAGAATCCCGGCGATCGTGGGGGCGAACAGGAACGCCGCGCGCGTCCGGTCGCGGGCCTCGAGCGGCTCTGCGGCGAGCCGCACGCCGGTCACGGGCCGCGTGCCGCCGCCGTCGACCCGGAACGTCCCGTCCAGGACGGCCTCGCTCGTCCCCTCGGCGCCTTCCAGGAACCCGCCGCCGGTGACCACGACGACCGCGTTGAGCGTGACCGACTCCGGCGTGGCGCTCCCGGCCGACGGGACGAGGTGTACGACGGCGTCGAACGCGACAGGGACCGCCGACTCCCGGGCGCTCCCTCCTTCGTCGTGCCGCCGCACCCCCAGCTCGCCCACGAAGCGGCCCGGATCGGCGCCCAGGATTCCGAACAGCTCGGGACCCGCGTCGTATCGGACCTCCGCCGTGGAGACCACCTCCGCGAGGGCCTCCGCTTCGACGCTCCGTCCTTCGAAGCTCCCGCGGAAGAACACCGTCAGCTCGCCGCAGGAGGTGTCGAACGCGGCGCCGGAGATCTCGAAACGCGAGCCTGGCAGGACGGTCGTCGGGAAGGAGATCGATGCCACGGACGGACCGTCGGCGCACCAGTCCGGCCCGCCGTTGCCGTTCGAAGGGCAGCCGGTCAGGAAGAGTGCGCCTAGTAGCAGGCCGGGGCATACACGCCCGGCGCCAGGCAGACCCACTGCCATGAGCCCTCCACGTCGACTGCGCAGTCGCAGCCGTAGCCGTCGGCCAGCCGGCACAGGTCGTCGCTCGCCAGGCAGTCCTCGACGCACGTGCCGAGCGGGCCGCCGGCGTCGACGCACCGCGAGCCGCTCGGGCAGTCCGTGGCGTCCACGCAGCCGTCGACGGCGCAGTAGCCGCCGGTCCAGTCCAGACAGACGCGCGAGCCGGAGCAGTTGCGGAACGACGCACACGGATCGCCGTCCAGACCCGCGCCCGCCACGGCGCAGCCGCCGCCCTCGGCGAACGTCTTGCACGCGTAGCCCGCACGGCATTCCGAGGTGCTTCCGCACGGGTCGACGCAGTCGCTCGACCCGCCCCCGCCGCCGGCGTCGGGGCAGAACGTTCCCGCAGGGCAGGCCGATGCACCCGGCGTGCAGGCGTCGTCGACGCACGCCGAGCCGTCGCAGACCGTACCGGCCGCGCAGGTCAGGCTGTCCGAACACCCGGCGCTCCCGATCAGCAGGTACGAGACCAGGTACGAATCCTCCGCGCCGCGGTAGCCGAAGACGCGGACGTAGTAGTCATCGCTCGCCACCAGGTCCGCCTCGGCATGCTCGCTGGAGCCCGTGCCCGCGGAGGACGCCAGGCGGCGCATGCCGTCGCGGTCGTAGATTTCCAGGTCGAGGTCGCCGGCGCCGTCGATCAACAGGTCCACGCTGGCCCGCCGGCCGGCCTCTCCGGCGAATACGAACCAGTCCTCGTCGGCGGCGCAGACCTGGCCGTCGAGCGGCTCGCCGGGGTCGAGCAGCGGCGTGGCGTCGCCCCAGGCGTCGTTGTCCTCGAACGCGTCGTCGGTGCAGCACGAGCCTGGGACGTGGTCGACGAGCAGGCTGTACGGGCCGGAGTCGCCCGCGACGCCGTAGACGCGGACGATCGTCGTGCCTCCGGCGACGCAGAGGGCGACGTTCTCGGACGACCCGATCCCGGCGGAGCTGCGCAGCGGCGTGCCGTCGGAGCGCAGGAGCTGGAGGTCGAGGTCGGCGGACGCGGGGTCCCAGCCGTCGATCGTCACGTCCAGCGAGCCGGCGCCCAGGTCCACGGCGTAGAAGTCCTCGTCGCCGGAACAGATCCACAGGCCGGTGTAGAGGTCGGCGGCGATCATGGCGGCATCGACCCGCGAGTCGTCGTCCTCGTACTCGTCGTCCGTGCACGAGCCGCCGCCGCGGCAGTCGAGCCCCTCGGGAACGCAGGCATCGACCACGCCGCCCTCGACGGTCGTCACGGGCCCGCACGTCGCGCCCGCGGGACAGGCGGCGCAATCCCCCGCGCAGAAGCGCGACGCTCCGGCCGCGCAGACCCGGGAGGCGCACTGGCTGCTCGCGCTGCACGCCTCGCAGTACCCCGCGACCTCGCCGGAGCCTTCGGCGACGCGGAACGAGCGCAGCGGCGAGTCCGTGCGGTGGTCGCAGCCGGCGCCTTCGGTATCGTCGTTGTCCGTGGCCGAGACGACGTAGTGGATGGTCCGTTCCTCGCCGGGGGGCACGCCGAGGTTCGGGATCGCGGCGTGGTACGCGTCGCCGCCGTCGGAGACGAAGACGACCTGACGGAAGGCCGTCACGTCGGGATGCGCCGGGTCGGAAGGCGCCTCCGTCGACCAGTACAGGATGGGAGGGTCCTTGAGGCCCACGTCGTCGCGCACGACGGCATCGACGCGGTAGTCGAGGGCGGTACGGACGAGGGTGTCCTGGGGCGAGGTCGAGACGATGTCGGGCGGGGCGCCGGGACAGTCCGGGCGACCGGTGCCGCGCAGCACGATGACGTAGTCGTGCGGCACCGGCGCGTGCGATTCGTCCTGGGCGGCGAGGCCGAGCGTGTAGCGATCCGCGGCATCGACTTGCGCCGGGGTCGGGCACCAGTTCCAGTCGGCCTGCTTGCCGTTCGCGGTCAGCGTCGCCCCATCGACCCGCGGGTCGCGCTCGGTGATGCGGATGGACGCAGGCAGCGAGTCGTCGTCCTTGACCTCGACGTGCACCGCCACGCACGGCTCCCGCGACAGGTCGTAGGTGCCGCCGGCACCCGGCTGGATGAAGACCGGCGCGGAGTCCGAGGACTGGACGTTGATCACGAACGTCTCGGTGTCGCTGCCGCCGCCGCCCGAGACGCGCACGGTGCACGACCAGGCGCCTTCCTGCGAGGCCAACGGCGTCCAGCGCAGCCGGCCGCCCGCCGTGCCCGAGGCGTAGATCTCGGCGCCGCTGGCCGGCAGGTCCGGCATGTCGTAGGAGAACGAAAGGGTCGCCTCGCTCGGGTTGCTGACCGGAACGTCGACGTTCAGCGTCTCGCCGACTCGCACGACCTGGTCGTCCAGCGGCGCAATGACCAGCGAGGCCGACTCCTCGCAACCCGCGCCCGCGAGCGAAAGCACCAGCGTCAACGCAGCGATTCGACGGTTCATCGTGCCCCTCCCGCCGGCCCCGACGTCCGCCAGGCCCGGCGCGGCGGGAGTATCCGCGATGGCGCTTGCCGGTGCAACCCGGTCCCGGGGCTGAAGCCCCGGGTTTGACACGCGTCGGACGGCCGGGTACACACCCCACCCGCCGGGTCCGCCGGCGCCTGCTGCGCGGACCTTGCGGGGAGGAGCACGAAATGGCCAAACGCAGCATCTTCCTGACCGGGTTCCCCGGCTTCATCGCCCGCAGGCTCGTGCGCGAGTTCCTCGTCCGCGCCCCGGGCTCGGATCTGACGTTCCTCGTCGTCGACTCTTTCGCCGGCCAGGCACGTCGCGAGGCGGAGGCGCTTCGCACCCTGCCCGAGGCCAAGGGCTCGCGCATGGACGTCGTCGTCGGCGACATCACCCGCGCACGCCTGGGGCTCGACGAAGCCGCCTGGCGCGACGTCCTGGCCCGGACCACGGACGTCATCCACCTCGCGGCGATCTACGACCTGCACGTCCACGAGGACGTCGCCGTGCGCGTCAACATCGAGGGGACCCGCAACGTCCTGGAGCTGTGCCGCAACGCCCAGGCACTCCGGTCGTTCGTCCACTTCTCCACCTGCTACGTGGCGGGCAAGCGCACCGGCACGATCCTCGAGGACGAGCTGATCCCCGGCGCGGGCTTCAAGAACCACTACGAATCGACCAAGTTCGAGTCCGAGCGTCTCGTGCGCGAGGCGATGGGCTCGGTCCCGACGATCATCATACGTCCGGGCATCACCGTCGGCGACTCGAGGACGGGCGAGACACAGAAGTTCGACGGTCCCTATTTCGCGATGGGGCTGATCGACAAGCTCAAGCTCCTGCAGGTACCGCTGCCGTACCTGGGCGATCTGGCGGCCGAGGTCAACCTCGTCCCCGTGGACTACGTGGCGAGCGGCACGGCGGCGATCTGGGCGAAGGGCGGTACGACCGGCAAGTGCTACGCCATGGCCGATCCGCATCCGGTGACGGCCCGGACGGTCTACGCCGAATTCGTCCGCCTGCTGGGGGCCCGCGGCCCCTGGGGCCAGATTCCGCCCGAGTTGCTCGACGTGCCGTTGCGGCTCCTGGCCGTGCGCAAGCTCCTGGGGGTTCCCCGCGAGGTCTTCGACTACTTCAGCCACGACGCCCACTTCGACACCCGCAACGCCGTCGCCGCCCTCGAAGGCACCGGCGTCTCCTGTCCCCGCTTCCTCGACTACCTCCCCAACCTGGTCTCCTTCTTCCAGGCGAACAAGCATCGCCCCGAGTATCTCTGGAAACCGTTTTGACACGCCTCCTCCGCGTCAACGCGGCGGACGGCGCCGTCGCCGCCCTGCTCGCCCGGCGCGGCGCGTGGCCCGCACCCCGCCCCCCCGTCCTGCTCGTCCCCGGCTTCGGCCAGAACCGCTTCACCTGGGAGGTCGGAGGAATCTCCCTGCCGGGATGGCTGGCGGAACGGGGTCACCCGACCTACGTGCTCGAGCATCGGGCGACCGGCCTGGCCCGCGCCTGGGGCGACACCCCCGCTCCGTCGCTGGAGGCGCTCGTCGAGGGCGACATCCTGGCCGCGGTCGACCGGGTGTTCGACGACGCCGGCGACTTCCGCGTCATCCTCGCCGGCCACAGCCTGGGCGGCCTGACATCGCTCCTCTTCGCGTCCGCGCACCCCGATCGCGTCGCGGGCGTGCTGTCGCTGGGCGGCGGGTTCTTCCTCTCGCGCGGCCCCCGGTTCCTGCGCGCGCTGGCCCTGGCCGGCGAGCCGCTCGCCTGGACAGGTCTGGCCCGCCGCTTCCCGACCGCCTCCCTCCCGCTCGGGCCCGTCGGCGCCGCCCTGGTCGCGTTCCGGGGGCTGCTCGACCATCCGTGGGTCCCGTTCCCCTGGCCGGTCTGGCACCCGCGATCGTACTCACCGCAGGAGCTGCGCGAGCGCTTCACGTCCGGCATGGACCGCACGAGCGTCGGGATCGCCGCGGAGCTGCGCCGGGGCTTCGCCTTCGATCGCCTGCCGACGCTCCGCGGCGAGGCCCAGGAAACCGTGCTGTCTCGCGTGGTTTGTCCGGTGCTTCTCGTGCACTCCGCGACGGACGCCCTGGTTCCGCCGGCGGTCGGCGCCCCGCTGCCCGCGCTGCTCCGCAACTCGCCCGCCGCCCGGCTGCTCGTGGTCGGCGCTCCTCCCGAGCCTCCGTTGGGTCATTGCGATCTGGTGGCGAGCGAGGGCGCCCGGCGACACGTCTGGCCGCGCCTGGGCGAGTGGCTACAAGATATCGCATGACTCTCGACTTGACCCACTGGGGTCTTCATGCGGCCGCGGCGTTCCGGGCCCGCGGTGTGGACACGATCTTCACACTCACCGGGGGCCACATCTTCCTGCTCTACGACGGCGCCCGGCAGGCCGGCATCCGGCTGGTCGACGTGCGGCACGAGCAGACGGCGGCGTTCGCGGCCGAGGCGTACGCGCGGCTGACGCGGGGCCCGGGTGTGGCCGCGGTCACCGCGGGGCCGGGCGTGTTCAACGCGGCGAGCGCGTTCGCCACCGCGGCGCGCAACGGCTCCGCGCTCGTGCTCCTCGGCGGACGCGCCCCCGGCTGGCGTTGGGGTCGCGGCAGCCTCCAGGAAATCGACCACGTCCCCGTCCTCGCGCCGCTCGCCAAACGCGCCTTCACCGCCGGCCCCGCTCTCATCCGCGAGCTCTCGCGGGGCATCCGGGAGGCACTCACGCCGCCCCGCGGTCCGCTGTTCCTCGACGTGCCGCTCGACCTCGAGCCCGCCGGCGTCGAGGACGACGCCGATCGAGCGCCGCCCGGCCGTCTCGCGCCCGATCCCGACGCCGTCGCCCGCATCGCCGGCGCGATCGGCGCCGCGCGCCGCCCCGTGCTCGTCGCCGGCTCGAACGTCTGGGCCGATGGGGCGGCGGAGTCCCTGCGCGCCTTCGCCGAGGCGTCCGGGATCCCCGTCTTCGCCAACGGCATGGGTCGCGGGACGCTGCCGCACGACCACCCGTCGTCGTTCCTCCGCTCGCGCGGGAAGGCGCTGCGCGAGGCCGACCTCGTGTTCGTCGCCGGCACGCCGATCGATTTCCGTCTCGGTTTCGGGGACGGCTGGGCCTCGGGCGCGAAGATCATCCATGCCGACTCGGACCCGGCCCTTCTCTCGGCCGCGCCCGCCCCGTTCGCCTCCGCCGGTGCCGATCTGGATCTCGTATTCCGCGGTCTGGCGGAGCGTGCCAAGGAATCGCCGAGCGCCGATTGGCTCGAGGCGCTGCGGCTCGAGGAGCGCCGGCTGGAGGAGTCGGTTGCGGCGGAGCGTGCGAGTGCGAGCGAGCCGATCCATCCGCTGCGGGTCTATGGCGAGCTGGCGCGCGTCTTGGACCGCGACGCGATCGTGATCGGGGACGGAGGCGACTTCGTGTCCTGGGCCGGGCGCGAGATCCGCTCGTCGGTCCCCGGCTCGTGGCTCGATCCCGGCCCGCTGGGCTGTCTGGGCCTGGGCCCGGGTGCGGCGATGGCGGCCCGGTTGGTGCATCCGGGGCGGCAGGTGGTGGTGCTCACCGGCGACGGCGCGTTCGGCTTCGCGGGCTTCGACCTCGAGTCGCTGGTGCGCAACAAGCTGCCGGTCGTCTTCGTGATGGGCAACAACGGGACGTGGGCGCTGGAGAAGCAGGCCATGCGGCGCTACTTCGCCTACGACGTCGTCGCCGACCTCGACCCGCGCACGCGCTACGACCGCGTGGTCCAGGCGCTCGGCGGCCATGGCGAGCGGGTGACGCGTCCCGACGAGGTGGGTCCGGCGCTCCGGCGCGCCTTCGCCGCCGGCGTCCCGGCGCTCGTCGAGGTGATGATCGACCCGGCCGTGGTGTACCCGAGGCACGCCGAGCTGGCGTGAGCGGGAGGCGGTCAGTCCTGGTCCAGCCACTCCGTGCGATACCGATCCGTCCGCGGGACCACGCACAGGAAACGCGCGGGGGTGTCCTTCCGGTTCTCGTACCAGTGTGGGGTGCCGGCCGGGATGTACAGGCTGTCGCCGGCCCGCAACGTCTTTTCCTCCCCGCCGAGCGAGACGACCAGCTCGCCCTCCAGCACGTACTGTTCGTGCTCGATGGAATCGTGGAGGTGAGTCGGGATGCGTCCGCCGGGCTCGAGGGTGAAGCGGCGCAGCACGAAGTTCGGCACGTCCTCGGCCGGGCCGAGCAGCACCTGGATCGTCGTGCCGTGCGCCCGGTCGACCGGCGTCCCGGGCACCTCGCCCGCCGGCCGAATGACCCACGCCTTGTCGCGCATGACACCCCTCCTCGCCCCGGAGCATGCCCGGATGGGCGGTCCGTGGCAAGGCGGCGGGTGCATCGGGCGGCCGGAGGTTGACAACCGGACGGCTCGCTCCCGATACTCGCGGCATGCACCGAGCGGGTTCCGCGCCACCCTGGATGCGACTGCTGTTCTTCGCCTGGGTCGGGCTGCTCGCCTTCGCCGGGGGGTTGGCAGCCGCGTCCCGTCCCGACTTCGACGACCCGCTGCTCCTGTTGCAGGACACGCAGGCCCACTGGTCGCAGCCCCGCTACATCTCGCGGCTGGAGCCGCAGCGGGTGACCGCGGACGCGACGTTCGTGGTGCGTGGAACCGGATTCGGCGCGGAACCGGGCGTGGTCGAGGTGGGCGGGGAGACGACCGAGGTGCTCGACTGGAACGACTTCGGCGTCCGGGCGCGCGCCCCGGACCACGCGGTCATCGGCGCGGTGACGGTGACGGTCGGCGGCGACGAATTGGAGAGCCCCGTCAAGCTCACGGTCTATGCTGCCGGGCCCGTGCTGGTCCTGCCGGCCATCGAGTCCGTCGACACGCCGGACGGCTCGGACGACGTCCTGCCGGGCGACGCGGTGGTCGTCCACGGCCATGGCTTCGGCGCCACGCCCGGCTACGCGTTCTTCACCGACGCGGTGACGATGCGCGAGCACCCCTTCGCCAACCCCGCCGCCCGAGGCGAGATCACGAGCTGGTCGGACACGACGGTCGAGGCCACGGTGGCCTCCGATTGCTGGGGGCGAATCCCCGTCGTCCTGGTCTTCGGCCTGTACTCGGTCGTTTCCCCCCATCGGCTCCGGTGTCCGGAATGAGGAGGCGCATGGCCCGCCGCCGGCTCGTCGCACTGCTCCCGCTGCTTCTTGCCGGCTGCCCGTCGGGGGGGCCGGACGATCCCCTGCGGGGCCAGCCCGGCCCCGTCGGGACGCTGATCCTCCGCTACTGCGAGCTCGAGGAAAACATCCGGCTCATGGACGGGCGCGACGGCACCGTCGGCGAGGAAATTACCGAGGCCACGCAGGCGTTCTTCTCGCGCGACGGGCTCACGCTGTACACGACCAAACTCTGGCCGGACGGCTGCCTCGTCCGGCGCTACCGGGTCGAGCCGCACGGCGTCGCCACGAAGATCGTCCCCGGCATCTCCTCGATCGACACCCGGGTGTGCACCCTCGCCCCGTCGCAGTTCCTCGCCTCGCCCGACGGAAGCAGGCTCCTCACGCAGGACGGGTTCCTGCTCGACTTCGAGGCCGAGCGGTTCGAGAAGCTCACGCTGCCGCGCGGAAGGGGGCTCGTGGCGCCGTCCACCTGGCCGTGGAATCAGTGGGGCGCCTGGGCCGGCGACTCGCGTCGCTTCGCCTATGAGAGCGGGGGTGACGTCGTCGTCTTCGACGATTACGATCCGCACATCCAAGTGCCGACCGTCGGCGACGACTACGAGACCGGACGCACCGCGGGCATGGGTCTTTCTCCGAACGGCGAGTGGGTCGCGGTCAAGAACGGCACGGGCTTCGGACTTGTCGACTCCCACGGTTTCCTCGGCACCGACATTCACCCCAATGTGGACGAGTCGGCGCTCTTGTACCGCCTGCCCGACGGCCCGTTCGTGCGCCTCGTCGCCCCGGCCGCGACGCCCGACGCCTGCGGCGCGGCGCAGTTCTCGACCGTCTGGACCCCCGATTCGCGTCGGCTGCTGACTCGCTGCGTGGACGGCCTCGCCGAGCCGCCCGGGGTGCCGGGCTACGATCCGAGCACCCATCTGGTGATGATCTCCGTGGACGTCGAGGCCACGCTCTCCGGGGGCACCCTGTCCTTCGACGTGCTCTGGGCCAGGCGGAATCCGGATCTGCCCGCGGGGTTCTACGCCTACCCCCTCGCCTTGACCCCCGACGGGGACGCGCTGCTCGTTGCCTCCTGGGGCGTCATCGGAACGTGCTGTGCCGCCTACGCGCCGGACGCGCCGGGGATCGACTACTATCGTCTGCCGCTCGACGGCTCCGAGGGGACGTTCCTCGCCCACGTGCCGACCTGCCAGCAGGGATGTTGCGAGAGCGACCCGAGCTTCGCCTGCGATCCTCGGCAGGCGGATGCGCTCAACTACGTGGACTCCGGGCGCTGGTGGAACCACGTCTACGACGAGACCGAGCTGTTCCACGGCTGGCACGTGATCAACGGCGTGCTCATCGACCCCGACGGCGTCGGCTACGCGATCTTCGGGACGCAGACCCCGGACTACAGCGCCGGAATCCTGGCGTACTGGTACCACTTCGAGATGCTCCTGGATCTCCGTCTGCCGACGCCGGATTCGATCGTCGTCGGCGACGACCGCGTCTTGAAGCGGCTCTCGGCCGGCTTCCGGCCCGGCGCGGACCTCGAGCCGGTCTACGACGACTGCCGGCAGCTCCCGAACGTCCTGGGATTCCGGTAGACTTCGCAGCGGATCTTGCGGGCCCGCAAGGGAGGGTGCGATGCGTGGATGGATCGGAATGGTCGCCGGAACGTGCCTGGCGGCCGCGTCGCTCCTGGCCGGCCACGGCGCCTGCGACTGCGGCGGCGGAACCGCGAGCGCAACGCCATGCCTCAGCCAGGACGAGTGCCCCGCGGGCCAGACCTGCCTGGACGGGTTCTGTCGCGCGCTCGACGGCAGCCCCGGCGACGTCGAGGGCGGGACCGACGGCGAGGACGGCTTCGAGGGCGGCGACGGCGCCGACGCCGACGACGATGCCTTGGCCGACGCCGACGGCGGCGAGGTCGACTGCCCCGAGGGCGGCGAGCCGTGCGCCGGCGCCTGCTGCGCGGCCGGCGAAGGCTGCCGCTACGACCTCTGCGTCGCGGTCGGCGTGTGCGAGGGCGACGAGGACTGCGGCTCCGATTCGTACTGCGAGGCCGGCGCCTGCCTGCCGTACGGCACCGGCCCCCGCGACGACCACAACCCCGACTGCACGCGCGTCGTCATCGCCGGACTTTTCGCGCCGACCCTGCAGTGCTCGTGGGAAGGCCCGCCGGCCGGCGACGCCTACCCGTTGAACCGCCATCTCCTGTCGACCCCGATGGTCGTCGACTTCAACTTCGACGACGACCCGACCACCGTGCGACCCTCGATCGTCTTCACCTCGGACGACGGCGACGACGGAGGCAGCGAGCAGCCCACCGGCGTGATCCGCATCGTCAACGGCCGCGACTGCGCCCAGCAGGCCAGCCTCGACATGCAGCTCACCTCGCACTCCTCCCCGCCCGCCGTCGGCGACCTCGACGGTGACGGTCGCGCCGAGGTCGTCGCGTTCCAGGCCGGCGGCGGGCTGGTCGCCTTCCGCTATGACGCCGCCGCGCTGACCTGGGGCGTCCTCTGGCGCAGCCGCCTCAGCGACGGTTCGGCCTACAACCCGACCGGCGGCGGCTGGACGGGCCCGGCACTGCACGACCTGGACGACGACGGCGTGCCCGAGGTGTTGCGCGGCGGCCTGATCCTCGCGGCGGACGGCACGCTGCTCGGCTCGTCGCTCGGCGTGGCCCCCGATGCCGGCTCCCACGCCGGCATCGGCATCTTCCCCGTCGTGGCCGACGTCGATGCCGACACCCTTCCCGAGCTGGTCACCGGCGCGGGCGTGTATGCGTTCGACACGACCGCGCGCGACTGGGTGCGCGAGTCGTACTCCGTCGTCGGACTGACCGGTGGCCACGCCGCCGTCGCCGACTTCGACCTGGACGGTCGGCCCGAGGTTGCCGTCGTGACGGCCGGCACCGTCCGCATTCACACGCTGGAGAGCACGGTGATCTTCGGACCCGTCACCCTGCCGGGCGGCGGGACCGGCGGCCCGCCGACCGTCGCCGACTTCGACGGCGACGGTTTTCCGGAAGTCGCGTCGGCGGGTGCGGACGCCTACGCCGTCTTCGACCCCGACTGCGTCCCGGCGCCGCTGCGTGCGGGAACCTGCGCCTCGGCGCGCACCGACGGCGTGCTCTGGAGCAGCACCACCCAGGACCACTCTTCCAATGTGACCGGCTCGTCCGTGTTCGATTTCGAGGGCGACGGTCCGGCCGAGGTGGTCTACGCGGACGAGTGTTTCGTGCGGGTGTACGCGGGGGCGACGGGCGAGGTGCTCTTCTCGCAGAAGTCCTCGTCGTGCACGTGGTACGAGAACCCGGTGGTCGCCGACGTCGACGGCGACTTCAACGCCGAGATCGTCGTCGCCGCGAACACGAACTGCGGCGATCCCCTGGTCGGCCGTGCGTGTCCGAGCGTCGAGCCGGGCAACATCGACCCGCTCTTCGCGGGCCTGCACTGCGACTCCGGCGCCGACTGCGTCTCCGGCTTCTGCGACGCGGGGCTGTGCCGCTGCTGGAGCACCGACGACTGCTGCACGGACGGCTGCGTCTCCACCGGCTACGTCTGCGCTCCGCCTCCGGCAGGTACCCCCGGCGCCGGCAACACCTGCCGCGCCTCCCGCCCCACCGGTTTCGCCGGCCTCCGCGTCTACCGCGACGCCGCCGACACCTGGGTCGGCTCCCGCCCGATCTGGAACCAGCACCCGTACCACGTCACGCACGTCGACGACGCCGGCAGGATCCCCCGCACCTCCGCGGTCGCGACGAACTGGACCACGCCCGGCCTGAACAACTTCCGCCAGAACGTCCAGGGCGACCCCACCTCGGTCGGCAGCCCCGACCTCACCTCGGGCCGCGGCGACTACGAGCACCTCTGCGACACCGCCACCCGCACCATCGACCTGGAGGTCATGGTCTGCAACCGAGGCACCGAGCCGGTCGGCGACGGCATCGTCGTCACGTTCTACGACGGTCCGCCCGACGCCGGCGGCGCCGTCCTCTGCACCACCGCCACCGACCGCGCCCTCACCCCCGGCGAGTGCGACCCGGTCTCCTGCGCCTGGGCCGGCGTCCCCGACACCCCGACCGACGTGTACGTCGACGCCGATCCCGGCGCCGAAACACGCGAGTGCGTCGAAGGCAACAACTGGACCGTGATCCCCGGAGTGCGCTGCGAAGGCATCGGCTGACACCGCCGTTGACTTTCCCGTCTCGCCGTCGGACAAACGCTCCGTGCGCGTCGCTCTCTTCGTTCCCTGCTTCGTCGACGCCTTCCGCCCCAAGGCCGCCGCGGCCACGGTCGAGGTGCTCGAGCGCCTTGGCGTCACGGTCGAGTTCCCCGCCGAGCAGACCTGCTGCGGGCAGCCGCAGTTCAACGCCGGCCTGCGCGACGACGCGCGCGAGCTGGCCCGCCGCTTCGTCGACATCTTCGCCCCCTACGACGCCGTCGTCGGCCCGTCCGGCTCCTGCGTCGGCATGATCCGCCGCCACTACGCGTCGCTCGTCGGTGAGCACCCCGTGGCGCAGCGCACCTTCGAGCTGTGCGAGTTCCTCGTGGACCGCCTCGGCGTCGTCGACGTCGGCGCGAAGCTGCAGGGACGCTGCGTCCTGCACGTTGGCTGCCACGAGCGGCGCGAGCTGGGCGCCACGGCGGCTGTCGAGCGCCTCGTCGGTGCCGTCGACGGCCTGACGCGCCTGCCCGTCGACTCCGACGAATGGTGCTGCGGTTTCGGCGGGACCTTCGCCGTGAAGTTCCCGGAGCTGAGCGTCGAACTGGGTCGCCGCAAGCTCGAGCCGATCCTCCGCGCCGCGCCCGACTGGCTCGTCTCCACCGACGCGAGCTGCCTCCTCCACCTGGACTGCATCCTCGACCGGACCGGGACGAAGACGCTCCGCACGCTGCACGTCGCCGAGGTCTTGGCCGCCCGGGGGGAGCCGCCCGCATGAGCGAGAAACCCTTCCGACGCGTCGCGGCCGCCAAGGTCGCCGAGCCGGAGCTGGGCGACAAGGTCCATCGCGCCACGGTGCGCACGGTCGAGAAACGGGCCCACCTCGTCGCCGAAATCCCCGACTGGGAATCCCTCCGTCGCCGCGCCCGCGAACTCCGCCTCGACGCGCTCGACCGCCGCGAAAAACTGCTCGACCGCCTCGTCCGGCGGCTCGAGGAGCGCGGCGCGAGCGTCACCGTCGCGCACTCGTCCGAAGAGGCGTGCGTTGCGATCGTCCGGCTGGCGCGGCATACGGGCGGCGAGGTCATCAAGAGCAAGTCGATGGCCTCCGAGGAGATCGGCCTGAACGCGGCCCTCGAAGCCGCCGGCGTGACCGTGACCGAGACCGACCTGGGCGAGTGGATCGTCCAGCAGGCGCGGCAGGCGCCCTCCCACATCACCGCGCCCGCGATCCACCTCTCGGTCGAGGACGTCGCGCGCATTTTCCACGAGCGCGCCGGCATCCCCCTCCCCGACTGGATCCCCCCGCACCCCTCCCCACCACCAGCCACCAGCTACCGGCCACCAGCCACCCCCGAGCCTGTCCGCCAATCGCTCGCGCGCGACCTCTCGCTCGCCGCCCGCGGCATCCTGCGCGAGCGCTTCCTGGCCGCCCGCACGGGCATCACGGGCGCCAACTTCCTCGTCGCGGAGTCCGGGACGGTCGTCCTCCTGGAGAACGAAGGGAACATCCGGCTGACGACCTGCCTGCCGCGACGGCACATCGTGCTCGCCGGCGTCGAGAAGCTCGTCGCCCGCGACGAGGATCTGGCCGTCCTCCTCCGCCTGCTCCCGGTCTCCGCGACGGCGCAGCGCCAGAGCTGCTACGTCTCGCTGCTGGCCGATCGGCATCCCGACCTGCACGTCGTGCTCCTCGATCGCGGCCGCACGGCGCTCGCCGCCGACCGCGAGCAACGCGACCTCCTGACCTGCATCCGCTGCGGCGCATGCCTCAACGTCTGTCCCGTCTACCGTTGCGTCGGCGGCCACGCGTACGGCGGCGCCTACGCCGGGCCGATCGGCGCCCTGCTCCTGCCGCACTTCGATGGTCTCGAGCGCCATCCCGACCTTCCCTTCGCCTCGTCGCTCTGCGGCGCGTGCAGCGAGACCTGCCCCGTCGGGATCCCGCTGCACGAGCGTCTCCTGGAGCTCCGGGCGCGGCTCGTCGAGCGGGGTTTCGCGCGCGACCTCGGTTGGACCATGCGTCGGGCCGCTTCTGCGATGCGCTCGCCGTCGCGCATCGCGCGCGCCCTCTCGCTGTACCGCCTGGTCCGCCCGCTCGTCGGCGGCCTCCCCGTCGCGCGGCGTTGGACCGCCGGGCGCGCGCTGCCGCGGCCGGCGCGGGAGACGTTCCGGCAGTGGTGGGCCAGGCGCACGGACAGGGGGCGTTCTCAGTTTTCGGTTCTCGGTCAGCAGCCGGAACCGGCCGGGACCTTGAACCGCAACCCTGAGAGTGCGGCCGCCCAGCCGCGGGCTGAAGCCCGCGGTTCGGTTCCGGAGGTCCCTCGGGGGTCCGAGACTGAAAACCGAGAACTGAAGACTGAGAACCGAGTACGGCGGATTGCGCAGAATCCCATCGATGCCTTCGCCTCGCGCTTCGCTGATCTCGGCCCCGCCGGGGAGACGGCGTTCCACCACGTGGCGACGGCGGCCGAGGCGACGGCGATCGCGGGGGAGCTGCTGCGCGGCGCGGAGCGCCGGTCGGTGATCGTCGAGGGGGAGGAGCCCGAGCGGCGCGAGTACGCATTCGGCGTCACGGGCGCCGCGGCGCTGATTGCCGACACGGGAGGCGTGGTCCTCGACCTGCGGCGCCGCGACCTCGCGGTCCCGTCGCTGCTCGTCGACACGCACGTCGTCGTCGCCCACCCGTCGCGGCTGGTCGCGGACCTGCCGGCCTTCTTCCGGATGCGCGCCGAGAAGAGGGTGCGCGGCGACTGGTACGACGTCCAGGTGCTGGTCACCGGCCCAAGCCGCACGGCCGACATCGAGAAAACGCTCGTCATCCCGGCCCACGGCCCCCGGCGGATGGTCGTCATCCTGTGCGACGAGCCCCTGCAGCCGGGGAATCTGGTGCCGTGGACTGATTCGGGCTAGGAGAGACGGGCCATGGCGCGGATTCTGATCGTCGAGGACGAGCGCGACCTGCAGGCGGTGCTGGAATACAACTTCCGCCAGGCGGGACACGAGGTGCTCCAGGCGTTGCGTGGCGAGGAGGGACTGCGCCTCGCCCGCCAGCACCGTCCCGATCTGATCTGCCTCGACATCATGCTGCCGGACGTCCCGGGGACCGATGTCTGCCGGCAGCTCAAGAACGACGCCGCGACCCGCGAGATCCCGGTGCTGATGCTCACGGCCAAGGGCGAGGAGATCGACCGCGTGGTCGGGTTCGAGCTGGGCGCGGACGACTATGTCGTCAAGCCGTTCTCCGTGCGCGAGCTGCTCCTGCGCATCCAGGCCATCCTGCGCCGGGCCGCCGGCGAGGCCGAGACGCGGCCGCTGATCGAGTTCGGTCGGTTGCGCGTGGACCGCGACGCCCACCGCGTGTGGGTCGACGGTGACGAGGTGGCGCTCACCGCCATGGAGTTCAAGCTGCTGGTGACGCTGCACGAGCGCCGCGACCGCGTGCAGTCGCGCGACGTCCTGCTCGACGTCGTCTGGGGCATCCAGGCCGACGTCACCACCCGCACCGTCGACACCCACGTCAAGCGGCTGCGCGAGAAGCTTGGTCCGGCGGGCGTCTACGTCGAGACGGTCCGGGGCGTCGGCTACCGCTTCGCGGCGTCCCCCGCGGCGGCCGAACGATGATGCTCGGCGTCCGCGGCAAGCTCTTCCTCGCCTCGCTCGCCGCGATCGCGTTCTCCGTCGTCGTCGCCGACTTGTACCTCGCAAGAACGCTCGACCGCGAGCTGACCGAGAGCGTTCGCGACGACCTGACGATCCGGGCCGAGCTGATCGCCGGCGAGGCCCGTGCCGAAGGCAGGGCCCTCCGGCCCGATCCGGCCTGGGACGGCTGGGCCGACGAGCGCGGCCGGACGTCGCGGGCGCGCGTGACGGTGATCGCCGCCGACGGAACCGTGGTCGGCGACTCCGAGGTTCCCCCCGTCGACCTCCCGCGGCTGGAGAATCACGCCCATCGCCCCGAGATCGCGCGAGCCCGCGCGGACGGACGCGGCTGGGCAACCCGCTACTCGACCACGGTCGGGCACCGGATGATGTACGTCGCCATTGCCGTCGCGGCGGCCGACACCGGCGCGGGAGGGACCATCCGGCTCGCCGTGCCGCTCACCACGGTCGACGACGCCGTGAATCGCCTGCACTGGCTTCTTGCCTTCGCCAGTCTCCTCGCGCTCGGCGCCGCCGTCGCCTTCTCCGCCGTCGCCGCCTCCTGGGCCGCGCGCGGCGTACGCCGCGTCACCGCGACCGCGCGCAAGATGGCCGGCGGTGACCTCGCCGCGCGGACCCACGCCGGGGGACGGGACGAGGCGGACGAGCTGGGCCGGGTCATCGATGGCCTGGCCGAGGGCCTTTCGCGCTCCATGGCGGAGCTGCGGGACGAGCGCGATCTGCTCCAGGGCGTGCTGCAAGGCATGCGCGAGGGCGTCCTGCTCCTCGATCGCGACGCGCGCATCGTGCTCGTCAACCCCGCGCTGCGCGAGTCGCTGCTCCTGGACGCGGACGTCGTGGGCAAGCTGCTCCTGGAAGGGATCCGCCACGCGGGCCTGCGCGACCTGATCGACGCGGCCCGCAAGTCGGGCGAGCCCGCCTCGGGCGAGATCGAAAGCGCGGGCCTCAAGCCCCGCCGGTTGCTCGTCCACGTCTCCACCCTGCCCACCGACTCCGGCGGCCTCCTCGCCGTCTTCGTCGATGTCACCGACCTGCGCCGCCTGGAGACGATCCGCCGCGACTTCGTCGCCAACGTCTCCCACGAGCTGCGCACCCCCGTCGCGGCAGTCCGCTCCGCCGGCGAGACCCTGCGCGGCGCCCTGGAGCGCGATCCCGCCGCCGCGGCGCGCTTCGTGGAGATCATCGAACGCAACGCGGAGCGCCTGCAGCGCCTGATCGAAGACCTCCTCGACCTCTCGCGCATCGAATCCCAGACCTACCGCCCGGACCTCGTCTCCCTGGACCTCGGGACGGTCGCCCGGCACGTGCTCGGCCTCTTCCGCGAGCGCGCCGAAGCCAGGAACCTCGCCCTGGCTCTCGACCTGCCCGCCGACCTGCCCCACGTCCGGGCGGACCGCCGGGCGCTCGAACAGGTCCTGACCAACCTCGTCGACAACGCCGTCAAATACTGCCCCCCGGCCACCTCGGTCACCGTCCGCGCCGCCCTCGACGGCGACAAGGTGCGGATCGACGTCGCGGACACCGGGTCCGGCATCGAGGCCCGCCACCTGGCCCGGCTGTTCGAGCGCTTCTACCGCGTCGACGCGGGCCGCTCGCGCGAGCTGGGCGGCACCGGCCTCGGCCTGTCGATCGTCAAGCACCTCGTCGAGGCGATGGGCGGCAGCGTGAGTGTGGAGAGCGCCCCCGGCAGGGGCACGACCTTCCGCTGCGTGCTTCCCAGAGGCTAGCGACCCGCCACCCGCACGAAGCTCGCCCCCACGCACAGGTGGCGCGCGCCAGGATTCGCCGACGAAACGCGGATGACCAGGTCCGCCGGCGCACCCGCCGGCACTTCCACGTCCAGATCCTGCCACCCCTGCTCGTTCGGAACCTCGATGCTCGCCAGCGGCACCGCGCCCGCCGACAACCGCAAGCTCACCGGCCCGCCGTTCTTCACCGCCGCCGCCCCGTCGGTCAGCCCGTAGCGGAAGGTGAAGGAGGGGGGGCTGGCGGTCGGTGGCCGGGGGCTGGCAGAAGGCGAGGAGCCGTCCGGCGCGGCCGGCAGTGGCGTGACGGTCCCTGGTTCGGGCGGGATCGGGCCCAGGAAACCGGGGAACGTGACCTCCGTCTCGGCCCCGTCCGGCAGCGGGTGGATCCAGACGCAGCGCCGGAGCTGACCGCCGATCTTCTCCGTCGACGCCCGGACCTCCTGGTACGGCTGCGGACCGCAGACCAGCGGCGGGCCGCCGCCGCGCCGCTCGCACGCCCGCGCCGTTCCCTCGCGCGGAATCACCCGCGCCCGCGCCTCCCCGATCCGGTCCGGCAGATACTCCGTGTCCGCCGCCCCCGGCGGCTCCAGCAAGTACACGGTGTAGTGGCCGAGCTCGAACCTCTCCACCAGGGCCGTCCGCTCCAGCACGTCCCGCAGCTTCCTCTCGATCCCGTCCCGCCGGCAGTAGACGTACCACATGCGGCGCCACCCCCCATCGTCCAGCTCCGCGCGCGCGTCCGGCCCGTCTTGCGCCAAACCCGCGAACGGCCGCTGCCCGGCACCCGCCCAGCTCGGGTTGAACTGCAACACGTCCCCGTCCCGGAACCGCGGCCGGATGGCTCCCGCCACGTCGTCCACCAGCTCCGCGTCGCTCGTCTCCGCCACGAGCAGCGAGACGGCGGGCACGCCCAGCGCCAGAACTGCGAACGCCGCGTTCGGCGCGAACACCTTGAGCCACCAGCGTCGGGAGAACGCGGCAGGTCGTGAGTCGTGAGTCGTGACTCGTGAGTCCGCTTGCCCGTCGGAACCGCGGGCCTCGGCCCGCGGCCGAGCGGGCCCCGCCGGCTCAGCCGCACCCTGAAGGGTGCGGTTCGGATCCGGAGGACAGCCTCCGGACTCCGGAGCCGAGAACCGAAAGCCGAAAACCGAAAACGTGCCGCGCCTCCACCGCCGGTCGAGCACGAACCACGCGCCGATCAGCGCGGCACCCAGCCCCGTCAGCCCCAGTCCGGCCCGCAGCCCCGGAGCGCGGTAGACGAGCCGCACGCGATGCTCGCCGGCCGGGACCAGCACCGTGAGCTGGTTCTCCAACGGCTCCGCCCGGCCCACGCTGGACGACCAGCCCGCGTGGTAGTTCTGGTTCACCCAGAGCCGGGCGGGCTCCGCCGCCGCGACTTCCAGGTTGATCTCGTTCGGCGACCAGTCAATGAGCCGGACCGTGCCGGCGCCGGCGGGAAGGAGCCCGTACTCGGCGTCCTGCACGCGGACGCGGGGCGAGCGCGGGATGGGGTTGATCTCCTGGCAGGCGAGCGAGCCGCGGTTGCGCGCCAGGTGGTCGTACATCCGCTTGTACGAGCCGCGCGACTGCACCATCGGCGCGGGCGGCTCGTCCGGCGCAGGCGCCGGCTCGTTGAACTTCGCCGGGATCGGTGCGGCGTTGAAGACCGCCGTGTCCGCCGCGATCCCGAGCGCCACCACCGCGGGGAGCGCCGCGCCAAGCCACGCCGCGCGCGACCCCCGCAGCCGTTCCCGCAACCACTTCTCCCCTTCGGACACCGCCACCGCGGCCAGGAACGCCAGGACCAGCACGGAGAAGACGGAGAAGCGCGACGGCACGCGCAGGTTCTCGAAGACCGGCAGCCGGTGCAGCACGTCCCACGGCGTGCCCGGACCAAGGTGCCCCAGGGTCAGGGCGAGCGCGATCCCCAGCAGCACGAGCGGCACCCGCACCCGGCGGAACCGCAGCACGACCGCCCCGGCCGCCAGGGCGAGCGTGGCCCAGCCGACGTAGCACGAGTACTCGCCCCACCACCGGTAATGGAAGTGCGAATCCCGATCCCAACCCCACTCGCGGTTCCTCCAGACGAAGGTGTCGAGCAGCGTGCCGGGGCCGATGCGGTCGTAGTCGGTGACGGTCCGCGGGTTGGCCGCCATGTGCGCGAGGCTCGGCAGCAGCTTCGCCGCGCCGATCAAAGCCATGGCCACGACGCACACCAGGAGCGCCGCTCCGGGCATCCACCGGCGCGCCGGCGGCCGGCCCTCCAGAGGCGTCCAGCCCAGGGTCATCGCCAGGCAGACGGCCGCCGCCAGCAGGCCCGTGTACGGGACGGGGTAGACCCCGCCCTCCAGCGCCATGAGCCCCATCACGGCGCCGGCCAGCGCCGCCCAACGCAGCTCGTAGCAGCCGCGCAGGAGGAAGTGGACGACGAACGGGACGTAGAAGAACGGCCAGGCCCACACGTGGCCGCCGGAGATCTGCTGGCCGAAGAAGGCCGAGCAGGCGAAGAGGGTCGCGCCCAGGAAGCGGCCGGCGCCGCGGATGCCCATCGCTCCCAGCAGCAGCAGCATGCCCGCCGCGCCGATCAGGCCGTGCAGCGCCATCGCGACCTTCGCCCCGCCCGCCGGGCCGAAGATCAGCGGGAAGACGAACCACGGCGACCAGACGTGCGCCTGCGTGTTGGCCGCCAGGACGTTCCCGCCGCACTGGTACGGGTTCCATTCCGGCAGCTCGCCGAAATCGAACACCGTCCGGCGCGCGACCGCATCCAGGAAGTGGAAGTACCCCCAGTCCCCCCAGCCCCAGGCGCTCCAATGCAGGAACGCGGGCAGGAAGAAGATCACGACCGCGAGCAGCGCCAGCGCCTCCCACCCCCGGCGCGCCAGCATGTCCCGCACGATAGTTGACCCCGATGCTCCCCCCCTATCGGTGTCCATCGGTGTCCATCGATGGTTTCTCTTCCCGCGCCGCCTCGCGCTCCGCCTCCATCTTCCGCACCCGGTACAGGACATCCGCCAGCATCTTGCGGTTCGCAGCGATGAGGTCGGCGACGATGCCGGAGAGCGCGAGCTGGAACGACGCGATGAGCAGCACGGCGGCGACGATCAGCGACTGCACGTGCCCGGAGTACCCGGGATCCTCGAGGTAGAAGTAGAGGAAGCGCCCGAGCAGGCCGAGGCCGGCGAGGAAGCACGCCGCGGCGGCGAGGACGAAGGCACGCAGCGGCCGG
The DNA here is from genome assembly GCA_016218815.1 of Deltaproteobacteria bacterium. Taxonomy (GTDB): domain Bacteria; phylum Myxococcota_A; class Polyangia; order DRWM01; family JAAZOP01; genus JAAZOP01. The sequence continues at coordinate 37,126 of JACRCX010000008.1, forward strand.
TACATCGTGTAGATGCGCAGGATCGTGCCGGCCGAGCGGCGGAGGTACTCGGGCACCGAGCGGAACAGGCGCGAGCTCCTCGTCTGCTCGTTGGTGCGGATCGGGACGTGGGCCACGGCCCAATCGCCCTGCCCGGCCTGGATGATCGTTTCCAGGGTATAGGTGAAGTCGTTGACCACGAACAGCCGGAGCGCTGCCTCCCGCGAGATGGCCCGGAAGCCGCTGGTCGTGTCCGGAAGATCCGTGTCGGAGGCGAGCCGCACGACGAGGCTGCCGAAGCGCTGGAGCACCCGCTTGCCCGCTCCGAAACGGTCCTCCTTGCCGATCTGCCGGTCGCCCACGACCATCTCCGCGCGACCATCCAGGATCGGCGCGACCAGCGACGGGATGTCCTCCGCGCAGTACTGGTTGTCGGCGTCGGTGTTGACGACGACATCCGCACCCAGCCGTACCGCCGCATCGATGCCTGCCGAGAACGCGCGCGCCAGCCCGCGGTGCCGGGGGAAGCGCACGACGTGCCGCACCCCGTTCGCCCGCGCCACGGCCGCCGTGGCGTCCTTCGAGCCGTCGTCGACGACCAGTACCTCGACCTGATCGAAGCCGGGCACCGCCTTCGGCAGCGCCGCCAGCGTCGCCGGCAGGTTCTCCGCCTCGTCGTAGCAGGGGATCTGGATGACCAGCTTCATCGCGTCGCGGCCGCTCCCGCGACGCGATCCCTACCACGCGCGTCACCTCGATGTCACCGTCGCCACGAGAAGTTCACACACCCGTCACGTCGCCAACCGCTCGATCGGCGATACCACGACCGGAAGGAGGAAGCATGAGCTCCAACGCAGGCCTTCAAGTCATCGTTCCCGCGGTCCTCGGCATCGCCGCTTGGGCGGCGCCGGCCGGCGTGGCGGCCCAGACGCCTCCCGCCGCAGAGGCGACGCCCGCACCCGCAGCAACCCCGCCGCCCGCGGCGCCCGATCGCCTCTCGGTCGGCTCGGCCGGCGGCTACTTCCGCCCGGGCATCCTGCTCCAGGGCTGGTACGTCGCCGACTTCATGGGCGCGAACTCGGACGAGATCGACAACACCTTCCGCATCCGGCGCGCCGAGCTGTCGGTGCGCGGCGAGATCCTCCCGGACTGGATCGCCTACAAGGTCATGATCGACCCCGCTCGCTCCGTCGCCTTCGGCTCGGCCACCATCGACGTCCAGAACCAGGATCCCCCGCCGACCGATCCGGAGAACCCCGAACAGGTCACCGTCCGCTCGCCCTCGAGCGCGGTGGCCGACATGTTCCAGGACTACTACATCACCTTCCTCCTCCCCTATGTGGATGTCTCCATCGGCCAGTTCAAGCTCCCGGTCTCCTACGAGGGGTACAACTCTTCCGGCCACCTGCTCTTCCCCGAGCGGTTTCTCATCGCGCGGCTGTGGGGCGACCGGCGCGACCTCGGCATCCGCCTGGCCCACAAGTTCGACTGGTTCGGCTACTCCGCCGGTGTGTTCAACGGGGCGGGGCAGAACACGTTCGAGACGAACAACTCCAAGGACCTCGCCCTGCGGCTCGAAGCCTATCCGCTCGAAGGCCTGACGATCGCGGGCGTGGCGTACGCGACCGTCGGCGACCGCGACCAGGCCGGGACGAAGGACCGCTACGAGGGCGACCTGCGCTTCGAGCGCTGGGGGTTCCTGTTCCAGGGCGAGTACATCGCCGCCCGGGACGTCGGCAGCGACGGCTCGGCCGTGTGGGCCCACGGGTTCTACGCCGCGTTGGGGTACACGATCGCGGACATGCTCCAGCCCATCGTCCGCTTCGGCTGGTACGACCCCGACCTGGACCAGGACATCGAGCCGACCGACGCGAACCACCAGACGGACGAGTACTGGCAGCTCGACGGCGGCCTCAACTGGTTCATCGTCGACTACGAGGCGATGCTCCAGCTCTCCTACTCGCGCTTCCAGTACGACGACCGGACCGCCAACAACCAGCTCATCCTGGCGGCCCAGGTCTCGTACTGAGGAAAGGAAGGTCCGACATGAACCGGATCGTCAGCGTGATCATCGTTCTCACTTTGACCGTCGCCGCGGGCGCCGCGTCGTGCCGCAAGTCCTCGGCGGCCACCGTGAAGGTGGACGGGTCGAGCACCGTGTACCCCATCACGGAGGCGGTGGCGGAGGAGTACGGCAAGACCAAACCGGACGTGCAGGTCACCGTCGGCATCTCGGGGACCGGCGGCGGCTTCAAGAAGTTCTGCGCGGGGGAAACCGACATCTCCGACGCCTCGCGTCCGATCAAGCCGTCGGAGGTCGATGCCTGCACGAGCGGGGGCGTCGACTACGTCGAGCTGCCGGTAGCCTACGACGGCATCGTGATCGTCGTCAACCCGGGCAACGACTGGGCGCAGAGCATCACCGTCGAGGAATTGAAGACGATGTGGGCGCCCGAGTCGCAGGGCGTCGTGACGCAGTGGAGCGACGTGCGGCCGGGATGGCCGGAGCGCCCGCTCACCCTGTTCGGTCCCGGGGTGGATTCGGGAACGTACGACTACTTCACCGAGGCGATCGTGAAGAAGGAGCACTCCAGCCGCGGCGACTTCACGTCCAGCGAGGACGACAACACCCTCGTCCAGGGCGTCGCCGGCGACGTCAACGCGCTCGGCTTCTTCGGCTTCGCCTACTACGCCGAGAACAAGGACAAGCTCAAGCTGCTCCCGGTGGATGACGGCAAGGCCGAGAACGGCGACGGTCCCGTCGCGGCCGCGCTGGAGTCGATCCGCGACGGCACCTACCAGCCGCTGTCGCGGCCGCTCTTCATCTACGTCGCGGTGAGGTCGCTCGACCGGCCCGAGGTGGCCGAGTTCGCCCGGTACTTCCTGCACGAGGGAATCCCGCTGGTGTCCGAGGTCGGCTACGTGCCCCTGCCCGAGGCGGCCTATCCCCTCGCGCTGGCGCGCCTCGAGGGCCGGAAGACCGGCTCGATGTTCACCGGCGGCTCGCAGGTCGGCGTGACCATCGACCAGCTCCTGGCCCGGGAGGCCGAGTAGGAAGTCATGAGTCATGAGTCATGAGTCGTGAGTCGACCGGGACGGGATCGAACGGCGGTGGATCGAGTGACCCTGTGTCGACTCACGACTCACGACTGTCGACTCTCGACTCCCTCAACGCTCCCCGCGCCCTCTCCGAGCGCGTCATCGCCGCGGTCCTCTTCGCCTGCGGCATGGTGTCGATCTTCACCACGCTCGGCATCGTCGTCGTGCTGGTCAAGGAGAGCGCCGGGTTCTTCTCCGAGGTCTCCCTGGGCCAGTTCCTCGGCGACACCCAGTGGACCCCCCTGTTCACCGACAAACACTTCGGCATCTGGCCCCTGCTGGCCGGCACGCTGCTCACCACCGCCATCGCCGTCGCCGTCGCCCTGCCTCTCGGCCTCCTGGCCGCGATCTACCTGGCGGAGTTCGCGCCCGAGCGGGCGCGCAAGGTCCTCAAACCGACACTCGAGGTCCTGGCCGGCATCCCCACGGTCGTCTACGGCTATTTCGCCCTCGTCTACATCACCCCCCTGCTGCAGAAGTTCGTCCCGGGCCTCGCCGGCTTCAACGCGCTGGGCCCGGGCATCGTGATGGGCGTCATGATCCTGCCCGTCATCGCGTCGCTCTCCGAGGACGCGATCTACGCGGTGCCGGCCAGCCTGCGCGAGGCCGCGTACGCGCTGGGCGCCGGCAGGCTGCGCACCGTCTTCCGCGTCGTGCTCCCCTCGGCCTTCTCCGGCATCGGTGCCGCCGTCATCCTCGGCGTCTCCCGCGCCATCGGCGAGACGATGATCGTCGCCATCGCCGCCGGCCAGCAGGCCCGCCTCACCGCCGACCCGCGCTCGCCCATCGAGACCATGACCGCCTACATCGTCCAGATTAGCCTGGGCGACACACCCACCGGCACCCTGGAGTACCGCACCATCTTCGCCGTCGGGCTCGCCCTCTTCCTCCTCACGCTCGCCCTCAACGCCGTCGCCTTTCGCTTGCGCCGCCGCGTGCTCAAGGGAGGCGCGCTGTGAGCCTGCGCACCTCGCCAATCCACGATCTGGCCATGCGCCGCGCGGAGCTGGCCCCCGAACGCGCCTTCCAGGCCGTCGGCATCCTGGCCATCGTCCTGCCGCTGCTCCTGCTCCTCTGGCTCTTCGGCGGCGCACTCGTCGACGCCTGGCCGCGCCTCGGCTGGGACTTCCTCACCGGCTTCCCCTCGCGCAAGGCCGAAATCGCCGGCATCCTCCCCGCGCTGGCCGGCAGCGCCTGGCTCATGGCCCTCACCGCCCTCATCGCCATCCCCCTGGGCCTCGGCGCCGCCCTGTACCTCGAGGAGTACGCCCGCCCCAGCCGCCTCACCGCCCTGATCGAATTGAACATCGGCACCCTCGCCGGCGTGCCGTCCATCCTCTACGGCCTCCTCGGCCTCGAGATCTTCGTCCGCGTCGTCGGCATGGGCCGCAGCGTGCTCGCCGGCGCCTGCACCCTCGCCCTGCTCCTCCTGCCCATGGTGATCATCACCTCGCGCGAGGCCCTGCGCACCGTGCCGCAGTCGCTGCGCGAGGCATCCTTCGCCCTGGGCGCCGACCGCTGGCAGACCCTGCGGCGCATCGTCCTGCCGATGTGCCTGCCCGGCGTGCTCACCGGCGTCATCCTCTCGCTGGCCCGCGCCATCGGCGAGACCGCGCCGCTCATCACGATCGGCGCGCTGACCTACGTCGCCTTCCTCCCCGACTCGGTGCACAGCGCCTTCACCGCGCTGCCGATCCAGATCTTCAACTGGACGTCGCGACCGCAGGCGGCCTTCCACGTCAACGCCGCCGCCGGCATCGTCGTCCTCATCGCACTCATGCTCCTCCTCAACGGCGCCGCGATCTGGCTGCGTGCGCGCCTGCAACGGAGGGTGTACTGGTAGACCGGAGCCGCCGGACGGCGGTCGAGGACGGGATCCGAGGATGCTGAGCTGATGGCGCCGGAAGAGAACGGGACGAGACGGAGCTTCACGTCGGGGGCCGGCCTGGAGCGCGCGGCGCGCGCCGCCGACGCGACCGCCGCGCCTCCGGACGCCAAGATGGCCGCGCACGACCTGCACGCCTGGTTCGGCACGAACGAGGCGCTCAAGGGAATCACGCTGTCGATCCCCGAGAAGCGCGTCACGGCCATCATCGGCCCGTCCGGCTGCGGCAAGTCGACCTTCGTCCGCTGCCTCAACCGCATGCACGAGGTCGTCCCCGGCGCCCGCGTCCGCGGCCGCGTCACGCTCGACGGCCAGGACATCTACGCCTCCGGCGTCAATCCCGTCCGCGTCCGGCGGCGCGTCGGCATGGTCTTCCAGAAGCCGAACCCCTTCCCCGCCATGTCCATCCAGGAGAACGTCCTGGCCGGCCTGCGCCTGAGCGGCGAGCACGCGCCCGACCCGGCGGGGACCGCCGAGAAGGCGCTGCGCCAGGCCGCGCTGTGGGACGAGGTCAAGGACATCCTCAAGCGCTCCGGCTCGAGTCTCTCCGGCGGGCAGCAGCAGCGGCTGTGCATCGCCCGCGCCCTGGCGCTGGAGCCCGAGGTCCTGCTCATGGACGAGCCCTGCTCGGCCCTCGATCCGATCGCCACCGCCCGCATCGAGGAGCTGATCCACGAGCTGCGCGAGCGCTACACCATCGCCATCGTCACCCACAACATGCAGCAGGCCGCGCGCGTCGCCGACTTCACCGCGTTCTTCTACCAGGGCGAGCTGGTCGAGGTCGATCGCACGGACGTCCTGTTCACGCACCCGAGCAACCGCAAGACCGAGGACTACATTACCGGCCGGTTCGGCTGATGGACGGGGAGCTGCCATGCCGCTGACACACACGGATCGGGAGTACGAGGGGGAGCTGACGAAGCTGCGCGAGCAGATCCTGCTGCTCGGCGCCAAAGTCGAGGCGGCGATCGCCGGCGCCATCCGCGCGGTCGTCGAGCGCGACGACGCGCTGGCGCAGGGGATCGTCGGCGGCGACGCCGAGATCGATCGCCTGGAGGTCGAGACCGATCAGCTCTGCCTGAGCATCCTCGCCCGCCGCCAGCCCGTCGCCTCCGACCTGCGGTTCCTCACCATCGCCCTCAAGCTCGTCACCGACCTCGAGCGGATCGGCGACCTCTCGGTGAACATCGCCGAGCGCTCGCTCGAGCTGAGCAAGGAGCCGCCGCTCAAGCCGTACGTCGACCTCCCGGTCATGGCCCAGGCCGCCCAAGGCATGGTCCGCGAAGCGCTGGACGCGTTCGTCTCCCGCGACGCCGACCGCGCCCGCGACGTCATCGGCCGCGACGAGACCGTCGACGCCTACTACGAACAGATCTTCCGCGAGCTCCTGACCTACATGATGGAGGAGCCCCGCAACATCTACCGCGCCACCCGCGTCCAGTCCGTGGCCAAGTACCTTGAGCGCATCGGCGACCACGCCTGCAACATCGCCGAGATGGTCGTCTTCATGGTCCGCGGCGAGGACATCCGCCACCGCGGCGGCACCTCGACCTGACCCCCCGCTCCTTCTGCCGAACTGTCGACTGTCGACTCGCGACTGTCGACGCGCGGTCCCGCGACCACACGCCGTTGCGGCCGCCGTTCGCGTCGTGCTACTCCCCACCCATGCGCATCGTGGTCATCGGCGGCGTGGCAGCGGGGATGAGCGCGGCGAGCCAGGCCAAGCGAAGGGCGCCCAGCGCCGACGTGGTCGTGTTCGAGCGCGGCGCCTGGATCTCGTACGGCTCCTGCGGCATTCCGTACAACATCATGGAGCCGGCGCGCACGCTGGACGACCTCGTGGTCCTCCAGCCGGATGTCGCGCGCAAGGAGCGCGGGATCGACGTCCGCGTGCGGCACGAGGTCCTGGCGATCCGCCCCGAGCGCAAGGTGGTCGAGGTGCGCGATCTCGACCAGTGCGCGGCTCGCGAGGAACCCTACGACCGGCTGGTCGTCGCCACCGGCGCCGTCCCCGTCCGCCCTCCCCTTCCCGGCATCGACCTCCCCGGCGTGTTCGTCCTGCGCACGCTCCCCGACGGAGCCGTGCTCAAACGCCATGTCGGCGAGACCAACCCGCACGAAGCCGTGATCCTCGGCGGCGGCTACATCGGCATGGAGATGGCCGAGGCGCTCCGCCGGCGCGGCCTGCGCGTCACGATCCTCGAGCGCGCCCCCCAGATCCTCCCCGGCCACCACGACGAGATCGCGCGGACCGCCCTGGAAGAGCTGAAACGGAACGACGTCCTCGTCAAGACCGGAGTCTCCGTCGCGAGCGTGGTCCAGGGAGCGACTCCGGGGCTGCTCGTCGTCCACACCGACCAGGGCGCCGTCGCCACGGACCTCGTCCTGGTCGCCGTCGGCGTCCGCCCCGACGTCACGCTCGCCCAGGCCGCGGGCCTGAAAATGGGCGCCTCCGGCGCCGTCGCCGTCGACGACCGGCAGCGCACCAACGTCCCCCACGTCTTCGCCGCGGGCGACTGCGCCGAGGCGACCCACCGCGTGAGCGGCCTCCCCGTCTGGGTGCCGCTCGGAACGACCGCCAACAAGCAGGGCAAGGTCGCGGGCGCCAACGCCGCGGGGGCCGACGAGCGCTTCGCCGGCATCGTGGGCAGCGCGGCGTTCAAGCTGTTCGACCTCGAGGTCGGCCGCACCGGGCTCGGGATGCGCGAGATCCGCGAGCTGGGCCTGGACGCCGTCGCCTCCGTCTCCCGCCACCGTACCCGCGGCCACGCCTACCCCGGGTCGCGCATGATCCACACCGTCCTCTTCGTGCAGCGCGAGAACCGCCGGCTGCTCGGCGCCCAGATGGCGGGCGGCGACGCCGTCGCCAAGCGCATCGACGTCTTCGCCGCCGCCCTCCAGGCGGGCATGACGATCGACGAGGTCGAACAACTCGATCTGACCTACGCTCCCCCCTTCGCCCCCGTCTACGACCCGATCCTCATCGCCGCCGGCGTCGCGATGAAGGATCTGGCCGGCCGAAGGTAGCGGTGGTGCATCTCACGTTCCTCGGCTCCGGCGACTCCCAGGGCGTCCCGCGCTGGTGGTGCGACTGCGAGGTCTGCACCGAGGCCCGCACGACCGGCGCCAACCGCCGCGTCCGTCCCGCCGTGCTGCTCGAATGGACCGGCGCTCGCGTCCTGCTCGACGCCCCGCCCGAGCTGCGCGAGCGCCTCGTCGCGCACGACGTCCGCTCGCTGGACGCCGTCTTCCTCACCCACTCCCACAACGACCACGTCGGCGGCATCGTCGACCTGTACGACTTCGTCCGCTGGACCGGAGCGCCGCTGCGCGTCCGCGTCCCGTTCCGCAGCCACGCCATGCTGCTCGAACGCTACCCGTGGCTTCCGGCACGCATGGCGATCGATCGGCTCGACGGCCCAGTGGAACACGCGGGCGCCCGCTTCGCGCCGTTCGAGGTCCCGCACGGCGCCAACGGCTTCGCCTACGCCTACCGGATCGAGGTCGAGGGCCGCCGCATGGTTTACATGCCCGACTCGCTCGACGTGCCCGACGCTCTCGTCGACGAGCACCTCGTCGACCTCGATCTCCTCGTCCCGGGCACCAGCTTCTGGGAAGAGCGCGCCGAGCGCTCGCTGCGCAGCGTGCTCGACGTCCAGGAGGCGCTGCGTCTCACCGCCCGCGTCCGCCCCCGACGCACGATCTTCACGCACCTGGGACACGGCGTGGATCGCCGCCGCGCGCTCCCCGACGGCCACGAGTTCGCCTTCGACGGCATGGTCGTCGAGCCGTAGGTCGGGCGACCGGCCGTTTCGGCTTGAGGTACGCCTCGACCTGCCCGAACGGCCGCAAGTTCGTCGGATCGATGCCGTGCTTGCGCAGGGGGCAGTCGATCGGGGGATGTGCGGGATCGTGCGCCGCGCCCGGAGGCGCCGCTCCCGATGCCGGCGGCGGCGCGGGGGCAGCCGCCGGCCCGGATGCCCGACAACGGCGTAGCTGCCCGACGGTGATACGTTTACTTCCCGGGCAGATTCGGCGAGCATGCGGGCGCGAAGGCCATGGAACGGTCCAAGGAGAGCCCCGACAAGACGATGGACGACCGGCACGAGCGACCTGCGGACCCGACAGGGCCGGTCGTCCCGTCGGGCTGCGACGACGATCGCGCCGAACTCAGGCGAGCCGCGGCGGAGCGCGATCGCCTCGCGCAGCAGCGCCAACTCGCCCTCGACGCGGCGCGCATGGGCTGGTGGCACTACGACCCGGAGACCCGAATCGCGACGTACGACAAGCGCTACACCGAGATCTTCGGCGTCGCGGGCCACGAACAGCGGAACGACGACATCCTCAAGCTCCTCCACCCGGACGACCTCCCCCGCGTCTGGGCGGCCGTCGAGGCGGCGCTCGACCCGGTCGCCCCCACGCCCTACTCGATCCAGTACCGCGTCAACCGACCGGACGGCTCGATGCGCTGGGTGGAAGCGCACGGCGTCGCGGTGTTCGAAGGACAAGGCGCCGCCCGCCGGGCGACGAGCTTCGTCGGCACCGTCACGGACATCACCGAACGGAAGCAGGTCGAGCGGCTCTACGCGGTGCTCAGCCTGGTCAACGAGGCGATCGTCCGGATCCACGACCAGAATGCCTTGTTCGCCCAGGTCTGCCGGATCGTCTCGCAGGAGGGCCAGTTCCCACTCGTCTGGATCGGCCTCGTCGATGGCGACGAGATCCGCCCCCTGGCCCGCTGCGGAACGGCGGCCGGCTACCTGGACTCGATCCGCGTGAAGACCCACGGCGAACTGGGCATGGGCCCGACCGGCACGTGCATCCGCGAGGGTCGGTCCGTCATCAACGACGACTTCCTGGTCAACCCCGCGACCCTCGCGTGGCGCGCGCCCGCCCTGAGCCACGGGCTCCGCGCGTCGGCGGCGTTCCCGCTCCGGAGCGACGGCAGGCCGATCGGGGCGCTCACCCTCTATGCCGCCGGGCCGGGCGTCTTCGACGCGCCGCTCGTCCGCCTGCTCGACTCCCTCGCCGCCGATCTGTCCTATGCCCTGGACGCGATGGCGCAGGAGGGACTGCGCGCCGAGGCCGAACGGGCGCTGCGCGAGAGCGAACGCAGCCTGCGCGAGCTCGACCGGCGCAAGAACGACTTCCTGGCGGTGCTCTCGCACGAGCTGCGCAATCCGCTCGCTCCGATCCAGAACAGCCTCTACATCCTCGAGCGCGCCGCGCCCGGCAGCGAGCAGGCTCGCCGTGCTCACGACATCATCCGCCGTCAGGCCGCCCAGCTTACCCGGCTGGTCGACGACCTCCTCGATCTCACACGGATCAGCCGCAACAAGATCCAGCTCCAGCGCCGGAGCCTCGAGCTGAATGCGCTGTTCCGAAGCGTCGTGGACGATCATCGCTCCCTGTTCGACACCGCCGGCGTGCGGATCGAGCTGAAGCCGGCCCCGCAACCGATCGCCGTCAACGCCGACGGCAGCCGCCTCGCCCAGGTGCTCGGCAATCTGCTGAACAACGCCGCCAAGTTCACGCCCCGTGGCGGTCGCGTGACCGTCTCGATCACCGCCGAACCGCAGTGCGACCGCGCCGTCATCCGCGTGACGGACACCGGCGTGGGACTCGCCCCCGAGATGCTTGCCCGCCTGTTCCAGCCCTTTGCGCAGGCGGACACGTCTCTCGATCGCAGCAAGGGCGGCCTCGGCCTCGGTCTCGCCCTCGTCAAAGGCGTGGTCGAGCTGCACGGCGGCACGATCGAGGTGCGAAGCGACGGACTGGGCAAGGGCGCGGAATTCGCCGTGCGACTGCCGCTGCTGCCGGCCGGAGCTGTCGCGGCGGCGCCCCCGGCGCCCGATCGCCCGCGGGTGCCACGCCGCATCCTCGTGGTCGAGGACAACATCGACGCCGCGGACACCCTGCGCGAGCTCCTCGAACTGCGTGGCCATCGGGTCGAGGTGGCCTACGACGGGCCCGACGGCCTGGCCCGGGCGCGGGAATTCCGGCCCGAGGTCGTGCTGTGCGACATCGGCCTGCCCGGGATGGACGGCTACGAGGTGGCGCGGGCGTTCCACGCCGACGACGTGCTCCGGGACATCCGCATGGTGGCCTTGAGCGGCTACGCGCTGCCGGGGGACCTCCAGCGGGCTGCCCAGGCAGGCTTCGCGCACCACCTGGCCAAGCCGCCCAGCCTGGAGAAGCTCGAGGAACTCCTGGCCGGCCCCGCTCCCACGGCGCCCGGAACGCGCGACGGACGCGGGCCTTCCTCCTGAGCGGCCGTCCCGCGCCCCCGCGCGAGGAGTGGTCCATCCCGTCGCCGATCGTCCTCTCCGCAGCGCCCCCTGTCCCTACGCATCGGCAAATCTTGAGACCGATGGCAGCCGGGCCACGGGGGGGGTCCTGCGGGGCCCCCGGGAGGACGTGCTATGGTGCGGTCCGGAAGCGGTCGTCGCGCGGGCTCGGGAAGGGGAGATCATGGGCGACATGGAAGGTCGGATCGTCGAGGGGCCGGGGTATCGCGGCGTCGTTCTTCCCGAGGAGGTCGAGGCGGGTCCGCCGGCGCCGGGCGGCCGCTGGACGCCCACCGAGGCGGACGTCGCGCAGGCCGAGCGGCTGGTGCGCGAACACCTCGGGGCGCTCGCCGCGTCGCCCGCCGGGCGGGGGACGGCCGTCTCGCGGCTCGTGGCGCGGCTGGCGGATTACCGGCGCCAGTACGTCGGCCTGCGCGGCGAGGACGCGGAGCAGTCGATGTGGATCAACTTCTTCGACGCGCCGGAGGCCGAGCACCCGGGCTGGACCCGCGCGACGGTCTCGGCGTGCGGCGCCGGCGACGGCTGCTTCCAGCTCACCGTCGACATGGACGCCTTCCTCTGCCGCGGCCTGCGCATCGGTCCGCCCCGGTAGGCAACCAGAGGTCCGCATCGCACGCTGCTGGACTTCTTCCGCGAGGCACGTGTGCGGCCGGGCCGACAAGCCCGGCGGGGAGGAGAGCCGGATGGATGCGAGAGCCGCCAACGCACGCTCAGACGATTGTCTCCACCCTCGGGATGCAGCATAGTCCCAAGACGCTGAGGTGGAACCGAAGGAGGTTCTCGTGAGAGCGGCGACGGTTCTTCTCATCGCGACACTGCTGGTCGCCTGCCAGCACGCTCGAGCGCCGGCCGGATCCGAGTCTGCGACCCCGGCGGGGTTGAGCCCGGGTGGGACGAACGCCCCGCCGCAAGCGGCCGAGTCGGGAACAGATGCCGCACCACCGACCGAGGCGGCAGCCCCGAGCCCGGAGCCTCCGCCAACGACCGCCGAGAACGCGGCAACGAACTGGATGTTCGACGGCGATGCCGCAGGCGCGGCGCCCGCCGGTTTCCAGTTCGGCCTCACTGGCCCCGGGCCGCAGGGACGATGGGTCGTGCAGGCCGAGACCGACGCGCCGACACCGCCCAACGTCCTGGCCCAGGTCGATACCGGCGACACGGACGACCGCTTCCCCGTCGCCGTCGCGGACGAGCCCGTGCTGCAGGATGTGCGGGTGACCGTCCGCTGCAAGATGGTCTCGGGGACCGTCGACCAGGCGTGCGGACTCGTGCTGCGCTACCGGGACGCGAACAACTACTACGTCACGCGCGCCAATGCCCTCGAGAACAACATCCGCCTCTACTGCGTGAAGGACGGACGGCGCCATCAACTCGCGAGCTGGAGCGGCACGGTCACGGGCGGCGTCTGGCACGAATACGCCTTCGAAGCCCGCGGCGACCAGTTTCGTGTGTTCTGGGACGGTCAACAGCTCATCGAGCAGCGGGATGGGACCTTCAGCGAGGCGGGCCGGATCGGTCTCTGGACCAAGGCCGACTCCGTGACGTACTTCGACGATCTGGCGGGCGAGGCGCGATGAGCCCACTCGCCGGCCGTCGGCTCGGCCTGCTCGTGTGGGCCGGCCTGGTCCCGTCGTTGGCGGTGGTCGGTCTCGCCTCGACGGGCTGCAAGGGCACCTGCCGCCCGGGCGGCGACGAGGTCGTGATCTACACCTCGGTCGACCAGGTCTTCTCCGCGCCGGTGTTCTGGGAGTTCGAGCGCCGGACCGGGATTCGCGTGCGCGCCGTCTTCGACACCGAGGAAACGAAGAGCACCGGCGTCGTCAACCGACTCATCGCGGAGGCCGCGCGGCCGCAGGCCGATCTGTTCTGGTCCAACGATCCTGTGCGGCAGCTCCTGCTCGTCCAGCGCGGCCTGGTGGAAGCGTATCTCTCCCCGAACGCGGCGGGCATCCCGCCGGAGTTTCGGTCGGCCGACGGCGCCTGGACGGGCTTCGCCGCTCGGGCCCGCATCCTCCTGGTCAACAAGGAACTGGTCCCGGACGCGGACGTGCCCCGTTCGCTCCGCGACCTGGCCGACCCGCGCTGGCGGGGTCGCTTCGCCATCGCCAACCCCCTCTTCGGGACCACGACGATGCACGTCGCCGCGCTCTTCGACGCGTGGGGGGAAGCGGAAGCGCGGGCGTTCCTCGACTCGCTCAAGGCGAACGGCGTACGCATCGCCAGCTCCAACGGCGAGGTCAAGCGACTGGTCGTCGCGGGCGAGGTCGCGATCGGTCTGTGCGACACGGACGACGGAAACGAGGCGCTCGAGGAGGGCGCACCCGTGGAGATCGTGTACCCGGACCAGGACGGAACGGGGACCCTGGTCATGCCCACCACCGTGGTCATCATCCGCGGAGGACCGCATCCCGACGCCGCGCGCCGTCTCGTCGACTACCTGCTCACGGCCGGCGTCGAGCAGACGATGGCCGAGCAGGCCGCCCACATGCCGTTGCGGCCCGGAGTGCCGGCGCCGCCCGGCGTCCGGCCCGTGACCGGCCTGAGGGCGATGAAGGTGGACTACGGCCGCGTGGCAACGGAAATGGAACGCATCCAGCCGTGGCTGCAGGAGTGGGTGGGCCTCTGAGCCTTCGCCGGCCGAGTCCGCAGGGGATGGTCGTCGCCGGCGCGGCCGCGGCGGCGGCGGTCTTCGTGCTGCCGCCGCTGGTCCAGGTAGCCGTGCGGCTCGTGGCGGCGGATGCGGCTTCGCTCGGCCTCCTCGAGCACGACCGGCTCTGGGCGCTCCTCGGGCGGTCGGTCGCCATTGCCGGGGCCGTCACCCTGCTTGCGTCTTTCGCCGGCATACCGCTCGGCTTGTTCTTCGCCCGTGCGCGCTTTCCGCTCAAGTGGCCGCTGTTCGCCGTCCATCTGCTGCCGATGCTCCTCCCGCCGTTCCTCCCGGCCCTCGGCTGGTTCCACCTCCTCGGACGGAGTGGCTTGCTCGGCTCCGCAGCGACCTCCGCTTTCCTCTTCAGCGTGTGGGGGCTGGCCTTCGTGCTGGCCGCGGCGCTCACACCGATCGTCACGACGCTCACGATGCTCGGCGTGCGCGGCCTCGACCCGTCCCTCGAGGAGGCCGGACGGCTGGCGGCGAGGCCGCTGGCGGTCGGACTGCGGCTGCTGGTGCCGGCGGCCTGGCCCGCCATCGCCCTTGGCGCCGTCCTGGTGTTCACCTTGGCCTTCTCCGAGGTCGGTGTGCCGATGCTGCTGCGCGTGGTCGTCTACCCCTCGGCGGTCTTCGCGCGGCTCGGCGGCCTTTCGTTCGCGCCCTCCGAGGCGGCCGTGCTGCTGCTGCCCCTGCTGCCGGTCGCCGCCGGGTTGTTCGCCGCGGAGCGCTGGCTCATCGGCACGCGTCCCTTCGAGGTGATGGGGCTCCGTCGCGAGCCGGCACTTCCCCTGTTCTCCGGGCGCGGGGCGCTCCTCGCGTGCGCGTCCTGCGTCGGCGCCGCCGTCGTGTCGGCCCTGCCGTTCGCCGGGCTGCTGCGCCAGGCCGCCGGGGTCCAGGCGGGCGAGGTGCTCGCCTGGGCGGGGAGCAGTCCGCTGAACGGACTGCTGGCGGGCGCGACGGCCGCGACCATCGCGCTGGTGCTCGCGCTCCCGCTGGGACATGGGCTGGCCCGCGGCTCGCGCCCGGCGCGGCTCGCGGACGGCGTTCTGGCGGCCGGCTTCTTCGTCCCCTCGGCCGTCCTCGGCGTCGGGCTCATCGCAGCGTGGAACCGGCCTTGGTCCGTCTGGCTCTACGGCTCGATGTTGATCCTCGTCGCCGGTTTCGTCACGCGCTACGCCGTGATCGCCGTGCGCACGGTCGCCGCGGCGGTGCGCCAGACCGCGCCGTCGCTCGAGGACGCGGCCAGCGTCTCCGGGGCTGGCTACGTCCGCCGATTGCTCCTCGTCGTCGCGCCCGTCCACGTCCGCGGGCTCGCGGCGGCGTGGCTGCTCGTGCTCGCCTTCAGTCTGCGAGACCTGGAGACCGCCGTGATGTACTACCCGCCGGGCGGCGAACCGCTGACGGTCCGCATCTTCACCCTCGAGGCCAACGGGCCGCCGAAGGTGGTCGCCGCGCTCGCCCTCGCGCACGCGGGAGTGACCACGCTGCTGCTCGCGGGAGCGCTGCTGCTCGCGCGTTGGAGGAGACCATGACCGCCGTGCTGGCCGTGCAGGGACTCTCGGTCGTCGCCGGGCGGCAGGCGATCCTCGAGGACGTGTCGCTCGAGCTGCGCGAGGGCGAGATCCTGGTCGTGGCCGGTCCATCCGGCGGAGGCAAGACGACGCTCCTCCGCACGCTGGCGGGCCTGGTCGCCCCGACCGCCGGAGAGGTGCGGGTAGGCGGGGTCTTGGCGAGCGCGGCGCGGCGCGTGATCGTCCCGCCGGAACGCCGACGGATCGCGATGGTGTTCCAGGACCTCGCGCTGTGGCCCCATCTCACCGTGCACGGCAACCTCGCCTTCGGACTGGCGGCCCAGGGCGTGGCCCGGGGCGAGCGGGCGCGACGCATCGCGGAAGTGCTGGATTGGGTGGGCCTCGCGGGGAAGGCCGCGCGATACCCCGGTCAACTCTCGGGCGGCGAGCGGCAGCGCGTGGCGCTCGCCCGGGCGCTGGTGCTCGAGCCGGTGGCCCTGCTGCTCGACGAACCCCTGACCAGCCTGGACGTCGCCATCAAGAGCGAGCTGCTCGACCTCCTGCGCGGCCTGCTCCGCACGCGCCGCGTCCCGACGCTCTACGTCTCCCACGAGCCGCGCGAGGCCTCGGCGTTGGCGGATCGCCTCGTGCTCCTCGAGGCCGGGCGGGTCTCCTACTCGGGTGAGTTGGCGACGCTGGCCCACGAGGCCAAGACGACGTTCGGACGACTGTTCGCGGCGTCATTTCCGGCGCCGCCCTCCGGTTGACAACGATTCGACCCGATGCAGCTTGTCACCGGCCGACGCGCAGCCGAAGCTGGGGCTCCGCCCGGCGCGGGATCGCACGAGATCGGGCTGAGCGACTCACGGCCGGAGGAGGGCGGACGGAGCGCATGACGCCAGCGAAGACCGGGACGGCTGGATCGCGAACGATGCCGGCAGCTTGAAGCCCATCGGTCGAAAGACCGGCCACCTGCTGCTCGATCGCCCTACCCTCGCGCCGCGGGTGGCTGTTGACCGGGGGCCGGGCAGAGACGGGCGGCCGGGGCGACAGGGGGCCTGCGGTGCCGGAGGATCGGCCGTTCCACGAATCGCACAGTTCCACGCCGTGTGGAACGTCACGACGGCGGCAACTCGCGCTTCCACGGCTCGCCGGCGATCCGCGCGAAGTTCGTCCGGCGTCATCACCTCTTTCGCGGCCAGCGCCACAAGCCGGCGGTGGCCGGCGGCCGACAACCTTCCGCGACGGCGATCCGGCGACGCGGAAGCGCGACGCAGGACCTTCCCGTCGAGACAGAACCTCTCCGGGCAGTCTCGTGCGACTTGGCGTTTGGCGCTGTTCCACGCGGCATTGATGTCCCGCGTCCGCGACATCTGGCCGAGAAGACCAAGCTGCTGCACGACGATCTCCTTCGATGGCACCGTTTCGGCCGGCAGGTGAACCTGCACGTCGACCATCGCCTTCGTTAGCTTCCCGGCCGGGACTCCGAGGCCGAAGCCGGCGCGGCGGATCTGCGCGAAGTAGCCTCTCATCGTCCTCCCTCTCCGTTCGGCGAGGCTGAACCCGAGCCCATCACGTCCTCAGGTCGGCCGTCAGCTTGGACCTCCGCTCCTCGAGGGACGCGATCTGCGCCTTCAGCCGCTTCAGCTCCAGGTTGATCCGGCCCACTTCCACCTTCGCCTGCCGTTCCTTCAAGCCGTGCTCCCCGTGCTTCTCCTGGACCAGCGCCTCGACCTCTCGGCGGAGGAGTCGCAGGTAGGGGTTCCCGTGCATCGCCGCGTGGCGAAACTGGAGCTTGCCGGAGCGAATCGCCCCGATGATCTCGACCTCCGTCAGCGCGAACTCCTTCCTCGCCGTCTTGGCGCTGAGCGTCGCGCGCTTGCGCTGCCACTCGGACGTCCCGTCATCCATCGCTCGCCTCCGCTTGCGTGCTCCGGCCTGCCAGGGCGCCTGCCTGGACGTCGACGACTGCCCGTGCCTCAATTCCGGCCAGGTCGGCTGCAACGCGCCGGTCGTCTGCGGCCCCGCACCGGGATGGGCGGATGCGATGAAGTTGCGATCCATCCATCGTCTCGGGCCCTGCGACGCTTCATGGCGGCACGCAGCGGCCTACCGGCGGCGCAGCCGCCTGGCGATCGTCTTGCGAACCTTCTCGTAGCTCGGCGGCGGTCCCTTCTGGAGGTTCTTGCCGTCGACGAGGACCGCGTCGGACAGGCCCCACTCGGCGACGGAGCTGCGTGTCGAGGTGTCGATCTCGCGAAAGGCGACCCCGTCGCCCAGCTCGGCCGTCGCACGCCTGGCGCGCTCGTAGATCAGGTTCTGCGCGAGGCACCAGCCGCTGACGAAGGCGGTGACGTTCACCTTGCCGGGGACGGGCTCGGGGCGCCTGCCGACCTTGGGAAACCAGCGCGGGGGCTGCGCGTCCTCGGCGAAGGGCTTCCAGAGCAGGACCGAGAGGCCCTGGCGATCCGCCTTGCGGTAGCCGTGCTTCCTGAACCAGGAGGCCTTCATCCAGAAGGGGAGCCAGACACCCCACGCCGCCATCCCCTTCGCGCCGAGCCGGCGAGCGTCTTCCTCGGCGGCGGCCAGCAGCGCCGTGCCCATGCCGTGCCTTTGGAAGTTGCCCCGCCCTTGCTTGTAGCCGTGCACGTGAATGCAGTAGACGAAGTAGAGTCCCGAGCCGTCGACGTGGGAGTTCTCGATCGGCCCGTACTGGATCATCCCTCCTTCGATCCCGTTGTCGTCCAGGGCGAGTTTGGCCCGCAGGCCGCGCGGCTCGCCGCGGTCCAGCCACTGGCGCCGCTTCGGTCCCGCCTCCTTCGCGTCCTCGGACCAGTCCTCGAGGCAGAGGCAGAAGAGGTCCTTCCGGTCTTCGGTGAGGTCGATGATCTTCATGCAACACCTCTTGTCGCGCGACGCGCCCTACCCTCACGGTGCCACCGGCTGTTGACCGGCGCGCCTGGGAGACAGCGCAGGTCTGACCCCGGGCACGGTTCACAGGCCCCGCTCGTCGCTGATCACCACCTGGTACGAGTAGCCCTGCTCGGTGAGGAACAGCTTCCGGTGGTGCGCGAACTCCTCCTCTCGCGTGTCGCGCGAGACCAGCGTCAAGAAGCGCGCGATGCGACCGTCGCTCTTCGGCCGCAGGATGCGGCCGAGGCGCTGGGCCTCTTCCTGCCGCGAGCCGAAGGCGCCCGAAACCTGGATCAGGACGTCCGCGTCCGGCAGATCGATGGCGAAGTTCCCCACCTTGGAGAGCACGATGCAGCGGAGTTCGCCGCGGCGAAAGCGGTCGTAGACCTGTTCACGCTCCGCTTGCGGAGTCTTGCCGGTGACAAGTGGCACGCCGATCTCCTTGGCGATGGCCTCCACCTGGGCGAGGTACTCGCCGATGACCAGGATGCGCCCCGCGGCGTGGCGCTCGAGGAGCCGGCGCAGCCGGAGCGCCTTCGCCGGGTTCTCGGCGGCGATGCGGAACTGGGACCGCCGGTCCGCGAGGGCGTACTCCATCCGCCGCGCCGGGTCCATCGGCACGCGCTCCTCCACGCACGTCGCGGTCGCGATCCACGCCTGCCGCTCCAGGTCCCGCCAGGGGACGTCGAACCGCTTGGGCCCGATCAGCGCGAACACGTCTCCTTCGCGACCGTCCTCCCGTACGAGCGTCGCGGTGAGGCCCAGACGGCGACGAGCCTGGATGTCGGCGGTCGCGCGGAACACCGGGGCCGGCAACAGGTGTACTTCGTCGTAGATGATGAGCCCCCAGGCGCGCGCCCGGAACAACTCGAGATGCGGAAACGCGCCCTCTCGATCGGCGCGCCAGGTGAGGATCTGGTAGGTGGTGAGGGTCACGGGCCCGGTGTTCTTCCGTTCGCCGGTGTACTCGGCGATGTCCTCCGGACGGACTCCCGTCTTGTCGAGGAGTTCGCGCCGCCATTGCTTGACCGACGTGAGGCTGGTGGCGAGCACGAGCGTCGTCTGACCGACCAGCGCCATCGCGGCCAGGCCGACCACGGTCTTGCCGGCGCCGCAGGGCAGGACCACGACCCCGCTCCCGCCGCGCTCGGAGCCCGCCAGGTAGAAGGCCTCGGCCGCCTGGCGCTGGTAGTCCCGCACCGAGAATGCCTCCCCCGCGGCCGTGCGCTCGCAGAGCGTGGTCGCGAACGGCTCGCCGGCGACGTAGCCCGCCAGGTCTTCGGCGGGATACCCGGCCGCGATCAGCGCCTGTTTCAGCACGCCCCGTTGGCTGGCGGCGACGCGGAAGTTCGTGCCGTCGATGCGGTTCCCCAGGTACCGGCCGGCTTCCCGGTCCCGGAACAGGCGCTCCGCGGTGACCTCGTCCAGGCACGCGCAGCGCAACGCATCGCCATCGCGCGTGATGACGACGCGCCCGTAGCGCGCGGCCAACTCGCGGATCTCCTGCTCCACGCCGGGCGGGACGACGTACCGCGCGTGTTCCCGCAATGCCGTCACCATCTGCTCGGCGGCCAGGCCCGCCGCGCGGGCGTTCCAGACGGAGAGGGGCGTCAACCGGTACGTGTGGACGTGCTCCGGGCTCTTCACCAGCTCCGCGAAGGGTGCGAGCGCCGCCCTGGCCTCCTCGGCTCGCGGCGCATGGACCTCCAGGAGGACGCTGCCGTCGCTCTGGACGATGAGCGCGTTGTCGGACGCCGGCGACACGTGCCTATGCCTCGCCCCGTTCCGGCGCCGGGTCGTCCGGCGAGCCCGCACGCGCCACCCCTGCCCCACGGGTCTCTCCGGCGGCAAGCAGGTACCCGACCTCGCGCAGGCCGCGCCGGAACGCGGTTTCTGCGGACGCCGGGACCGCGAGGTGGCGTTCGCCGGCCCGCAGGCAGTACTTCCGCGTGCGCGTGTCGTTGGCGATCAGCGCAGCAAGCGCGGCATCGGCGCACTCGACGAGACGGGCGAGGCCACGATCGCGGACCTTCGCGCTCCGCTCGGCGACGTCCTGCAGCAGACGCACGACCGTGTCGGGGATCGGGTCGCCGCTGCGCGCCGCCAGGAACTCGCGGATCTCCGTCATCGACCGCCCTTCCTCGATGGCGACGAGGAGTCTCCCGGCGTCGAGCCGCCACACGAAGTCCGAGACGCGGGTGGCGTACGCATCCAGGGCCAGGCGGTCGGCCTGCTCCAACTCCGTTCCGATCGCTGCGATCTCCAGGTTCGGCAGCACGCGCAGCACCGGCTTCACCTCGACCGGCGCGGGGCGGTGGACCGCCTCCCTGCCGAGGCAGTACGCCCCGAGCGGCGTGAGGCGGAGATACATCAGTCCGTCGTAGCGGCTGAAAAACGGCAGATCGTCCGTTCCCCAGAGGTCGCCGTAGTCGTCTCGCGCACCCGCGGGCGGAACGAGCGCGACGTCGATCAGGCCGAGCGTGGCGGCGTACTCGAGAAGCAGACAGAGGACGTAGCGCTCCTCCAGGATGCCCGCGCCGCCGTCCTGGCCGAGCGAACCGTATTGCAGCTCGCCGATGTAGAGGTTCCAGGCGTTGCGCGTCACGGAGAAGTCGTGGCCCGAGGCGCGTGCGAACCGGAGGAACTCGTCGGTGGTGATCCAGCCGCCGGCGGGGCATTCGGCCAGGGCCTCCGCGACAGGCCTGCGGCGCGACAGGGGGGCAGTGAGCCCGCGCTTGCCCTTTCCGGTCTGCCCCTTGACGCACTCGATGCGCGACAGCTCGTCCAGGATGGTCGTACCCACCCACCTCGCCCACAAGGTCCGGATCGTCTCCGCCGCGGTTTCGCCGAGCGCCCTCCGGCCCGCCTTGGTGAGCTGCAGCCGCGTGCCCGATAGCTGGGCCAGCCCACCGGCCTGGACGAGCAGCGGCCAGGCGAAGGCGCGGATCGGCCCCGCGTTCTTGTCCTCCCACTTGTTCCTGGCCGGTACGTGCGCGTAGTAGTCGCCGCCCTCCAGGATCGCCGTGAGCGCGGCGATGGTCGCGGACGACGGCCGGCGCGTCGTGTCGCTTACCGCGACCTTTCCCGCGTCGACCAGCCGCAGCACGGACAGCAGCTCCCGCTGCGCGGTCCGTTCGGTCTCGCGGACCGTGAGCGGTACCTCCTCGGTAACCTGCTCCTGGGTCTTGGTCTTCGAATTCCACCGGGTGTATGGACGTTCATGGGAGGCCGGAAGCTGGTCGAGCGTCTCGATCTTCGCGGGGGCGGGCGCCGGCACGAATGCCTTGAGCCGCTCCTTGAGATCGTCAGGCATCGTCCCGTTGCCGTAGAAGAACAAGCACAGGGCCGATGGTCGCCGGCGCCACGCCTGCTCCTCCGTCGAGCCCCACTCGGGACCCGCGCCATACTTGGCCCCAAAGCGATCGGCGCGGAACCGGCTCGAGCTCGAATGGACGACCTCGGCCACCGCCGCCCGCTGCAGGTCCTCGAGGCCCTGCCAGGCCGCGCGCAGCCGGTCGCCGTCGAGATGGCGGACGATCACGGCGGCGAGGTCCGCCTTCCTGGTGGGCAGCTTCTCCCCGGTCAGCGCGGCCAGTTTCTTCAGGTCGTCCGCGTTCATGTAGTCGGAGAGCGCGACCTCGAGCGTGGCGATCCCTTCGTCGGCGTCGTAGCGCTTCATCGGCCGGGGTATACGTAGCAGGGGCGTGCTCCGTCAATGCCCGGTCAGCGAGGGCAGCGCCGGGCCCCGGAGGTCGCGGGCGATCGGCTACCACCTCCTCCAGCGCCCTCCGCCCGGCTCTCCGCGCGGGGCACGGCCGGAGCCCTTGTGGCCCGGCGGCGCGGCCATGCGCGGCGCGCGCTTCACGCCACGCGCCGACGATCAACGCCAACGTGACCTCGAGTTCACCGTGCGTCCGGCCACGAACAGCGCCCCCGTCAGGCCGAACCGGCCGAGCACCGCGATGGTCGCGGATGCCGAGTCGGCCGACACGAACAGCAGTTTCCGCTTCGGCTTACAGCAGGCACGTGTAGCAGATCTGCCAGACCTCCTCGCCCGCGAGGCAGGGAAAGGTCTCGCCCGCCAGCGCCTCGAGGTAGCACGCGCGGATCTCGGCGGTCGCGGGGGTGCCGTCTTCGCCGACCACGTCCACGGCGCGACCGGTCGAGTCGATCACGACGTTCCAGGCGGGCGGATTCGTCCAGCTTCCGTCGACGCAGGACGGGCAGAGATCCAACGTCGACGGACGCTGTACCGCGACCGTCTCGGCGCTTCGTTCGTCGAGCGTGCAACCTCCGTCGGCGTCCGTCGCACCCTCGTCCGGCGACCCGTCATCCCGCGTTGCCGCGTCCTCGGCGCTCCGATCCGCATCATCAACCGCTGCCTCATCCGCCGCCTCACCCTCGCCGGCAGCGCCGTCGGCGCCGCGGTCCGCAACGTCGGTGTCACGCTCGCCTTCCTCGCCGTGCGAACCGTAGCAGCCAACCGCCGCGCTGCCGCAGAGGACGAACGTGGCGGCGACGGCCGATCGGAAGAACAGGTTGCGCGTCCCGGCGTCCGTCCGGACGGCGCGCTCGAGCCGTGACTGGAGCGTCGCGAGCCGACCGGAGAAACCCTGCATCTCGCGCCGGAACACGCCGATCAGCCGCGCCGCCGCTTCCGTGCGGGTGGCTGCATCAACGTCGGCCTCGGCCAGGTCGAGCGCCTCGCGGAACGCCGCAGCGCGCCGGCCGTTCAACCCGGTGACGATGCGGTCCGCTTCCGCCGCAACGGCGGGATCCCATCCGGGGAGGCCGAGCCGCGCGGCGAGCGCCGCGTTGACCGCAACGTCGTGCGCCAGGACGCTCGCCCCGTGGACGCCCATGCCGAGCAGACGCAGCCGCACGAGCAGCGAACGGAAGCGCAGGACGACCGGATCGCGCATCTCGTGCCGCCACGACAGCACTCCGCCGGTCAGCTCGCCGGCGTGTCACAGCCGGCGCCACAACTCCGTCCCGCTGTTCACGGCGAGCGACAGCGCGTCCGAGTGCAGTTCCGGGACGGACGCCAGCGCCTCGATCTCGGCACGGAGGCTCGCCGCCGTGGCCTGCGGGTGCACGAGTAGCACATTGAAGTTGGCGACAGCGCCGGAGGTCCGCAGTCGCCGGACGACCTCGAGCCCCGCGGCGGCGCTTCCCGGGCGACCCAGCGCCCGCAGTCCGTCGTCGGTGAGCGCCTCGACGCCCACCAGCACGCGCACGGCACCGAGTCCCACGACGGCCCGGAGCACCTCGTCCGTCACCGATGCGGCCTCGAGCTGCATGCTCCACGCGGTGCGCCCGACCCGCCGGCGATCCAACTCCGCGTGCAACTCGCGGAGCCATGCCGCCGCCCGGGGCGGATCTCCGCCCAACAGGTTGTCATCGAGCAGGACGAAGAACCTGGCATTGCGCTCGTGGTGGAGCGCAGCCACCTCGTCGGCGACGTCGCCCGGCGCACGCCGCCGCGTGCCGCCGACGCCTCGCCGGGCCAGGGTCGGCGCATCGATGCCGGCGCGCAGGCCTTCGGCGACGGCCTCGCGCTGGAGCGCCGCGGGTCCGCAGTAGGCACAGCGCCCGGGACAGCCACGCGACGCGAGCATGCGGGCGACGGGGACGCCGAGGATCCGCGGCAGACGGAGGGGGCGGAAGGGGCGCAGCCGCAGCGGCGTCAGATCCGCGACGGGCGCCGGCGGGCCGTCGCCTTCGCGCACGGTGATGCCCGGCACGTCGGTCCACGCGCGGCCCTGGGCCAATCGGTCGGCCAGGGCGACGATCGGCACCTCGCCTTCCTGCCGCACTACCGAGTCGAATCCGGGCTGCCGTGCGAGGATCTCCTTGCGGATGAGCGTGGCCAGCGGTCCGCCGCAGGTCACGTGCCCGACGTGACCCCGGCGCCGAAGCAGGCGCACGAAAGCGAAGCCATCGATCGCGACGTCGGTGTCCGGGATGGAGACGCCGACGACCGGAACGCGCAACTCGTGGACGGTGCGGACCGCCGTCTCCAGGTGCCCGGGTCCGAGCAACGGGACGATGTGCGCGCGATGCCCGGCCTCGGCGAGCGCTGCGGCGAGGTAGCGCAGGGCGAGGTTCTCGTCCCCAGGCTGCTCGCGTCCCACCAGGGCCACGTCCAGGCTTGGCGCTCCGGGATTCATGGCTCTCCCTCCACTTCGTACTCGACGATCCCGTCCGCGTCGGGCAGCGTGAATGGAACGTCGGCACAACGCACGACGGGCGACTCGCACGCGGACGTGTCTTCGTGCGACGGCCACCAGCAGAACCGGGCGTCGTAGGAGCCATCCGTCGCGCGCCCCGGTTGCCAGCAGTCCTGGGCCGCAGCACCGCAAGTCGCAATGGCGTGCTCGACACCGTCCCACAGGAGAGTGACGGAACCACCGGGAGCGACCTCGGTCGCATCGCACCAGACGGGCACGCCGCAGTCTCTCGGGCAGGAGATGCACTCGTCGCACATGCACCCCGGCCAGTCGCAGATCCCGGGCTCGATGTGCAGTTCCTCACGGCCGCGGAAGACGGAGATCCAGAGCCCGATGTCGTAAAGGTTCAGGGCGCTCGTGGCCCAGACGGAGGATGCGGCATCGGGGGATCGGCGAAGGACGAAGAAGACGCTGCCGCCGGGGATGACCTCAGCGTCGGCCGCGTCGGACGGGTGGCCGGCGTCGTCCCCTGGGCCCGCGTCCCTTCGCCCGTCATCCAGCGACCCGTCGCCATCCGGCTCGGACGGGATTGAGCCGTAGCAGCCCCCTCCCGACGTTGGCATCGCTGCCACGGCGAGGACAAGCAAGGCCCGCCTCCGCAACCCGAACGTCGGACTCTGTGGCCGGGCTCCGAACGACATCCCCTCACCTGAACACCGAGCATAGCAGGCTTGCGGAGGCTCCCCAAGCATGACGCAACGAGAACGTGAAATCCCGAAGGGTTGGAGAATCGAGGGGTTGCGGGCGGCTACCCGGGCAAGCGCGAGAGGAGGCCGTTCCTCACGCGCTCGAAGGCCGCCTCGACATCGAAGGCCGTCCCCAGAGCCAGCAGCGGCGGCGCGTCGCTGAGGAAGACGCTGTCCTCGATCTTCGCGGCGAGGTTTTGCTCGAACTCGGTGCGCGTGACGCGAAGGCCGTCGTTCTCGAGGTAACGCACAAAGCACGTGACGACCTTGTCGGGGTCGAGGGCGGCGACGCGGGCGAGCGCCTCCGAAAGGTCGAAGAGGTCCCGGCCCTTCTTCCGCTGGAACAGGGCGCGCAGCTTGGTGCCGAGCAACTCCTCCAGTTCGTACGTGAGAACCTCGGCGCTCCCGCCGTACCACGGGCTCTCGACCCGGAAGCGCTTCGCGTGCACGCCGAGGACGGTGAAGTGCTCCCGCGTGTTGATCTCTACCTTCAGCCTGAGCGGCGTGGTCGGCTTCGTTTCGGACTCGAAGCGGTAGTAGAAGGTCACGCGCCCCTGGCCCTGCTTCCACTGCGGCTTTCCCAGCCACGGATCCAGACGGGCGTGCACGGCGTCCATGACGCCGCCGATCGGGCCCGCCGCCACCTGAACCAGATCGATGTCCTCGGAGTAGCGGCCGGGCGGGTCGAAATGGAGCTTGTGCAGGGCCGTCCCGCCTCGAAACGCGACCGCGCGGCCCAGGAGTCCGTCCGAGTAGAGGTCGACGACCGCTCGGCATACGACGAGGTCCTGCTCGACCTGTGCGTCGGTGGACCACGGCGCCTTCGCCCGCCAGTCCGTGATGTGCGCTCGCGGGATCACGTCTCGGCCTCGACCTTCTCGTTCACGATCACGCGCCAGCGGCCGTCCTTCGGCGCGCGCCGCGACGGGCGGCCCGGTCGCAACGCGACGAAGCGAGGCCTCTCCGCAGCGACCCACTCGCCCAACGCCCCCGCGGCCTCGCCGCCGCCGACGTGCTCGAGCAGGTAGCCCAGCCGCTGGGCGATCGCCAGATCGCCCTCCGCCCGCGCGACATCGCCGAGACGCCCGGCATCCAGCCGCTCCGCGAGTTCGGCGAGCACCGTCGCCACGTTGCCGAGGTGACCAGCGGCCTCCAGGTAGCGAAGCAGGTCGAGCGCCGTCGCCTCCGGCGTCGAGACGATCATGGTGCCGGTTTCGGTCTTGATCGCGGTGGTGGGCGTACGTTCGATGCCGCGTCTCGTCAGGAACCGGATCCGCGCGCGGCCGGCCACCGCAGGCCGGAGCTGCTCGTTCGTAACGACCTGGAACTCCTGCGGCTGCTGGTGCGCCGCTCCGTAGAGGGCCGCGGCGCTCAGGAGGCCCACGTAGTACGGCTGGCCGTGGAACTTCATCAGCCCGTCGATGAACCAGCTCGGGGGCGGTGCGCCGGCCGCTCGGTACTCGACCGGCACGATGACGTAGAACCCACGGCGCGGGACGGCGAGCCGCCGCTTGTCCACGAGCCTCCGAACGGCCTTCTTCAGCGCCTCGTCGGAGACACCGAGGGCCGTGAGCGCCTGCTCGCGCGTGAGCACGTAGCGGCCGGATGCCTGGTACGAGTCCACCAGGTCGGCCAGGCTGCCCTTGGGCGAGCGCGGTTTCGCATGCATGTGGGGCCACCCCGCGGCCCTTCCTGCGTCCAGGACCGCGGCGGGACTATGCACCGTGGTGGCCAGAGATGCAACTGTGTATGCAGAAGGGGACGCGGGACGTCCCTTTCTGCGCAGGCGATCTCATCCGCTCAACGCGACGTCTGGATGGCCGTCATCGCTCGCCGCCGAAGACCTGGACCAGAAGGGAGGGAACCACGGCTGCCAGATGCACACTCTCCTCGACCCGGTGCGCCGCCGCCTCGCTGGCCAGTGCCTGCAAGCGGTCGAACCAGCGCTGCCTTGCGATCGGGGGCACGGGGACCGGAATGGCAGCGAGAGCCTCCACGCCCAGCGTGCGGTTCCGGCCGGCGCCACCCGGCGAAGCGGTGCCGAGCAGCCCCAAGCCGGTCTCCGTCAGGAAGAAGTATCGTAGGAAATCGGCGGTCGCCAACTCGCCCCTGGGCACGCACGTCATGAAACGGTGGGAGCCGAATCGACCCGCGTCCCTGTCCTGCGCAACGGCGACGGCCCCCTCCCACGCAAAGACGTTGTTGAACAGAAGGTCGCGCGGCTCGATCATGAACAAGCGCTTCTGGCCGATCGCAATTCCCTGGATCGCCGGCTTGTGGAATGTGCCCTTTCCGAACGACCGAATCCCGAGCTCGGGATACTCACTATCAGCCTTGATGGCGACCTCTCGTCGTACGATGGGTGCAACATCCCGCATCGGGCGCGAGGGGGCATCAGCGGCGACAAGCCGAAATGCTCCGCGCATGAGGTCCGCGCCGTCGGCATTCGCCGACGCGATCAGATGCTCCGCCTCCTCCAGCTTCGCAACCACCCGGTCGATCCTCGTCACGATGCGGCTCTGCTCGACGACGTCCGGCAGGGCGATTGGAAGACGAAGGAACCGGTCCTCCTTCAGACGAACGCGGTTCGTGGAACCCTCGCTCGCCGCCTTGCACGTCTCCACGAAGCCCGCCGTGCGACTGAGCCAGCCGAGAAACTCGGGCAGGAGCCGGGACCCATCTACATCGAAGACGGGAAACTCGTTGGAGACGACCGCACCGTCGAGCTCGGGTGGAATGAGGCCGAAGGCACCGTTGCGGGCGTCGATCCTGGAAAAGATGAACTGCCTGCGTCGGACCTGAAGCCGTCGGGTCGTACCGATCTCGCTGCCCGAGACTTCGCGGCGGAGGACGACTCCGCGCCCCCACAACCTAACAGTCACCTCCTTGTACGTCTCCTCCGGCGAGAGCTCGATCCACGTCTCCGCTTTCCTAAGAACCTCGCCAAGGCGCAGCTCCGACCGCTTGGTGCTCATGATCCTGAGCCGCCCTCGGCGAGATGCCGCTTGATATCCTCCACGATCTCGATGATCCGCCGTTCCTTCTCCAGGATCTCGTCCGCGAGATGCTCGGGGGGCAGGTGTTCCAGCGCCTCGGCCGCGCTCGGGTTCTTGAGGTCGAGGTTCACGGAAACCAGGCGCCCGTCGGCGTCGTACCTCAGCACGTCCTCGGCACGGACCTTCCACGCGCGACCGTTCTGCTTCCGCTTCTTCCACCACGCCATGCAGGCCGCGAACTCCTCGAACTGCATCGGCTTGGTCTTCGAGTAGTTCTTGCGGTCCTCGGGCGGCGCGACCTCGTAGAACCAGATCTCCTTCGTCGGCCCAGAGCGATCGAAGAACAGGAGGTTGGTCGGGATCAGCGTGTAGGGCGCGAATACGCCGTTGGGCAGACGGACCACGGTGTGGAGGTCGAACTCCTTGAGGAGCTGCTCCTTGATCCGGGCGGAGACGCCATCCCCGAACAGCGTGCCATTCGGCACGACCACCGCGGCTCGGCCGCCGCGCTCGGACCCGTGCCCGGGTCGCTTGAGCCGGCGCATGATGAGCTGGAGGAACAACAGCGCGGTCTCCGCCGTCTGCATGTTCTCCGAGAAATTGCCCTTGATGCCGGCCTCCTCCTCGCCGCCGAAGGGCGGGTTGGTGAGGACGATGTCCACACGCTCCGCGTCCCCCATCTCGAGGAGCTTGAAGCGCAGGCTATTCTCGGGGTCGATCTGCGGCGCATCGAGGCCGTGGAGCAACAGGTTCATCTGGCACAGGAGATACGGTAGCGGCTTCGCTTCCCCACCCAGGAGGCTCCGCTCCTGGAGCGCGCGCCGGTCGGCCACGGTCTTGCACTTCTTCTCCAGGTGGCGGTACGTCTCGACGAGAAAACCGCCGGTCCCGCACGCCGGGTCCAGAACCGTCTCGCCGAGCTGCGGGTCGGTCATGGCGACCATGAACCTCACGACCGGGCGGGGCGTGTAGAACTCGCCGTTCTGGCCGGCCGCGTCGCGCATCTCGCGGAGCATCGTCTCGTAGAGGTGGCCGAGCGTGAACAGCTCCTCCTGGGCCAGGAAGTGGATGCCGTTCACTTTGTTGACGACGTCGCGGAGCAGATAGCCCGAGAGCATCCGGCACGTGATATCCTTGAAGACCGCGGCGATCACGCGGCGGCGACGCGCGACACTGCTGCCGTTGCCGCCCTGAAGTCCGCGCAGGTAGGCGAGGAGCCCGACACCTTCCACGCCGTCGGGCCGTGCGGCCTTCTCCTGGTTCACGAAGGCGAGCATCTCGGGCCCGGTCATGCCGTCCGGCACCGCCGCCCAGTCGCGCCAGCGATACGGTCGCTCGATCGCCGAGCGGTACTTCTCGCCGCGCATCTTGGCCTTGGACTCCTCGATCTGTTCTACGTCGTCCAGGAACTTCAGGAACATGGCCCACGTCAGCAGCGGCAGGCGATCGATGTCGGTCGACAGCCCCTTGTCCTTGCGCATGATGTCGCGCGCGCTCTTGATCACGCTGCCGAGCTGCTGGGCCGTCGTTTGCGGCTGGCCGTCGGCCTTCGGCTTCCTCGTTCTCGCCATCGTTCACCCGATCATGCTGCGTACAGCAGCGTCTGGAGGCGGTTCACCGCCTCGCGCAGGTTGGTCTCGCCACCGAAACAGCGAGCGATGTCGATCACCGTCCCGTGCGCGTTGATGGGGGGCAACTGGAGCACGTCGGGCAGGAGGAACTGCGCCGTCCCGTGCTCAGTGTACTTGTCGAGGACTTCGTCGAGGATCTGGCGCGCTTCGGCCCCAAATCGGTCGAAGAATTCCCGCTCCTCGCGCCGCAACCGCTGCGCCCGTTCACGCCGCGTGCGTAACGGCGCGTTGAAAGCGAGGTGGCACATCAAATCCAGCGGGTCGGCTTCGGGGCGCTGTGCTGCGGCAGCCAACTCGTCGAAGTCGATGCCTCGCTCCGCGAGCCGCTCGATGATGGCCCGACGATGCGTCGGGTCGGCCCACTCGCCGCGCAACTCGGCGGCGTTGCGGAACAGCGTCCGCACCTTCTCGGCCGTGTAGTCCGTGAAGTGAATCACCCGGAGCTGCTTGCCGTCGGGGTCGAGCTCGTACACGAGCTGCGAGGCGATCGCGACCTGGCCGCCGTCGAAGTAGTACTTCCGTCGCTCCGGGCCGGGGGCTTCGTGGATCTCGACGCCCGGGCCGTCCAGGGGGAAGTCCTCCTCCGCCGTCTCGGGATAGATGACCGTCTCGGGCTGCTTCGGCGCACCTGCCTCGTCGATCTCCTGCTCGGTCTCGAAGGACGGATCGCCGTCGAACTCCGGGTCGGCGAACATCCGCGTCGCCGAGCCGGTGTAGTCCAGGATGTCGAAGAACAGTTTGCCGTAGTCGTCGCGGACGCGCGTTCCGCGGCCGATGATCTGCTTGAACTCCGTCATCGAGTTGATGACGCGCACGAGGACGACGTTCTGGACGGTCTGGGCGTCGACCCCCGTAGTGAGCATCTGCGACGTCGTGAGGATGACCGGCGTCGTTCGCTCAACGTCCTGGAAGTTGGACAGGTGGCCACGACCGATCTCGCCCTCGTCGGCGGTGACCCGGCACACGTAGTCCGCATGCTTCCGGACCAGGTCGGCGTTGAGGTTGTTGAGCGCCCGGCGCATCTCGTCGGCGTGCTCCTGGTCCACGCAGAACACGATCGTCTTGGCGTATCGGTCGGTGGCCTTCATGAACCCGGTGAGGTGATTCGCCACCGCCTGGGTTCGCGCGCGAAGGGCCACGGCGCGCTCGAAATCGCGGGTCTGGTACTCCTCGTCGGGGATCTCGCGACCGTAGCGATCAACGTCGCCCTGGCTCGGCCGCCAACCGGCGGCGTCCCAGGTCGTGATGATGCGGTGGACTCGGTAGGGCGCGAGGAATCCGTCGTCGATCCCCTGGCGCAGGCTGTAGGTGTAGATCGGCTTCCCGAAGTAGCGGTAGGTGTCGGCGTTGTCCTTTCGGAGCGGCGTCGCAGTCATCCCAAGCTGGAAGGCCGGCTCGAAGTACTCGAGGATCTCGCGCCAGTTGCTGGAATCGCTGGCACTGCCGCGGTGGCACTCGTCGACGATGATCAAGTCGAAAAAGTCGCGCGGGTACTCGCGGTAGAGGCCGGGACGGCGCTCATCCCGGGCGATCGCCTGGTAGATCGCGAAGTACATCTCGCGGCCGCGCTTGGCCTCGCCGTTCTCGATCTTGCAGCGCGCATCGCCGAACGGCGCGAAGTCCTTGTCCTTGGGATCGTCGATCAGGATGTTCCGGTCCGAGAGGTACAGGATGCGGGGCCGGCGATACACGCCCTCACGATTCCAGCGGGACGACCACAACTTCCAGCAGATCTGGAAGGCGACCAGCGTCTTGCCGGAGCCGGTCGCCATCGTGAGCAGGATGCGGCGTTTCCCCTGGAGAACGGCCTGCACGGAGCGGTTGATCGCGATCGACTGGTAGTATCGGGGCGTCTTCCCGCTGAGGCTGTAGCTCGGCGTCAGCAGTCGATCGGCCTGCTCCGGGGCGAGCTGCTGGTCTCCGCACAAGCGGGCCCACAGTTCGTCCGGCGTCGGGAACGCGTCGATCTCGCGTTCCAGGCCGGTCGTGAAGTCGAACTCGATGATGCCGTGGCCGTTCGTGGAGTAGGCGAACTTGAGCCCGAGGATCTCCGCGTAGTCCTTCGCCTGCTGGAGCCCTTCGCCGGGGGTCTTGTACTCGGGCTTCGCCTCGACCGCGGCGATCGGCATGTCGGCCTGGTAGCGCAGGAGGTAGTCCGCCCGCTTCCCGGCGCGCCGCCGAGCCTTCCGGCCCACCGGCACGATG
Source organism: Deltaproteobacteria bacterium (assembly GCA_016218815.1). GTDB lineage: Bacteria > Myxococcota_A > Polyangia > DRWM01 > JAAZOP01 > JAAZOP01. Next base: position 69,216 of record JACRCX010000008.1, read on the forward strand.
CGCCCGTCGGTGAACGTGACCTGCTCGCAGATCCGGTGTGGCTCGTTGTCCCACCCGGCCGCCTGGAGCTTCGGAACGACGTACTTCCGGCAGGTGTCGGCTTCGTTCATCGCCGGCCACCGCCCCGCGCCCGGCGCTCCGTCGTCGTCGACACCGGCTGTCGGCGTACCACGGCTCGGCGGCTGGGGAGGACTTCCATCACGGCGATCGGAAGCCTATCGAACCCCACCCCCGCGCTGCAACCCCGATCCCGTCGCGGTCTGCTCCTGAATGCCACGGCGATCCCCACGCCCGACCAAGACCGCACGCTCGCGCACGCGCACCTACGTCGTCAGACCCCGCTGCTCGAATACCCGTTTCGCGTACGCCTTCGTGAGCAGGGCAACGCGTTCCCGAAGACCATCGACCAAGACGTAGTCGCACCGTTCGATGATGTGACGAGGGTGCCCTTGCGTCAGCGCATGCAGGTAGTCAACGAACCCATCATCATACGGAATCAGCGGGTTCGCCTCTCGCCTGCCCGTCGTCCTATTGATGTGAAGATACTCAGTCACCAACGCCCTCGTCTCCGCCTTCGACAAGAAGCTCAAGCTGATCGTGAACCCCCTCCGACTCAGCAGCGGCTGGATCGGCCCGCCGTGTCCCTTCTCGACTTTCTCGAACCGCTCCAGCGCTGCGGCGCCCGCCGTCGAGATAGCGAAGAAGAACACGATGTTCGCAATCGAGTAGCCCAGCCCCAGGTTGGGGGTATCCGGCAGGTCGTAGAGCGCCCGTATCGCGTTGAACACCAGAGCCGCCTTCTTCTCGTTCAGCTGGGAGAAGATGTACTCCGACTCATCCACACACAGGACCAGCGTCTTCAGCCCAACTTCGTGCATCATCACCAACAACACTGTGAGATACTCGAACATCACCTCAGCCGTCTTCGGAACCAGGATAGGTCTCGCCCGTTTCACCTCTGCCGCGGAATACGTCCCACCAGTAATGATTTCGTGAAACGGAGACACTCGCGCTGCGTATTTCGCCAGCACATTGAAGTGCACCAGGTGTTCACGCCGAATACCCGTTGCCCGCGCTCGCGCCAGCCGGTCTGTCACGGGCTTCGGCAGGTACTTGAAGACCCGCCGGGGAAAGTCGAGACCGAAGTTCTTGATTGGATCCTCCATCATCAGTTTCAGAAACACACACGCAACATCGTCCTTCTCATCACAGTACTTCTTGATGTGATACAGGGAATGGGACTTGCCCAAACCATAATCCCCGACGACGAAATTCAGCGACGAGCCGCGCTGGCCGGTCGTGTCATCGATGATCTTGGTCCATGCCGCTTGCTCCGCCTTCCTGCCGACAATTGGCGCATCCGGATTCGCACGCTGGCTGAACGGATTGGCCGACAACTTGTACAACTTCTCCAACGACTTATCGTCAGACATCGCGATCCCTCCGCAAGCTCAGCGCCTCAAACGCCCCGCCGCGCCACTGAAACAACTGCTCGCCGGCCCCCATGGATCGATGTAGGTCCACGCTCCGTAGCTGCCGCGCCAGCGCCCTTCCGAGTAGCATGTCGAACCTGCGCCGAGTCACAAACACTCCGTCCGACAGGAACGAAGCACCTACGTCCCGTCGCAGTTGGTCCACGGGCACAGCAACCTCGCCTATGCAATTCGGCACCGCAGTTCGATATGCCTCCAGCAGCCGTCGTGCGAATTCCTGTAAGGAGACTAGCCCAAGCGCGCCCAGTCTCTGGCGCACACAAAGCCCGCTCGCCTGAGCTGCGAAGACTCGGAAGTGCTCAAGGTAGGCCATCCAGCGCTGAGCCCGTCTCCTCGTCTCCGCGGTGGCACGCCCAGCACCGCTATCCACGGCACACAGGGCGTTGACAATGGCCTCGCGTTGCGCCGCTCGACTCCTCCACGGGCCATCAAGCCCGTGTTCTCTCTCGATCTCCACCAGAATCGCCGCCATCGCCCGGAACGAGCCTTGATCACAGTCAGTCACGACAAGGGCGCCGTCGGAGGACAGACGAAGTTCCGCCTCGAATCCGACCATCAGACCCAAGGCCCGAAGGCTCGGCACGGCCATGCCCCGGAAGACGCTCTTTTCAGGAAGGTCGCGCGAGAAGAGCGACACCACCTCGCCCTTAAATCCATTGCGGTCGAACTCATGATTCCGAAGCGCAGTCAACACGGGATGGAGGCGCACGGGCGGGAGCTTGAGAACCGGAATCCCCTCCTGCTTTCGGTGCCGCAGCTTCACGCCTGAGGCCCTCCCTCCCGCGCCGAACACATCTCGAGGTACGAGCAAGACGGGCAGTATCTCTCCTTGTCGTGACTTTTCGTAACAGGTACAGGCTCCGCAGCTCCGGGCGTTGCAGCGATGAGTGCCTGGTCCCGTCGATCCAAGAACTCCCGGCGGAGCTGGTCGGTCAGCAGAAAGACGACCACATGGCCCTGGGTCAGGAAAGTCGGGTCCGTGTCAACCAGGTAGATGACGCCCAGGTCAAACGCACCCGCGCCAGCGCTCTCGAACGCCATCGCGTAGCCCGTGGCGGTCAGGAGGTACTCCCGTCGCCAGGCGCCTGTCTTGATGTCACCGATCGCCTGATGCTCGGGGACCACAAAATCGGGCTACGGCGTCAAACGACGGTTGCCGGTCTAGGAACCTCGTGATTACGCTGGGATAGGAGCGCCGTCGCTGCTGCCCCAGTCGCAATTCTGTCAAGGGGTCTGCGGTTTTTCCGCGGGATGATGCGGGGATCTTGCAATGC
>JACRCX010000100.1 GCA_016218815.1 Deltaproteobacteria bacterium
CGATGCGCGCGATCCACTCGCCCATGCGCTCGTGCTTCTGCGCGCCCTTCGCGTAGGCGTCGACCAGGCCGCGCACGGCGTTGACGACCTCGGGCCAGCGCGGCGGGTTGTTCGGCAGGTAGGGGATGGCGAGCTTGGAGAACGCGGGGGTAGTGCGCGCGTTGGAGAGCTTGCCGCCGACCCAGATGGAGATGCCGTCGTTGAGGGGATCGGCCATGGGCAGTGCGGGGCACATGGAGAAGCAGTTCGAGCAGAACATGCACTTCTCCTCGATGATCTCGACGGTCTGCTGGCCATCGACCATCTTGGGGGCGATGGCGCCGGTGGGGCAGGAGGCGACCGTGGTCGGGATCTCGCAGATCTTGCCCAGGCCGGGCATGACGCGCGGCGGGCGGCGGTGGATCCCGAGGATGGCGATGTCGGAGCAGTGGACGGCGCCGCACATGTTGAGGCAGCAGGCGAGCGCGACGCGCAGCTTGGCCGGCAGCTTCATGTTCACGAAATGCTCGTGCAGGTCGTCCATCACGCACTTGACGACGCCGGAGGCGTCGGTGGCGGCGGAGTGGCAGTGCACCCAGCCCTGGGTGTGGACGATGTTGGTGATCGAGTGCCCGGTGCCGCCGACGGGGAACCCGCCCGCGTTGATCTCCTTCACCAGGGGGTCGATCTTCGCCTGATCGGCCAGCAGGAACTCGACGTTGTTGCGGCTGGTGAACCGCAGGTGTCCGTCGCAGTACTTGTCGGCCAGGTCGCAGACCCAGCGCAGGGTCTGGATGCTGAGGATGCGGGGCGAGCCCATGCGCACGGTGTAGATCTTGTCGCCGGACTCGGCGACGTGGACCAGCACGCCCGGCTTCATGATCTCGTGGTAGAGCCACTTGCCGTAGTTCTTCTTGATCACCGGATGCAGGAACTGCTCGTAGTGCGGCGGTCCGATGTCCGTCTTCCTCTTCTGCACTGTCTCGGCCATTTTCTCTCTCCCTCTTCTATCCCAAGCGCCTCGCGGCGCGGACTTCAACCCTGGCTCCGAGTCCCGTCCGTCCTACTCGGCCTCGTAGTACTCCTCGTAGAAGATGAACGGGTTCGCCCGCGGGGAGTTGACCATCTGCGGTACCGGCTCCAGCTCGATCGCCTCGAGGAACTGGCCGAGCCCGACGCGCTGGATCAGCTCGCCGATGCGCTCGCGTCCCTTGCCGTACTCGCCCCAGAACTCCCAGATCTTGGCGACCAGGTCCTTGAGCTCCTTGTACGGCGGCTCCATCTTCATGAACGGGACCAGGACGGCGCAGAGCTGGGCGCCCTGGAGGATGGGGGCCTTGCCGCCGATCATGATCGTCGCGCCCTTGTCCGTGCCGGGACGCAGCGCCTTGGGCAGGACGTTGATGCAGTGCATGCAGCGGCGGCAGAACTTGTTGGCGATCTTCAGCTCCTTGCCGTCCCAGTTCATGCACTTGCTGGGGCAGAGCCCCACGACCTCGGTGTTGATGTCGGTGCCGGCCTTGGCGTAGGCCGCCACGGCCGCCTGGTCGACGCGGATGTCGTCGCGCCAGGTGCCGATGATCGCCATGTCGGACCGGGCCTGGCTGGCCACGCAGTCGTTGGGGCAGCCGGCCATCTTGAACTTGTACTTGTACGGGAACTGCGGACGGTGCAGCTCGTCCTGCCACGTCTGCGTGATGTCGTAGGTCACCGCCAGCGTGTCGTAGCAGGCGAACTCGCAACGCGCCGGACCGACGCAGCAGCTCGGCGTGCGCATGTTCGAGCCCGACCCGCCCAGATCCCAGTTCTCGGCCGTGAGCTCGCTGAACAGCGGCTCGAGCTGGTCGGTGGTCGTGCCCAGAAGGACCATGTCGCCGGTGGACCCGTGCATGTTGGTCAGGCCGGAGCCACGCTTCTCCCACATGTCGCAGATCTTGCGCAGGGACTTGGTCGAGTAGAACCAGCCGGAGGTCTGGTTGACGCGCACCGTGTGGAAGTGCGCCGCATCGGGGAGCTCCTCGGCCAGGTCCGAGTAGCGACCGATGACCCCGCCGCCGTAGCCGCGGACCCCGACGAGCCCGCCGTGCTTCCAGTGCGTCACCTTGTCGTGGTAGGAGCGCTCGAGCTGCGTCAGGAGGGCCTTCGACTTGGGGCTCTTCTCGGCCGCCCGCTTGATCTCCCTGACGAAGCTCGGCCACTTGCCCTTCTCCAGCTCGTCAAGCATCGGCGTCTTGTTGTCCTTCGGTTGGTCTGCCATTGGATCTCCTTTCGACCTCCAGATGTACCTACCCGCCAGACTTCCACGGCCCGGGACCGGACCGCACCGCTTCCCTCCAAACGGTTCCCCGCCTATACACCCGCGTCTTCGTCCCTGTCAAGGGTCGACTTGCGGAAGATCAACGGCACGATTTTCGGCGTACGGTGTGTCGGGATTCAACAGCGCGGTACCTCTAGCATCTCTCTCCAACGACGTCATGAGCTGTCGCCCGGCCAATCCCGCGAATAGAGAGGGCGGGGTGCGGCTGTCCTCTGCTTCCCGGTTCGGAGTCGTCGGTCTGCGGACGGCGCCAGAGGCAGGCAGCCCGCCTTGGCGCGGTCCTGCCGGACCCACCGGATCGGCCCCGGGCGAGGCCGTCGCAGGGTTCAACGTTGCACGGCGTCACCACGGATTTCTCGGCAGTCGTTGCCGGCTCGGAGGGAGTCGTCGGCGAGGATCAGGGCAGGAGGGACTGCACGGCTTCGCGGTTCCGGGGCGTGTCGGGGATCGCGCTGAAGTTCTCGCTGGCGTCTTCGAACCCGGACCCGTCGACGGACTGCCGTGCGAAGACGATCAGCGCGGAGCCGATCGCGAAGAGTGTCGGGTCCAAGCCGGGCGTGTCCGAGGCGGCCTGTCGCGAGTCCTCCACGACCAGATGGGCCACGGCGATCGTCGGGTCGGCGTGGGCGCCGGCGAGCACCGCGGTCACGTCGTAGTCCACGGTCTGCCGCGCGGCGGCGAAGCCGCTCCAGCTCGCCGGTGCCGTGCCGACGCTGCGGACCGAGCCGGCAAAGACCACCGACGCTGATCCGGCCAAATCGACGATGCGCGTGCGGCCCGCGTTCAGCTCGGCCGAATCGAAGGGACCGGCGGAGGCCCCGCCGTCGTCGCAGGCCGCCAGCGTGGCGGCGAGCGCCAGCGCCGTGCCCAGGCGGACGAGACCGCGGCTCAGGACCGGATTGCGGCTCGATGGCGCGTTCATGGTGCTCCTCCGTAGCTGATGCCGGTGATGTTGGCGGTGGCGTCGAGGGTCCAGGTCTCGGTCTGCCCGTCGTCGTAGCTGATGACGACCCGGCCGCTGGCGTCGATGGTCGCCCCGTTGGCGCGTCCGGCCTGGCCGCGCGCGTTCCGAATCTCGTTCTCGCCCTGGATCCCCGCCTTGTGGCACTCCTCGAACTCGGCGCCCGGGTGATGTGCGCGGTACATGTACTCGGCCAGGAAGTGCTTGATCACCTGGCAGCGCGTGGTCGCACCCGGATGTTCCGCGGGCGGGCTGGACGGGATCTGTTCGAGGTCGCCGACGTCCACGTTGCCGGTGGAGAAGGAGTCGACGAGCGTCTTGGCCTGTCCTCGGCCGGCGTTGAACGTCGCCGTGGCGGTCGTGCAGCCGGCCATCGAGTCGTACTCGTCCCGGAACGGGGCGCTCTCCGCCTTGCAGGCGTCGAACATCGCCTGGAGCGCGGACCTGTCGGCCTCCGCGCCGCCAAGTGCAATTCTCGCCACGGCGACGCCGCCGGCCACCGTCACGGCGGCTGCCACGACCAGCGCCGCCCGCATGCCTCTGCCTCCGTACATCCCATTGCCTCCTTCCCCCTCCCAGCGGGTGAAGGTGTCGTTCACTGCAATGTCCGGACCATCGCGGGTGGTGTCGTGTCGTTGATGCTCGTGTCTTCGACCGCGCGAGCCGTAGCCGCGGCAACTGCCCGATCCGTGGCAGGGTCGGTCGTCGCCGGCCCGGCCGTTGCGTAGGTTCTGGCCGACGCCGCCGTAGCGCGCGGTCAGGCCGGACTGCCAGGGTGTCAGGAAGAGACTGACAGTCCGGCAGTCCCCAAGGAGGCCCGGTTCAGGCTGGAGTCCGGCGTCACCGGCCCGGCGGGTCCCGGCTACTGGGCGAGGCCGACGCGGAACGGCAGGTAGCCGGAATCGGGGTCGTTGCCGAACGCCTCGATGCGGCCGCGCAGCGTCCACGCGTGCGAGCACAGCTTGCCCTGGAAGCTGGGCTGTACGCCGGGTGGGAGTTGGAACGCGCCCTCGAAGACCTTGGTCTCGTTCGAACCGAGGACGAACGCGGGGGCGATCTGGAACGCCTGGTGGAAGGTTTCGCCCGAGTCGCTGGCGTCCACCGGCACCTTCTGACCGGGCTCGGAGCCGTGGTAGCCGGTCGGCATCGCGTTGCGGACCTGCGCGGTCTCGGTGCCCGCGACGTCGATGAAGCAGCCGCCGGACTTGACCTCCCGGCCCTTGGACGTGGCGGTGACGCGCACGCGGAGCGGCTGGCCCGGCAGGAGCAACGCCTGCGGGTACTCGATCGTCACGGTGGCCGCGCCGCCGGTGACCGCCTGGACCGCACCCTTGAGCTTGTCGAACAGACCCATCGTGGACCTCCCCGGGGACGCATGCGCCCCGTACCGGGAGGGTGGGTACACGAAGCAAGGCCGGGGTACAAGCTTCGCCGCGCTCGCGGTCCCGCGCCGTGCTGCGGACTCCAGCAGCGGACGTGTCGCGTCCGTCGCACCTTCTCGCGCGGGATCGGAGTCGTCCAGCCGGGTCAGAGGGTGCACCGGCTCACGAGGTCCAGCAGTCGACGGTGGTGCTCGACCAGGACCTCGTCGGGGAGTTGCGAGATGTTCACCAGCAGCTCGTTCATGTTGCGCCCGGAGAACAGCAGGAGCCACTCCTCCAGCGACGGCAGCCGATGGCGATTGCGCTGGTAGAGCGCGGTGCCGGGATAGGGCGTCGCGAAGTTGATCGGTCGGAAGCTTCGCACGCCCTGCGCGCAGAGGCGCCGCTGCTCGGGCGAGGCGAGCGAGCGGCCCCAGGCGATCAGGCGCTCGAGCTGGCGGAAGTCCTCTTCCAGGTGTTCCTCGGTCTCGTTGTCGTAGCCGATGATGAGGTTCGAGATGGGTGGGATGCCCGCCTCGACGCAGAGCTGGAAGGCCCGGATGTTGTCTTCCGGCGAGGTGTGCTTCCCCATCCGACGGAGGGTCTCGGGATGGAACGAATCGAAACCGAAGGCGATGCCCCGGCATCCGGCGGATCGCATGGCCGCCAACAGCTCCGGGGATACGCCGCGCACGCGCGCCGCGACTCCCCACTTCAGGTCCCAACGACGCCGTCCGAGCTCGGTCACGAAGCGCAGGGTGTCGTCGTGGCGAAGGATGAACGAGTCGTCCACGAACAACACGGTGTTCACCCCGAAGTGCTCCACCGCGCGACCGATCTCGGCCAGTACGTGTTCGTCCGAGCGGCGGCGGACCTGCTTTCGCAGGAAGCTGTTGGCGCAGAAGTCGCACTGGAACGGACAACCGCGAGCAAGCTGGGTCTGCAGGCGCCGTTCGACGGCGTGGCCGGCGCCGTCCTGGGAGGGCGGGTCGAAGAAGTAGCGCTCGATGGCCAGCAGCGTGGTGTCGGGATCCGGCAGTCCGTCCAGGTCCTGGATGAACTCCGCCGGCAGGTTCGTGCGCAGGTGGGGACCGTCCCGCCACACGATGCCCTTGACCGCCGACCAGTCGCCGTCGCGGCGTTCCAGAAACTCCGCCGCGCTGCGCTCCCCTTCCCCGACGAAGCAGGCATCGAGCTCCGGGATCAACTCCAACAGTTCCACGGGCACGGCGCTGGCGAGCCCCCCGCCGGATACGATGGCGGCCCCGGGCTGCGCTCGCCGTGCCGCCCGGGCGGCGGCGCGTTGCCAGGCGTAGGTGGTGATGACTCCCGACAATCCGATCACGTCGTAGGTCGCCGCCCGGAGCCGCTGGTCCAATTCGCGCGGCGTCGTGAAGTAACCGTCCACGAAGTCGACCCGGTGGCCCGCCCGTGTCAGGACGGCGGCGATGAGGCCCAGGCCGTAGGCGTAGTTCCGCGGCGGCTGCGAGGAGGGCGCGTAAAGGAGCAGGACGCGCCGGCGGTGCTCGAGCCGCGGTCCGCTTGCCGCGCGGCGGAGGAACGCCGCACGCGGCTTCGGGGCGGAGCCGCGACGCGGCCGCGTCTCCCGCTCGGGCGCCTTTTTCATCGCGCGGGACGCCATCGTGCCACCTTCGCAACATCGCGCACCGTCGTCAAGCGGACCTGCGGCGGCGAACCTGCCTTGGCGGCGGGGAATCCGTCTCGGACGTCCCGCGGGGCGACACCGGACGCCGGGGCGATCCGGAACTCCTGGCGGAAGGTCTCGCCCGACTCGCGGCCGCGTCGCCTCTTCTACCGCTCGCCGCGGTGGCTGTCGGGATGCGGTACGACGTGGGTCAGGGGGCACTCCCTCTCGGCGGAGCCTTCGTGCGCGCGGGCATGGATGGCGGCGAGGGCGCGGGCCTGGGTGGAGTAGATGTTCGCGGCGCCGATGACGTCGTGGACGAGACTCTGCCGCAGGGCGTCCAGGACGTCGTCCTTGAAGCCGCTGAAGGAGACCTGGAGCTTCTGGGCGCGCAGGTAGTCGGTCAGCTCGCGCAGCATCTCCAGTCCCGCCGGGTCGATGGCCGTGATGCCATGGCCGGCGACGAACACGTGGCGCAGCTCGGGCATGGCCACGACGCGCTCCAGGATCTTCTCGAAGAGGTAGTGCGACGAGGCGACGGTGAGGGCGCCGTCGAAGCGCAGGGCGAGGATGTGGCGGCAGGTCGCCAGGTGGTGGCGGTGGGCGTCGCGCAGCGACCCGTCAGCGTGGAGAGACAGCTCGGGGACGCGGGGCTTGAGCGGCTCGAACGGGCAGTCCTTCTCCTGCGACTTGAGATGGGCGGCGGCGAAGATCGCGGAGACCGCCAGCGCCTCGGTGCTGAAGAAGTTGGCGTCGCCGATCTTCTCGTACAGGCGGGTGCGCTGGAGGGTATCGAGGACCTGGTCCTTCATGCCGCTGAAGGACACGCCGTAGCCGGTCCGGCGGAGGCGTTCCACGAGGTTGGCGAGCATTTCCTCGCCGGAGGCATCGATCTCGTTGATGCTGTGGGCGGCCAGCACGACGTGGCGGAGCGACGGCAGCTCGGACACCATCTTGAGGACCTCGTCCTCCAGGTAGCTGACGCTGGCGAAGTTGAGCGGGCCGTCGAAGCGCACGACGGCGATGTGCTCGCAGCGGCCGAGCTTGTGGCGGACGAGATCGCGCAGCGAGCCGTCGGCGTGCAGGGACAGCTCGGCGATGCGCGGCCGCATCGTACGGAGGAGGTAGGCGCCGAGGGAGAGGGCGACGCCGGTGAAGATGCCCCATTCCAGGTGCGGTGCGACGTAGAGGGTGGCGGCGAAGGTCACGGCGCCGGTGACGCCGTCGAAGGGGCGGGCCTTCCAGGCGTGGACGAAGCCGTGGACGTTGAGCAGGCCGGCGACCGCCATCATGATCACGGCGGCCAGGACCGCTTGCGGCATGTGGTAGAGGACCGGCGTGAGGAAGAGCAGGGCGACGCCGACGACGACGCTGGCGGCGACGTTGGAGAGGCCGGTGGCGCCGCCGGCCTGGAGATTGACGGCCGAGCGGGAGAACGATCCGGAGACGGCGTAGCCCTGGGAGACGAAGGCCACGGCGTTGGCCAGACCCTGGCCGATCAGCTCCTGGTTGGGGTCCAGGCGCTGCTTGGTGCGTGCGGCCATGGCCTTGGCGATGGAGATCGCCTCCATGAAGCCGAGGAGCGAGATGACGATGGCGGCGAAGAGGAGGCGCGGGGCGGCGTTCCAGTCGATGCCGGGGAGCGAGATGCCGGGAAGGCCGGCGGGGACCTTGCCGATCACCGCGCCCCCGCCGGTCATGACGAGCTTGCTCTCTTCGAGCTTCCCGTTGCCGACGCGGAGCCTCCAGGTGCCGTCGAGCCGGGCCTGCCCTTCGGGAACGTCGCCGGCGGGGTAGAAGCGCAGCCCCCCGGACGCGTCGCGTGCGGCGGCGAAACGCATTCCGCGCAGCTCCTCGCGCAGGCCGGAGAGCGAGGCCGTCAGCTCGGCCACGCGCGCATCGATCAGGCCGGCTCGCTGGTGCAGGGGGAGGACGCGAGCGGGCACGGCGGCGACGAGGTCGACGCCGGCAGGCGGTTCCGCGACCAGCGAGCGTTCGGCGTGGCAGGCGGTGCAGACGGTCCCGCCGGAGGCGGGGTGGCCGGGTGGCAGTGCGGCGGGCCGGGCGCGGAGCTTCTCCAGGTCGTTCTTCTCGGCGGTCAGCCGGTTGAACTCCGCCACGGTCCGGCGCGCCTCGGGCGACTCGACCGAACCGAGCGCGGTGTGTTCGTCGTGCTGGAAGCCGACGGCCCAGGAGAGGACGGTGGTGACCACGACGGCGACGAGGACGCCCGGGATCCGCCGATCGACCCTGCGCAGGCCGATCATGAGCGCGAAGGCCAGGGCGGCCATGCCGACGGTCGGCCAGTGCACGTAGTGCGTCGCGGCGACGATCACGCGCCAGACCGTCTCGTAGTGATGGTGCCCCTCGTCGACGGTGACGCCGAAGAGCTTCGAGAGCTGGGAGGTGGCGATGATCAGGGCGGCGGCGTTGGTGAAGCCGTTGACGACGGGATGGGAGAGGAAGTTGACGACGAGGCCGAGACGGAGGGCGCCGAGGGCGAACTGGAAGGCGCCGACGAGGAGGGCGAGGAGGAGGGCGTAGGCGACGTACTCGGTGCTGCCGGCGGTGGCCAGAGGAGCCAGGGCGGCGGAGGTCATGAGGGAGACGACGGCGACGGGGCCGGTGGCGAGCTGGTAGCTGGAGCCGAAGAGGGCGGCGACGATCGGCGGGAGGAAGGCGGCGTACAGTCCGCAGGACGGCGGGAGGCCGGCGAGCTGGGCGTAGGCCATCGACTGGGGGATGAGGACGAGGGCGACGGTGACGCCGGCGACGAGATCGGCGCGGAGGGTGGCGCGCGTGTAGCCGCCGCGGAACCAGCGAAGGAAAGGGAGCAGCCGCAACAGGGTCGACATCTTCCTCCCGGCGCGTCCCCCCGGAAGCGTCGCGCGCATTCATAGACCCGATCCGCGCCGCGGATCAAAGCGCGACCGCCGACCGGCCTGCCCTGCGCCGGTCGAGGGGCCGACTTGCCTGGGCGACCGGGGGTGACGTAGGCTCGACGAGCACGAAGGGAGAGCCATGGCGGTCATCACGGTCTTCGGTGCCACGCACTGCCGCTCGGAGGAGGTCGTACGCGGCGTGGCGGAGCGGCTCGGCGTCAAGGTCGTGGACAACGCGGTGCTGCTGGCGCACGCGGCGCGGCGCTTCCAGCTCTCGGCGGAGCGGCTCGATCGCGCGATGCACGGCACGCGGTCGGTGTTCAACCGGCTGACGCGGGAGAAGGAGCGGGGCATCGCGTACCTGCAGTTCGGCCTGGCGGAGCTGGTGCAGCCGGACGGCGTGGCCTACCACGGGTTTGCCAGCCACCTGTTGCCGCGGAGCCTGACCCACGTCCTGCGGGTGTGCCTGGTGGCGAAGCTGGAGCACCGGGCGGCGACGGCGGCGGCGGCGCTGGGGGTGACGGTGCGCGAGGCGGAGAAGCTGCTGGCGAGGGACGACGAGGCGGCGGCGCAGTGGACGTTGCACCTGTCGGGTCTGGGCCCGTGGAGCGCCGGGCAGTACGACATCGTGCTGCCGATGGACGCGACGCCGGTGGAGCGGGCGGTGGAGCTGATCGCGGAGAACGCGGCCAAGCCGGCGCTGCGGACGACGCCGCTGGCGCGCAAGGCGATGGACGACTTCCTGCTGTCCTGCCGCGTCAACGTGACGCTCGTGGACGAGGGGCACGACGTGGACGTGACGGCCGACGGCGACGCGGTGCTCCTGACGATCAACCGCTACGTGATGCGTCTGGAGCACCACGAGCGGGAGCTCGTGCGCATCGCCTCGCGCGTGCCGGGGGTCAAGAGCGTGACGACCAAGGTGGGTCCGCATTTCAGCCAGCCGAACATCTATCCCAAGGCGGATTTCCTGCCGACCAAGATCCTGCTCGTGGACGACGAGAAGGAGTTCGTGGAGACGTTGTCCGAGCGACTGCAGACGCGGAACATCGAGTCGGCGATCGCGTACGACGGCGAGCAGGCGCTGGCCATCTTCCAGGACGACGCTCCGGAGGTGATGGTGCTGGACCTCAAGATGCCCGGCATCGACGGCCTGGAGGTGCTGCGGCGCGTCAAGCGGGACCACCCGGCGACCGAGGTCATCATCCTCACCGGTCACGGCTCGCCGGCCGAGGCGGAGCTGGCGAAGGAGCTGGGAGCGTTCGCATACCTCGAGAAGCCGGTCGACGTGGACGTGCTGGCCGACACGATGAAGGCGGCCTACCGGAAGATCGGCGAAGCCAAGTAGGCCCGCGATGGCGCACGGAGTCGGCACGAAGGCGGCGGGGGAGCGGTCCCCGGAGCCGCTGCTGCACGAGCGCCGCTATCGCCGGCTGTTCGTGTCCGCCACGATCGCGATCGCCCTCACGGCGATCCTGCCGCTCATCGTGATGACCGTGGTGAACTACCTCCAGTACGAGGAGGCGTTCCACACGGAGATGACGCGGCCCATCGCGCGGCTCGTGGGCAACGCGAAGAAGTCGCTCGAGTTCATCCTCGCCGAGCGGCTCTCCGCCCTGGGGATGGTGATTCGCGAGCGCCCGCTGGACGACCTGCGGGATCCCGCGAAGCTGGGCGTGGTCCTGGCCAACATGAAGCATTCGTTCGGCGGCTTCGTGGACCTGGGCCTGATCGACGAGACCGGCCGCCAGGTCGCGTATGCGGGGCCGTACGACCTGCAGGGCAAGGAGTACCGCGGACAGGACTGGTTCGACGCCGTGCGGGTGCGGGGCGTCTACGTCAGCGACGTGTTCATGGGCTACCGCAACTTCCCGCACTTCGTGGTGGCGGTGAAGGGGGACACGGCGCCGGCGGGCGCCTGGATCCTGCGGGCGACGATCGACACGGAGCTGTTCAACCGGCAGCTCGTGGCCGACGATCCGCGGAACGCGGGTGACGCCTTCGTCATCAACCGCGAGGGGGTGCTCCAGACGCCGTCCCGGCACTACGGCGCGGTGCTCGGGCGTTGGCGGCTGGCGGTGCCGCCGTATGCCCCGGAGGCGCAGGTGGTGGAGACGGAGGACGCGAGCGGCGAGCCGCTGATCCTGGGATACGCCTACGTCGAGGGCTCGCCGTTCATCGTGATCGAGCTGGGACGGCCCGGGACGCGGCAGGCGAGTTGGCTGGCGCTGCGGCGCAACCTTGTCCTGTTCCTGGTGATCAGCGTCGTGCTCATCGCGGCGGTCGTCGCCTGGGGAACGCGGCTGATGGTCCACCGCATCCGGGAGGCGGACGTGCGGCGGGCGGCGGTGTTCCACAAGATGGAGTACACCAACAAGATGGCCGCCATCGGGCGCCTCGGCGCCGGCGTGGCCCACGAAATCAACAACCCACTGGCGATCATCGGCGAGAAGGCGGGGCTGATGAAGGACCTGCTGACGATGTCGCCCGAGCCGCCGTCGCCGGAGAAGCTCGTCGGACTGGCCGACTCGGTCCTCGGCTCGGTCGAGCGCTGCAGCCGGATCACGCACCGGCTGCTCGGCTTCGCCAAGCACATGGACGTGCGGCACGAGCGGATCGAGGTTGACCTGCTGTTGCGGGAGGTGCTGGGGTTCCTGGAGAAGGAGGCGTCGTACCGCGGGGTGAAGGTGGAGGTGGAGGCGTCACCGGGGGTGCCGGCGATCGAGAGCGACCGGGGGCAGCTCCAGCAGGTGTTCCTCAACATCCTGAACAACGCGTTCGCGGCGGTCGAGCAGGGGGGTCGGATCCGGCTCGCGGTGACGGCGGCGCCGGACGAGCAGGTGGCGATCGAGATCGAGGACAACGGCGTCGGAATCCCGGCGGAGAACCTGGCGCACATCTTCGAGCCGTTCTTCACGACCAAGAAGGGCCAGGGCACGGGCCTGGGGCTTTCCATCACCTACGGCATCGTGGAGAAGCTGGGCGGGCGGATCGCGGTGCGCAGCGAGGTCGGGGAGGGAACGGTGGTGTCGGTCACGCTGCCGGTGCGCAAGGTATACGCGTGAGCCGGAGAGGCGGGGTGCGTGCGATGCGGGTGTTGATCGTGGACGACGAGGAGGAGCTGGTCCGGGCGCTGGTGGAACGCCTGCGACTGCGAGGGATCGCGGCCGAGGGGGTGACGAGCGGGCGGGAGGCCATCGAGGCGGTCGGGCGGGAGGCCTACGACGTGGCGGTCGTGGACGTCAAGATGCCGGGGCTGGGCGGCCTGAAGGTGGCGGAGGAGCTGCGCGGTCGCCGGCCGCAGCTCGAGGTGATCTTCCTCACCGGACATGGCTCGGAGGAGGATGCCGAGGAGGGCCGCCGGCTCGGAGCGTTCGACTACGTGATGAAGCCCGTGAGCATCGATGCGCTGCTGCGCTCGGTCACGGCGGCGGCCGCGCGGGGGGGGAAGCCCGGATGAACGCGCCCGACGGCACGGCCGACCGGGAGCCGGCGCTCGCCTTCTTCGGCGCGGCGAGCGCGGGGCTGTCGCACGAGATCAACAACGTGCTGGCGATCATCAACGAGCTGGCCGGGCTGATCGGGGACGTGGTGGCCGCGGCCGAGCGGGCGGACGTGCGGGCGGACGGGGCGCGGTTGCGGGCCGTGCTGGAGCGGGTGAGCGCGCAGATCGCGCGCGGGAAGGAGCAGGTCAGGCTGCTCAACCGGTTCGCGCACAGCGTCGACGGTCCGACCGGCGGGTTGGACGGTAGCGAAGTGCTCTCGTTGGCGGTCGCGCTGGGCCAGCGGGCGGCACGGTTGCGGAAGGTCGCGCTGGCGACGGTGGCCGCGGAGGCGCCGCTCCGGCTGCCCGGCGGGGCTTTCGAGTTCCTGCACCTGTTCCACCGCAGCCTGGGGCTCGCGTTGGCCCGGGCGAAGCCGGGGAGCGGCGTCGAGGTCCGGGTGATCGAGGACGCGGGGGAAGCGGTCGTGCGGCTGGAGGTCGCCGAGTGCGCTCCGACGGCGGACGCGGCGTGGCCGGCCTTGCTGGCGGAGGCGATCGAGGTGGCGGCCCGTCACGGGGCCCGTCTTGACACGGTGCTGGAACCCGGACAGCCTGGACACGTGAGCCTGCGGCTGCCCGCGGCGCCGGGGGCGGGTCCGGCAGGGGAGGGCGGTCCGCGGGGCACGCGCGGAGCGTAGGCGAGGCGAGGAGGAGGGGATGTCGGGCGATCGGGTGCTGCTCGTGGACGACGAAGAGGAGTTCACGCGGGCGTTGGCCGAGCGGATGGAGGCGCGGGGGCTGCGCGTGGAGACGGCGGCGGACGGCGAGGCGGCGGTGGCGCGCGCGGCGGCGAGGTCGTTCGACGCCATCGTGCTCGACCTGTCGATGCCGGGGCTGTCCGGGATCGAGACCTTGCGTCGGTTGCGGGAGTCGAGCCCCGAGGTGCAGGTGATCCTGCTCACGGGGCACGCGACGGTGCAGACGGGCGTCGAGGCGATGAGGCTCGGCGCGCTGGATTTCGTCGAGAAGCCGGCGGACCTGGAGCAGCTCCTGGAGCGGATCGGCGAGGCGAGCGCGCGCAAGGCGATCCTGGTGGAGCGGCGTGCCGCCGAGGAGATCAAGGAGATCCTGGCCAAGAAGCCCTGGTAGTCCGGACGCGCGCGGCCGTTGGACGCCCCGGGCGGGCGGGTGGTAGGTTCGGCGGAGCCGCGCGGGAAGCGTGTCGGCGGCAGGGAGGGTGGGCGCGATGTCGGAGAAGCAGATCCGCGTGTTGCTGGTCGACGACGAGGAGGAACTGATCGAGTACCTGTCGAAGCGGCTGCTGCGCGAGGGATTCACGGTGCGGGCGGTGACGAGCGGGCGGCTGGCGCTCGAGACGGTGGAGGCGGAGGAATTCGACGTGGCGGTCGTCGACCTCAAGATGCCGGGGATGGACGGCATCGAGGTGCAGCGCTTGATCAAGCAGAAGCGGCCGTTCCTGCAGACGGTGGTGTTGACGGGGCACGGTTCGCTGCAGACGGCGCTGGAGAGCGGGCGGCAGGACGCGTTCCGGTTCCTGCAGAAGCCCGCGGACCACGGGGAGCTGGTGCAGGCGTTGCGCGAGGCGGCGGCGGAGAAGGAGCGGCAGATCATGGCGCGTTTCCGCGAGGAGATGCAGGAGATCGCCTCATCGGGCGCCAGTCCACGGGACATCGTGGTCCGCGTCGACGCGCTGCGCCGGAAGTTCGGGTTGTCGTGAACGAGGGAGCGGGCGGGCCGGTCGCGGGGCGTCCGCTGGCGGCGGCGATCGTCGGCGGGGGCAAGGGCTGCGCCTCGTTCCTGGAGATGGTCGCCAACGACACGCTGGGACGGTTCCGGCTGCGCATCCTGGGGGTGGCCGGCGTCGACCCGCAGGGGCCGGGGATGCGCGCGGCGCGGGAGCTGGCCGTGCCGCTGGTGACGACCGACTACCGCGAGCTGTTCCGCATCCCGGACCTGGACGTGCTCATCGAGCTGACGGGGAGCGTGGAGCTGCGCGACGAGATCGAGCGGACGCGGCCGCGCCACGTGCGGCTGATCGACCACTTCGGCGCCCGGCTGTTCTGGGAGCTGAACCAGGTGGTCGAGGCGGTGATCCGGCAGCGCACCGAGATGCGGCAGCGGGACGAGGCGGAGCGCCGGCGCATCGCGGAGGTGCTGGACAGCATCCCCGACGAGATCCTGGTGCTCGACGCCGACCTGGTGGTGCGCGACGCCAACGCGACCTTCCTGGTCGACAATGGGATCACGATCGAGGAGATCCGGGGGCGGCACTGCTACGAGGTCGACCAGATCACGCGGGGCGGCTGCCAGGTGGCGGTGGGGGACTGCCCGTTCTTCGCGGTGGCGCGCGAGGGACAGCCGGTGTCGATCGTGCGCAAACACTTCGCGCCGGACGGGGAAACGCGATACGCGGCGATCGTCGGGGCGCCGCTCAAGTCCGCGGATGGCAAGGTCGTGGGCCTGATCGAGATGACGCGAGACATCACCGCGCGCATCCGGCTGGAGGAGGACCTGCGGACGACCGAGGTGCGTTTGCAGCAGTTCACGAAGCTGGCGCCGCTGGCGACGTACGTCAAGAACCGCGCGGGCCAGTACGTGGACGTCAACCCGGCGACCTGCGCGCTCTTCGGCCGGCCCGCGGCCGAGATCCTGGGCCGGACGGACCATGAGTTCCTCCCGCGGGAGGCGGCGGACGAGATGTCGCGCGGAGACCGCGAGACCTGGCGGCGCGGCTCGGCCGTGACGGTCGATGTCGAGGTGCAGCTCGGGGGGCGGCGCGTCTTCCTGTCGACGATCAAGTTCCCGATCCTCGACGCCGCCGGCCAGCCGACGGCGCTGTGCGGGCTGTCCATGGACATCACGGCGCAGAAGGAGGCCGAGAACCAGCTCCTGGAGACGCGGAAGCGGCTGCAGGACATCATGGACAACTCGCCGGTGATCATCGTCACGACCGACATCGACGGCCGGGTCCAGTCGTTCAACCGGGGCGCCGAGAGATCGCTCGGCTACGCCGCGGAGGAGGTGGTCGGCCGCTCGGACGAGCCGTTGTACGCCGACCCTGCGAGCCGGGCGGAGTTCCTGCGGATGGTCAGGGCGGGGAAATCGGTGCAGGACGACTCGGGCGAAATGCGCCGGAAGGACGGCACGCTGCTTCCGGTCTCGGTCACGATGTCGGCGTTGCGGGACGCCGAGGGGACGCTGATCGGCACGGTGGCGATGAACAAGGACATCTCGCAACGCAAGGCGCTGATGGCACAGGTGCTGCAGTCCGAGCGGATGGCGGCGGTGGGGCGGGTGGCCGCCGGAGTGGCGCACGAGATCAACAACCCGCTGGCGGTGATCGGCGAGATCGCGGGGTACCTCGACTCCGTCGCCGCCGACGCGCCGGCCGACGCCGCGACGATGACCGAGGTACGGGGCGGGTTGCCGAAGATCCTGCGCCAGGTCGAGCGCGTGCGCGAGATCACGCGACGCCTGCTCTCGTTCGCCCGCAAGACGGAAGCGCGGATCGAGGCCGCCGACGTCAACGCGTCGCTCGACGAGATCCTCCCGTTCCTGGAGAAGGAGGCGCGGCTGGCCCAGGCGACGATCCACCGGCAGTACGGCACCGGACTGCCGCGGGTCGCGGTCGAGGAGATGCAGCTCCAGGAGGTCTTCATCAACCTGATCAGCAATGCGATCCATGCGCTCGGGAAGCGCGGCGGCGGCGGCAACGTGTGGCTGACCACGAGCGTCGACGGGGAGAAGGTGACGGTGTCGGTGCGCGACGACGGGCCGGGGATCGATGAGTCGGTGCGCGACCGGCTGTTCGAGCCGTTCGTCACGACCAAGCCGACCGGCCAGGGAACGGGGCTCGGGCTGTCGATCTGCTACGGCATCGTCAAGCGTTACGACGGGGAGATCCGGGTCTTCTCCGAGGCGGGGGAGGGGGCGGTCTTCGAGGTCGTCCTGCCCGCCCATCGGTGATGGGCTTGGGGTTCTTGGTTCTTGGTTCTTGGTTCTTGGTTTCCGGCCGGACGTCTCGGGGGTGAATGCGGGGCGGGGATCTGCTATCCAAGGGCGCATGTTTGCCAACAGGACCACGAAGCGCACCTGGATCCTCGCCGTCGGCCTGCTCGCCGCGGCTTTCGTTACCCCTGCCGCGGGGCCGGCGTCGGCGCAGGAGGCGACGGCGCCGCCGTTGCCGGAGGATGTCGAGAACGTTTCGGTCCCGGGGTGGAGCCCGAGGCTCGGGCCGGCCGACGCCCCGGTCACGATCGTGGTGTTCGGGGAGTACCTCTGCCCGTTCTGCAAGCGCATGGGACCGGTGTTGCGCCAGCTCCAGGCGGCGTACGGGGACAAGATCCGGATCGTCTACCGCTTCCGCGTCGTGCACTCGGGTGCCGAGGAGTACGCGCTGGCCGCGCTGGCGGCGCACAAGCAGGGGAAGTTCTGGGCCTTCCACGCGGCGTTGTTCGAGAACCAGGAGGTGCTGCGCGAGCGGCCGCAGTTCGTCTACCGCCTGGCGGAACGGCTCGGACTGGACGTCGAGCAGTTCCGGACGGATATGCGCAGCGAGTCGGTCAAGAAGCAGCTCGAGGGCGACGAGGCGGAGGCCGAGCGGCTCGGCGTATCGGGAGTCCCGACGACGTTCATCAACGGTCGCGAGCTGAGCGGGGCGCGGCCGGCCGAGGACTTCGGCGCGTGGATCGACGAGCTGCTCGGGCTCGACACGCCGACCCAGTTCACGCCGCCCGAACCGTCCACACCGCCGGAGCCGGTCGAGCCGGCGGGGGAGCCGTCCGGCGAAGGCGGGGCGGTCCCGGATGCAGCGGCGCCCCCGGGCGTCGATTGATCCTCGGCGGGCCGCCGAGGTCGGCGGGCGCCCTCACCGCCATGTCCGCGGCGCGGCCTGGCCACGGCATCGACCGGACCCGCCTGCGATCCGTCGTCTCGGTCCGTGCGGCGATCGCATCCAACGGCGCGGCCGGTTGTTCGGCAGACGGCGAGTGCAACACGGATCCGGCGTGCCTCGGGGTCGATCCCGATTGCGCCTCGCCCTGCGGGTGCGACTACTTCAGCGGCATCTGCGAAGCCATGGCGGACGCGACGGATGCCGAGTGCCCCTGCGATGCCGACTGTGCGTCCGCCGGCGACAACGCTTGCGGCGAGGACGGGCACTGCGACACGTGGTGCGACCCGGGCGGCGTCTGTGTGGATCCCGACTGCAGCGGCGGCGGGCCCTGCGCTCGCTAGGCGCCGCTCGCGCACGTCACTCGGAGCCCTGGACATCCGATCCCGCGCCGGACCCGGCGGAGCGCCGCAGCGGGTCCGCCCCGGTCCGGGTCGAGACCGGCGCCCGGCGGTCGGTCACGGGGTCCCGCACAGGCCGGTGATCGGGTCACACGACGCCGCCGTCACGTTGCCAGTGCCGGTGGACTGACGCTGATTCCGCTTCCGTTGCCGCTGGTCTCCGGTGTTGAATCCCCGACATGGCGACGTGGATCATCGGCGACATCCAGGGGTGTCATTCGACGTTGCGACGATTGCTGGCCCGGATCCGGTTCGACGATCGGGCCGACCGGCTGTGGCTGGTCGGCGATCTGGTGAACCGCGGGCCCTCGTCGCTGGAGGTCCTGCGCTGGGCGCGCGGGCTGGGCGAGCGGCTGACGGTGGTGTTGGGCAACCACGACCTGCACCTGCTGGCCCGATGGCTTGGCGCGGCAGGCGCCAAGCGGACGGACACGCTGGACGAGGTCCTCGCGGCGCCGGACCGGGACGACCTGTTGAGTTGGCTCCGCGAGCGGCCGTTGCTGCACCGCGAGGGCGACGTGGTGATGGTGCACGCCGGACTGCTGCCGGAGTGGACGGTGGACGAGGCGGAGGCGCTGGCGCTCGAGGTGGAGCGGGCGATCCGCGGGCCGGAAGCCTTGGAGCTGTTCGGGAGGTCGCGGCGCGCGGCGCCGCGACGGTGGAAGGCGGGGCTTGACGAGCTGCCGCGCCGGCAGCTCGCGCTTCTGGCGCTGACGCGTCTGCGCACGCTCGCGGCCAACGGCGAGCCGGAGTTCGACTTCACCGGCCCTCCGCTGAGCGCGCCGGCGGGAGCGATCCCGTGGTTCCTGGTCCCGAGTCGGCGGAGCGGGGACGCGACGATCGCGTTCGGCCACTGGGCCGCGCTCGGCCTGAACCTCGGGCCGCGCCACCTCGCGCTGGACTCGGCCTGCGTCTGGGGCGGAACGCTCACGGCCCTGCGTCTGGAGGATCGAGCCGTTGTGCAGGAGCCGGGGGTCGAGGGCGACGTGGCGGCTCGGGGCGGGGGGGAGTAGGTTGTTCGGGATGAGCAGGTTGTCCGGGTCGAGTGGGTTGTCCGGGACGAGTGGGTGGGCGGCTCGTCTTCGGAACGCGCGGCGTCGCGGCGGGACGGCGGGATCTCGTCACCGCCCGGTCCTGGCCGTGGCCTAGTTCAGGAACCAGCCGCCTTCGCCGCCGCCGCCGAGATCGAAGTGGAAGTGGTTGTGGTGCTCGGCGTCGTGCGCGGGGCCGATGTAGACGTGGAAGATGGACGCCTCCGCCGGCGCGCAGAAGAAGTCCAGCAGAAGGGCCGCGGCGTCGCCCTCGGGGGTCGCGTCGCAGGTCCAGTCCTCCCCTCCGGAGATCTCCCAGTCGGAGAGCACGACGAGCTTCGAATCGTCCTCGAGCACGAAGTACGCGGCGTCGATCGCGAGCCCGTAGTTGTGCTGGGTCGGCTCGTCGCGCACGTGGCTGCCGACGCGGTGTCCGCCGCGCCAGAATCCGAAGGCATCGACCTCGACCACGCCGCGCTCGTGGAGCTGCGCCCCCCATTCGGCCAGCGCCACCGCGAAGCGGCAGTCGATGACATCGTGCGGTGCGACGTCTTCGCCGGGCACGCGGAACCGCACGCCTCCGGCCGGCCCGGTGAGCCGGATCGGATCCTCGATCGTCTCGGGGGCGTCGTCCGCGGTCTCCCAGGTCACGCCCCAGTCGGCCAGCACGGCCCGGCATTCGTCGGGATCGAGCGCGAGGATGTCATCGGCGTCGTATCCGGTGAACGGCGCGGGCGACGGCTCCGGCTCGACCGGAACGACCAGGACCGGGGTGACGGCGACGGGTCGCACATCGACGACCGGCGGCGGGGGCGGGGCGGGGGGAACGACGACCCGCGGGCCGTACGAGCGCGGTCCACAGGCCGCGAGTGCGAGCGTGGCGAACGACGCCAGGACCCGCCTTGTCCCGCCCTTCACCGCACCACCGCACCACCGCACCACCGCTCCACCTAGTAGCGGATCATGCAGATGCCCGACCAGTTGTTGTTGGTCGTGCAGGAGTAGTCGCTGGCGGTCCAGGTGCCGGGCCCGCCGGTCAGACGCGTGCACTCGGCGTCGCCGCCGGTGCCGCCGCCGTCGTCGAACGCCTCGCCCATCCAGGTGTTCGCCGCGTCATAGGGCGCCACGTTCGTCCAGGCCGTGCCGTTCCAGGCGTTCCAGTACCAGCCGCCGGCCGGCTCGGCGTAATCCGAGGAGGCTGGATCCTGCGTCAGGCCCTCGTAGTAGTTCGTACCGCCGACGAGCGACGGGCTGACGCAGTCCCAGAGGTTCTGGTCGTAGAACGCGCCCAGACCCTCGAACGCGTAACCGACGGGGCTCAGGGCATCGATCAGTGATTGGCAGTGGTCGCGCCAATCGATCGCGTCGTGGTTGCCCGGCCAATCCGTCACCAGGAAGACGGCGGGGTTGCCCAGGGCATCTGCGCACTCGACCCAGCCGGTGGGTGGGGCGAGGGCGCACGTCGCGCAGAAGCCCGACGCGTCGTCGCACTCCTCGGCCGAGTCGACGACTCCGTCGCCGCAGGAGGCGGGGAGGCAGGAGGTGCGACAGGCGTCGGGGGCGATGTCGCTGTTGGCGCCGCCGGCGTCGCAGGTCTCGCCGGTGTCGACGACTCCGTCGCCGCAGGAGGCGGGGAGGCAGGAGGTGCGGCAGGCGTCGGGGGCGATGTCGCTGTTGGCGCCGCCGGCGTCGCAGGTCTCGCCGGCATCGACGACGCCGTCGCCGCAGTGCGCATCGGTGCAATCGGTGCGGCAGGCGTCGGGCACGGTGTCGCTGTTTCCCCCTCCGTCGTCGCATTGCTCGCCCGGGTCGATCGTGCCGTTGCCGCAGAGCAGCGCGTCGGCCTCGGCATCCGCATCCGCTCCGTCGAGGCCCTCGGCGTCCTCATCCGTCGTCTCGACGGGAACGTCGGCCTCCGTCGTGCCGTCCGCCTCGCCGGGAGGAATCTCGCCCGGGTCGGCCCCGTCGTCCCGGACCTCGACGCGGTCACCGACGTCGTCGGTGCCCTCGTCGGGCACGATGCCGTCGGTGCCGCCGTCGTCGACGTCCTCTTCCCCCCCGTCGTAGAACGGGTTCGACGCGGTGCATCCGGCAACCGTCACCAAGAGCGCCAGCCCCAGCATCGTGCGCGTTGCATTCATGGCCGGAAGGATACCGTCCGGACCGCGCGGCGTCCACCCGGCTTGCGCGTCGCCAGGAATGCGTCCACAGTTCCGCGGATCGAGGGGGTAGGCGGTGCGGGTGCCGGTGGGCGCCCGGCGCGGGAGGTTTTCGAACGATGCGATGGCTGGGTATCACCGCGACGCTCCTTGTCGCGGGGCTGGCCGCGGCCGCTCCGGGCTGCGACGACGGCGGCGGAACGTCCGTGACCGAGGCGTGCGGCAACGGGGTGGACGACGACGGGGACGGCGCGACGGACTGCGACGACGCGGACTGCACAGGCGACCCGGGATGCGCAGCGATCGTGGAGGACTGCGGGAACGGTGCGGACGACGACGGGGACGGGGCGACGGACTGTGACGACGCGGACTGCGCGGGCGATCCGGGTTGCGCGGCGGGCGTGGAGGACTGCGGGAACGGAGCGGACGACGACGGGGATGGTGCGACGGATTGCGACGACGCGGACTGCGCGGGCGACCCGGGCTGCGCGCCGGAGGTGGAGGACTGCGGAAACGGCGCGGACGACGACGGGGACGGGGCGACGGACTGCGACGACGCGGACTGCGCGGGCGACCCGGTGTGCGTGCCGGCGGTCGAGCGCTGCCGCAACGGCGTGGATGACGACGGGGACGGGGCGACGGACTGCGCGGACGACGATTGCGTGGGCACGGCGGATTGCGTACCGCCGTTCGAGGACTGCGGGAACGGGGTGGACGACGACGGGGACGCTCTTGCGGATTGCGACGACGCCGACTGCGCGGCGGACATCGCCTGCCGTACGGGGTGCGGCGACGCGCTGGACCCGTTCGAGCCGAACGACGATGTCGCGAGCGCCACGGACTCGTCGGCGGTCGGGCCGGGCGACGTGCCGATCGCGGTGTCCGGCAACGCGGACGTGTTCGCGATCGGCGTCTGCCGAGGCGGAGTCCTGACCGTGGATGTCGCCTTCACGCATGCCGCGGGCGACATCGACGCCGAACTGGTCGCCGCGGACGGCGCGCGGCTGGCGGGATCGTGGTCGGGCGACGACGACGAGCAGGTGATCTGGACCAGCGACCGGCTCGGCGACGTCTACCTCGTCGTCGGGATGTACTCGTCCGAGGGGTGCAACGACTACCGGCTGGCGACGACCCTCGACGACGCCGGCTGCATCTGGCACGAGACGGCGTGTGGGGACGGCATCGACGACGACGGCGACGGCGCGACCGACTGCGCGGACGGCGCCGACTGCTCGGCGGACGCGCACTGCCTGCCGGAGTCCGACTGCCTCGACGGCCTGGACAACGACGGCGACGGCGCGACCGACTGCCTGGACCCGGGCTGCCGTGCGACCTCCGACTGCACGGCCTCGGGCAACGACGGCTGCGCGGCTCCGTTCGTACTGCCGGACGACCCGCGCGGGACGTGGTTCGGCGACACGACACCGCTCTCGGGCGACGAGCGCGGGGCGTGTGCGGGTGACGGCCGGGACGCGGTCTTCCAGTTCACGGTCACGGCACGCGGCGAGTTCCTGGCCGATCTGGAGGGCTCGACGTTCGACACCGTGCTTTACCTGCGGGCCGGGGACTGCGCGTCGGGCGCGGAGGTCGCGTGCAACGACGACGTCTCGCGCGGCGTGGTCTGGTCGCGCGTCGGCGGGACGCTCGACCCCGGCACCTACTACCTGTTCGTCGACGGCTTCGACGCCGGGGCGCACGGCAGGTACATGCTGAGCGTCGACTTCGCGATCACGGAGGTCTGCGACGACGGCGTGGACAACGACGGCGACGGCTTCTCGGACTGCGCGGACGGCGACTGCCGCCTGGACGCGGCCTGCGTCGAGTCCGCGTGCGGCAACGGGTTGGACGACGACGGTGACCTGCTCGTCGACTGCGACGACATCGATTGCTCCGTCGCCGCGGGATGCTACCCAGCGGCGTGCGCGGAGGACTCGCACGAGGACAACGACTCGACCGCGGGAGCGCTGGCCATCGACTCGATCACGCAGGCCGACGTGCTGGCAGTGACACCGAGCGACGACGATTTCTGGTCGATCGACGCCTGCGCCGGCGCCGTCGTGGAGGTCGACGCCCGGTTCCGGCACGCGGACGGCGACGTCGATCTCTACCTGCAGGACGCGTCGGGCGGAGCCCTGGCCGAGTCGAACGGCGCCGTCGACAACGAGTTTCTCACGTGGACGGCGTCGGCGGCGGGCACGGTCTACCTGCGGGTCGATCTCTACGGCACGCGCGATCCGTGCAACGTCTACCGCCTGGCGGTCCGGGTCGATCGGAGTGGATGCCCATGAGGACTCTCCTGCTGCTGTGCATCGGTCTGCCGGCGCTCGGCGTGGGCTGCGGGGACGACGGGGCGAGCGAGGCCGACGACGGGGCGGGGCTCGAGGACGCGACGGCGGAGTCCGACGTCGGGCCCGAGGCGGACGCCGAGGCCGGTCCGGAGGACGCGGGACGCGAGGACGCCTTCGAGGTCCCGCCGGCTCCCGTGACCGTGGCGCCCGCGGTCGAGCTGCTCCGTGCGGCGGACCCGAAGCTGCCGGGATTCGACGGCTGGCCGCTGGCCTTCGACGTCGATCCGGCGGGACGGACCGGCCTGCGCTGCCGCGTGGTCCTCGCTCGCGCGACAGGCGAGCTCGGCCGCGTCGAGGCGGACATCACGTCGCGACGCTGCGCGGTCGCGTGGAGCGGCCGGGCCCCCGACGGGTCCTGGCTTTCGCCCGGACCGCTCACGGCGACCGTGCAGGTGCTTCCGGCGGCCGGGGACGAGGTCTTCGCGGAGGCGACGGCCGACCTGGAGATCGTGCGCCTGGGCATCGATCGCATTGACCTGGCATCCGGGGCGATCGGCAAGCGCATCGATCTGCTGTGGGCGGAGATGGACGGAGTGGCCGAGGGCTACTACCTCGCGGAGCGCGACCAGACGCCGTGGAGTCTCGAGCGCGACGCGGGCGAGCCGGCGGCGGCGGTGGATCTCGAGCTGGCCGACGGCAGCCCTCGCGAGTCGCCCGCGCCGTGGGTCGATCTCAAGAGTCCGCCGCTGGACGACGCCTCGACGGACGGTGCGGAGCACGACACGTACGATCTGCCGACGGCGTGGGTCGCGGGGTCGGTGATCGACGTCTCGGCGCGGCTGTCGTCGGACGTGGCCGGGGCGCCGGGCGGCGGGGCCCCGGTGGAGAGCGAGGTCCGGGTGGCGGCGCCGCCGGGGACGAGGCTGGTGGGCTCCGGCGCGTTCGCGTCCGGCGGGACGGTCGTGGTGCGTCCGGAAGCGTCGCCGGTACCGAGCGTGGCGCGGTACGACTGGACGCTCGAGTGGCGGTTCGAGGCCCGCCGGGGGAGCGGGGCGTGGGTACCGGTGCCGGGCAGCCTCGTGACGGTGCACCGGCTGTACGGCGTGGCGGGCGTGCCGAAGTTCCGCTCGGGCGCGGTCCCGCACCGCGCGTGGGTCGAGGTCCTGGACCTGGTGACGGGGTGGGTCGACGGGGCCGGGACGGACGGCCCGACGGTGGCCGGACGGATCGTCGAGGGCGTGTACAACGAGCTGGGCCTGCGGTACGACGACGTCTTCGGCGGCAGCGCGTACACCGAGTACCTCGACGGGTGGAACGGCGGCGTGTTCCACATCGT
Source organism: Deltaproteobacteria bacterium (assembly GCA_016218815.1). Classification (GTDB taxonomy): domain Bacteria; phylum Myxococcota_A; class Polyangia; order DRWM01; family JAAZOP01; genus JAAZOP01. The sequence continues at coordinate 24,757 of JACRCX010000100.1, forward strand.
CGCCTTCCAGCGGCGGGACGACGGCAGCGTGGTCAACTGCTCCGACGCGGCCGGGATCGTCTCCGCCTACGCGAACATGGTCGGGGTGGATCTGTCCTACCACATCATCGAGCACCCGACGGCGGGCGGGTTCGACCTCAACTACATCCGGCCGATCGGGTTCACGGCGTTCGACGAGACGCCGTTCCGCAGCGGCGGCGGGTCGTTCAGCTACCACGCGGTCACGGGGCCCGCGGACGGCACCGTGTACGACGCCACCCTGGCGCTCGACGGCGACGGCGATCCGGGCGCGCCGCCCCACACGGCGCTGCTCGCGACGGGGCTCCCGCCCGACGAGTATCTCTTCGACCTCACCTCGCAGTGGGACGAGGTGATCATCCACATCGACGACACGGTGACGCTGCAATGAAGAACCTCGCATGGATCATCCTCCTGGGTCTGGCGCCGGCCGGGGCGCTCGCGGACGGGCCGGCGGCGCACGGCGGCGTGCCGCTGGACACGCTGACTCCGTCCGGCATGCAGCGGCTGTCGATCGAGGCGCCGGCGGCGGCCGGGCGACCGGTGGGGCTCACGTTCGGCGAGGCCGGGACACCGGAGGTCCGGATGGAGGTGTTCATCGGCCGGGACGGCGCGGAAGCGCGCGCGGTGCTGGAGGACTGGCGGCGGACGCTGGTCCGCCCGCCGCCCGAGGCGGAGCTGGGCGACGGCGGGTACGGCGAGGGTCCGCTGTGGGGCTGGGTGCGCGACAACGTGTTCGTCGCGGTGCAGCGGGTGGCGGGCGAGGCGGACGCGGAGGCGATCGCGGCGCGGGTCGACGAGGCGGTGAAGGCGGCGCCGGCCGGCGCGGCGACGGCGGCGGTGATCCCGGAGCGGGTCCTGGACGACGCGCAGCTCGGGGACGACCCGCTGCCGCTCCCGCTGCCGTCCGGGCTGGTCGCTGCGCGCGTGCAGGTCTGCGGGCCCGGCTATGCGCGCAGCACTCGCGACGGCTGGGTGCTCGTCCGAACGGATCCCGGGGTCGTGACGGTGCGGGTGCTGGGGGTAGACGACCGGCTGCGGGTGACGCGCGGGGACGGGTAGTGCCGGCGGAGGAGATGCAGGGATGACGAGGGCGCTGGCGGCAGCAATCGTCGCGGGGTGCTGGCTTGCGGCCGGGTGCGGCTCGGGCGAGCGGACGTGCGGTCTGTCGGCGGGGCCGGAGAGCGCCTGCGGCGAGGGTCAGGTGTGCGTCTGCGCGGTGGCCCGCTGCGCGCGGTTCGACGTCTCGTGCGACGGCCAATTCCGTTACGCCTCTGGAGGCTGTGTGGAGGAAGCCTTCGCGCTGAGCACGCGCCCGTCCACGCCCGACGATCATCCTGCGTGCGCGGGTGGCGGAGGCGACGCCGACGCGGGCGAGGCGGACGACGGCGGCGGCGTGGAGGACGGAGACGCGCCCGAGGCGCGGGCCGACGGGGGCGGCGATTCGCTCATCTGCTTCACCGCGCTCGATTGCACCGACCACAACTTCTGCAACGGGATCGAGGACTGCGATCCGGATTCCCGCCTGTGCGTCGACGGCCCGCCGCCCGACGAGGGCGCTCCGTGCTCGTCGCCGGTGCCCGGGCGATGCCGCGACGGCGTGTGCGCGGGGTACGAGTGCGGCGACAGGTTCGTGGACGCGTTCCTGGGCGAGGAGTGCGACGACGGGAACGACGTCTCCGGCGACGGCTGCGAGCCGGGCTGCCGGACGACGTGCCTGGAGGGCGAGGCGTGCCACGAGACGCCCGACGATCCGTGCACGGTGGATGAGTGCATTGCGCTGGATCCGCCGAACCTGGGCCGGACCTGCACGCACGACCCCGTGCCGGCGGGGGAGGTCTGCGACTATCGCGATTCGGATTGTGACGGCGAGGTGGACGAGGGGACGACGCGGGCGGTGCTGGCCGGTCCGCTGCGGTTCACGGACTCCGGGCTGCCGGGGGTCGAGCCGGCTCTGGCATGGAACACGTCCAACTACCTGGTGGCCTGGATCGAGGACGCGGGGGGGGGCGGCGGGCTGTGGGCGCGGCGGGTCACCGCCGCCGGCGCCGCGATGGGAGGCGCGCACCGCGTCGATGCCGCGGGCCGGGCCCGTTCGCCCGACGCGATCTGGTCCCCCACGGCCTGGGCCGTCGCGTGGCTCGACGAGCGGCGCGGCGGAGGGACGATCGACGTCCGCGTCGCCGTGCTGGACACGGCCGCGGTGCGTATCGGCGCGGAGCAGGTGCTGACGACGGCGGCGGCGAGGGCGGCGGGACGGCCGGCGCTCGTCTGGGACGGCTTCGGTCTCGGGGTGGCGTGGTCGGACGAGCGCCTCGGCGCAGACGCCTCGGAGATCTGGTTCGCGAGGGCCGGCGCCGACGCCGTGCCGGACCCGGCGGGCGAGGTGCGTGTCACCGATGCGGCGGGGGTGTCCCGCGAGCCGCGACTGGCCTGGACGGGGGCGGCCTACGCCCTGGTCTGGATCGACGGGCAGGACGCCGCGGCCTCCGGCGAGGAGCAGGTCCGGCTCGTGTCGCTCGACGCGGCGGGCGTTCCGCTGGGGCCGTCCACGGCGCTGACGACGGAGGCCCGTTCGCCGCGCGAGCTGGACCTGGCCTGGAGCGGCACGCGACTTGCGGTGGTCTGGACCGACGAGCGCGCGGGATCCGACCAGGTGTACCTGCGGACCATCGACGCGGCGGGTGCGGGCGACCCGGAGCGACCGTTGACGGCGACGACGGACGGAGCATCGATGCCGGCGGTCGCGTGGGGTGGTTTCGAGTGGACGGTCGCGTGGTCGCAGCCCGGAGCCGGCGGAGCGGAGATCGTCGCGGCCTGGTACCCGCCGCCGGGAACTCCCGAGGAGGGACGGACGGCGATCGGCGGCGGCGCGGCGCCCGCGACCCGGCCGTCGTTGGCGTGGAGTGGCGGCGGCTACGGGTTGGCGTGGGTCGACGACGCCGACGTCCTGCCGCAGATCTACGTCGCGCTGATCGGGTGCGCGCCGTAGATCTTCAAGGGCCCGCCATCTGGTCGGACTTCCGTATCCGAACCGCGGGCTGCTCGGCGGCCCAGCCGCCGAGTCCCTTCGGGGCCAGCCCGCGGCTGACCCGACCGACGCAGCCGCGCCCTGAAAAGGGCGCGGTTCGGTTCCGGCCAGGCAGCGGGTCGTTGCAAGTCATTCCGCGTATGCGCAGTCGTTGGGTTCCCCAGGCGAAGCGGCGCGGAGGCGCCAGAAGTCGGCGACGTTGTCGTCGGTGTCCACGTGGAGGCAGCGGCCGAGGGACGCGGGGGCCTCGGGCGGGGCCGGAGGATCGAGCACCGCGGCGCCCTCGCCCGGGGCGCCGCCGAGGCCCACGAGGTCGACGTCGCGCCCGCTCCGGTCGACGAGGGCAAGCGTGGCGGGACTGGTGACGGCGGCGAGGGCCGGCCAGAGCGCGTCGGCGCCGGCGAACGGGATGGCGGCGACGACGAACGAACCGTCCGTTCGGGCGGAGCCGGCGAGCGTCGTCTCGGCGACGACGGACCCGGACGCCGAGCGGTGGACGAGTCGCCAGCCGTCGAGAGCGGCGCCGGGTGCGGCGGACAGCTCGACGAACCGCGGCCCGCCGCTCCAAAGGTCGATTTCGTCGAGCAGCACCGGCTCGTGGATCGAAAGCACGTACGGCCCGTCGCTGCCGGCGACGGCGCGGACCGCGATGCGCCAGCGGCCCGCGGCCCCGACGGTCAACGCCGCCACGCCGCCGGTGCCTTCATCCCAGGGATCGGCCGTCACTCCCGTCCCATCCTCGTCCACGACCTCGAGCGCGAGCTCCGTGCGTCCCGCGTAGTCGTCCGGTTGTCCGGCGAATGCCTCGAGGCGCGCCCCACGCGGCAGGTCGACTTCGTAGCGGTCGATGTCGTAGCCCTCGTCGAGCCGTCCGAGGTGGGCGGAGGCGAGATCATCCGACAGCGACTCTTCGACGCCCGCATCGTCGTTGTCGCCGATGTCGAAGTAGGGATCGTAGGCGAGCCACGACGCGTAGCGCAGCTCGCAGATCGTCGGCACCTCGGCATCGATGACGAGGAACCCGGCGGCGGCGTCTTCCGCCGCGGCGGGGATCGCGTGGGGCAGGGGGGAGCCGCCGTCGCCGCGGGCCAGCAGCGTGATGCCGTCCCGGGCGACGAGCGACACGAGAACGCGCTCCGGGTCATCACACGAAGCGCGGACGGCGGCCAGATCGGCGGTGGCGGCGAGGGCGCGGACGACGGGTGCTTCCGGAGCGACGCCGACCGTTTCCGGGGCGGCGTCCACCCCGAGCGCCCGGGGGAGGCCGCCGGCGGGCAGGACGCCCATGGCGGCTGCGCCCTCGTCCGAGAGGAAGACGATCCATCGCGGACGGTCGGCGGTGGCGTCGAGGGCGATGGCGGCGTCGACCGAGATCAGATCCGGGGGGGTGAGAGTCGGTACGCCGACGACCAGCTCGTCGCCGGCCGCCCCGCCGGTCGCCACGCGGGCGGAGACTCCCGAACCGACGTCGAGCCCCTGGATCCGGGCCGTGATGGGCTGGGCGCCGGGGCGGCGCGCGAGCATCGTCTCGGTCGGCGAGACGGAGGGCGGCGCGGGAAGGACGGGGAGCACGAGGGCAACGAAGACGCCCGAGCCGTCGAGATCGACCTCGAGGACGGCGAGGCCGCCGTCAGCTTCATCCGCGCCAGGCTCCGCGGCCAGCAGGTCCAGCGTGAGCTTCCCGGCCTCGCGGCCATGGACGGAGACGTTGGCGAGCCCCTCGACGGCGCGTGCGGTCGAGACCGCGGGATCCACGTCCGTGCCGGACAGCTCGACCTGCGCGGCGCGTCCGGCGTGCAGCCACCCGGGCGAGACGTGGAGATCGCGTGCGGGCGCGTCGAGCCAGACCAGTCCGGTGTCGACGGTCCGTCCCGTGCGCATCCAGGCCAGGTGGCCGCCGCGCCAGGTGACGGACGGTGCGACCTGCACGCGGACGCGGGCCTGGTCGGGCCGAGTCACCTCGCGGCGTTCGAGGGAGACGAAGTCCGGGTCCGGCGCACCCAGCTCGGCGCGCGTCGATGAGGTCCACGCCGTGGGGCCGCCGTCCGGGCGGACGCCGTCGAGCGTGACCTCGACGTCGGCCCCCGCCCCGACGGCGATCCCCTCGAAGCTTCCCGGATCGCCTTCCGAGACCTCGATCACGGCCGGAACCGCGATGCCCCGGGAGACGAGGACAAGCACGTGGTTGCCCGGCGGTGTGGACTGGTCGGCGCCGAGCGAGAAGTAGGCGGTCGAACCGTCCGGGCCGGGGATCACGGTCAGCCCGCCCGCGACGAGGCCGGCGCGGGGGGGAGGGACGACGACGGTATCGGGCCCGAGCACGCCGGGCGGGGCCTGCACGAGCGCGGTCACCGTGCTCCCGCCCGCGTAGAGCGGCGGGTGGCGGACCTCGCCGTAGACCCGGGCGAGCGGAACCGCGTCGACGCGGGCGGCAAGATGGCGGGCGCGCCCGCCGGAGGTGCGGTGCCCGTGTGCGGAGACGGAAACGTGGCCCGGGTCGAGCGCGAGGGACGAGAGGGCGGTGAAGTCCCATCCGTCCGCGCCGGGCGGAGCGGAGGCGGTGACCTCGAGGCCCGGGATGTCGGTCCGCAGCGCGGCCGGCCAGGGCCGAGCGCCGTCGAGGAACGATGGATCCGAGGAAGCGAAGGACATCTCGTGGGGGCGGCCGTCGATCAGCAGGTAGTCGGGGACGATCCGCGGGGCGGCCGGGGTGGTGCGGGACACGCGAATCGGGCAGGACAGCCGCGTGGCGCCGGCGACGAGCCGGAATTCGGAGTTTCCCCACGGGGCGTCGCGGGAGACACGCACCTGCGCGGTCGCGTTCTCCGCATCGCGGACCCGGAACGAACGCACCTTGAGACCGCTTCCCGGCTCGGAGTCGAGGGTCGCCGGGAGGGACGTGAGGTCGAGGCCGGTCACGACGAGGTCGACGTCGATGTCGGTGTCCGTGTCGCCGGCGGGATGCTCCAGCGTCTCGGGCCTCAACGAACATGCCGCGTCCGCCGGTTCCTCGACGGTCAGGTCGCAGCTCACCGTCTCCCCGCCGGACGTGATGGTCATCGTGACCGGTCGAGCGGGGGCGTCGTCGGCGACGGTGAGCACGAGCAGGGCCATGGTCGAACGCGGTGCAAAGACGCTTTCCACGGTGACCAACGGACTCGCCGAAACCGCGGTCGTGCCTTCGTAGGCCCAGTTCGTATTGCGGCCGAGCGCCTGCACCGGCTCGTGACGGTCTCCGGCCCGGACGGTGGAGAGGAACGTGCAGGATCGGGTCTCGTCGGCACCGATGAGGACGGTGAACGGGCCGGACGCCGTCCGACCATCCGCGGTGGTCACGAGCAGGGTGCGTGTGCCGATCGACGCGTCCGCGGCGAGGTCCAGCTCGGCGCGGATGCGTTCCGGGTTGTCGGCGTCGGCGGGCAGGACGACCGGATCGCCCGCGACTTCGATGCCGGTGCCCCACGGGAAGCCGATCTCCGGATGGTCGCCGAAGGGAAAACCATCGCAGGTGGCCGTGATCATGACGGTCGCGCGGGTCCCGCGCAATCCGCCGGGCGGGTCGATGTCGAGGCCGCACCGATCCGTGGCCGCCAGGACGTGCAGGGATGCTCCGAGCACCTGGCTTCGGGTGGAGACGGAGGCGGCGACGGTACGATCCCAGGAGGTCGCGGAAACCTCGACCCACACTCGAAGCTCGGTCTCGGACTCGACGGCGAGGCCCCGCACGCCGATGCCGGAGTCCTCGGCGAACGAGACGCCGGTCACCCCCTCCTCGAAGTGCGTGCCGATGCCGGCGACGGCGAGGTCGGCGCCGTAGCCGGCGACGACGGTGTCGGGGACGAAGTGCGCCGAGGCTTCGGTCTCGGCCGGGAGGATGGTGAACTCGGGCGTGAACTCGCCGGACGGCGTCTCGAGTGCGAGCGTGGCGGGTCCTTCGGGGGCGTCGGCGGGGATTTCGAGGAGCAGGCGGATGCGGTCGGGGGCTTCGGTGCGGACGAGGGACACGACGGCTTCCCCGCGCGGGAAGGACGCGGAACACTCGCCCCGCGTGAAATCGGTGCCGGAGCCGCGGACGATCACGACCTGGTGGGTGCCCTGTCGGCCGCCGGCCGGGTCGAGGACGACGGAGAGGGGGGGGAAGGGGACGCCGGCACCGGCCTGGCAGGCGACCAGGAGGGCGAGGCCGAGGAGGAAGGGGGTTGCAATCCGGGTCGCTTCTGCTAGCGTGCGAGGTCTGCCGAGCCGGCACGGGGCGGCGGAGGCGAACGATGTGGGTTCCGAAGACCGAAGAGAAGACGTATTTCTGCCACAAGTGCAGCGGGAAGCTGGAGTTCGAGGTGAAGATGATGCGGACGGACGTCTGTCCGCATTGCGCCGCCGACATGCACGTCTGCAAGAACTGCGAGTACTGGGATCCCGGGGAGCACAACCAGTGTCGCGAGAAGATCGCGGAGTATGTGGCCGACCGGGAGCGGACGAACTACTGCTCATACTTCACGTTCAAGTCTGGCGAGCGGACCAAGCTCGACAAGGCGGCGGTCCGCCAGAAGCTCGACGCGCTGTTCAAGAAGTAGCGCGCCGGCCCGCCTCTTCGCGGGGAGCATAGCACGCGCCACCCGATGATCGAGGACCTTGTCACCGGCGGGGCG
>JACRCX010000101.1 GCA_016218815.1 Deltaproteobacteria bacterium
CGAGGGCATGGCCGCCCTCTACGCCGCCGCCCGAACCAGACGAAGAACTCGGCGGCGACGGCCTCTCGGCCGACGTCACCCGCCTCGCAGGTGGTCAACTTCTGGCAAGCAGACCTGGGTCAAATCTCGCGAGCGCCAGGGCCGTCGTCGTCTTGGAAGCCATCCGCGTCTTCCGGCTCGGAGAAGCACTCGTCGCTGACGTCGAGAACCGTGTCCCCGTCAGGGTCGTTCGCCGGGCACCCGTCCGGCGCCTTCGGCCCGCTCCACGGATCTTCGGCTGAGAGCGGGCAGCCGTCGATATCGTCGGCAATCCCATCCTGATCACGGTCGGGCGGCGAAGGGACGAACGGCACGGGGGCCTTGCCTCCGCACGACGGGGAACAGAGCACGACCGCGAGGAGTACCCGACAGCGAATCCGAGCCGGCGACGCTCGTGTGATCATGTACCGCACTGCGGGAAGAACAGGAACTTCGACCAGAGGACCGGCTCGCCGTCCGCGGCGTCCCAGACGTCGGACTCCGGCACGTAGAGCAGCTCGCGGCGCTCCACGAGGTAGACGCACGGGCGACATCCCGCCTCTGGCGGATCCGCCGAGCCGCACCCGGGAGCACCTGCCGGTCCGTACCCGTGGGCCATGTCGATGTCTTCCACGGTCGCCACCGGATGTCCGACCGGCCATCCCCGCTCGTCCAACCCGCAGCTCGGCAGGTGGTACGCCCAGCGAATCGTCAGGTCGGTCGTGCCGCTTCCGTCGGCGTCCTGGAACGCATGCAGACTCGCAATCTCGGGGACGTAGCAGCCGCACAACTGTCCGAGGCGAACCATGACCTGGCGGAGGAACGTCTCCAGGTCGAAGACCACCAGGCTGGTCGTGACATCGTTGCCGCAGGGGCTGTAGGAGGCGGTCGTTTCTCCAAAGGTGATCGCAGCCTCGGCCGAACGGTCCTGGTCCAGGTCGTCGATCTCGATGGACCGCACGACGTAGTGGGGATAGGTGTCGGCATAGAACGTCCGCCCGATCTCCACCTCCGCGTCGAGGGTCGGGGTGCCGTCCTTCGGCACCGAGACGCGCGCCGCGTGCAGCGGCAACAGGGCGGACCCCGGGGTGGTCTCGTCCGTGCACGCGTCCCTGCGATTGTCGAACTCCATCGGGTCGTCGGAGCGGGGGTGTGCCTCCCACTCCTGCACGCACCGCTCGATGGCGCTTTCGATCCGCCGCTCGGCCTCCTCCAGATCGCCGGCGGCCTCGTGACGCGCCCGCCATTCGGCGTGCTCGGACCAGCCGAAAACAGCGACGACCACCCGATCGCCGTGGGCATTGTCGGCGGACGTCCAGCCGACGAGGTCGACCGGCGTGAGCCGCTCTCCCTGCAGCACGTCCTCCAGCCGACCGCCGGAGGGCAGCGCCTCGACCGTCGCGAGCGAGCGGCCCTCCTCCCTGGCGCGACGTTGGGCGGCGGCATCGTCGTGCGGTGTCCATCGTGCGACCTCGCGGAGGCCTTGCGACGAGACGGGGAACGCCCCCGCGACGACCTCGCCGGGACCCCCGCCCGCGCCCTCGTCCGGTGGAGACGTCGCCTCGACCGTCAACAGACCCGCCTCACCGACCTCGAGCGGCGGCTCCGCGGCGTCCGTGTCTCGAACAGCCGCTGCGCCGGCGGTCTCGTCGGCCGGCTCGACGACGTCCGGAGAAGCGGGCCCGTCCGAATGCGCAGCAGTATCCTGGAGAGACTCGGCCTCGGCGTCGCGAGGGGCGTCCGGCGAGGGGCGCACATGTCGCCGGCCCTCCGGCCGGCAGCCGCAAGCCAGGAGCACCGCCAGCAGGTGGATGGCTGCCCGCAGGATGGCGTCTCGCCGTACGGCTATCTTCCGCCCCGACATCCGCACCGCAGTGAACCACGGCGACGACAACCCTGCAAACCGGCGGCGGAGGGCTCGGAGCGGAAGGGTGAAGCAAGTCGCGTGTTGCGGCGGTCCACGAGCGCAAGGCCTCGGACTGCGCTTCCCTGACCGAGCCCCGCGGGCGTCCGTCCGCTATACTCGGCAAATGAACCGGACGTCTCAGATCACCGGTGCCGCCTGTCCTCTCCTCGCCCTGCTGATCCTCGTCCGCTGCGGCAGCACGCGTCCCACCGCGGCCGGGCCGGTCGCCCCGGCGCCCGACGGAGGGTCGGAGGCGGTGGCGGACTCCGGCGAGGCGTCACCTCCCGAAACTCCCGCCGAGGTGCGTGCGCCCGTCTTGCCGCCGTACGACGCGCTGCTCCAGCCCTGGCACGAGTGGGATCCGAGCTGGCCGGAGAGGGCGGAGGTCGTGGTCGTCGGCAAGTACAAACAGGGCGACTACCCCTGCATCTTCTTCCCCGACCGCAGCTCCGTGATGCCGTTGCGGCGCACGATCGTCATCGAGCAGGTGCTCCTGGGCACTGTCCGGCGCGGCGACTTCGACTTCTCGGGAGGCGTCGAGCCGGCCGAGGGCTTCCCGCTCGAGTACCACGACGGGCGAAGGTACCTGGCCTTCCTGGCTCCGGAGGAGGGCTCGGCGGCACTGCTGCAGGACCCCGACGCACGGTTCAACGTCGAGACGGATCTCGAGCCGCGCGAGTTGGTCGCAATCATCGACCTGGACCAAAGCGAGGAGGAAGCTCGCGAGCAGCACGAAACGGTCGCGCGCTGGCGGGAGCTGGAGGCATTCACGTTCACGCCCGAGGGCTGGCGCGCGATGCGCGAGTCGCCGACCGCGGATCTCCGGCAGGCGGAGGCGTTCTTCCACGTGCTTCTCCGGTCCGTCGTGAAGGACGGGGACCGCCGCGAAGTCCTGCGCGGGGCGCTCGGCCCGCCCGACGACGAGCGAATCGAAGACGACGGCGTGGTCGAGATCTACCAGCTCCACCTCGCCGCCCGACGCACGCCGTCGGAGGGGATGGTCACGGCGCGGCTCGAGATCACGTACGCCGCGGACGGAGCGCGGTTGAAGTACGGCGAGCGCTACGAGATCTACGAGAACGGCCGATTCCGCGACCTGACCTACGAGGAGCTGCACGCGCGGCACCTGACCACCCGCAGCAGCGACTGGCGACGGACGTTCCCCTGGTAGACGGCGGGCGTCTGCTGCTCATCGGCGAGCACCCCCAGCGCGCCGGCATTCCGCCGGGTCGGGAACGCAGGATGGAATCTGGTGTCTCCGAGCGGCTCACCCGGCAGACGTGGAATCGCAGGCTCGGGGATGGGAGGTGATGGCGGTGAAACGCGCGGCACTCGGGGCTCGATCGGCGGTGCACCTCCTGATGGCGGTGCTGGCTGCAGGCCTGACATCATCGTGCGGCAACGTTGCTGGAACGACTCGAGTCGCCATGCCGGTCGCGGCGTCCGAGAGTGGCGGTCCGGTGCTCTGCACTCGCGACGCCGGACCGGCGTCCTGCGAAGCGTCGGCGACCCGCGCCGTCGCCGGGCTCGTCATCGAGACGACCGCCCGGGCTCTGCCGGTCTCCGCCGGCTGGCGCGTCGACCTGCAGGTGACTCTCGTCGCAGCGGACGGCGCGGCGCACGTCGTCGAGGACGAGCCGATCCGGTGCAGCGGTTCGGCAACGTGGATCGGCGAGGGACTCGGACACGGCCGCGGCTGTGGAATCGGCTCGGCGCACTGGCCCATCGCCGTGGTCGAGGTTCTTCCGGGTCGGCCGCTGGTGCTTCCGGGCCCCGCGGAGGACGACTGCTGTGGTCAGGCGTTCGCCCCCGGATGGGAAGCGGAGTTGACCGTGACGATCCCCCGGGTCGGGACCCAGAGGGATGCGCTCGTCGACCCGGGCCCGGTTGCCGTCGTGCGCATCCGGGTGGCGGAAGACGGCTCGGCCGACCTGTCCGTGGCGCCGCCGGAAGGAGATCCGGTCCCGGGAGGTTCCCCTTGACCTTGCGCGTGCGAACGTCCTCGTCGCCACCGTGGTATCCTCGGGTCGTGCTCGAACGGGGAGGCCGCGTGCCGGAAGCGATGGCCGTGTCGGGCCGGATGGCCGTGCTGGCGGTCGCCGCCGCCTTGATGGCGAGCGGCTGCGGAACTCGGGCGAGCCCGCAGTCGGGAGCGGGTCTCGACGCCCCAGCCGTGGAAGGCGGCGTCGAGGCCGCGGCCCCGACGGTGCCTCGATCCGGAGCCGCCGCCGAGCCGGCGGAACCCCTTCCGGTGCACTGGCCGCTCTCCTGGGAGGCGGTCCGGGCGCTGCCGTCGTGCGGAACGAACGCGCCGGTGCGGATCCATCGGCCGATGTATCCGGTGCCGCTCGACCTCTCGCTGTCCGCGGACGTGCCGCGGGCGGCCGCGCACTACGCCGCCTTCATCGGGATCAATCCGACGTGGAGCGAGCGCTGGCCATGGACGAGGCTGGACCTCGCGCCAGACGGTTCGGCGGTGCGTGGAGTGATTGACTGCGTCGTCCACTGCGCCGGAACGTACAACCCGCTGGGCGAGAACCTCTACTACGTCGCTGCCGGATTCGACCCCGCCGGTGAGCCGATCTGCGCGTGGACGAACGGCGGCGTACCCTTCCGGATCGAGCTTCACAACCTCGCCGAGCCGGTCGAAGCGGTCGTCACGCGAGGTTCTCCGGGTCCGTGTGACCCGGTCAATGCGCGCGGGGCTCTCGTCGAGGCTCCCGCCGATCGGGACGATGGGATCTTGGTTCGCGGCGTCGTGCGGTGCACCGAGTGCGAGTCGCCGTACGTCCGCGTGCGGGTCTTGAGGGCGTCCGACGGCAACACCCTGTACCGGGTGGATGCGGTCGTCGACCGGGAGTTCACCGCGCGCGTCGAGCCCGGAGCCGCATTGAGCTTCGAGGCGACCGAGGTCCTCGGGACGCGCACGGGCCGGGTCGATGGCGTCGTCGTCCGGGAGGGAATGGACCCGATCGAGATCCGGATCGCAAGGGACCGGGACGATTCGGAGCCGAAGTAGGCAGCGGGCACTGCCGCCACTGAGGAGCGGACGGATGCATACCGCGAGCAACACGATCGGATGGTTCGTCGCGTGCGCTGCGGTCATGGCGGGCGGTGCGTTGTCGTGCCGTTCGGCCGTTCGGCCGTCGTCCCGCCCCGCCGACGCCTCTGTCGAGTCGGCTGCGGCACTGGTGGGTGGGGCCGACCCGATCCCTGACGTGGCTGCCTTCCCCGGACGCGCCATCGCCTATTCGCCATCGCCGTGGCTGGAGGGCAGCGTGTCCCGTCTCCGCAGCGGTCTCGTCGAGGCGCCGCAGCACGACGGATCCTTCGGCAAGACCCGCTTCGAGTTGGAGGCAACCGACGGATCGGATCGCCCGCCCTGGCGGCGCGACCTCGAGGGACAGTGGACCGTGCTGGGCTACTCGCCGGTGCGCCACGCCTACGTCCTCGGCGGCCAGTTCGAGAAGGGCGCATGGCTGCCGCTCGACGATCTGCGATACCTCAAGGAGCGGACAGGGTCCCTCCTCCCGTCACGGCTCAGCGGCCGCGAGTGGATCGCACTTGCAGCGATCCCGAGCCCGACATTGCGCTACGTTGCCCTGATCGCCCGCGTCGACGGGCAGCCCCAGTTCCGCCTCCACGTGCTCGACCTCGAAAAGGACGAGATCGCCGAGGTGGGCCCGGCACCCGCCCCGCCGCCGACCGATTTCAAGTGCGACCCGCCGCCACAACCGCACCAGTGGGGCGACGAGGTCGACGGATTGGTCGAGATGGATGCCGGTATCATCGTCTTTTCGGCCGACGAGCGGCGGCTGACGGCTTCGTACGGCGACGACACCTGCGCCGCCCGCTCCGCGCAGCGCACGACCCGGGAGTGGAACCTGGAGTGCGACATCCCGTGGTCGGCTTCGGCGAGCGTCGCCGCGGACGCGGCAGAGGCCGTCGTCGCGAGCGACCTTCCCGGGCCAATCGAGGAGATCGCCACCCTCCCCGAGTGGAACCAAGGTTCGCGGGTTCGCAGCGCCGACGTCTGGACGAGCTTCGCAGGGCTGGATCGTGTTCTCGTGGTTTGGACGAGTCCGATCACGGCGGTGCCGGACGAGACGGCCGAACCGTCCGGGAAACGGCTTGCGTCCGGGCGGATCGAGGCCCGATGGCTCGACGGAGCGGCCCATCCGCTCGAGGCGGCGCAAACGCTCGTGGAGCGCAACGGTCTGGGGCTGACCTGGGCCGGCTTCGCCACCGAGCCGGAGGGCGGCTTCGTCGTGTCGTGGAGCGACGCCGACTGGCAGGACATCCGGCCCACGTCGCCGATGACGCTCACGGCGCTGTTCCAGCGATTCGGCCCGGACCTCGCGCCTCGCGGGCCGATCGTCCAGGCCGACGCGGAGCCGTTCGGCAGCGTTCCCCTCAACATCTGGCCTCTCGACGGCCGGGCGGTCGCGGTGGCGGCCGAGGGAAAGACGCTCATCGTCTGGCAGCGCCGTCTCGGGTACTCCGACTCGCAGCTCGTGGCGCGCGCGTTCGACGGCGCCGGCGCGCCGCTGGTCGATGCCGAGGCCGTGACGGGGCCCGACGCTGCGCGCGAAGGCCGCCAGGAGGACTGCGAGCTGGTCCGCGGTCCGGACGGCGGTTTCGTCGGCTGGGTCGATGCGCCCTGGACCGGATACGAAGGGAACATCCGGGCTCGCCGCTTCGATGCGGGCCTTGAGTTCCGTGGCGACGCGATCGAGATCGCGGACGTCGGTCGCAGCGTGCGCATGGCGTCTCGCCCGGACGGCTCGTGGGTTGCACTCTGGATCGCTTCGACCGACCGCGGCGACCGGCTGTTCGCGGAGCATCTCTTCGTGCGGTCGTTCGGTCCGGACGGGCAGCCGCGCGGCGAGGCCGTGCGGATCTCCGGCCAGTCGTTCCGGGATGTCGTCGCCCCGATCCTGCCCGAGTCCGCGGACGTTCCGCTGCACTTCCTCCAGATCGACATCGCGGCGGAGCCCGACGGCGGTTTCGTCGCGGCCTGGACCCCACGCGTGCTGGGGAAGGGCGGTCCGAGAGACCGCGGCGTCTGGTATCCGGGTGTCTTTGCGCAGCGGTTCGCCGATGACGGCACGCCGATCGGCTCGCCCGTCGTCGTGGACTCGAGTCGCCGCGAGTGGACGGGCCACGGCGGCGAGTTGGCGGCCATCCGGGCGGCCGTTGGCCCGGACGGCCGTATCCTGATCGTGTGGGCCGACGTCGACGAGGATCACACGGACACGCTACGGATCCGGGCCCGGATGCTGCCGGCGGACCTGACGGGGGGGCCGCCTGCGGCGGAAGCTGCTCCGTCCGCCGCCGGTGCCGGCGGAGCAGAGGCGACGCCATGAACCGGCCCGCCTGCTGCCCGCTCGCGGCGCTTCGCGTGGTGGGTGCGGCGCGCTCCAGCCGCGCCGGCGTGGTCGCACTGCTGGTGCTGGGTGTGCTGTCGTGCCGTTCGCAGCCGGGACCTTCTCCGTCCGGCACCGCCAGCCCGGCCTCGATGCCCTCCGTGCCGGCGTCGGCGGGAGCGGACGCGCGGGACTCCGCAGGCGATGCCTGGAAGTGGCCGGCGGCGCCGGATGCGTCCGAGGTCGGGAGCGCCGACGACGCGTCGGCCGATTCGACGGGGATCAGCACCGGGCCGGGCGACCGAGCCGAAGAGCGGATGCAGGGCGTCGAGTGGCTGGGACATGCCGGTGGGGCGATCTCGGCCATGGCGGTCGATGGCACGCGCGTCTTCCTCGGCCAGGGGCCCGAGGTCGGAGCGTGGGACGCGACCGATCCCGCACGACCGCGGCGTTTGGGCGGCGTGTTCCTCCCCGACCCGTCGCTGCAGCTCACGTCCCTGGCGGTGCTCGGCAACGTCGTCCTGGCGGGAGCGGGTGCTTCGGGATACCCGGGCGAAACGCCCGAAGGACCCTGGAAGCTGTGGGTGTTGGACTTCTCCGATCCGTCGCAGCCGAGCCTGCGCGGGTCGTACCCCTCGACGGGATCCCTCGATGCCATGGCCGCTGCGGGCTCGCTCGTGTTCACCGACTCCATGGAGCTGATCGACTGCTCCGATCCCTCGGCCTGTGTCTTCCGCCCGGTCGTCCTTCCGCCCGAGCAGGCCCAAGTCCACGACGTCCTGGTCCGGGGCGACCGGCTCTACGCTTTCACCGAGTACGGCCTCTACCGAATCGGCCGCTCGGGAGTCGTCGTCTACGACATCTCCCAGCCGGAGCGGCCGACGTTCGCGGGGTTCTTCGGGTGCGATCCGTGCGACCGGTGCGGGGAGAATGAGGGTGCCACGCTCGACGGCGACTACGCGTACCTGACGTGCAGCGGGGAGGGAAGGTCGGGCCAGCTTCGGGTCGTGGATCTGCGCGACCCCGAGTATCGTGTCGTCGGCACGCTGACCTTGAACGGCGGCACATGGGAGGGGACGACCGCGGCGGCGATCGGCCGCGAACTGCACCTCTTCGGTGACGACGTCCACGGGATCCTGGACGTGTCGCAGCCCGCGGACCCTGCTCCTTCCCACAGGTCGACGGACGCGCTCTTCCGCGACGTGGAGACGTGGGCCGCGGTGGGCGGCTTCCTGTACGTGAGCGATTGGGAGGGCCTGCACATTCTCCCCGCGAGCGGGGCGGAGGAGATCCCGGTGCCGAACGCTCTGATCGGCGGCAACGCCATTGCGGTGGTCGACCACCGGGCCTGCGTGGTCCAGGGCGAGGACGGGCCGGCCGGGAACTTGTGGGGACGTATCGGCATCGTCGACGTGCACGACCCCGACGACCCGCGGCTTGTCGACTCCCGCCGCTTCCGTGAAGACCAGTCGGAGATGCTCATCGGCACGGACCTCGCGGTCACGAACGACCGGCTCTACACGTCCGAGAACCAGTGCGAGCTCGGTGCGGCATCGTGCTGGGGCAGCCTTGGGACATGGACGCTGTCGTCGTCGGGACCTCCGGCGCTCGCCGGCCGGTACGACTTCCCGGACGAGCGACAGAGGCGAGATGCGCCCGAGGGCGAGGGCCCTCCATCCTGGGCCACGTCGGCCATGGCCGTGTCCGGCACGCGCGCCTATCTGGTCGGCGGCCCCAACGTGGAATCGTCCGGCCTGCTCGTTCTCGACGCGGCGCGTCCCGACCGAGCACGTCGGGTCGCGACGGTCGATCTTCCTTCGTGGGGCGCTTGTGACGTCGCCGTCTCCGCCGGCTACGCCTACGTCACTTCGTGCCCGAGTTGGCCCGACGAACCCGAGCCCGACCCGGGGCTTCGGGTGTTCGACATCTCGCGTCCGGATGGGCCCGTCGAGGTCGCCGAGGTCGAGGACTTCCTCGGTGACACAGTGGCCGTGGATGGTTCCTTCGCGTACCTGGCAGGCGAGGCGGAGGACGGTGTTCCGCGACTGACGGTCGTCGATGTTGCCGACCCGTCGCATCCTGCGCAGGTCGGGACGATCGCCCTGGCGGGCGAAGCACGGGCGCTCGCCGTTGCGGACGGCCTGGCGTACGTCGCGGCCGGCGAGGCGGGGCTGCGAGTGGTCGACGTCTCGAAGCCCGCGACGCCCGTCGAGATCGCCTTCTTCGTCACGCCCGACGCGTCCGCCGTCGCGGTGGACGACGGCATCGCCTATCTCATGGACCGGCGCGGCGGGATGTTCGTGCTGCGGGTGGAACGTCCGGCCGCAGCCGGGGCCGACGGAGCGGAGGCGACGCCATGAACCGGACTCGCGGCTCTCGTCGCGTGGTCGGCCTGCGCCTGTTCGCCGCCACGTTGGTCGTCGCGGCCGCCGGCTGCAACCGCCAGTCGGGACATGCGCGTTCCGACGCGGAGACGACCGCGACTGCCTCCGGCGCATCCGCATTCGCCGAGCGCCTGCGGGCGGCGGGGAACGAGATGGTGGCGCTCGAAGCGCAAGTGCGCTCGATGGAGCCGGACGCCGCCATCGACCTGCTCGAACCGGTTCTCCGCGACGAGGACCCCGACCTTGCCGAGCGCGCCGCCGACCTTCTCCTGGCGCTCGAGTCGCCCGAGGCCGACCGGGTCATCGTCCTGGATGCCCTCGCGCGGACCGGCGACGGCATGGGCCGCCTGGACAGCACCGGCGGTCGCCGGATCGACGCCATGGGCCGACGCGGACTGCTCGCGCTCATCCTCCTCTACCGGGATGAGGGCGCCCCGGGCGAGAAGCTCCCCCCGGAACTGGGCAAGGGCTGCGAGCTGACGATGGACCTGCTCGGGCTCGTCGACTGGCCGGATGTCCGGAGCGTGATCCTCCGTTGCCTGACCTGGGAGGACGTGGATACCGCCAAGATGGTCGGCTGGACGCTTGCCGATCGCGACCATGGCGCCGAGTGCCCGCGGTTCCGCGCGATGCTCCGGTCCGACAAGCCGCTCGAGCGGGCGGCGGCGATTGCGGGTCTGTACGCCTGCGAGGATGCTCGCGCCGTCCCGGATCTGCGCGCGGTCCTGGACGACAAGACCAGCCTGCCGGAGCTTTCGCCGCACCGCTACCACATCCGCGGCCCACGCGATCAGTGCCCTCCCGGCGGCCCGTGCACGACGCCCGAGGAGCCGGAGACGATGGGAGAGTATGCCGCCGACGTCATCGACTACCTGACGGAACGGGATTTCCACGGCGACGCCGCCGCGATCGACGCCTGGATCCGCACGAACCTGCCGCCCGCGGACAACCCGACGTGGATGCCGCGGCCGCTCGGCCCAGTCGCGTTCTGGGAAGACCTGCGGCCGATCAAGCCCCGCGATGCCGACCGGGGCAAAGGGGAGGGGTGCGAGCGGAAGGGCATTCTCTCCGTCGACCTGCGGGGCGACGGGCGCCCGTACGCAGTCGACTGGCGACGCTGTCCGGAGCAGCCGGCGTTGGAGAGCAGCCTTCTCGGCGTGCCGGAGTTCCTCACCTTCGTTCCGCCCGGTGCGGCCGAGGCCGTACTGGCATTCTCCAACCTGGTCACCTCCTCCACGGGGTCGAGCGCAGAAGGGGAGGCGATCAGCTTCTTCGACCGGGTCGAGGAGGTCGGGCTGCGTGGCGACTCCAGCCGACAGGTCCTGGCGGTGCGGATGTTCGACGGCAACGGCTGCCACAGCGACTGGTGCATCGTCGGTGCCGTCGGCGACGGCATCGGCTGCTGGTCGCAGCCCGACCTCGACGAGCGGGCGCGGCCGCGGCTGCGGCCCGACGAAGACATCGGCATGGACGGCTGGTTCGTGAAGGTGGAAGGCGCCCGCGTGCGCCTCTGGACGCCGGTCTTTGCGCGGGGCGACGCCCATTGCTGTCCGAGCCGCGGGTCGTTCGTCGCCGAGTTGTCCGCCCATCCGACGGAACCGCGCCTCGTACTCGCCTCGTTCGAACGTCGATCCGCGGCGTCGACTGCAGGCGCGCCATGACGATGCGGTTCATCCCGACTGTTGCGTGGCTTTCCGCACTCGCGCTGCCGGTGCTGTCCGGCTGCCAGCCGGCGGGCCCTCGAACTCGGGCGTCCGCGGACGTCGGCCGCGCGACGTCCGACGGCGCGGGTGGGGCGTCTGTCGCGCGAGGCGGTCCGGGGGACGGTGGCGGCACGTCAGAGGCCGACGGCGAGGGCGGTGGGACGAGTTTCACGACACCGGTTCGTGGCGACGTGGACGGAGACGGCCTCGAGGACCTCGTCCGGTTCAAGAGATTCACCGGTCGGCCGGGGATGGGACTCCGGCCCCTCAGCGGCACCGCCGATTGGCCGGAATGGAGGCTCGCGATCGTCCGTGGCCGTACCGGAGTGGAGGGGATCTACGAGACGGCCTCGGCCCCGGGCTCGGTTCCTCGCGTACAGCTTGCGGACCTCAATTGCGACGGCGTCCCGGAGATCCTGGCGTACACGTTGTCGGTGCCGAGTCCGAACGTCCGGACCGACCTCCACATCCGCCGCTGGACGGACGGTGCGTTCCGGCAGGTGTTCACGAAGACCGTGTCGGTCGCGAGGCCCGACGGGCGGATCCTGCGGTCGGTCACCCCCGAGATCCTGGAAGACCCATGGGTCCGCTGCGGAACGATGCTGGTGCTGCGGCCCGGCGAGAACGCCATCGGCGCCGACGACGATCCGGAGGCGTCCACAATCCAGCGCTATCCGGAAGCGCGATTCCGCCTCGACACGGCATCGGGGGCCGTTGTCCCGACCTCGTTCTGTCCGCGCGAGACCCGGACCGAGGCGACCTTCGAGGCGTACCGGCTCGTCGTGCGGGCAGGGGGCGAGTTCGCGGGATGCCCGCCGGGCGAGTCGTTCGAGGTCTTCCGCGGCGGCCGCTCCGTGTTCGACAGCGAGGCCGCGGGAATCCACGCGAACCATGTCGTGTACGGCGGGCCGCTCGACTGGTTCCAAATCGGCGAGGACGTCACGGGCGACGGACGGCCAGACCTGATCCTGCGCGGGTTCCAGCGCGGTTGTTTCCTGGACCACGTCTTCGTCTACGAACTCGGCGAGACCTTCCGGCCCCTCCTGTCGCTCGGACGGCTCTGCAACTGCACGCCGGGGCTCGAGGACCCCGACGACGACGGGATTCCCGAGATCATCGCGGGAGATGCCGTCTACGACGAACTCGCCGAGGTTCCGACGACGGACGCCGGCCTGGGAACCGGCCCGGCGGCGGTCGTCTGGAAGTACCGCGGCGACCACTACGAATCGGCGCTCGACCTGATGCGGAAGCCGCCTCTTGCCGAGGCTGAGTTCGACGCGCTCGTCCGCGAGCATCGCGAGAAACTGGCCCGGACCGAGCATTCGCGGAACCGCGAGGAGGGTCTCGCCGGTCACGTGCTGGAACGCATCTACTCGGGCAACGCAGCGCAGGGCTGGAGGCTGTTCGATCTCGCCTGGCCCGCCGGCGATCCGAGGAAGGCCGAGGTGCGCGAGATCCTCGCGCGCGGGCTCCGCTGGAGCGGCTACTGGGCGACGTTGTCCGAGTTGAACGCGCCCGAGCCGGTCGTGCGCGGGGACGAAGCCTGGCGGGCCGCCGAGGCGAGGGATGTCCATGACTCCGACGTCCCGGACTCGGTCGAGTTGGATTCCGACCTCGCCCAGCTCTGGATCGGACGGCGCTTCCGCAACGCGGCGCTCGGCGCGCCCGAACGCGTCCGAATCCCGCTCGTGGTGCGCTCGGACGGCTGGGGCTGCGACTGTCCGAGCTACTACATCGGCTGCGACACGACGAACGAGGGCATCCTGTGGCTGGACCCGAAGACGCGACCCGACCTGCCCGACCTGCCGCGGGCCGAAGGCGCGGGCCACATCCTGATCGCCGAGGGCTGGTTCAACGGCGCCACCAGCGTCGACGACCGGAGCGGCGGGATCATCGAGGACCAGGTCTACACGGTCTACGGCTTCAACGTTGACGCCTACCGCGAGGCGACGCGCGAGGACTACGGGGACTTGCGGCTTGAGGTGCTGGGCGGGCCCGCAGCCCCTGATTCTCCAGCCGGCCCGTAGGCGTCGCGCGATGGAGGCCGAGATGGTCAATCGAACGCTCGCCCTTCCCGCGGCAGTCCTCGTCGCACTCGGCGGTCTGTCGGCTTGCGGTCGTGCTTCCAGGAACGAGCGTCAGGGTCTCCCGGCCGAGTCAACGGTCGCGCGCGCGCCGTCGCCGGACGGCCGGTGGGTCCTCGAGTCGTCGCTGCATGACGGGACGTTGATCCGCCTTGCGGTGCGGCCGGCGGGCGAAGCCGGCCTCGCCGACCGGGTCGACACGCACGAGTCGGGCGCGATGAAGTGGGTTGCGGGCTGGATCGACGAGACGCGGTACGCCTTCTGGGGAGCGGACACGGGCACGCAATGGGTGCGCGCCTTCGATGGAAGGGCGTGGTCCGAGCTGCCAATGGCCGGCGCCGACTGCAGGCCGCTCGAACGGCTGTTCGAGGCGAAGTACGGCGAGCGCCGCGGGAACTGCCTCCGGCCGGATCGCGCCGGCGACGGCGGGGATTCGCGATCGCCGCAGGCCGGGCCGAGCCCTTCCACCGGAGGGGGATCGCCGCTAGCGGGTTCGGAACGGACCGGGTTGCCTTGCGAGACGCTCGCGAGTCTCTCGGTCGACGGGGTTCTGGACTGCATCGGGAGCGACAGTCTATGGAACGACGAGCGGAGGCTGGCCGCGGTCCGACACATCGCCGAGATCGCGGCCCGAACCGGAGACGGGGAGGAGCGCGAAGGGCTGCGGGAGGCAATCTTCGTCACCGGCCCGGCCGTGCGGAAGGCGGTCCGCGACGCACTTGTGTCGCTCGGGGAGGTCGATGCCGCCTTCGCCGCCGCGCTGCCGGAGCCGGGCGAGTTCGTCCGCGCCGCGAACGCGCTGCTCGAAGCGGCGGAGTCGCCGATGACCAAGGTGGTCGCCGATTCGTGCCGGCTGCGCGCGGCCTACCTGGAGCCGGCCACCCGGATCGAATGCCGCGATCCGTCCAACCCCTACGTCGAGACGGAGCCGAGCCTCGTCGCCATCCTCGCGTGGCACGAGGGGAGTCTGGTGCTCGAGCGCACCGAAGCGCTCCCCTTCTGGAGGCGGGGGAGCCTCGCCGAGACGATGTGGAACGACCGCGTGCGAGCGTGCCGGGATGCCCTCGCGGCCGCGCGCCGCGAGTCGTCCGAGGCGCCGGCGCTGTTCGGTTGCGTCGACTCGACGCCGTCGCCGCTCTCGATGGAGGAGCAGCTCGAGCTGATCAGTGCCGCTGTGCGGGCCGCCGCAGGGACGGAGCGCGAGCGGGCGGTCGCGGGGCTGCTCGGAATTGCCATGACGGAAGATGCGCAGATCCGGCCGGCGGTGCTGGAAGCACTCGGGGCGAGCGGTGCGCTGAGCCCCGAGGCGGTCGCGCTCGTCCCGACCTGGTCCGAGGCCGACGTGAGGATCCTCGAGTTGCTCCACGGCAGGGTGCCGGAGAACGCCCAACTACCCTCCTCGGTCGCGTGCAACTTCTCGGCCGACTCGTCCGTAGGGCCGCTGCGGCTTCAGTTCTCGGGTGGCCACTGCCTCGACGGTCCCGGCTGCGTCTCCGCGGAGTTCACGATCCGCGCGAGCGGCTGGAAGCTGGAGCGACTCGAGGTATTCGAGGCCTGGTAGAGCCATCGGTTCGCGTCATCCCGCGGCCACGGCCTCGCACGTCCCATCGGGGTACGCGATGATGACGTAGCCGCCGCACTCCTCGGCGCCGCTCGTGCACGCCGGATCCGGATGGGTCGCCTGCCAACGCCAACCGCCGCCCGGCTCCGGTCTGAAGAAGTCCCAACGACGGGTCTTCGCGTAGGGGCCGTCCGGCGGGTCGCCCAGATAGGCCCAGCCGCGCCACGCCCAGAAGGCGCACGGAGTTGTGAACAACGGCTCGACTTCGGACGGAACCGGCATCCGGACCCGGAGGGCGCGTTCCCGCTGCCGCAGCCTGTCCATGCAGGTCCGCTCGTCCGCCGGAATGGGCTCCACGGCGCCGTCCGGCGAGCGGGCGCCGACGCCGTCGTGCTCAAAGAACGCGCGCAGGTCGGCCGAATCCACGGCATGCCCGTGCAGCACGAGCGGCACGTGGCGGAGGACCCGAGCCTCGATCGGCGTCCAGACGCCGAAGGTCTCGACGTCGCACTCGGCATCCATCAGGCCGGTCCAGGCGCGGAGGGACAACTGCCTGCCCCAGTAGAGCAGGTCCTCGGCATCGTCGTCCGGCTTGCCGATGTCCGCTCCGGGCGAGTCGATTCCGGCAGTGTCTGCGATGGCCGCACCGTCCCCCGCCGAGTGCTCTCGCGTCGGCCCGGCGTCGTCGATGCGGACTTCGGCTCCAGCCACGGCATCCGCGGTCCCACGGAGTGGCCCGGGCGCTTCGGCCTCTCCGGGCGCTTCCGCGGCGGGCGCATCGCTCGGACGCATCTGCCGTCGGCACGCCGGCGCACCGAACGCCGCGAGCGACCCGAAGACCGCGAACGCCGTCATGATCCGTATCGAACCCTCCATCTTGCGATTCTCCCAGCTTCTCGCCTCAGGAGCCCCCAACCCGCCGAAGGCCGCCACAGCGGACGAAGCGGCGTCCGGCCGCATTCTACCGCCGCGACGACAAGGGGACGATTCGATCGAGAAGATGGCTGCCGGGTCCAGCATGGATCGTCTTCCCGCGTCCGGCGACCGGGCTGACCCGGAACCTCCGGGGTCGCGGCGTTGTCTCTCCGGCCATGCGCTTGCTTCGATTCCATGCACCGCTCCTCGCCGGCGTCCTCGCGATCCTCGCGTGCGGCACCAAGCGCACCTCCGGCGACGCCGACGGTGATCCCGTGCGGAAGGAGGTGAGCATCATCGCGAACGCGCTTGCGGACTACGGAGTCCTCGAGGGGCGCGGCGTGTCGATCGGTGGCTGGAGCTACATTTTCACCATCTACGAACGACTCGCGTTCCTTGGGACGCGGGGCGAGTTGGTCGCGCTGCTCCGGCATCCCAGCCCGGTGACCCGCGCCTACGCCGCCCAAGCGATCCTGGCAACCCACCCCGACGCGCTCGCCGAGTTGTATCCGCTCCTGCGGGACCGCTGGTCGGTGCTGGTGGTGGAGGGCTGCGTGCCGTGGCGCCGCAGCATCCCGGCGCTCGTGCTCCGCGAAGTCTGCGACCATCTCCCCGACTCGCCCGCTCGCACGAGCTTCCTGGCGAAGTCGGCGGGGGACACCACCCTGGCCCCGTCCGTGCGAGACGCGGCACGAACCTGTTCGTGGCATGAGCTGCCGGAGCTCCCCTACGGTGCCCTCGAGCCCGACGAGGAGCAGAACGCGCGGATGCTTCAGGGCAGATACCCGAAGTCCGAGGAGTGGTTCGAGGGGGTTGCGGCCACGCACCCCTACTGGCGGATGCGCTTCTACGCCGCGACCGCGTCCTATGGTCCCATCTTCAGGCTGGACCCGCCGACGCCTCGGGCAGCGGCCGTCCTTCGTCGCTTGGCAGCAGACGAGCATCCTCGGGTTCGTGCGTGCGCCCGCGCCCTGCTTCGTACGCCCCCGGGGAGCGGGCCAAGTGGAGGCGCTTGCCGGTGGCCGCGACCCGAGGAGTAGGGGTCGCGATCCAAGGGTCCCTGTTTCGACCCGGCTCGACTCTAGGCTCGACTTCGGGTACGGATTACCTCGTGATAGCCGACCGTTCCCCGAGAGCGAGACGCGCGGCGCACGTCGCGGCGCTGCTCCGGACAGGCTTGTGCCTGGGGACGCTCGTCGCATGGCCGGCACCGGCCTGCTCTGCGTCCAGATCGACCGTGACGCGCGCCGAGGCTGCGGACGTGACGCGGACGGCCGAGGCAGACGTTCCGACCGTCGGCGACGACGCGAGCGACGTCGTGTTCGACGAGTCCGGCGAGGTCCCGGCCGAGACGGCCGCCACCGCCGACGCGGGAGCAATGACGTGCACCGAGTCCGCGGACGGCCCCGTCGCACCGGACCCGCAACGCAGCGTCGCCTGGGCGCCCGCCGCCAACTTCGGTCCGGTCGGGACCGTGGAGCTGGAGACCGATCTCACGGACCGTCCGCGATTCCTCGAGTGGCGGGACGACCGTCTGCTGGTGTTGGCAGGCGGCGGCTCGTTCATCCGAAGCTACTGCCTGGGTCACGACGCCACGAATCCTCTGGTGCTCGCGCCCGAGGGCCAGCTCGCGATCCAGCACGCCGATTTCCCGGGGCGCAGCCGGCCGGTGCTTTCGGGCGACACGTTCGTCCACCTGTCGAAGGACGGAATCCTGTATGCCGCGGCGCTGCCATCGCTCGATGTTCTCTGGGAGCAACGCGTCGCCGACCGTTCGGAGATGCTGATGCTGGCAGGCGCCGTGCGGCGCTCCTCGGACATCGTCGTCTTGATCGCCAATGCGGCGTCGAGTGTTGCTCCGGTCGAGTACGAGTTGCTCGGGCTTGCTCGGTCGGACGGGAACCCTGTGTGGCGTCGATCGGCCACCTCCGGGTCCACCCTTCTTGCCGGCGACGGCAGAGCGATGCTGTTCGATCGCGATGGACGGGTCGAGGGTCTGCAGGAAGGCTCGGGCGAGGTGGCCTGGTCCGCGGAAACCGGGCTGTCCGTCGGCGACGAGGGCTTCCAACTCGCCGGTCCGCATCACGTCGTGGTCGGCAAGCCGGGCGAGAAGCTGATCGTGCTCGATGCGGACACGGGGGCCGAAGTATCGTCGACACCCCTGTCGGGAGACCATGCCTTCGTGCCGCTGGTCGTCCTCGATGATGTCCTGCTGGCCGCGACGAGTTGGCAGGACGACGAGGGTTGGCAGGTGAACGAGGTCCAGGCGATCGACCTGGCGACGGCGCGCCTGAACTGGAAGTCGGGCCAGAGCTTCACCGGCGGCGAATGGCCGTATCGCGCGAAACTCGTCGGAATTGACGACGACGTCATCGTCGTCCAGACCCCCGACCGCATGCTGCGCGTCCTGGATCGCGCAACGGGCGTCGAGCTGGCGAGTTGGCGTCAGGCGCCCGAGGGCTGCCTCGTGGAACCCGTGTTCGTCCGTCCGGTGTCCACCGAACCGGCCATGGTGCTGTGCCTCAGCGGACCCACCACCGTGGAATCGCTGCGCCGCCCGATGGGCATGCGGTCCATGCCGGCCTCCGTCACCGTGCTGGCGCGGGTCGCCGAGCAGCCGGAGCCCGGATGGTCCGCGGAGGAAGCCACGATCGCAGGTCAGGTGACCTGGCGGGGCCGGCCCAAGGCGGGCGTGCGCGTCCGCGTCAACGACCGGCGCGTTTGGACGAACGCCCAAGGCAGGTTCCGGGTGACGCTCGAGGCGCGGGGCATGGTGATCGTGGACGCGCTCCCCGGGAGCGTCACGCGCCACGGTCCGAACGACGTCACCGGCGGCGGCCCTGTGGAGGTGGTCCTCGACGGGCGGAGCGAACCCTACGAGGTCACCCTCGTGTTCGACGACTGCGGCGGCGACTGCGACTGACGCCGCGGAGGGACCCGATGGACACGGGCGCGAACAAGACGATCGGCGTGCGTCGGTTGCCGGCGAGGCTTGCGCGGCTGGTGGCGCTGCTGCTCCTCGCGACCTGCAACCGGAGCCCGGGCGGCCCGGCGAGCGGGCGGACCGCGCCTCTACGCGTCGTGCCCGCCACGAGCGACACGATGCTCATCCGCGACGAGGTGAACGCGCTGGTCGCCGAGTCCGAGTCCGGACGACCGGTGACCGTCGTCCTCGCCATGGAGTACATCTTCGGCTGGGGCTGCGACTGCCCGCCGTTCGTCTTCCGCAAGTCCGGAGGCCAGACGCAGTACGACGAGGAGTACGTCTTCCCCACGTTCGCCGACGGCGTGCCGGACGCCGTCTACCAGGTTCGCGGCGAGTTCGATTTCACGGGACACTACACTGGCCGCCGGATCGACATGTTCCGCTGGTACGAGGAGCGCGGCGAGCACGTCGGGAGGCGCTCGGTCGTTTTCGACGAGCGACGCGAATGGGAGCAACCGCACCCGGAGTTCCTGGTGGAAGGTTGGTGCTACGCCCCTCCGGACCATCTGGTCGAACCCGAGTGGGAGGTCCCCGAGTTGACGACGATGCGCGAGGCCGGTGTTCCCCTGTGCCCCGGAGCGGACTGGCCTGCATGGCTCGACGACCCGATCCCCGACGCCGGACCCTGAGCCGGCGATGGAACGTCGCCCCACCGGAGTTCATCGATGTCGTGGGCGCGGACACGGTACGGGCGCGGCACGAATCGACAGCGGCAAGGAGGGGGGCGCGACGGGGCGGTCGCTGCATCGAGGGTGGCGCCGGCCGAGGGGCGAGGTTGACGCGGCCGTGCCGCCACGGCAGGGTTGCCCAGGGAGAGAGAACGCATGCCGTCCATCCTGACCCAGGACGAAACCGCCAGGTTCTACCGCCTGTTGTTCCGACTTCTCGCGTACGCCAACGACCGGCTGCACCTCGTCGAGTCGTTGCCGGCGGAGCCCCCGCCGGGGTCGGTGGATCCGAATGTCGTTGCGAAGGTCCGTCCCGCCCTCTGGAACGATCCCGAGATCCTGGAGCAGTTCATCGCCGAGAACCCGGCCGGGCTGTCCCCGGCGGACTTGTCGACGGTGGCGTCGTGGCGCCTGCGGGTCTCCGGGGACATGGTCCTGATGCGCCACCTCAAGCGCCACTCCCTCTTCCTGCACGGGGACGCGAGGCACCACGACCACGTCTATGGTGTGGTCGGTCTGACCACGCCGCTGGACGAGTTGATTCCCTCGGGCGCCTTGCCGTGTTTCGTGCGGGCGGTTCTCCTGCCGTTCGAGGGGCGCATCACCTACGATACCCAGTTCGGGTCGTTTCCCGTCGTCTTCGGGGGAGGCGCACGAACGAGCATGCGGGAGGCGACCCGGCGCGCCATTGCCCGCGAAGGGGTCATCACGACGCTCTTCGACTCGCCTCGACCCGAACCCGCCAAGCGGCCGGCTAGCGTAGGGTTTCGCAGGCCGAGGAAACCGACGGCCGGCGCCGGGGAGTAGCGCGGCATGGGTCAAGCCGAGCGGCAGCAACCCCCGCAGGCAGCGACGGTCGTGGCGCGTTTCCTGCCATCCATCACGTCTTGCCGCTGCCCGCGATGCCCGCGACGAGGGAACCTGCAACGCCGACCGGGCACAAAGGGTGCCATGCCGCGCGCGCTGATCGCCCTCTTGATCCCCGTCGTGGCCACGTGCGGCCTGTGGCCGATTCCACCGGCCACGACCGCGGTGCCCGATGCTCCCGCCGCACGCGCAGCGGATCCCCCTCCGGAACCCGGTTTGGCGGTCGCCCCGATCTGCAGCGGCGGACCCCGCGTCGAAATCCCGGCGATGATCGATCTCGTCTGCACGGACGCGCAGGCTGTCTCGTGCAGTGCGGAGATCCCGATGGCCGTCCGCAACTGCAGCGACGAGCCCCTCACGGCGCTGCGGGTGGAGGTCCGCGAGCGCAGCCGGCCGGCCGGGGCCTTCACCGTCTACACGCCGTCCGACCCGATCATCGCCCCGCACGACGCGTGGGTCAGGCCCTGGATGGAGTTCGCCGACGGCGTGTACGACGTGCACGCGTGGCTCGAGGGCCCCGACGGCGAACCGCTCGAGGCCGAGGCCACGGTTGTCGTGCGCAATCCCGCGCGCGACGCCGTGCTCCAGGCCTGCCACGACTGCGACGGCGAGTGGGTCAGCGGCCTGGGCGACCAGAGCTGTAGCTGCCGAACGACGGACGCGGGACAACCGTGCACGTCGAGGGACCACTGCCAGGGGCCTTGCATGTTCGAGCACTGGGTGCCGTTGGAGGAGGGCTCGCCGCTCGCCAAAGACGGGCCGCCGTGCGAGGACGGCGAGATCCTCTACGTGGGGCAGGGGACCTGCGGGGAACGGACGATCATCAACGGCTGCGTGGCGATACTGGACGAGACACTCCTCCGCTGCTGGACGCCCGGAGCGCTCCGAACAGCGCCCAGCGTTTGCATCGACTGATCACGGTGAGTCTGGCGACACGTCGACGGGCAGAGGGCTCGGCGCGGTGTTCGCGGCGACGGCGGCCAGGACGTGGAGGCCGGGAAGCGGCACAGACGGCGCAGGCGACGCGGTCCAGGCGGCGGAGCACGGAGGACGGCGACGGCGTCGTGCGCGCCGTGCGCGTGGCGGCGACGAAGGCGCTGCGGCTGCGTGGCGACGATCCCGACGACCGGCAAGGACGTGGGTGGTGCCGGCGTCACGCCGGGGCTGGCGTCGTCCACGTCGAGGACGTCGCGGCGGCGAGCCCGATCCCGTCCACCACCACGACCACGCAACCGGGGTGGGTGCGGCTTGCGGTCGGGATGGGGAGGTTCGTGCGATGCCGGCATGGGCATCATCCAGTCGTGGGCAGTGGATCATGCGCGGTTCTTCCCGGGCTGGGGAGTCCGGTTGGCGATGCTGGGTGCGGCCTGTCCGGCGCACAGCGATGTGGCTGTCGCTTCATCGCCGGCGCAGGCGGTCCAGGCGGCATGGCGGCGCGCGGCGAGGCGCTCGACGCGAGCGGCGTCGTCCCCGTCGTCCCTTCGCCCGCGATGCCCGTGCGGAGCGTGGTGGCGACGAGGGCGACGACGAGTACGGTGCGGCGTGACGACGACCCGACCGGTTTCCTCAAGGCGGCGACGCGACCGACTCGGTCTCGAGGCGCGCGCTGCTGATCTCGAAGGGCTCGGCGGGCCAAGGCGCGTCAAGGTCGCGTCCGGCGCGCCAGGAGCGCTGCGGCTCCGCGGCATCCCCTCGGCCCCAAGCGTAGACCGGTGCCTCGACCTGCATGTGGCCCGCCAGAACCGTCCGGTGCACCGTCAGATCCCGCCGGACTTCCAGGTCCGGATGAACGACCTCCAGCCACCCGGATCTGTCGAGGGCCGGACGAACGGCGAACCATGGCAGGCAACGGGCCGACCCACCCGGCCGGAAGGCGCACAACTCCTCCTCCTTCGTTCCCATGCCGCGGCCGGCCCATCCGACAAGCAGGAACACCGGACCGGAGTCCGTCATGAGAACGGCCTCTCCGAACGACTCCTGGTAGGGATCGTCGAACACGGGGTGGTTCGCGACGCGGATGCACCGGTCGTCACGGCACCAGTAGTCGATCGTCTCCTCGGCCTGGGCCGGTCGACCCCGATCCGTGAAGTGGTGACGCCAGCGCACTCGGCGGACCTCGCCGTCTCCGAGCTGCCGGGCGGTCGTCGCCGCGACGGTGACGCCGCTGTTTGGGTCGCCGCTGCCGGGGTCGCCGAGTGCCTCCATCGCATCCTCCGGATGCAGGAGTCGCATGAACGCCTTCGCGTCCGGAGTTGGCGTGATCGGAACGAATCCCGGCTCCAACTCCTCGACTCGGGCTCCCGTCGTCATCCAGGCGACCCAGGCCGCTTCGGTCACGCTGAGGAACGGCCCGATCCTCGTGACGCCGTTCGATGTGGGCCGGATGTCGATGCGGGCCGCTTGGCAGTAGCGAACGAAGGCCGGAGCGGGCGGACCGGTCAGCACGACCTCGAACGCCGAGAGCATCACGGGGTCCGGCGAACCGCGCGACGCCGGAGCAACCTGCTGCGAGCACGATCCCAGGCAGGCAATCGTTGCGGAGGCCAGCGCGACGCGGCACCAACATGGACTCGGAGAAGCCGGCGTGCGTCCGAGAACCACGGCAGGACCCAGCATACCACGGCGATGACCGGATCGCGCCCGAAGTCCGGGTGCTCGACCGCGATGCGTCGCGTCGGATCACGCGGCTCGACGACGAGCTGACCACCGAGCCGGTCGACCCCCTCCGGTCGTGGTGCGGCGCGGAGTCCTGGCCCGTGCTCCGGATCGAGGACGTCGCGCTGGACGCCGTCCCCGAGGTCATCGCGCTCGACGAGGGAGACGTCTGCGCCGGCGAGTACTGGGGCTTCCAGGTCTTCGGGAACGACGACGGGATCTGGCGGGCGTTCCCGCCCACCGGCAAGGCCGAAGAGTGTCCGCCCAACAACTCCAGCCTCTTCACCGCGGCCAGCAACGCGCTCGAACTGTCCTGCGTCGACCTCGGCAGCAACGAGGAAACCCGCCGGACCCTCCGCTGGACCTGGGACGGGGAGTACTTCAGCCCGGCGGCGGCCGGAGGCGGCGCCGACCCCTGTGTCGAGGGACTCTCGTCGTCGGGTGCCGGCGGCGTTCCGGCACATCTGCTGTTCTGTGCCGACCCGACCCGGATGGAGGGGACGTGGACCGGCGCACGGGTCGGCGGCAAGTACGACTGCCCGCAGCGAGTCGAAAGCGATGCGGCCTTCCGGATTCTGAAGCGTCGAGGCTGGTCCGAAGTGACGACTTGGGCCGCCGGAAACGGAGTCGCCGGCTGTCTGCCCGGAACCCGCGAGTGCTACCAGTGGGTGTTCGACCCCTGCTTCCCCGACGACCCCAGTACCTGCTCGCCGCGAATCCAGGTCACTTCGGGATACCCGTAGCGCGGAAGGCCGCACGAAGGACGCGGAGGACGTCTCCGCACGCCGGCACCATCCTGATACCCGAACGCGCCGGTCGCCGAGTCCGAGGCCGGACGACCGGTGACCGTCGTCCTTGCCGTGAAGTAGCCCCGCCGGGGTACACTCAGGACCGTGGCCTGAAGGAGGAAGGGAAATGTCGCTTCGACTGCACGAGCTCGCTGAGGCGCACCACAGGATCCTCAATCCCTTCACGGACGAGAAGCTGACGCTCCTGGGAGAGGTCTGCCGGCTTCGGCCCGGGATGCGCCAGCTCGACCTGTGCAGCGGCAAGGGAGAGATGCTCTGCCAGTGGGCCCGGCGCTGGGAGACCGGCGGGATCGGCGTGGACCTCAGCGAGGTCTTCTGCGCGGCGGCACGAACCCGGGCCGCGGAGCTGGGCGTGGCCGACCGCGTGACGATCGTGCACGGGGATGCCTCGGCCTACCGCGCCGAGGCGGAAGCCTTCGACGTGGTGAGCTGCATCGGCGCTACCTGGATCGGCAACGGGCTGACGGGCACCTTGAAGCTCATGCTCCCCGCTCTCAAGGAGGACGGCCTCGTGCTGGTGGGCGAGCCGTACTGGACCGAGCCGCCGCCGCACGAGGCGTACGCCGCGATCGGCTTGGGGGTGGACGACTACACGTCGCTCGCCGGCACCTGCGAGCGCTGCGAGTCGGCGGGCCTCGAGCTGGTGGAGCTGGTGCTCGCGAACCAGGACACCTGGGACCTGTACGAGGCGGGGCGCTGGTGGGCCATGGACGAATGGCTTCGGACCAACCCCGGGCACGCCGACGCGCCCGGGGTTCGTGAGATGCTCGATCACGACCGCCGCGCGCACCTCATGTACGGGCGGCGCTGGCTCGGCTGGGGCGTGTTCGTACTGAAGCGGCGCCGGAGGACCTGATCGGCCTTGTGCCGGCCGGCGAAGGCGATACCGGCAGCGACCGCACCGCGTGCGTCTTCCTTCTCGTCCACGTCGAGGGCGTCGGCCCCGGACAGGGCGGGACGCCGATCAACGACCGCTCCGTCTGGACCTTCGTCGAAGGGCAGCCCGACAGGTTCGAGATGGGCGAGGTCCTCTCCGACGGTACCTTCGTCGTGATGGTGCGCTACACGACGGCGCGCGAGGGCGACGCCATCCGGACGTGGGACCCGCCGCCTCCGGACGGCGCGGCGGATGCGACCGATGCGGACACCACCCCGCCCGGGACGGCCCCGCTCGTCGCCTGTCATTGCCTCACCTACCCCAACCTGACCGGCGGTAGACTGGTGACGATCAAGGACTGCTTCCCAATGGCACGCGAGTGCGCGGCGGCGCGCGCCGAGCGGTGGCGCGGCCACGGAGCCGACGATCCGCCGATTCCCGCGTGCGAAGCCGAATCGCGCCCCTCTTGCGGCCAGGCCGTCTTCGAAAAGTGACCCGTCGGTCGCCGGGTGCACCTCGGCCGCGTCGTACGGTGACGGGTCGGTCACGGCCCAGGCGACAGCCGGTGCGCACAGTTCTGCACGAATCACCCACGGACCGCGCATCCCGGCTGCGCTAGGATGGAGGAATGGATGGCGCCTCCAGCCGCGAAGAGGAACCGGACGGCGGGTTGATTCGGGTGCTGCTGGTCGAAGACGATGACCGGCTCGCCCGGCTGACGGCGCGCTACCTCGAGATGCGGGGCTTGGTCGTCACGACGGCCGCCGACGGCGCTGCCGGACTGGCCGAGGCAACCCACCACACGTACGACGTCCTGCTCCTCGACCTGATGCTCCCGCGAATGTCCGGAACGGACGTGTGCCGGCAGCTCCGGCGGACCTCGGACGTCCCGATCATCATGGTCACGGCGCTGGGCGACGAGCCCGAGCGCGTGTCGGGGCTCGAGCAGGGCGCGGACGACTACGTGGTCAAGCCGTTCTCCTCTGCCGAGCTGCTGGCGCGCATCCGCGCCGCGGTCCGCCGCTATCGCGGCAAGACGGGACCGGCTTCGCGCCCGTTGCGTGTGGGACGGCTCGACCTGGACCCGCAGCGGCTCGCCGCGACGCTCGACGACCGGCTCCTCGAGCTGACGGCCTACGAGTTCGCTCTGCTATACGCCCTGGCGGAGCGCGCGGGTCGGGTCCTCGGCCGCGAGCACCTCCTGGACCTGGTCAAGGGCAGCGCGGAGGAGGCGTTCGACCGTTCGATCGATGGCCACATCTCCCGCCTGCGGCGCAAGCTGGGCGACGATCCCAAGCACCCCCGGCTCCTCCGGACGATCCGGGGCGCCGGCTACATGCTGGCTCGCGAGGATGACCCGTGACGGCGCGGCGCCGCCGGGGCGGTCTGGTACTCAGGCTCTACCTGCTGCAGGGCGGGGCCGTGGTCGCGACGATGGCACTGCTGGCCCTGGTCGGCTACCTCATCTTCGGCCGGTGGACTCCACCCGACCTCACCGACGAGGGGCGCGAGGCGCGGGCCCGGATCGCCCGCGCCCTGGTCGAGATGGTGGCCGAGGCCCCCCCGGATCCGGAGTCGCGCCGGCAGACGGTCACGCGGCTGTACGAGGCCACCGAGCTGTATCTGGCCGTGTTCGCCTCCGACGGAACGCTGCTTGCGCAGGCCGGCGAGTCCCCTGCGGGCACCCTCGGGCGCGAGGACCTCGAACGCCTGCACCGGGGAGAGACGGTCCAGTTGACCGACCCCGATCAGCTCGCGGTGGGCGTGCCTGGAGCCGAAAGCCAGGGGGTGGCGTACGGCATCGTTCGCTTCTCTCCGCGCTTTCCCTTCGATCGGGCCGAAGGGGAGAAGTTCCGATGGCTCCCCCCGCTCCTGCTGCTGGTCGGACTGCTGGCCTTGCTGGCAGTGGTGTCGCTGGTGTTCGTGCGCTCCCTGGCCGGTCCGATTCGCCGCCTCTCGCAAGTTGCACGAGCGTTCGGGGACGGGGACACCTCGGCGCGAGCCCATCTGGACCGCCGCGACGAGCTGGGGGATCTGGGCCGTGCCTTCGACGAGATGGCCGATCGGCTGGTCGACACGCTTCGGGGCCAGACAGAGCTGCTGGCGAACGCCTCGCACGAGCTGCGGACGCCCCTGGCGCGCATCCAGGTGGCGCTGGACATCGCGGCCGAGGGGGACGCGGCGCTGGCCCGCGAGCAGCTCGGCGAGATCGCCACCGACCTGACGGAGCTGGAGGCGCTGGTCTCGGACATCCTGCTGATGGCACGCCTGGACCTGGAACGCGACCGTCTGGACGGACCCCGGCAGCCGTTGCGCCTCGAGTCGCTGCCGGCGCAGGAGGTGGTCGAGGCGGCGGTCGATCGGTTCCGGCGCGACCATCCCGAGCGCGAGCTTCGCATCGAGACGGAAGCTCCGGGTCGTTTGCGAGGCGACCGCGCGTTGCTGCGCCGGGTGCTGGCCAACCTGCTGGAGAACGCCGCCAAGTACTCCGATGCCGACCGGCTCATCGTGCTGCGGGCTCACGGCGATGCCGAACGCGTCGTGCTGGAGGTTTCCGACGAGGGGATCGGCATCGCCCCCGAGGATCTCGAGCGGATCTTCATGCCGTTCTTCCGCACGGACCGTAGTCGGAGCCGCTCCACCGGCGGCATCGGCCTGGGGCTGGCGCTGGCCCGGCGCGTCGTCGAGGCCCACGGCGGCACCATCGTCGCCGAAAACGCCCAGGGCGGCGGGACCACCTTCCGCGTCACGCTTCCCGCCGAGTCGTAGGCGGGATTCCGCGCGAACACTTCTTCATCGAAGCGGCACACGGCACCGACACCCCGGTCGCAGATTGGAGGCATGAAGGACCCGATCATCGTTCTCCTGCTCTTGACCCTGTCGGCTTGGCCTGCGGGCGGTGCGGCCGAGACGCTCACCGAGGAGCAGGCGCTGACCCTGGCGCTGGAGCGCAACCCCGGTCTGCGGGCGGCGCTCCTGGACCGTCGCGCCGGAGAAGAGGCGATCCGCGCCGCGGAGCACGCTTACGAGCCAGTGCTGTCCGCCGGAGCGAGCGGCGGGCACAGCGAATCGTCCGGGGGGGAGCTCGGGTCGTCCGACGGGCTCACGGTCGATGCCGGCGTGCTGTGGACCTCGCCGTGGGGCACCTCGGTCTCCGCGGGCGCGTCAGCCTCCTGGTACGACATGGAAGTGACCGGGACGACGTTGGGGTCGACGGAGCGCCAACCTGCGGTGGGCGTGGAGGCGCGAGTGGAGGCGGCGCAGCCGTTGCTGCGCGGGGCGGGCCTGGACGTGGGCGAGGCCGAGCTGCGTTCGGCGCGGCTCGCGGACGTGGCCGCGCGGTACGCCCAGGACGAGGCGGCGGCGGCGCTGCTCTGCGACGTGCGAACGGCCTACTGGGAGCTGTGGTACGCACAGGCGGCGTTGCAGGTGCAGACGGCGGCGCACGAGCTGGCGGTTCGCCAACTCGCCGAGGCGCAGGCGCGGGCCGAGGCGTTGGGACTGCTGGCCGATTCGGAGGTGCTGCGCTTCGCCTCGGCCGAGGCTTCGCTGGCGGAGTCCCTGGCGCAGGCCGAAGCGGACCGCCGATCGCGAGCGGTTGAGCTGGGACGGTTGCTCGACCTTCCCGCGGAGCAGGCGCAGACCCTCGAAGCGGTCGAGCCCGGCCCGACGCCGCCGGTGCCGGACTCCACGGCGCAGGTCACGGGAATGGCTCGCGGGTCGTCGAGCACGCTGCTGCGGCTGGCAGCACAGGTGGCGGCAACGCAGGAGCAAGTCGAAGTAGCCGAAGACGCGCTGCAGCCGCGCCTCGACCTGACCGCGGCGTTCGCCGTCGGGGAGAGCTGGACCGGCGCCGACTACATCGCGACCTGGGACCGTCCCTACTTCACGGCCACGGCGGGGCTGCGACTGGAGTTCCCCTTCGCGAACGACCGGGCCGAAGCGCAGCTGGCGGAGGCGCAGTACCAGGCGGATGCCGCGCAGGCACGGCTGGATGAGCAGGCCCGCACGGTCGAGACCGCGGCGGCGACGCTCCTGGACCGCTACCGGACGGCCCGGCATCGGCTGGAGCTGACTCAGCAGAGCGCCGACGCTGCGCGCCGGCTCGCGGAGGCGGAGCGCGGGCGCTTGCAGCTCGGCCTCTCCACGGCGCTGGAGGTCGTGCAGGCGCAGGAGGACCAGCGTGCGGCCGAGCTGCGCTGCCTCCGGGCAGCGGTGGATCAGGCCGTGGCCGCGCTGGCCGTCGGCCGGCTGACGGGGATGCTGCTGGCGAGCTACGACGGGCCCATCGCGGCCGAGTGAGGGCGAGCGATGCGGAAAGTCATCTGGGTGCTGGTCCTGGCGGCGGCCGTGGGGGGCGGCGGGTACCTGGTCCTCCGCCTCCGACCGGAGGAAGCCTCGGCGACGAGCGGCGCAACGGCGCGGGTCCGGCGGGGGGATCTGGTCGAGGTCGCTTCGGCCTCGGGGACGGTGAAGCCCGACGTCAGCGTGGACGTGAAGCCGCGGGCCTCCGGGGAGGTCACCGAGGTGCTCGTGGAGGAAGGCGACACGGTGCAGGCCGGACAGCTCCTGGTCACGCTCGACACGGTGGACCTCGAGCGGAACGTGCGCTCGGCCCAGAACACGCTGGCGCGGGCCGAGGCGGCGCTGGCGCAGGCGGAGGCCTCGCAAGCGGTGGCGCGGGCGGAGCGGAGCGACGCACGGGCGCGTAGCCGCGTGCGCCAGCAGGGCGTGGAGCTGGGACTCATCTCGGAGGAGGAAGGGCGATCTGCCGCGACGACTTCCGCCGTGGCGAACGCCAACGTGACCCTGCGGGGCTCGCAGGTCGATTCGGCCCGGGTGGAGGTCGAGAGCGCTCGGCTGACCGTGGAGGAGGCGGAGCGGCGGCTCGCGGAGGCGCAGATCCGGGCGCCGGTCGCGGGGACGGTGCTGGCCGTGAACGTGGAGAAGGGCAGCATCGTGGCCTCGGGAATCACCGCCTTCACCGGGGGCACGACGCTGCTGACCATCGCGGACCTGGGGGACCTGCGGGTGATCGGCGACCTGGACGAGGCCCAGGTGGGACAGGTGCTCGAACGGCAGGAGGTGACGATCCGGGTGGACGCCTACCCGGATCGATCGTTCGCGGGGACCGTGCGGCGGGTGAGTCCGCTGGGCGAGGAGGTCTCGAACATCGTCACCTTCGAGGTGGAGGTCGTGGTGACCGATCCCGACGCCGGGCTGCTGCGCTCGGGGATGAGCGCCGACCTGGATATCGTGACGGCGCGGCACCCGGGAGCACTGCTGGTCCCGCTGAGCACGATCCACGGGGACAGCGGCCATCGTTGGGTGCTGCTGTCCGGAGAGGTGCGGCGCCCCGTGCGTACGGGCGCCACGGACGGGACGGACATCATCATCGTGGAGGGACTGAAGGAGGGTGACGAGGTGAGCACGGCGGGGCCGGCGGGCCCGCCCGGCGGGGAATCGGGCTTCGGCGGTCCGCCGCCGCCGCCGGGAGGCATGTAGACCCGATGGAGACGGTGGACTCGAACGCCCTCTCGGCGCAGCACCTGGTCAAGATCTACAACCCGGATCGTCCGGAGCTCGCCGTGCGAGCGGTGGACGACGTCTCGTTCACGGTGGAACGCGGGGAGTCGGTGGCCATCGTGGGGCCCTCGGGCGGGGGGAAGTCGACCCTCATGTACATGCTGGGCTGCCTGTCGCGACCGACGTCCGGCTCCTACCTCATCGACGGCCGGGACGTGGCGCGGCTGAGCGACGACGCGCTGGCGGAGGTGCGCAACCGGCACATCGGCTTCGTCTTCCAGGCGGCCAACCTGCTGCCGCGGCGGACCGCCGTGGAGAACGTGATGCTGCCGCTGGCCTACGCCGGCGCGCGAGGCGCTCGGGAACGGGCCCTGGAGGCGCTCGAACGCGTCGGTCTGGCGCAGCGGGCCGCACACCGGCCCAACGAGCTGTCCGGCGGACAACTCCAGAGGGTCGCCATTGCCCGGGCGCTCGTGACGCGGCCGTCGCTGCTGCTGTGCGACGAACCGACGGGGGCGCTCGACAGTCGCACGGGGCGCGAGATCCTGGACCTGCTGGAGGCGCTGAACCGCGAGGGGACGACGCTCCTGATGGTAACGCACGATGCGGCAGTGGCACGGCGCATGCGGCGGGCCTTGCGCATCGGGGACGGGCGGCTGGAGGCCGACGGGCCGACCGAGGAGGTTCTGGACGGGGCGCCGGCGCGGGCCTCGGATGCGGGAGGCGGCTGATGCTGCTGTGGGAGACGCTGGGCACGGCGTGGAAGGCGCTGGGGGCCAGCAAGCTGCGCACGGCCCTGACCACGCTGGGCATGGTGATCGGGGTGGGAGCGGTCGTGACGATGCTCGCCATGGGAGAGGGAGCGCGAGCGATGGTCGAAGGGAAGATCCGCTCGCTCGGCACCAACCTGCTGAGCGTCACGCCCGGGGCGCCCGCGCGCGGTCCGGTACGGACCGGCTCGGTGGAGACGTTGACCTGGGACGACGCCCGCGCGATTGCGGAACTGCGGGAGGTCGCGCGGGTGTCCCCGGAGTCGATGGGCTCGGCCCAGGTCCGCTACCTCGCGAAGAACATGACCAGCGGCGTCGTCGGTGCGACGGTCCCGTACCTGGCGGTCCATTCGTACGACCTCACCGCCGGCACGGCTTTCTCGGACAACGACCTTCTGGCGCGGCGCCGCGTGGCGATCATCGGCGCCAACGTGGCGCGCACCCTCTTCGGCAACCTCTCGCCGGTGGGCGAACGGATCCAGATCAAGGGGATGTCGTTCAAGGTGCTGGGGGTGCTGGAGGAGAAGGGCAACGAGGGCTTCTCCAGTCCCGACGACCAGATCCTCGTGCCGTTGAGCACGCACCAGGCGGCGCTGTTCGGACGCGACTACCTCTCGTCGATCGCGCTGCAGGTCGCGAGCGAGGAGGCGACCTCGCGGGTCCAGACGGAGATCAAGCGTCTGCTGCGGCTGCGGCACCGTCTGGGAGCATCGGCCGAGGACGACTTCGACGTTCGTTCGCAGCAGGAGATGCTGCAGGTGATGGGGCAGGTGATCGGGATCTTCACGGCGCTTCTGGGGAGCGTGGCGGCGGTGTCCCTGTTGGTGGGGGGGATCGGGATCATGAACATCATGCTGGTCTCCGTGGGCGAGCGAACGCGGGAGATCGGGTTGCGGATGGCGGTGGGGGCTCGGCGGCGGAACATCCTGCTGCAGTTCCTGGTGGAGTCGGTGATCGTCTCGGTGGCGGGGGGCCTGGTCGGACTCGGACTCGGTGCGGTGGGGGCGGCGGGCGTGGCGAGCGTCGCCGGCTGGCCGATGGTGGTCCCGGTCTACGCCGTCGTCCTGGCGCTGGCGACGTCGTTCGGCGTGGGCCTGGTCTTCGGCGTGAGTCCCGCCCGCCGGGCCGCTCGGCTGGATCCGGTGGAAGCGCTGCTGCACGAGTGAGGGGGCGCAGGGAGCGAACGATGGACGGCGCGCTCCGAAGACGTTGGAGAATCGTACGGGTCGCCGCCGATGCGGTTGCCGCGGCGGGAGGGTCGTCACGATGAGCCGCGTGCCCCCTCGGAGGCGGCAAGGGCGTCGGGGGTGGCTGCGGTGATGATGACCCCGAGTCCGAGCGCGAACGCGGCGGCGAGCATCTCGTCCGGCTCTTGCCTCGTGCAGGTCGAGTACGTCGTAGCGGCGGCGCGGCGCCCGCAGTGATGGTGGCGCCGAGACCGCCTGCATCGTGATCATCGATATCGTCGCGCGTCGTGGCGGGGCGCGCCGGGGCCTCCCTCTCGATCCCCTGGCTCGCCCCCGCCTGCGTCGTCGCCGTGGTCGGCTTCGCCGTGTCGCGGATCACCGACGCCGCCTGACGCGACTTCCCCGCCGCCCTGCGAGCAGCAGCGCGACGAGCGCCGCGAAGCAGGGACCTCCGTCGCTCCCGGATCCCGGGACCGCACAGCCGCAGCCCTTCTTGGGCGGCGCGCCTGCGGGAGCGGTCGCGGCATCCCGTGCCGCGGGCGGCGCGGCGGACGACGGGGGAGTGGACTCCGGGGTCGACGTGGTCTCGTTCGCGGCCGTCTCGGCCGAATCGTCCGGCCCTGCGTCGACCGCAGCGGCCTCCGCCACGACGACGCCCGCCCCTCCCTCGAGGGCGTCCCGCTCCCCACCGTCGGATTCGGCCTCGGCCGCACCGTTCCCAGCCGCATCGGCCGCCGGCGCCGGAGGTGCCACACCGGTCGTGCTCGCCGCCGCCGCGCAGCCCTTTCCGCCTGCTCCGCCCGGCTTGTCGCAATCCGGATTCCAGCCGCCGCTCCCGGCGGCCGCGGCACAGCAGCAGTCGTATCGGTACTCGGTTCCGCCGCGCTCGAACGAGCAGGTCCAGTCCGGCGGCGGCTCCTCGACGACCCGGCGGACCAACTCGCCGCTCGCCATCCAGGTTGCGGACGGCTCGGCGTCGCTCGGCCGCGTGATCGCACACGGTTCTCGATCCTCTTCGTGGTGTGGGGTGCCCCACCACAGGGCGTCGAGCCGGGCCTCGAGGTTCTCCACGCCGAGCGAGATGTTCCCGCGCGGCTCCACGTCCGTCGCCTTGAGCCGCAGCACGATGCGCCCGTCCCGGCAGGCGAACGCGTAGTGGAACCGGACCGCCGGCTCCCACAGGTCCATCACCCCCTCCGGCGCCGCCACCTTCTGCGCCCGGTCGGACCACCCGCGCACGGCGCCCTCCTCGGTCTCCCCGTGCCACGGCCCTTCACCCGGCAGCAGGGCGCCGACGATCCGGTCGTAGACCCTCACCCCGGCCGGGGGGGGGACGGCGAAGCGGTAGACGATGTCCAGCCGCCCGATGGTGCCGGCCCACAGGGCGCCCGTCTCCAGAATGTAGTCGGTCCACACGTAGATGTCGTCGGGGTAGCTCTCGGCGTCGCAGCACAACGCCGGAGCCTGGTCGTACTCGACCGTCAACGATGCCTGCGCGTGCGCCTCGATCGCCAGCGTGAAGACGAACAGGGTCGGGTAGCAGAGCCCCGCGGCCGTCCCGCCGTCCTGCCCGGTCGTGCATTCGTTGCTGACCTCCCGGTGCACCAGGTCGTTCCCCTCGAGCCGGACGTGGAACGACCTCGTGAACCGCCGCAGGTCGCGCTCGAGCCCGAAGCCCACCGAGTCCTCGCCGCCGTAGTCCCACTCACCCCGGTCCCCGGTGACCGGGAATCCAACCTCTACCTCCACGCGCTCCGCCGTGAGGTTCTCCATCACGTAGTCGGCGCGAACGTGCCACGGCAGCCTCAACTCCCAGCGAGTCCACTCGCGCGCCGGCTCGGCCATCTCCGCGTTCTCGACGAATTCGAGCCGCTCCGAGACGATCCGCACGTCCGTCGTGCGCCGCGGCAGCAGCGCGCCTCCGGCTCCGCCGTCGACGAACAGGATCGCCGGATTGGCGCCCGAGGGGCGCGGCCCGCTCGCGAGCCCCGCGAACAGGATCAGCGCCGTCCAGCGAACCGCCGTGCGCCCCCCACCCCTTCGTACGCTCGAATCCCGCCAAGGCCCGATGCCCATGCGTCTTCTCCGTCTGCCGCCCCCGGTCGCTCCCGATCCAAGCACTTGCGCGGATACGCAGCAAGCAGCGGGAAGGGTCGGGGCACTCCGATTGGCGTGGACAGCCGCCGAGCGCCGGTCCTATCGTATCCACCGGTTCGCGGGCCGGCGGACTGGGGGTGCCCCGCGCGGCCTGAAGGAGGTCGGAGTCGATGCGGACGGATCTTCGCCGGTTTCCTCTCGCGCTCGCCGTGCTCGCCGCCGTCGCCGGCTGCAGCAAGTCCGAACCGATCCCGCCGCCGACTCCGGTGGGCGAACTGCCGAACCGCTTCTCTCCCTTCACCGTCGAGACGCTCAGGGGGCTCGAAGGACTGGCGCAGGTCGGCGACTCCTGGCAGGAGGCGCGCGACAAGCTCGATGCGCGTCTCGGGATGTCGACCTACGCCATCGAGACCGAGCAGGCCTGGGCGGTGGCGGAAGGCGAGAGCTGCTGGATGACGACCCTCGAGGTCGAGGACGGGAAGGTCAAGGCGATCCAGCCGCCGACCGAGTTGAAGGCGGCCGACGGGACTCGGTACCAGCACTGCCTCGCCGCGTCGGCCCGCAACAAGTGCTTCCGGGACGGCACCTCGCCGGTCGAATGCACCGAGCGGTTTCCGCCGCCGCAGTAGCGCGGCGGCCGGCCGCCGACGAGGCTTGGGCTGCGCACGACGGTGCATCCCACCTTGTCCTTCGCCACCCGGCCGTCCGTCGTCCTCGAGCGCGTCGCGAGTCGTGGTGGTCAGGGCAGGTGGCTTGCGGCGCCCGCGCCGAGTCCGGCCCCGTCTTCCCCCACGTCGAACGCGTCGGGACTCGGATGACGGCGTTCGGCATCGCGCGCACCGCTTCAGGGGAACGCGTCGGCCCGTCGAACAATCCGCCGCGAAGCCCCGACGGGGGTGATGTCCACGAGTTCGACGACGGACGATCTGCTCGACGCGGGCGGCGCCGGCATCGGGGGCGGCGAGGACGATTACCGTGTGAGGCGACTACCGTGGGCCGCCGCTACGCCTTGATCTCGGCGATTCGTGCCCTGAGCAGCTTGCGGACGAGCGTTGCGGGCAGTGG
This sequence comes from Deltaproteobacteria bacterium, assembly GCA_016218815.1. Taxonomy (GTDB): domain Bacteria; phylum Myxococcota_A; class Polyangia; order DRWM01; family JAAZOP01; genus JAAZOP01. The sequence continues at coordinate 35,445 of JACRCX010000101.1, forward strand.
CCGCTCAGGATGGAAGTGCAAGGCCGACTTGGTGCGGTCGTAGTCCCCCAGATCGGCGGCCAGGGTCGCGAGCGTCGACCCGCTGAACGGGAAGTACGAGCATCCCTTGGTCGTCGCGCTGAAGCCCGCGATCACCACGCCGTCGAGGCGAAACGCCGGCATGCCGTAGCTGATGCACTCCTCGGCCTGTGGCAGGATGGTCCGGATCGTCTTCCGGAGCCTGTCGAGCGCGGTCCGTCGGGCGCCGGTGACGGTGGCGAGGTAGGCGCCGATGGACGTGGGCTTCCGAACCATCGCTTGCACCTCCAGGATGATGCTCTCACGTTGGATCGGCACGCCGCAAGGGCGAGGGCCGGGAGATGCGCTCCGTCCTGCCGGGAGGCGGAGCCTGCCGGGTGTCGGGCTGGGCGCCGTGGTCGCAATGCGTTCGGCGCGGTCATGGCGGACGGTGCGGCTTGACGTCGCAGGTCGGGGCGGGGACGATCGAGGGCATGAGCGCAGTTCCGGCCCAGGCGTCGGCGACCGGCACGTCTCAGAGCCGGCGATCGCTGCTGGGTTTCGGCGCCGTCACGCTCGTTGCGGCCGCGCACGCCGCCCACGACCTGTTCGACGGCCAAGGAGTCTGGAGGGCGGTTCTCGCCAGCGCGGTGATCGTCGCTCAATGTGCCGTGCTTTCGGCGGGGCACGCCTGGCTATCGCGCTGGCGGGCGCCGCGCTGGGCGACGCTCGCCGTCGGGGCGGTCGCCAGCGCCGCCTTCGGAGTGCTCGTCGTCCTGGTCCACGCGCAGAGCGCCTGGAGAGAGCCGGGAGCCATCGCCGTCGGCGGGATCGTCGGACTTGCGATCACGGGCCTGTGGGTGCTCCTCTTCCGGCTCCCCGCGACGCTCGAACGCGCGCGCCTGCGTGCGCTGGAGACGGAGAGCCTGCGCCGGGAGGCCGAGTTGGTGCGCCTGCGGGTGCACCTGCACCCGCACTTCCTGCTCAACACGCTCAACGACGTCGCCGGACTCCTCGGGGAGGATCCCGAGGAGGCCCGGCGCCTGCTCGCGGCGCTCGGCGACCTTGTGCGCGACGCACTGGCGAGCGGAGACGAGCCGCGCCCGTTCGCCGAGGATCTGGCTTGGCTGCGCCGGTACGCCGAGGTGCTGGAGATGCGGCACCGGGGCCGGCTGGCATTCCGCTGGGAAATCCCGCCCGCGACGCTCGAGGTGCCCGTCCCGCGTCTGCTGCTCCAGCCGCTGGTGGAGAACGCCGCACAGCACGGAGTGCTGCGACGTCGCGAGGGCGGCACCGTGCGGATCGCGGCCGAGGCCGCTGGCGGCGGAGTGCGTTTCGTCGTCGAGGATGACGGGCCCGGGATGGGTCCCGAGGTACGGGAAGGACTGGGCATCGGGCTCGTGCGCCGCCGCCTCGCCCTGACGCGTCCCGAAGGGATGCTGGTGCTCGCGTCCTCCGAACGCGGGACGCGCGCCGTCGTCGAGCTGCCGTCCGCGGAGGAGGGACGCCGGTGACCGCTTCGGCCAAACCGATCCGCGCGCTGGTGGTCGAGGACGAGCGGCCGGCGCGCAACTACCTCGTCGAGCTCCTGCTGGCGGCCGGGCAGGTCGAGGTGACGGCGGCGGTCGCGACGCTCGAGGAAGCCCGCGAGGCGCTAGGTCCAGGCGGCGTGACGGTCGACGTGGCGTTCGTCGATGTGCAGCTTGCCGGCCCCGCTCCGGACGAGACGGGACTCGCGCTCGTCCGCGCGCTGGCCGGGACGCCGGGGGCGCCGCTGTTCGTCCTGGCGACGGCGCACGAGCAGCACGCGGTGGAGGCGTACGCGCTGGGAGTGATCGACTACCTGCTCAAGCCGTTCTCCCGCGAGCGGGTCGAGCAATGCCTTGGTCGCGTGGGTGCACGCCCGACCGAGGGTCGTCCGCCGTCCTCGGAGCAGCGCGTCGTCGCCCGGCGCGGAAACGGGCTGGTGTTCCTGGCGATGCGAGAAGTGTTGTGCTTCGAGGCCGCTGAACGGCTGACGTTCGTGCACACGCCCCACGGGCGCCTCGACGTGGATCTGTCGCTCTCGGCCATCGAGGCCTCGATGGGTCGCTGGCTGCTGCGGGTGCACCGCAACTGGCTGGTGAGCCTCGACCGCGTGAAGGCGCTGGAGCGCGAGGACGGCGAGAGCCTGCTCGTCGTCGGCGGTCTCGGAGACTCCGGCGCGGACGTCCGCGTGCCGGTCGCGCGTGATCGGGCGCATTCCGTGCGCGAGGTACTGCTGGCGGACGCTTCGGGCATCCGGCGACCGTGACGGGAGTCCCGCTCGCGCCGCCTCCGGCCGCGACGGGGTGTCCCGGTTCGTGGCGCCGGCGTCGCCTCTCGTCGGGAGGATCGCACGGCTCGTCGGATGGAGGATGCGATGTCGTCGTGCGCCGCGGCACGATGCGGGCATGCGACGCGCAAGGACGAAGCTGGCCGTCGACGGCGTGCTCGCCGCGTCCGCGTTCGTCACGTTCGCCAGCGGGCTGGTCCTGCTCCTCGGGCTTCACGCGGGCCGGGGCGCGCTGCGGACCTCGGCGCTGGGCCTGGACAGGCTCGTATGGCTCGACCTTCACCGCCTGCCAGCCCTCGTCATGCTCGCCGCGCTGACGTTCCACCTCGCGCTAGACTGGAAGGCGTTCGCCGCGAAATTCGGGCGGGTGCCCAAGCGCGAGCGCCGCGGACCCGTTCCGGAACACCTGCACGGGACCCGCGGCCTGATCTGCCTGGCGGTGTGGGCTGCCGCGATCACCGGCGTCGCCAGTTGGCTCGCCGGCGGCTCGGGGCCGACCCGCGGCCCGGAGGCGGGCGGAGTGCGTCACCATCTCGTCGACGTGCACTTCATCTTCGGGCTCGCAGCCCTGCCGTGGTCGGTGCACCACCTCGGCCACCGCTGGCGGTGGATGGTGCGTGTCTGGCGCGCGTGGAGATCGTAGACCCTGCACATTCCGCCGGTGGCGGCTCCGTGCTAACCTGGGCCCGTGAGTCGAAGATCGGGGCGAGCTGCTGCTTGGCTCTTGGCTTGGTCGGCCGTGTGCGTCGTCCCGGCCGGCTGCGGGCCGGCGACGACCGTGGACCCCCGCGGTCCCGCGCAAGGCGGCTCTTTGCCAACGGCCGACTCGGGGGCGTGCGCGGGCACGCTATCGCCGAACGATGGTTGTGTGACCGTCCGGAACACGAATGCCGAGGCGGATCTGCGCGCGTGCTGGAATCTTCCGGACGAGGCGCAGTGGAAGCCGACGGTCCTGCACCGCATCGCCGCCTACGAGTTGCTCGGTCTGCTCGACCTCGTCGCGGAGGCGGTCAACGGCCCCGAGCTCGGGCTGGCCGTCGAGGGAGCGAACGCCCTGCTCTACATGATCCAGAGCCCCGACGCGGCCGTCCGGGATCGAATCCGGGAGCTGAAGGAGCCGCTCATCCGCCCGCGGCTCGAGGCGCTCGCAAGCGACGCGTCCCTGGATGCCCGCCGCGTGCGGGCCCTGCTGGGCCTGACGCTCGCCTACCTCGAGGACCCCGCCGGCCTCGAGCCGTCCCTGACGCTCGCGGCGGGCATGGGGTACTCGGCCCACACGCCCGCGCTGTTCGCCCATCTCGTCGCCCGGCATCCCGCGTTCTTCGAAAGCATCCTGACACTGGCCGACGGGGCGTCTCCGGAAGTGCTCGAGCGCATCGGCGCGGTGCTGGAGCTGGTCGATTGGACTGCTGCCGAGGAAGCCGGGTCGGACCGGCCGCGGGCTCGCGCGGTCGACCTGGCCCGCCGCATCCTCGACTCCGACCCGCGCGAGTCGCTGCGTGCGGAGGCGTTGTTGACCTGGATCCGCACGGGAGACCCCGACGTGCTGGAACGGCTCGCGGCGTACCTCGATGCGGACACCGAACGAGCAAGGCAGGACGTGCTGCTGGCCGCGGTACGCGACAGCCTTGGCGTGGACGCGCTGGCGGCGCTCCGAGGTCTCCTGCCGCCGGAATGCCCGGCGGTGAGCGCGATCGCCGCTCTGCTGGAGGTCGCGTCGGAGCCGTCCCCGGTCGTGGAGGACGATGAGGCGCTTCGCCTGCAAGCCGATCCGTCGTGTCGGCCGGTGACGTTCGCGGGGCAAGCGGGCGGTCACATCGTGGAGCCCCTCCAGATCGACTGGCAGGACGGCGCAGTCCGGCCGAGCCCATGGGCCGGCCTGAGACAGATCCTCAGCGGGTACACCTTCGACGCTGCGAAAGCGGGCGAGTCGTACGTGATCCTGGACGAGCACGGCTACGTGGCGACGGTCCGGGCGACGGACGAACCGTGGGCGCCGACGAGCTGCATGGACTACTGCCCGCTCTGGTACGTCTTCGCGGACTACACGGACGGCCCCGGCCGGGGAACCGACGGATCCTCCCTCGTCGTTGCGGTGGGCCCGGTCGAAGGCGTTCTCGACCGGGCACGAGTGCTGCCCCCGAGTCTGCCCTGGGAGCCGGTCGATGACGAGGAAGTCGCGTTGAGCGTGCTGGCGCCGGTGGCCGGGGACCCGCACGAATGGCGCCTCGTCTTCGCCGTGGACCTCGATGGAGACGGGGAGAGCGACGTCGAGTCGTGGCACAAGGTGTGCGGGTGCTACCACCAGGCCACGGAGACGCGCGTCCGCACGGACGACGGCTGGGTGGTCGCCGAGCGGAACGTGGATGTCCCGCTCCCGCTCATCAACAGCTCCTGTACCTGACCGGCAGCCGCCGGCCCTCGCCGCAGCGACCGGCCTGGCGCCGGCGGTGCGGAAGACGTACGCTCGGCGCGGTTCGGGTGCATCGCGCCGCGCCCGGGGAGGAGGCTCGAGATGGCTCCGCGATCCTCGCACGGCATCGACGTGGCGCTCGTCGGACGCGAACGGCCCGGCGACGAGAACCTCGCGCTGCGCTACCTCGCCGCGGCGCTGGACGAGGCAGGACACCGGGCCCACCTCGTGCCGCTCTGCGGTCCCGACGACCTGGCCGCGGCCGGCGACGCCGTCCGCAGGCTCGACACACCGCTGGTCGGACTCTCCATCTCCGACGGCAACGTCGCGCTCGATGCCCTCGCGCTGGTCCGTTGGCTGCGCCACGGGGACTACCGCGGGCACGTGACCTGCGGGGGACCCCTGGCGACCCTCGTCCGGCACGACATCCTCCTCCGCCACCCCGGCATCGATTCCGTCGTCCGCCACGACGGCGAGGTGCCGCTCGTCGGGATGGCCGACCGGCTCGCCGCGGGGCTCCCGTGCGACGACGTGGCGGGCGTGACCACGCGCCGCGGGGACGGGAAGCCGGCGCCGGTGCTCGACGCGTCCCCGCTGCACCGGCGCCCGCGCCGGGCCCACCCGATGCCCCGCATCCTGGGCGTGCCGGTCGCGCGGCTGCTGGCGTCCCGCGGCTGTCCGGCCCGCTGTCCCTATTGTGCCGCGGCGGCCGTGCGCAGGGAGGCCCTGGGCGAGGGCTTCCGGGCAGGCGTCGCGCAGGAGACCCTCGATCGCCGCGGCGTGGGCGGCCTCCGGCGCAGGAGCCCTGCCGAGGTCGCGGCCGAAGCGGGGGAGCTGTTCCATCGGCACGGCGTCCGCCTCTTCCAGCTTCTCGACGACAATCTCCTGTCGGGCGATCGTCGCGCCGGCGCCGCCTGGCTCGACGACTTGCGGCGCGAGCTGGCCCGCGAGGGTGTCGAAAACGCGGCCTGGTGCCTCCAGCTCGACCCTGCGCTCGTCGGCGACGAGACCGCCGCCGCTCTCGCCGACCTCGGAGTCGTCAAGGTGCTGCTCGGGGTCGAGTCCCTCACTTCCCGCGGACTCGCGGCCCTCGGCAGGGAGCCCGATCCGGGCACGAACCTCGCCGCCATGCGGCGGCTCCGCGAGCGCGGGATCGTGACGCTGTTCAACACGATGATCGTCCACCCCGGAGCCGTCCCGGCGGGAATCGCCGCGGAGCTGGACGCCCTCGAGACGCTCGAAGGCGTGCACTTCGACGTCCTGCCGATGGCGGTCCATCCCGGCACCCCGATGTGGCGCGACCTCTGCGAGGACGGCCGGCTCAGCGGCGGCATGCTCGCCTGGCGCTTCGAGCCGCGCGATCCCGTCGTGGCGCGGTTCCGCTCGGCGCTCGTGCGCCTGCGGCTCGAGGCTTCGGGCAGGTACGACGCCGGTCTCTTCGCCCAGGATGTCGCCCTGAACCTCGCCATGGCGCGCCGGCTTCGGTTGCCGGCGTACGACCCGCGGCTGGAGCGCGAGCTGGCCGGAACCGTGGACCGGATCAACGGCATCCGCGTGTCGGCGTTGCGCGCGGCGCTGGAGCTGGCCGAGACCGAAACGGACGCCGCCCGCCGAGGCCGAAGGCTCGCCGCGCTCATTGTCTCCCTCCGGCGCGCCCTCGACTTGACGTGGCGCCGGATCGACCACGTCCAATCCGCGCTCGAACGCGCGGCACGGACGCCACGTCGCCGCGAAAACCTCCTGATCCGCTCCGTCCTCGCCGCGGGCTTCGTCATCTCCGCCGCCCCGCAGGTCGCGTGCTTCCAATCGCACACCTCGGGGACGGACGCGCCGGCGGAAGGCCGCGATGGCGTCGTCGACGCGCCGGACGACGATGCCGTCGCACCCGAAGAGACCGACGACCGCGTGCCTGACACGCGGGAAGACGTCGCGGACTCGGTCGACGGCGCGGACGACGGCGTCGCCGACCTGTCGGCCGACGTGGACGCCCCGCCGGACGGGACGTGCACCGCCGAAGAGACCGGACTCGACCGTGCCGCTGCCGTGACCGCGATGGAGACCTCGTCGTGTCCGCGGTGCGACTGGTCGGTTGACGGCGGTTCGGACGTGCCGTACGGAATCGTGCTCGACGCGGAAGGAAGGGTCGTCGACGTGCGTCTCGCCGACGGCAGACCCGTGCCCGAGGACGTGCGCCGGTGCTACCTCGAGGCGCTGGCGGGGGAGACCTTCCCCTGCCTGGCCGGGGACGAGATCTGGCAGGAGTGCTGGGTCATCATGTTCTGAGCGCGCCTTCTCACAACAGCTCCCGCGACGCGTGCTCCGGGTCGTCCGCGTCGAAGCGCACCAGCGCCAGCTCCGGGCCGTCGTGCGCCGCGCCGAAGAGATGCGTGCGGCCGATGCGATCGCGCCAGGCGCCCGTCAGCCGCGCCGACTCGTGCACGTGGCCGTGGAGCGACAGGAGCGGCTGGCGTGCGGCGAGGAACTTGCGGATGGCGATGCTGCCGACGTGCGGGTCGAGCGGCGCGTGATCGACGGCCGTGCCGTCCAGCGCCGCCCGATCGAGCGCGGTGTGGTGGGGCGGGGAGTGGAAGAGGAGGATGGCGCGCGACAGGTCGTCGCCGCCGGCCAGGGCCTGCAGATCGAGCGCGATCGTTCCCCAGCGCGTTTCCGACTCCGGCACCGGCACCGAACGGATCCCTTCCTCCGGCGAGACGGCCCCGGGATCGACGAAGCGCGAGAGGTCGTAGCGCTCCCAGTCCTTCAGGGCGAAGGGCGTCGGCGGGACGCACGCGTATCCGTACACCGGGTGGTCGCCGAGCGCGTCCTTGCGGCCGTGGAGGTACGTCCACAGCCCCTCCCGCTCCAGCGCCAGCACGGCGTCCTCTTCCGTGCGCGGGTCGTCGTTGCCCAGGATGGCGAACACGCGCGGGTAGCTCGCGCCGAGCCGGCCCCGCAGGAGCCGCAGGCCGCTCGCCAGGAACCCGCCCAGGAAGTCCGAGTCCCCGTCTGCCGGAGGCACGTAGCCCAGGCCCGAAGGCAGCAGGTCGCCCCCCAGGAACACCGCCGCAGGCGCCTCCCTCCCCACCGCGTCGAACAGCTTCTCCCACCGCTCGACGCGTCCGTGAAGATCCGAAGCGAAGAAGCAAGACCCCATGCGCGCCCGCTTGCCCCCATCCGCCGTCCGTCCAGAACCGCGGCCGGTCGCGTACGATACCCCCGTCCCCACCGACAGCCAACCACTCCTCCTCCGTTCCCTTGACATCGCTCGCACGGGTAGTAAGCGTCGAGCCCGGGATTCCAGGGGGCGGTGGAAGCGAGGAGTACGATGGCAGGCAAGGCCGGTTTCAACCCCTTCGAGATGGCGCGCTCGCAGTTCGACCGCATCGCCGACATGATCGAGCTCGACGGGGGGACGCGCGAGCTGCTACGCACTCCCGCGCGCGAGTTCGCCTTCAGCATCCCGGTGCGCATGGACGACGGCACGGTCAAGGTTTTCCGCGGCTTCCGCGTGCAGCACAACGACGCGCGCGGCCCGTGCAAGGGCGGCATCCGGTTCCATCCGCAGGAGACGGTCGATACCGTCCGGGCGCTGGCGATGTGGATGACGTGGAAGACGGCGGTGGTCGACCTGCCGCTGGGGGGCGCCAAGGGCGGCGTGATCTGCGACCCGCACAACCTCTCCGCGCGCGAACAGGAGGGGATCTGCCGCGGCTGGATGCGCCAGATGGCCAAGCTCGTCGGCCCCCTGGTCGACGTGCCGGCCCCCGACGTCATGACCAACGCCCAGCACATGCTGTGGATGCTCGACGAGTACGAGGCGATCCACGGCGCGAAGTATCCCGGCTTCATCACCGGCAAGCCGGTCGGCATGGGCGGGTCGCTCGGACGCACCGAGGCCACCGGCTACGGCCTGGTGTTCACGCTGCGCGAGGCGCTCAAGGAGCTGGGCGTGCGTGCGGAGAGCACGGTCGCGGCGATGCAGGGTTTCGGCAACGTCGCGCAGTACGCGATCGAGCTGTACACGCGGCTGGGCGGCAAGGTGGTCTGCGTCTCCTGCTGGGACCAGAAGGACCAGACGTCGTACACGTACCGCAAGCCGTCCGGCGTGCAGCTCGAGGAGCTGCGCTCCTTCGCCGACCGCTTCGGCGGCCTCGACCCGGCGAAGGCGAAGGACAAGGGCTACGAGCAGCTTCCCGGCGAGGCTTGGCTGGAGCAGGACGTCGACATCCTGATGCCCTGCGCGCTGGAGAACCAGATCACCGGCGAGAACGTGCAGAAGATCTCGAAGCGCGTGCGGCTCATCGCCGAGGGCGCCAACGGGCCGACGACGCCGGACGCGGACAAGGAGCTGGTCGCGCGCAAGGTGTTCGTCGTCCCCGACTTCCTGGCGAACGCCGGCGGCGTGACCTGCTCCTACTTCGAGCAGGTGCAGAGCAACATGAACTACTTCTGGGAGAAGGACGAGGTCCTGGGCAAGCTCGACGTCAAGATGACCTCGGCCTTCCTCGCCGTCAGCGAGCTGGCGCGCAAGAAGAAGCTGTTCATGCGCGACGCCGCCCACGTCATCGCGATCAACCGCGTGGCGCAGGCGTGCAAGGACCGGGGCTGGGTCTGATCCCGGCGCGTCCCCCCGGGGACGCGGCGTGAGGCATGGCAGCGGACCCTCCCCACGAGAAGGCGACCGAGGCTGCGGCGATCCCGGCCTTCGATCGGCACTTCTTCGACGGCTCGGAGAAGTTCACCCGCATCGGCGGCGGCGCCGTCGGCGGCAAGGCCGCGGGCCTGGCGCTGATCCGCGACCGCATTCTCTTCCGCCTCGACGCGGCCGAGTTCCCCGACCTGGTCGTCGCCGTCCCGACCCTGACCGTGATCGCCACCGACGTGTTCGACGCCTTCGTCGAGCGCAACGGGCTGCTCGAGCCGGCCGTCTCCGACGAGCCCGACGACCGCATCGCCCACGCCTTCCAGCGCGCCGAGCTGCCGACGGAGCTGGTCGGCGACCTGCGCGCCCTCGCCGAGAAGATCCACGTCCCGCTCGCCGTCCGCTCCTCGTCGATGCTCGAGGATGCCCTCGCCCACCCCTTCGCCGGGGTCTACGCGACGAAGATGATCCCCAACGACGCTTTCGACGCGGACACCCGCTTTCGCAAGCTGGTCGAGGCCGTCAAGTTCGTCTGGGCCTCGGCCTTCTCGCGCGACGCCAAGTCCTACCGGCGGTCCATCGGCGTCGATGCGGCGGGCGAGCACATGGCGGTGATCGTCCAGGAGATCGTCGGCCGGCGGCGCGGCGGGCGGTTCCATCCCGATTTCGCCGGCGTCGCGCGCTCCTACAACTACTACCCGACCGGGCACGCCGTGCCCGCGGACGGCGTCGTCAACCTCGCGCTCGGCCTGGGCAAGACGATTGTCGACGGCGGCACGAGCTGGACCTACTCGCCCGCGCACCCCAAGGCTCCGCCGCCGTACAACTCGATCCGCGAGCTGCTCGATCACTCCCAGACCCGGTTCTGGACCGTGCGGATGGGCAACCCCCCCGCCTGGGACCCGGTCCGCGAGACGGAGTACCTCGAGGAGCCGCCGGTCGTCGAGGCCGAGTCCGACGACGCGTTCCGTTTCCTGGTCTCCACCTACGACCCGGAGTCGGATCGCCTGGGCCCCGGCGCGAGTCGGGACGGCCCGCGGCTGGTCGACTTCGCGCCGATCCTCAAGCTGGAGGAGCTTCCGCTCAATCGGCTGCTGCGGCGCCTGCTGGCGTTGTCCGAGGAGGCCGTGGGCGGCCCGGTGGAGTTGGAGTTCGCCGCGACCCTGGATCCTCGCGAGGGGCTCCGCGCGGCGTTCGGGTTCCTCCAGGTGCGGCCGATGGCCGTGTCGGGGCAGGCGGTGGAGGTGACCGAGGGGGATCTGGAGCGCCCGGACGCGGTCGTGACCTCGTCGTCCTGCCTGGGCAACGGCATCGCAGAGGTCGAGGACGTCGTGTACCTGAAGCCCGCCGTGTTCGAGGCGGGGGCGACATCCGCGATCGCCGGCGAGCTGGAGCAGGTCAACCGTGCGCTACTGGACGCCGGTCGCCGCTACCTTCTGGTCGGCTTCGGCCGCTGGGGCAGCTCCGAGCCGTGGCTCGGGGTTCCCGTGACCTGGGGGCAGATCGCGGGGGTCCGGGCGATGGTCGAGGCGACGCTGCCGCAGATGAGCCCGGACCTGAGCCAGGGCTCGCATTTCTTCCACAACCTGATCGGCTGCGGTGCGTTCTACCTCTGCGTGCCGCACGGCGGCGACCGGCGCATCGATTGGGACTGGTTGGCGCGGCAACCGGTCGTGGCCGAGACGGCCCACGTGCGGCATGTGCGGAGCGTGCGGCCGGTGCGCATCGTCGTCGACGGGCGCAACGGCCGGGCGGTGGTGCTGCGGGACGGTGGACATGGTGGTTGACGACGAGAAGGAGATCCACGCGCTCAAGGAGCGGGCCAAGGAGCTGGCCTGCCTGTATGCAATCGAGGAGCTGCTGCGGGACCCCGAGCGTCCGCTGGACGAGGTGTTCCGCGGGGTGCTCGCCGCCATCCCGCCGGGCTGGCAGTACCCCGACGCGTGCCGGGCGAAGATCGTCTACGAGGGGCGGACATGGCAGCCGGCGGACTTCGTGGAGACGCGGTGGGTGCAGAGCGCCCCGATCTTCGTGCAGCAGCGGCTGGTGGGCCGGATCTGCGTCCACTACGTCCGCGAGCTGCCTTCCTCGGGCGACGGTCCCTTCCTGCTGGAGGAGGTGCGGCTGGTCGGGACGATCGCGGAGCGGCTGGGGCACTACCTGCGGCAGCGGAAGCTGGAGCGGCTGATCGGCGAGCACGAGCGGGACGAGCAGCGGCAGGCCGAGCGGCGGGACGCGGAGTGGCGCGGCGGGCTGGCGCTGGTGCGCCGGACCGATCAGAACCTGTACGTCCGCCTGGCGCGCAAGATGCTCAACCACCTGTGCTGGAGCGGAGTGGCCGAGGCGCAGCGGGTCGTCGAGCGCATCGGGCAGGACGCCAACGGCGACGCCCCGGCCGACGCCGCGGACAATTTCCCGCAGCAGAAGAGGAGCCTGAGCCGCGAATTCTACCTTTCGGACGAGCCCTTCGAGCTGGCCGCGCGGCACCTGTCGGACGAGGAGATCCTGGAGCGGGTCCAGCGCTGGATGTTCGAGGACCGCTCCAAGTTCCTGGTCAAGGTGCTGGAGAGCCAGCAGTCGTCGCTGAGCGAGATCGCCGACGCGGTGCGGCGCTACCAGCAGCTCGTGCCCGCGGACGCCGCGCTGTCGCGCGCGACGCTGGAGGCGATGAAGGTCTCGCTCATCAGCCGCTTCCTGACCGACCAGCTCGACTTCATCAAGGTGGCCAAGGAGTACATCGACGTCGCCGCCTTCATGCAGCTCCTGGACCGGCTGATCTTCCCGGCCGGCAGCCACGGCAAGCTGGGCGGCAAGAGCGCCGGCCTGTTCCTGGCCACGCAGATCCTGCGCCGCGCCGCCGAAGCCCTCCCCGGCGGCCCGCCGATCAGGGTCCCGCGCTCCTGGTACGTCGCCTCCGACGGCCTCTTGTCGTTCATGGAGTACAACGACCTGGGCGACGTCATCCAGCACAAGTACAAGGAGATCGACCAGATCCGGCTCGAGTACCCGCACCTGGTCCAGCTCTACAAGCACGCCCGCTTCCCGCCGGAGATCGTCAAGGGGCTGTCGATGGCGCTGGACGATTTCGGCGAGCGCCCCCTGATCGTCCGCAGCTCCAGCCTGCTCGAGGATCGCCTGGGCACCGCGTTCTCCGGGAAGTACAAGAGCCTGTTCCTGGCCAACCAGGGCACCAAGGAGAAGCGGCTCGAGGCGCTGATGGACGCCATCGCCGAGATCTACGCGTCCGTCTTCGGGCCGGACCCGATCGAGTACCGGCGCGAGCGTGGTCTCCTGGACTTCAAGGAGGAGATGGGCGTCCTGATCCAGGAGGTCGTGGGCTCGCGCTGCGGGCGCTTCTTCCTGCCGGCGTTCTCCGGCGTCGCGTTCAGCCACAACGAGTTCCGCTGGTCGCCGCGCATCCGGCGCGAGGAC
>JACRCX010000103.1 GCA_016218815.1 Deltaproteobacteria bacterium
AGGGGGAGCTCCCCGAAGGGAATGACGGGCTGGGCCTGATGCTGCTTGGCGTTACGGGCGACCAGGTGCTGCCGAAGGATGTTTATGAAAAGATAAAATCCGAAACGCTGAAGCAGGTGCGCGGCACGGTGCAGGCCGACATCCTCAAGGAGGACCAGGCGCAGAACACCTGCCTCTTCTCCCTCGACTTCGCCCTGCGCATGATGGGCGACATCCAGGGCTGGTTCATCGACCACGACGTGCGGAACTTCTACTCGGTGTCGATCTCGGGGTACCACATCGCCGAGGCGGGGGCGAACCCGCTCACGCAGCTCGCCTTCACGCTGGCCAACGGGTTCACCTACGTCGAGTACTACCTGTCGCGTGGGATGAAGATCGACGCCTTCGGGCCGAACCTGTCGTTTTTCTTCTCCAACGGCATGGACGCCGAGTATTCGGTGATCGGTCGCGTTGCCCGGCGCATCTGGTCCGTGGTGATGCGGCGCAAGTACGGGGCCGGCGAGCGGACGCAGAAGCTGAAGTACCACATCCAGACCTCGGGGCGTTCGCTGCACGCCCAGGAGGTCGACTTCAACGACATCCGCACGACGCTGCAGGCGCTGTTCGCGATCTACGACAACTGCAACTCGCTGCACACCAACGCCTACGACGAGGCGATCACGACGCCGACCGAGCAGTCGGTGCGGCGCGCGATGGCGATCCAGATGATTGTGAACCGCGAGCTGGGTTTCTCGAAGTGCGAGAACCCGCTGCAGGGCAGCTACGTCCTGGAGCAGCTCACGGACCTGGTGGAGGAGGCGGTGCTGTCGGAGTTCGAGCGGCTGTCCTCGCGGGGCGGCGTCCTGGGCGCGATGGAGCGCGAGTACCAGCGCGGGAAGATCCAGGACGAATCGATGCTCTACGAGACGCGCAAGCACGACGGCTCGCTGCCGCTGATCGGGGTCAACACGTACCTCAATCCCAAGACGATGGCGGCGGACTACGTGCCGCCGCCGATGGAGCTGCGGCGCGCCACGCTCGAGGAGAAGCGGGCGCAGATCGACAACTGCCGCGCGTTCCAGGCGAACGACCCGGCGGCCCGCGAGCGGCTGTTGCGCCGGCTGCAGGAGGTCGCGTTCGCGGGCGGCAACACGTTCGACGTGATGATGGACCTGGTCCGCGTGGCGTCGATCGGGCAGATCTCGCAGGCGCTGTACGAGATCGGCGGGAAGTACCGGAGGAGCATGTAGGTGGAGGCGAGCGGTCGAGCGGTCGGGGGGAAGCGAGCGGTCGCGGAGGCGAGCATGGGCGAGAGGCTGAGGATCCTGATCGCGAAGCCGGGGCTGGACGGGCACGACCGGGGGGCGAAGGTCGTGGCGCGCGCGCTGCGTGACGCGGGGCACGAGGTGATCTACACGGGCCTGCGGCAGACGCCGGAGATGATCATCCGGGCGGCGGTCGACGAGGACGTCGATGCCGTGGGGCTGTCGATCCTCTCCGGGGCGCACGGAACGCTCCTGCCGCGGGTGGCGGCGGGGCTGGCCGCGGCCGGCGCCGGGGACGTGGTCGTCTTCGCCGGGGGGATCATCCCCGAGGACGACGTCGTGGCGCTCGCCGGGCAGGGCGTGCGCAAGGTCTTCGGACCGGGGACGAAGCTGGCCGAGATCACCGCGTGGGTTGCGGCCGAGGTGAAGCCGCGGACGAGGGCGGCGTAGGGCCCCTCCTCAGAAGAAGTACTCGGCGGTCAGGAGCAGATCGAACGGCATCGTCGACTCGAGGCCGAAGTACCAGCGCTGCGCCCCCCGCAACGTCAGCCGCCAGGACGCCTCGAACCACAGCGACAGTCCGACCGTCGCCCCGAACGTGCCCGCGAGCGCCATCGGCTCGACGACGTCGAGGACCGCGCCGCCGCCCAGCCCGACGAAGGGTGACAGCGGGAGCAGGTCGAAATGGGCAATCAGCCAGAGGAGGGCGGCGTACGAGTTCACCGGCGACCCGGGCGACTTCGGGTCGAGGTCCACGCGCAGGTCGAGCATGGCCTCCCAGTGGGTGAAGAGGAGGAAGTCCACTCCGACCTGGAGGGGGAGGAGATCGGCCGTTCCGTCCTCGGGGACGTCCACCGAGGAGTACCCGAGGCCGAGCGACACGCCGACGTGGAAGACGTCCTCCGGCGCGGGCTGCTGCAGGACGGGCTCGGTCGCGGCGGCGGACGCTGCCGGTGCCAGCAGAAGGACGACGAGCACTCCAGCCCAGCGCATGGTGCCCGCACCATACCGCATCCCTCCGTGCCGGCGGTAGAACCCTCTGTACCTGTGCACCTCTGCGTCTCTGCGTCTCTGCGCGAAACGTTCCCTACCGGCCCGGCGCGAACTCCGGCGGCGGCGGGGCGAGTCCGAGGACGGCGTCGGCGACGATGCGGCCGACCTCCCAGGCGGAGGTGACGCCGTGGCCGCCGAGGCCCGCGGCCCAGAAGACGCGTTGGGCGAGGGGATCGCGGCCCAGCACGAAGCGGTGGTCGGGGACGAACGAGCGCAGGCCGGCCCAGGAGCGCATGATCGGCAGGTCGAGCAGGCCGGGGAAGGCTGCGGCGACCTTGCGGGCCAGCAGCTCGCGGTTGGCGGGATCGGCCGGCGGCTCGCAGGGTTGGAACGCCTCCTGATCGCACGGCGAGAGCAGCAGTCCGCCCGATTCGGGCCGGAAGTAGACCTCGTCGTCCACGGCCCAGACGAACGGCCACGACGGGTCGACGGTCGGCAGGGGTCCGGTGGCGTGCAGGTGCCGGCGGTACGGGACGATTCCCAGCCGGCGGACCTGGAGGCGCTCGGCCACGACGTCCGACCATGCGCCGCCGGCGATCACGACCGCATCGGCCTCGACGGGGCCGGTCGTCGTCGCCAGACGTGCGGGCTGCGAGTCGTCGCCCGGGTCGCCGCCGAGCACTTCGGTGGCCAGTCGGAGCTGGGCGCCGAGGGCGCGGGCGCCGCGGACGAGCGCGGCGAAGTACTCCGCGCTGTCGACGACGCCGTCCTCGGGAGACCACAGGGCGGCCTCGAAAGTGCCGCCGCGGAGGGCGGGCACGCGCGAGACGGCATCCTTCGGCTCGAGCCAGCGGACGGTCGAGCGCAGGGCGGACAGGTCGGGGGTGACCGACTCCAGCTCCTTGCGGGCCGAGCCGCCGGCGAGGAGGAGGGAGCCGGAGGGGCGGACGAGGGTCACGTCGGTCCAGGCGCGGGCGGCCTCGACTCCGCGGGCGCCGGCGACCGCGACGCGGGCGAGCGCCGGGTCGGCGATGGCGGTGCGGAGCATGCCGGCATTCTGCGAGGTGGCGTGGATGCCGGCCATGGCCTCGCGCTCGAGGATGACGACGCGGGCGCCGGCGCGGGCGAGGTGCAGGGCCGTCGCGGCCCCCGCGAAACCGGCCCCGACGACGACGACGCGTGGTCCGCTCATGGCGCAGCGATGGATAGGACGCTTGGTGGTCGACGTCAACGAAGTTGTTGGTTGTTGGTTGTTGGTCGTTGGTCCGGGCGGGTCGACTCCTGCCTCATCCGGTGTTATACGGTCGCGCGACCGATAGGTATTCGGTCAAGGGCGGGGCTGCGGCAGGGGTGTCGGGCCCGCCGAGGAAGGAAGAGGAGGAAGGTGCCATGAGCAAGAGTTGGGTGATGCTGCTGGTGGCGATTGCGGCCGTCGGGGCCATGGATTGCAAGAAGAAGACCGAGGACAGCGGGCAGGCTGCGGCCAACGCTCCGGTCGAGCCGACGGGACCGACGGCGCCGGTGGAGCCGACGAAGGCGGTCGAGCCGGTGAAGGCGCCGGTCGAGCCGACGACTCCGGTCGAACCGACGGAACCGGTGAAGGCCGAGGGCCCGGGTGCGGTGCTCGACAAGGCGATCGAGGCGGCAGGCGGCCTGGAGAACCTCCAGACCAAGACGGCGGCCATGACGATGGAGACCGAGGGCAAGTTCTTCGGTCAGCCCTACAAGGCGACCAACTACTTCAAGGCTCCGGGCACGAGCGTGATGGTCATCGCCGAGATGGAGATGTCGATGGGCCACTCGGCGGACGCCTGCTGGTCGACGATGGGCGAGATCGTCATCGACTGCTCGAAGGCGGAGAAGGACGAATCGGACGAGATGGCGTCGGCGATGGCCGCGATGATGCTGTATCCGCTGAAGAGCGAGGGCGTGACGCTCGAGGACGCGGGCGAGTCCGACCTGAACGGCACGGCGGCGGTGGGCGTGAAGGCGTCGGGCGGTTTCCTCAAGATGCCCGTGACGCTGTACTTCGACAAAGCGTCGAACGCGCTGCTGCGCATCACGTACGACGGCCACTTCATGATGGAGCCCGGCACGGTCGAGACCAACTATAGCGACGTGAAGGACTTCGACGGCCTCAAGCTGCCCGCGACCAGCGCGACGTCGGTGGGCGGGAAGGTGTTGATCGAGGAGACGATCGTCTCGGTGAAGTGGGGCGAGGTCGATGAGGCGAAGCTCGCGAAGCCCGCGCAGGTGCCGTTCGGCGAGACGAAGGTCAAGGCGATGCCCGAGCATCTCGTCGTCGTGACCAAGGTCACCGGCGCGTACGACAAGCTCGGCGAGGGGGTGAAGGCGCTGTTCGGCTGGGTGATGCAGAACAACCTGGTGCCGATGATGGCGGCGCCGACGTTCATGTTCCTGAAGGGACCGGGGGACACGCAGAACGCCGAGGAGTACGAGACGGAGATCGGCGTTTCGATCTTCCCGCCCGCGGCGATGCCCGCGGTGGTGGAAGGGTTCGAGATCCGCACGATGCCCGCCGGGGAAATCGCCTGGCGGCTCGAGCAGGGTCCGCCGGAGCAGGTTGCGGGGCACTTCGAGGAGCTGGCCAAGTGGGCGGAGGACAACGGCTACGCGACCGCCGGCCCCGCCGCGATGACCATGTTCAGCAATCCGGAGGAGACGCCGGCGGAGCAGCTTCTCGAGGTGCTCTTCTTCCCCGTGACCAAGAAGGAATAACGGCGCGCCGCACCAGGGCTCTTCCACCCGGAGCTTCCCCACCTCTCCTGCCGGTTTCTTCACCTCTCCTCTTCCGGTCCGGAAAAGGCTGACGCGTCGTCACGAGCCGCGGGACAAGTCGTTCAGCTTCGCGGGCAGGTCGGCCAGGGGCACCGTTTCCTGTCGGGCGGTGGCGAGCCGCTTGAGCGTGACGGTCCGGTCCCTGGCTTCGGACTCGCCGATGATCGCCGCCCAGCCGTACCCCTTGCCGTCGGCGCGACCGAGCTGCCGGCCGAGCTTCTGGAAGTCCAGGTCCACCTCGCAGGCGAGTTTCTCCCGGCGCAGCGTTGCCGCGACCTCGAACGCGTACCCGCGCTGCGCCGCGTTCGCGCAGGCGACGTAGAGCGCGCCTTTTCGGTCCGCCTTGCCGACGTCGGCGGGCAGGAGCCCGTAGGTCTCGAGGAAGAGCTTCACGGTGAGGATGCCCATCCCGAAGCCCGTGCCGGTCATCGGCTCATTGGAGAACAGCTCGAGGAGGTTGTCGTAGCGTCCCCCGCCGAAGAGGGCGCGGCGGTTCTCCGTGCCGACGTCGTGGACCTCGTAGACGAGGCCGGTGTAGTAGTCGAGCCCCCGGACGATCGTCGGATCGAACACGGCGACGCCGGCCAGGCCGGTCTCCTCCACCTTCCTCGAGAACTCGACCAGCTCGCGGTAGCCGGCCGACTCGCGGAACGCGGGCGGCACGTCGGCAACGGGGGGTGTTGCGGGGTCCGCAAACGGTCGCAGTCCGAGGACCCGATCCGCAATCGCGTTCTCCGGGAGGACGTCCCGCACCCACTTCTCGAAGGCCGGCGCGTCCATCTTGTCGCGCCGGTCGATCATCTTCCGCACCTCCACGGTGCGGTCGGCCGGCACGCCCAGGACGTGTTCGAGGAGGGCGTCGAGATAGCGGCGGGAGGAATACCGGATCCGATAGAGTTTCCCGTCGGCTCCGAGTGACTCCATGAAGTTGCGGATGAGGGAGAAGATCTCCAGTTCGGCGTCCGAGGAATCGGGTCCGAGGATGTCGACGTTGGCCTGGCCGAACTCGCGGACGCGCCCGCGTTGGGGGCGTTCGTAGCGGAAGCAGGTGGGGACGGAGTACCAGCGGATGGGGCGTGTCGCCGACTTCTGGATCTGGGCGACCATGCGAGCGAGGGACGGGGTCATCTCCGGGCGCAGAGCCAGTTCGCGTCCACCCTTGTCCTTGACCACGTACGCCTGTTCGCGGACCAGTTCTTCGCCGGACTTGGCGGCGTAGATCTCGAGCGGCTCCATGATGGGTCCGTCGTATTCCTCGTAGCCGAACAGCTCGGCCGAGCGGCGCAGGTGTTCCTCGACGTAGCGGTGGACGCGCAAGACGTCGGGGAAGAAGTCGGTGAATCCCTTCTGGGGCTGGGGCGAGAAACGCGGCATCGCCACCTCCGGGGAGCGTAGCTACCAGCAGACCCCGCAGGCCGCAAGTACCGGGAGATTCGCCGGCCCGCGCTTCCGCCGACCCGCCCGCCGCTCCGTTCGACCGTTCGACCGCTCTTCCGCTCGCTCTCCCCTTCGCGTACCCTCGCCCGGATGACTCGCTCCCGCGTGCCGGCATGGACGAGGGCGTTGGGCGACGACCCGACGGCGTGGCTGCTCGACACGGGGCCGCCGTGGGTCAAGCTCGGAGTCCTGCGGGACCTGCTCGACGCGCCGCAGGACGATCCCGCCGTGCTGGCGG
This sequence comes from Deltaproteobacteria bacterium, assembly GCA_016218815.1. GTDB lineage: Bacteria > Myxococcota_A > Polyangia > DRWM01 > JAAZOP01 > JAAZOP01. The sequence continues at coordinate 6,712 of JACRCX010000103.1, forward strand.
CGCGCGAGGCGCTGCACGGCCATCCGTTGGTGCGCGAGTGCACGGACTCCCTGGCGGGGTGGCCCGAGCCCGCGCTGCGGCGCCACGACGACGCGAAGCACCCGCTGCAGCGCCTCAAGCTGCTCGTGGACCTCGGCGTGGACCGATCGCTTCCCGGACTACCGCGGCTGCTCGGCCGCATCCTCGCTTCCGCGGGCGCCGACGGCCAGCTCCGCTCGCTCACGTTGGACCCCGAGACGCAGGAGCCGTTGCGGCTGGCCTATCCCTGCGACGCGCCGATTCTCCTGGGAGCCGCGCTCGCGCTGGGCGACCCGGCCGACCCGCGGGCCGAGGCGGCGCTGGAGGCGATGCTCGTCCGGCGCGAGCGGGACGGCGGCTGGTTCTGCCATGCCGAGTGGCGCGGGCTGGAGTCGGAGTGGCGTCGCCGTCCGATTTCCTGTCCGATCGCGACGCTCGACTCGCTGTGGGCGCTGGCGCGGCTGCCGCAGGCCGATCCTCGTCGCACGAGCGCCGGCGCCGAGGTGCTCTTGCGGCACATCGACGCCTATGACCGGCGGCAGGGAGCGCCGTTGTGCGGATTCCAGGCAGGCAAGCGGTTCCGGCGGCGGAAGTTCCCGTTCGTGTGGTACGACGTGCTGCACGTGCTCGACGTCCTGACGAGTTTTCCGGACGTCGCCGGGGACGCGCGCCTGCGCTCGCTGGTCGACGCCGCGATCGGCGATGCCCCGTCCGGCGCCCGGTTCAAGGCCGGGTCGGCGTGGATGGCGTTCAAGGCCTACGACTTCGGCCAGAAGCGCGAGCCGTCGCCGACGATCACGTTCCTGCTGGCGCGGGCGGCGAGACGAATGGGGTAGGGGGTCGGGCCTACTGCCCGCAGGCCATGACCTGCATCGACTTGCAGGCGTCCTCGAGGGCGGGCTTGAAGGTGGGGGCGGTCTGCATTGCGGCGCCCCACTCGCAGAGCACGTAGTTCGGCCAGGCATTGTCGAAGACGATGACGCCGCCGGCGAGCGACGGCTCGTCGAGGAGCCCGCCGCCGGAGGGGACGACGACGGAGAATTCGACGCGGCCGTCGGACGGCCACCGGGGGGGGTACTCGTTCTGCGCGGGGATGCGGTTGCCGGCGGCGTCCTGCGAGGAGAAGGTGTTGAGCACCTTGGCGAGGACCGCGTCCTTCTTCTCGAGCCACTTCCGGTCGGTGCAGGTGGAGGATGTGCCGGCGGGAGCTGCGGGATCCTCCGGCTTGCAGGGGTCCTCGCCGCCCAGGCTCACGGACAGGGCGTTGCCCGGGGCGTCGAACGTCCCCTGTCCGTCGCCTTCGAAGCCTTCCGGCGTCTTCAGCTTGATCTCCCATCCTCCGGGGAACTTCACCATCGCGTCGACCAGCGCCGGCGGCGGCGGGGGCGGCGGCTCTTCCGCGTCCGCGGCGGGGGCGGGCGGGGCGCCGCCCTTCCCGCTTTTCTTGCACTCGGCGGAAGCTCCCAGGAGCAGCGCGAGCAGGATCGTCGTCGTCGTTCTCGTCATGGTCGTTCCTCCTCCTCTTTTCGGCTCACAGGCACCGCGTCCGCGAGGGGTCGCAGGTTCCCGAACCCGCCGCGTCGCAGCATTCGAACTCGCATTGCGCGTTGTCGGTGCAGGCCGGCAGGCAGATCCACACGGCGCCTCCGCCGACCAGCCGGCACTCGTAGGCCTCGCGGCAGGACGGGGACGCCGGGCTGCACAGCTCCGCGCACCAGCCCGGCTCACCCGGCGGGGCGAGGCACATCGAGGTGCCCGGGCAGGCGTCGCCACCCGGGCCGGCGATGCACTCCTCCGCGCAGTAGCCGTGCGGGAATCCGGAGAAGAGCTCGGCCATGCACGTGCCGCCCGTGCAACCACCGGTCACCGAGCACGGTCCGCCGAGCAGCGCGGGATCGAAGGGAGGCTGGCAGCGACCGAGGCCCCACGCGTCGCCGCCGAGGGCACCGCCCGCGGGGTCGCAGACGTTTCCGGGGACGGTGCAGCCGCCGCCGGCTTCGGTGCAGTCGGGGGCGCAGGCATCCACGGGGCCGTCGAGGTTCTCGCCCACGGCCCGGCAGGTGTAGCCGTCGCGCGGGCAGGCGCCCAGGTCGGCAGGGTCGCAGGCCGCCAGGCACTGCCCCTCGACGCCGCTGACGTCCGGGCCCGCGACGCCGTCGTCGTCGCAGTCGTCGCCGCGCGTCCGGTTCTCGTCGCTGCAACTCAGGACGCAGACGCCGCCGTTCGTGCAGTCGGCGTCGGTCAGGCAGCCCTGGGTGCAAAGGCCGCCCGGCCACCCGCTCATGCCCGTGGTCTCGGCCTCGGGATGGCAGCCCGAGCCGGACGCGCAATCGGCGAGGGTCACGCACGCGTCGCCGTTGGCCGCGCCGGTGGTCGAGCGGCAGACCGGCATCCCGTCCCCGGTGTCGCAGGTCTCCCCGGACGCGCAATCGTCGTCGTTGCGACAGGCCGGCAGGCAGACTCCGGCGAGCAGGCCGGGTCCGTCGGGGTCGAGGCAGTGGTAACCGGTCCGGCAATCGTCGAGCGCGAAGTCGCAGGTCGCGAAGCAGAGCGGCATTCCTCCGCCGGAGCCGACGCAGATTGCGTCCGGCGGCCCGCCGGGACACTCGGTGTCGTCCCGGCAGCCGATGGCGGAGCAGTATCCGTCGGCCCAGGCGGCGCCGAAGGACTCCCGCAGGCATTCCCCCGGCACGGAACCGTCCAGGCAATCCTCCGCCGTCGCGCAGGGGGCGCCGACCGGCGAGCCCGTGGGGCCTCCGTCTTCCGGAGCGTCCGCCTCCGTCTCCGCGTCGGCTTCCGCCTCCGTCGACGCATCGGCGTCGGCTTCCGCCTCGGCATCCGCTTCGGCGGACACGTCGGCGTCAGAGTCGGCTTCCGCCGTCACGTCGGGGCCGGTTTCGGTCTCGTCGGAATCCTCGAAGTCGGGGGCCGCATCGGTTTCGGCCGTCCCGTCGGCGTCGCCCGACAAGTTCGTGGTGGAGTCGCCGCACGCGGTCAGAGCGGCGGCTTCGAACGCGATGAGCATCCACGCTTGGCGCATGATGGTCGGTCCCTCCCGGCGCGCAGCCCGTTCCGAGCGCCCTGTTCGGAAGGTGAGTCTAGAGCGAACGTGCGAGGCTGTGCAACCGGGAGGGAAGTTGTTGGTTGTTGGTTGGTTGAACGGGACAAGTTGTTGGTCCGGAGGTGCGAGGGTTTGACCGAGGCGGAGTCGGACGGTACGGTGGCGAGGATGCGTTGGCGGGCGAAATGGGGCGGCGTCGTCGGGGCCATCGTGTGGCTCGCAACGGCGCCGGGGTGCGAAGGCGCCGGGGGGAGAGGGACGGATGCCGGTGAAGGGGGGGGGGAGGAAGGGGACTCCGCCGGCGAGGACGAGGCGACGGGGGAGGGGGATGCGGAGGATGGCGAGGCGGAGGTGGAGGCGAGCCCGACACCGTGCGAGCGGGTGACGGAGGCGACGGTCGAGACGGTGGCGCTGCTTGCGGCGGGGCGCTACGCGCCCGCGGCGGCGATCCTCGAGGGCGGCGGGGCGCTGATCGCCGGAGGGTACGAGTTCGAGCGGGGGGCGCAGCGGTCGGCCGAGGTCTTCGACGGGGCGACGGGCACGCTGCTCGCGACGGGCAACCTGCGGCAGGCGCGCAACTTTCCGGCCACGGCCGTCACGCGGGGCGGCGAGGTGTTGGTTTTCGGCGGATTTCATCCGAGCTTCGGTTCGGACAACAAGGTCGAGATCTACGACCCGGCGGCGGGCTCGTTCCGGTTTGGGGGCAACGCGATGGGAGTGGGGCGGGAGGCGCACACGGCGACGCTCCTGCCGGACGGGCGGGTGCTCGTCGCCGGCGGCCTCCAGGCGATCGGCTTCGAATTCCATTCCTCGGCCGAGATCTACGACCCTGCGGCCGAGTCGTTCGTCGCGACCGCGGCGCCGATGAACGCGCCGCGGGCGTTTCACGCGGCGGCGCTGCTCGCGTCCGGCGAGGCCGTACTCGTCGTCGGGGGGGATTCGGGGAGCGGCGAGCTGGCCACGGCCGAGCGGTACGTCCTGGCGGACGGGAGTTTCTGGAACGTCCCCGTTGCCCTGGCCCACGCGGCCAAGGCGCCGGCGGTGGCCGGGCTTCCGGACGGCACCGTGCTGGTGGCGGGCGGAGCGAACGCCACGGACGGGACGTTGGCGGACGCGACGGTGTACGACGAGGCCGGCGATCGGTTCGAGCCGGTGGCGCCGATGGCGGTGCGGCGGATGGCGCACACGTTGACGGCGCTGGCCGATGGGCGCGTGCTGGCCGCCGGCGGCTGGAGCGACACGGAGGTTCCATCCGCGTCGACCGGGGCGCTGGAGGTCTTCGACCCGGAATCGGCATCGTGGACGACCTTGCCGGTGCGGCTGGAGCGTCCGCGGCACGACCACGTGGCCTTGCTGCTCCCGGACTGCCGGGTGCTGGTGGCGGGCGGCCAGAGCGTCGTGTCGGGGGGTGTTCCGGTCGCGCCGCTGGAGTTGGAGATCGTCACGGTGCCTGCGAGGTGATCGGCGGCGATCCGGCGGTTTCCAATTGATTCTCCCGGTTCGGCGTGGCATGGTTGCTCGCCCTGCGCGACGGGGGACGGGGTGGAAGGTCAACGATGCGGCTCTATGCCGGCAAGATTCCAGTCATTTCCAAAGAAATCGTGGCCGGTCTCGTGCGCGACGCCGACATCGAGGTGGCGAGCAAGGACGGCCAGGACGAGCTCGAGCTGGACGTGCAGGCGGTGCTCAAGGAGTACCTGCGCATCGAGCGCGAGCTGGTCGACCAGGCGAAGGACTACCTGCAGGAGCACGGCCTGCCGTACTCCGATTTCGGCAAGGCGATGAAGGCGGTGAGCGAGGGGCGCGAGTTCGGACGTGGCGAGGACGCGATTTCCTACATCACGGCCCAGGTCATCGGCTGCTTCATGTGCTCGGCGCACGTCGAGGAGATCTTCTCCGACGACGCGACGTTGAACCGCAAGATGCGCGCGGTGCTGCGCAAGCACATGTCCGAGGGGCAGGACGTGGAGCGCGAGGTGCGGGCGCGGATGAAGAACATCGAGGAGGGCTCCCGCGAGTGGGAGGTCGAGTTCTCGCGCCTGCGCGACGAAATCGCCAAGAAGAAGGGTCTGGAGTAGGGGCGCCGTACACGCCTGGCGAGGGAGGCAGCGCGTGGACGAGCCCGAGAAGCCTCTGGACGAGCCCGCGGCGCCGCCGGCGCCGCCGGCGCTGCCGCCGACGGCCGCTCCCTCCCGATCGTTGGTCGAGGCCCGGCGCCTGTGGGAGTGGTTCCGTGCGCCGCTGGCGATCTTCCTCATTTCCTTCATCGGGTTCTCCCTGTTCGCGTGGAACCGGTTCGGCCACCAGTCGACCGATCCGCATTTCGTGCTCCTGGCCAACGCGTTCCTGAAGGGCACGACCGAGATCCGGAAGGAGGACGTTCCTCCCGGCGTCTCGTCGCCCGTCGCGGTCGGCAAGGACCGGCACGACAACGACTGGGCGAGCTGGGAGGAGCTGCCGACCAAGGACCTCGGCCTGCTCAAGGGGAACTACGTCGAGGGCTCGGAGTACGAGGAGCCGAACCGTTTTGAGACGCTGGACGGGCGGCTGTACTCGATTCCCCACGACCGGGTCGACATGACCCGTTCCAAGGAGCGGCGGCGACACTACTACGTCTCGTTCCCGCCGGCGCCCGCGGTGCTGATGATGCCGCTGGCGTTGATCCAGGGGTACCACGTCAACGACGTCCTGTTCACGCTGTGGTTCGCGGCTTTCAACGTGGCGCTGGGCTACGTGCTGTTGCGGCGGCTGCGGCGGCTGGGGCTGACGGAGCGGCGGGACTGGGAGAACGTGTTGCTGTCGTTCGCGCTCGGGTTCGCCACGGTGAACCTGTGGTGCTCGGTGCTGGGCCAGGTCTGGTTCACGGCGCTGGTGGTGGGCCTGACGGCGATGCTGCTGTTCATCCTGGGCTGCACGGACCTGCGGCGACCGTGGCTGGCGGGGCTGGCGCTGGCGTTGTGCATCGGCATCCGCCCGCAGCTCGGGGTGGCCGGGCTGCTGTTCGCGGGGCTGTTGTTCTTCCCGCAGGGGAAGCTGCGGCGCGAGGGGTGGGGCGGAGCGTTGCGGGACCTCGGGTTGTTCGCGGCGCCGGTGGTCGTCGTGGCGCTGCTCTTGTTCTGGTACAACTGGGTACGATTCGGGAACCCGTTCGTCTTCGGGCACGAGTTCCTGCAGGCGGGGAAGCTCGATCGCATCGTGCAGTGGGGTCTGTTCAACTACCACTTCCTGCCGCTCAACCTGACGGCGGCGTTGACGGTGCTGCCGAAGCTCTCGCGGAACTATCCGTACATCACGTTCTCGCTGCACGGCATGTCGATCTTCTTATCGATGCCGTTCCTGATCTACCTGGCGGCGCCGCGGTACCCGGAGGGGGACCGCCCGTCCTACCTGTGGCACCGGGCGTTGTGGGCGGCGGCGCTGGCGGTGGCGATTCCGGGGTTCTTCTATCAGAACACGGGCTGGGAGCAGTACGGCTTCCGGTTCGCGATGGACTGGATTGCCTTCCTGTTCGTGCTGCTGGCGATGTCGCGGCGGAAGCTCACCTGGTTCTTCGTGACGCTGGTGGTGCTGGGCTTCCTGGTCAACGCCTGGGGCGCGATCTCGTTCAAGCGCGGCCCGCCGTTCGACATGTTCTACGACACGTGGCTCACGCCGTAGGCTCGGCGATTTCCTTGACTTGTCGTCTTCCGCCCCGAAGACTGATCGTCGTCCGCCCTGCGGGGCGGGGAGGAGGAGCCGGATGACACGCTGGACCCTGGCCGTACCGGTCGCGCTGCTGCTCGCCGCCGCCCTGACGAACTGCTCCGATCGGACGCACATCGAGCTGGAGCCGGGCGGGATCGGGGATCCGTGCGAGACGAACGATGACTGCCGTTCGGACATCGTCTGCCGCACGAACGGGACGTGCGGTCCCGGCGGCGGGGCGGCCGAGGGCGACGCGTGCACGTACACCGACAACTGCGACGACGGGCTGGCGTGCCTCTGGGAGCGCGACGAGGAGGGCGTGGCGCATTCGACCTGCCGGGCGGCGGGAACGGCCACGGACGGGGAGTTCTGCGCCGAGACCGCGCAGTGCGAGCGTGGGCTGGTCTGCGTCCCGGACGGCTACGGCGGCCGATGCCGGCCGGCGTCGTCGAGCGGCGACCTGGGCGACACCTGCGAGTCGATCGAGGACTGCGTCGCCGGCCTGGTCTGCGGCCGGCGCAGCCTCTGCGTACGCTCGACGTCGGACGACGGCGGCCCGGGCTACGTCCTGTGGCCGGGGGTCGACTGTGCGCAGCGCGAGGAGGGCGTGCCGACGCGCTTCTACTTCGAGATCCCCCGGGGTGCGCTGGAGGCCGGTCACGACTTCTTCCGGCTGCCCTGGCCCAACGACATCCGCAAGACCGAGGCGGGGAAGCTCGACCTCTCCGGCTTCCCGCACCCGGCGATGCCGGGCGTGAGCGTCGACGTGCTGGATCGCTTCCTGCGCGCGGCCGAGCAGGACCTCTCCGGCTTCGCGACCAACGGGGCCGTCTTCTTCCGTTCCTCCAACGGCATCGACTGGGGAACTCTCGACGGCGGCGGCGAGAGCCCCACGATCTACTTCGTCGACCTGACGCCGCCCGCGGAGCCGACCGAGCGGCACGGGCGGATCGGTTTCGGCTGGGCGGCCTCGACCGGCGGCGGCCGCTACATCTGCCAGGACTGGCTCGGCGTGCGGCCCCCGCGCGGGGGCCCGCTGCTGCCCGGCCGGACCTACGCCGTGGTGATCACGGCCGGGGTGCACGACGCCGACGGGGCGACGATGGCGAGGGATCCGGACTTCGAGCAGATGCTGCGGCCGACGCGGCCGGCGGGCGACGACGCGGTCGCCGGCGCGTGGGACGCCTACGCGCCGTTCCGCGCGTACCTCGACCACGACGGTGTCGATGGCGGCACGATCCTGGTCGCCACGGTCTTCACCACGCAGGACTTCCCGGAGACGTTGCGCGGCGCGAAGCAGGTCGTCGATGCCTTGCCGGCGCCCGAGACGACCGGCGTCATCCTCTGCAACGACGCGGCCCACTCGGTCTGCGACGACGGGCTGACGGGCGAGGACCACATCCGCGGGTGCTTCGGCGAGGATCCGGCGTTCTACGAGATCCAGGGGAGGTTCCGCAGCCCGAACTTCCAGGAGGGGAGCCGGCCGTACCTCTCCCCCGAGGACGGCGGCGGGTTCACGTTCGACGCCGCCGGCGTGCCGGAGCAGCACGGCGAGAACGACGTCTGCTTCTCGCTGACGGTCCCCAAGGGCGCGACGATGCCGGCCGATGGTTTTCCGGTCGTGGTCTACCTCCACGGCACGGGCGGATCCTATCGCTCGTTCATCAGCAACGGCGTCGCCGGCGAGCTGACCGCCGTCACGCTCGACGACGCGACGACGCAGAACTTCGCCGTGCTCTCGTTCGACGCGCCGCAGCACGGCGCGCGCCGCGGCGGGTCGTCCGAGGATCCGGAGATCCTGTTCTTCAACTTCGTCAACCCCGGCGCCGCGTACGGGAACGTGCTGCAGGGCGCGATCGACGGCTGGCAGGCGGCGCGCATGCTCCTGGCGACGAACTGGGACGCCGCGGCGTCGCCGACCGGCTCCGAGGTGCGGTTCGACCCGGCGCGGATGTACTGGTACGGGCATTCGCAGGGTGCGACGCACGGCGTGCTGTCGGTGGCCTACGATCCGTCGTTCGCCGCCGCCGTGATGTCGGGCGCCGGCGGCTCGTTGATCGAGTCGCTGCTGGCCAAGACGTCCCCCTACAACATCGCCGCCGCCCTGCGCATGGCGCTCGCCGACCCCAACGTCAGCGCCCTGCACCCGGCGCTGACGATCTTCCAGATGTACCTCGAGGTCGCCGATCCGGTGAACTACGGCAAGTACGTCGTCTGGCTGCCGTTCACCGGCAACCCCGGGCGCCACGTGCTGATGACCTACGGCCTGGGCGACACGTACACCCCGAAGGAGACCCTGGCCGCCATGGCCACCTCGTTCAGCCTGTCCATCGCGGAGCCGCTGATCGAGGACATCGGCCTCTCCACGGTCACCCTCCCGGCATCGGCGAACCGCTGGGTCGAGTCCGGCGCGGTCACGGCGGTCCTCACCCAGCACAACCCGCCGGCCGGGGAGGACGGGCACTTCGTCTCGACGAGCGACGAGACCGCGAAGCGGCGCATCGAGCAGTTCCTGGGCACGGCGGCGCGGGACGGGACGCCGACGGTGGTGCCGTAGCGGGGGAGTCGGGAGTCGACAGTCGAGAGTCGACAGTCGTGAGGGCCGGGCCCGGGAGGGCGAACTGGGACGGCTGGGCAGGACACGATAGGCTGACCACATCCGATGGTCGACAAGCCTGACCGACGCAGCGCTTCGTCCGCCGATTCACCTTCGGCGCAGCGGTCCATTGGCGCAACGTCGACTCACGACTCACGACTCACGACTCACGACCTGTTTCCCTACGTCGTGCTCTGCTCGCTCGTGGTCCTCGCCTTCGCTCCCGGGCTCGGTGGCGACCTGCTGCACTGGGACGACGATCGGCTGGCGTTCGAGAACCCGCTGGTCGGGCCGCCGTACGTCGCGAACACGGTGCGGATGTTCGGGACGATCCAGAACGAGGCGTACCAGCCGCTGCACGTCGCGTCGTACCAGCTCGACCGGGCGCTGTGGGGCCTGCGTCCCTTCGGCGCGCACCTGTTCAACCTGGCGCTGTACGCGCTGGGCGTCTGCCTGCTGTTCCGGCTGCTGCTGCGGCTGGTGGCAGAGCGCTGGACGGCGCTCCTGGGCACGCTGCTGTTCGCGCTGCACCCGGCGCACGTGGAGTCCGTGGTGTGGGTCAGCGGCCGGAAGGACGTGCTCTCGCTCGTCTTCGTGGCGGCGGCGCTGCTGCTCCACGTGCGCTCGGAGCGTCCCTTCGACCGGCGCCACCTCGGCGCGATCGTGCTCTTCGCCTGCGCGGCGCTGACGAAGACGACCACGCTGTTCCTGCCGCTGTTCCTGCCGTTCCTGGAGCGCTGGGCCTTGCGGCGCTCGTGGCGCACCGGACTGGTGCGCGCGGCGCCGATGGCCGGCGTGGCCGTGGTGCTCGGGGCGCTGGTGACGTGGATCTGGCACGCCGAGGGGCTGACGCGGACGCTGGCCTCGGGGGGGTCGCGCTTCGCGCTGGCGCCCAAGGTCCTCCTGCACTACGCGGCGACGGTGGTCTGGCCGTTCGACCTGTCGCCGCTGTACCCGATCGATCGCGCGGGCGCGTTCGACGGGCGTTCCGCCGCGGGCCTGGTGCTGCTGGGGGCGCTGCTCGCCCTGGCGTGGAAGGCGAGACGCGACCTGCCCGGCGTGGCGCTCGGGGTCGCGATCTTCCTGCTCGGCCTGTTGCCCGTCTCCAACCTCGTGCCGATGACGTTCCAGGTGAACGACCGCTACCTGCTCCTGCCGTCGTTCGGGCTGGCGCTGGCGGTGTGGGGCTACGCCGGGGCGCTGGGGGGCCGAATAGTGCTGCGGCGGGCGCTGCTGGGCGGGACGCTGCTGGCGGCGCTGGGGTGCGGCGTCGTCTCGTTCGGCTACGCGCGGGCGTGGCGGTCGGACGTGGCGTTGTGGGAGCGCGCGACGGCGGCGCAGCCGGACGCGTACTATGCGTGGATGAAGCGAGGGGAGACGGAGCGGGACGCGGGGCGGTTCGACGAGGCGGAGCGCTCCTACGATCGGGCGATCGCGCTGGAGCCGGAGCTGGTGCCGGCGCGGGGCGGTCGGATGCTCAACTGCCTGGTGCGGAGCGGCGGGGGGGAGGGACGGGCGGCGGCGAGGGATCCGCGGGCGCTGGCGCTGGCGGGGGGATATGCCGGGGCGTGGGGCGATGCGCGGGCGATGCTCGATGCGGGGTCGCGGCTGTTCGGCGCCGGCTACGATGACTGCGCGTTCGACGCGCTGCTGGAGGCGACGACATTCCGGCCGCCGCTGGCGGACGACCTGATTCTGGCGGTGGCGAACGACTGGCTGCTGCACGCGCGGCCCGACCGCGCGCTGGCGTTGCTGGACCGCGTGAGCGAGGGGGGGCGCGACTCCCGATGGCGGGAGCTTCTGGGACGTGCGACGCGGGAGGCGGCGGCGCCGCGGTAGGGGCGCCGGCGGGCGCACTCGCCCTTCGACTCGCTTCGCCCCTCGACAGGCTCGGGGCAGGCCTCGCTCAGGGCTACGTGGCGCCCCTACTCGGTGGTTTCGGGCGGGTGAGCCGGGGCGGACTCCGGTGCGGCGGGCGGCGGTGTTCCGCGCTGCAGGGCGCACTCGACGATGCGGCGCAGGGTGGCGGGGAAGCCGAGGCCGGCTTTCTCGGCGGCGAGCATGAAGGAGACGCCTTCGGTCAGATCGGGGTTCGGGTTGACCTCCAGGACGTAGGGTCGTCCGGCGGGTGTCAGGCGCATGTCGAGGCGTGCGTAGTCGCGGCAGCCGGTGACGCGCCAGGCCTGGAGGGCGATCTCGTGGAGCCGCTGCTCGAGGCGGCGGGGGAGCTGTGCGGGGCAGACCTCGTGGACGCGGTGGTAGACCTCCTTGAGGGGGTTCCACTTGACGTCGTAGCTGATGATGGTCGGGTGGCCCCCGGGCACGTCGGAGAAATCGTACTCCAGGGTCGGCAGGACCTGGGGCGGGTCGTTGCCCAGGATCGCGACGTGCAGCTCGCGCCCCTCGATGAACTCCTCGATCAGGATCGGCGAGCCGTGGGTCTCGAACACGCGCTGGACGGCGCGGGTGAAGCCGTCGAGGTCGTGGACGACGGAGTCCCGTCCGACGCCGGCGCTGGCGTCGCCCTGGCCGGGCTTGACGATCACGGGATAGTGGAGCCCGTGGTGGCGCGGGAGGTGCGGTCCGCGGATCCCGCGGTAGCGGGGGGTGGGGACGCCGTTGGCGAGCAGGAGCTGTTTGGTCAGGCTCTTGCGGCGGCAGAGCGCGAGGCCGAAGGGCGTGGCGCCGGTGTAGGGGATGCCGTACAGGTCGTAGATACCCGCGACCGCCGATTCGAGTCCGCCGTCGCCGCGGAAGCTCTCGACGAGGTTGAGGACCGCCTGCGGCGGGTCGCGTCGTAGCAGAGCGTGCAGGGAGGCCAGCCGGTCGCGCAGGTTCACGAGGCGGACGGAGAAGCCTTCGGCGGCCAGCGCGCCGGCGACCGCGTCGTACTCCTCTTGTTCGGTGGCGACGGCGATGGGGTAGGCGGGGGTGAAGTCGAGGGACTCGGGATCGACATGGCGCAGGGCCTCGTAGTCGTCCTTGCCCACCCGGTTGTAGACGACGGCGACCGAGGGGCCCGTTCCCGTTGGCTCGACGTTCCCGTTCATCGCATCCACCGCGGTCCGCCGCGTCCCCGGCGGCGGAAGGCCGCAGCGAGGACGCACGCAGGCGACGATCGGGAGACATGGTACGCAAGCGCGCGCCGGCTGCAAGCCGGAAGCGCCGGAATCGACGGCCTTGGCCTTCCGGCGGCGATCCGCTACAAGCGGGTGCGGGGGAGGGGAAGCGGTCGGAGAATGGGGATCACCCCGCAGCGTAATCTCTGGCAGTGCGGCCCGGCAGCGCTCAAGCACGCGCTGCTGACGCTCGGCGTGTACATCGACGACCGGGAGATCGCGCGCATTGCCGGGACCACGCGACGCGGCACGGACGAGAAGAAGCTGCAGCGGGCGGCGAGGGCGTTCCGCTGCCGACTGTCGCTGGTACGTTGCACGGACGCGAGCGAAGCGCGGCGGGAGCTGACGGCCAGCCTGCGTCGGGGCGTCCCCGTGCTGTTGGCGATCTACAACTGGGCGCACTGGGTCGTCGCCGTCAAGGAGGAGCGGGGCCGGTTCATCCTGATGGACAGCGAGACCGACGCGGTGCTGACCATCCTCGGCGCGCGGCAGCTCGAGCGCCGTTGGGCGTACCACGAGCGCGGGCGCGGGGGCCGCACGGTGTTCGACCTGCACCCCCTGCAGCCGCGGTTCCGGGTACGGACGCGCACGAGGTTCTCGGTGGCGCGCGCGCGTTTCCTGCGCCGGCCGGAGAACCGCGAGCTGTCGGCGCTGTGGGACGAGTACGCGGCCGATCTGCTGCACGTCTGTCGCGTGCGCACGCCGCTGTCCGAGCACGTGATGTCGATGGGGGAGTTCCTGCGCCGGCACGAGGGGCTGCTGGTGCGCGAGGTGACGTACTGGCACGGCCTGGTCGAGCCGCGGAAGGTGGTGCGCATCCTGCGCAACATGCACTTCGTCGCCGACACGCTGGGGATGGTGATCCACCTCGAGGCGGAGAAGCGGGCCATCGCGGGGATCGCGGCCATCCTGGCGCTGTGGGCCGCCTCGCGCGAGGGCGCGCTGTCGGTGTACGAGTCCGACGCCGCGCGCGGGCGCCGGCGGGCGGCGTACTGAGCTGGTAGGTGGTAGCTGGCAGCTGGTCGTGGGTGCGAGCTACCGACTGGCAGTGGAGAGTCGTTAGCGGCAGGAGGCGGGGAACGGGGCGACCACGGCGTCGCAGGGGTGCCACAGGCGGCCGAGCTGGTTGGGGGACAGCACGGTGGTCGGCGACGACACGGCGCTGATGTTGCCGCACTGGTCGACCGCGTCGAAGCCGATGCTCTCGCACGCGCCCGCGGTTCCCAGGTAGGGCGAGATGATGTCGAGCGTCGTCCCGCCGCTGATGCTGACCCAGGCGCCGGTCGCGACGCGCAGCGTCGACGAGCCGCCGGCGCCGTTGGCGAACCAGCCGTTGGTCAGGCCGGTCCCTTGCATTGCCAGCGCGGAGATCTCGAGACCGAAGAGTCCCGGGTCGTCGGGGCCGAAGAACGGATACGAGCACGCGGACGCCGCCTGGTTGCGGATCGCCACGTAGACGCCGCGCGGCGGGATGACGTCGGCGGCCCCGAAGTTCATCCAGCGGAACGCGCCGCCCGTCGGGTTCTGGTAGCCGAAGTGGTACCCGTTGAGCGTCACCGGGCAGTTCGACAGGTTCGTGATCTCGATTGCCTCGCCGGCCTCGCACGTGTCGCTGGGGCACGGCGTGCCGTCGCCGTCGATCACGTACTCGCTGAAGAGCACATTCGTCGTCGTCGGCGCGATCGGGGTCGTGCACTCCTCGATCAGCGCCACGGTCACCGGTGCGGACACCGCGCAGCAGGCCGGGTCGGCGGCGCGGCACGCGCGGAGATAGATCGTCATCGTGGTGCCTGCGGGCGGCGGGCCGCCGGCGGCGAGCGCGGACGGCGGCCGGAGGTAGTTCTGCCCCGCGGTCGCGACGGTGGCGTAGGGCGTCGCGTCCGAGTCCTTGTACAGCTCGTACGTCAACCCCGAGGGGAGTGCGCCGAACTCGACGATCGGCCGCCGGTCCCAGCTTGTCGGGCAGGTCATCAGCGCCGGGGTCGCCGGCGGCGTGCAGGAAGGGGTGGCGGTGATCGAGAGCGTGCAGCACGAGACGTCCAGCTCGTCGTCCGTGACGCACAGGCGCAGGGTGTAGGTGCCGTCGCGATCCGGGGTGAAGGTCGCGGTCGCGGCGTCGTCGGGCGCCGGGTTGGCGGTCGAGCCGGTCGGGCGGGTGACCACGGACCAGGCGAACCAGACGATCCCGCCGTCGGGGTCGCTTCCGGAGCCGGCCAGGACGACCGGGGTGCCGACGACGACGGTGCGCCCGCCGGGGCACGTGACCACGGGCGGGAAGAGCGGGCAGACGCCGCCCTCGTCCGTGCCGCCGTCGCAGTCGTTGTCCACGCCGTCGCAGACCTCGGGACCCGGGGTCACTCCGCCGAGGCAGGGACCCCAGTGGCCGGCGCCGTCGCAGGTTTCCAGGCCGGCGACGCATTCGCCGACGTCGGTGCCGCACGAGCGCGTCGTGCCGGTGACGCAGTCGCAGCCTTCGTCGGTCGCCGCGTCGCAGTCGTCGTCGATGAGGTTGCACTCCTCGGGAGCGGGGCCCACCGAGCCGGTGCAGGCGGCCCAGGCGCCGCCGGAGCTGCAGAGCTGGTTCCCGGCGACGCACGCGCCCTCGTCGGTTCCGCAGGGGCGTGTCGCGCCGGAGATGCACGTGCACCCTTCGTCCACCGCGCCGTCGCAGTCCTCGTCCAGCACCCCGTCGCACGCCTCGGTGCCGGGGAACACGGCGCCGGTGCAGGCGCCCCAGCCGGTCGATCCGACGCAGGTTTCGGTGCCCGCGACGCACACGCCCTCGTCGGTGCCGCAGGTGCGGACGAGGCCCTCGTCGGTGTCGGTGTCGCAGTCGTCATCGACGCCGTTGCACAGTTCGCCGATCGGATCGACGGCGCCTTCGCACGCGCCGAACGCGCCCGCGGCGCAGGTTTCCGCTCCGGCGATGCACCGTCCTTCGGAGATGCCGCAGGGACGGCTGACGTCCTCGTCGGTCTCCCCGTCGCAGTCGTTGTCCAGGTCGTCGCACACCTCGTCGCTGGCCACGTGACCGCCCTCGCAGGAGCCCCAGGCGCCGCCGGTACAGACCTCGTAGCCGGTCCGGCACGCGCCGACGTCGCTGCCGCAGACGCGGAAGAGGCCCTCGTCGGAGGTGCGGTCGCAATCGTCGTCGAGCGTGTTGCACTCCTCGGGCTGCGGTCCGAGCGAGTCGAGGCACTCGGACCAGGTCCCGTCGAGGCAGCGCTGCGTGCCGCCGCGGCACTCGCCCTCGTCGCTGCCGCAAGGCAGGTCGGGGTCGCCGGCCGAGCAGTCGCAGCCGTCGTTCGGGGCGCCGTCGCAGTCCTCGTCGAGCGCGGCGGCGTCGCAGGACTCGTCGCCGCCGGGATCATCACCGTCGCACGCGCTCCAGAGGCCGAACTCGCCCGTCCCCTCGCAGAACATGAGGCCGTCCGTGCAGATGCCGAACCCGCGCCGGCGGGGATCGCCCGTGAAGCACGGCGCGACCTCGCCCGGGAGGCAGTAGCAGTCCTCGTCGACGGCGCCGTCGCAATCGTTGTCCAGCCCATCGCCGCAACGCTCGTCGACGCACTCCCGGGGCGGCGGCCCACCGTCGTCCGGGGCGTCCCCGCCGTCGTCGTCCGCGTCCCCGTCGTCGTCCGCGTCCTCGGCGTCGCCGTCGCCGTCGTCCTCGCCGCCCTCCCCGTCGTCGTCGGTGTCGGGGCCGAGGTCGGCATCGTCGTCGACCGCGTCGTCGCCGTCGCCGGCCTCGACGTCGCTTCCGCCCTCGCCCCCGCCTTCGTCGGCCGCGTCGCCACCGAGGTCCGAGCCGTTGCCGGTGCTCTCCGCGCAGGCCCCGAGCACCAGGAGCAGCACCGCCCCGGACGTGAATGCTCGTGCTCCCATCATCGACGCCCCTTTCCCTGCACGCCGCCGCCCCCGTGCGGCCGTGATACGATAGCCTGTCGTCCGCGGCGGGTCGAGGAGGGAAGGGAAGAAGAAACCACAGATGAACACCGATGGACACCGATAGGGGAGGGGAAGAAGCAACCACCGATGGACACCGATGGACACCGATATCGGGCGGGCAACGGGGAACTGTGATGAAGCGGTCGGCGGCGGACGAGCGGGTGCTGGGGGCGGCGGCGGAGATCGGGCGGCGGATCGGATCGGGGAAGGTCATCGACGACCCGGACCTGCTGGTGCCGTACGGGGCGGACGAGTCGGGGCTTCCGGCGTCGCTTCCGGCGGCGGCGATCCGGGCGGTCGACGCGGCCGACGTCGCCGCGACGCTCGCCGTCGCCGCGGACCGGGGTGTTCCGGTGACGCCGCGGGGGAGGGGGACCGGGAAGAGCGGCGGCGCGATTCCCGCGCGCGGCGGGATCGTGCTGCTCACGGAGAGGATGGACCGGATCGTGGAGATCGACCGGGAGGAGCGTCTGGCGATCGTCGAGCCCGGGATCGTGCTCCAGACGTTCCAGGAGGCGGTGGAGGCGGAAGGGCTGTTCTACCCGCCGGATCCGGCCAGTCTCGACTCGTGCGCGCTCGGGGGCAACGTCGCGGAGAACGCGGGCGGGCCGCGGGCGTTCAAGTACGGCGTCACGCGCGAGTACGTTCTGGGGCTCGACGTCGCGCTGATGGGGGGCGCGACGACCTTCGCGGGGCGCCGGACGCGCAAGGGCGTCGCCGGCTACGACGTGGTCGCGGCGCTGGTCGGCTCGGAAGGGACGCTCGGGGTGTTCACCCGGGTCGTGGTGCGCCTTCGCGTCCGGCCGGCCGCGACGCAGACCCTGTTGGCGACGTTCGGCGACGAGGTCGCGGCGGGGGAGGCCGTGCGCGACCTGCTCGGATCGGGGCTGGTCCCGTCGGTGATCGAGATCCTCGACAGGCACTGCCTCGAGGTGATTCGCCGGGCGGGGCACAACCCGATTCCGGGCGAGCCGGGCGCGGCGCTGCTGGTGGAGTTGGACGGGCGGAGGCCGGAGCGGGTCGAGGCCGACGCGGAGGAGGCGGGCGAGATCCTGGGGCGGCGGGCGACGGAGGTCCTCGTCGCGTCGGAGCCGGGGCGGCGACGCTCGCTGTGGGCGGCGCGGCGCGAGCTGTCCACGTTGCTGGGCAAGGCCCACGCCGGGAAGCTGTCCGACGACGTCGCCGTACCGTGCAAGTCGATCCCGGCGGTATTGCGCCGGTTCGCGGAGCTGGGGCGCCGGCGCGGGGTGCTGGTCTCGTGCTACGGCCACGCGGGCGACGGCAACCTGCACGCCAACGTGCTGTGGGACGACCCCGGGCTCGACGTGGCCGGGCGCGCCGCGCTGGACGACCTGCTGGGCGTGGTGCTGGAGGTCGGCGGAACGATCTCCGGCGAGCACGGCATCGGCATGGCCAAGCGCGAGGCCCTGCGCCGCGAGCAATCCCCGGAGCTGCTCGCGCTGCAGCGGCGCCTCAAGTCCGCGTTCGATCCCTCCGGGCTGCTCAACCCCGGCAAGGTGATCCCGGAGTAGGTCCCGTCGAATCCAGCTTGCGGGCGCACTCGCCCTTCGGCTCGCTTCGCTCGCTCAGGGCTACGTGGCGCCCCTACCGTTGCTCGGCTAGCTCCTCGTAGAACTGCGCGGCGGAGTCCCCGGCGACGGCGCCGAGGAAGCGGCCGGCGGCGCGTGCGCCCAGGTCCAGCGTCAGGGATCCGGTCGAGACGCCGGCCTGGCCGAGCACCGCGGCCTCGGTCGCCAGGCCCCCTCCGGCGGCAAGCGCCAGACCGATCCCTTCCTGGGCCGCCGCGTCACCCCAGCTCGAGAACTCCGTTGATCGTTCGTCGCTGAGTCCCAGCGCCTGCTGCTGCGCCATCCGGTCGTGGTTCGCGCCCTCCCCGACGACGGAGCCCGCGGCCAGCGCGGCGCCGAAGAGGCCGTAGAACGGGCCGGTGGCCAGGGCGGTGAACAGCTTGACGGCGACCTGGAAGACCCGGGCCGCGGCGGCGTTCGAGTCCTGGTTCTCGATTGCGCGGTCGATGCCCTCGGCCAGCAGGCTGCTTGCGGGGTCGATCCCCGGCGCCACGAACTGCAGCAGTGCGTCGGTGGCGGGCGCGTAGTCGCGGAAGACGTTGACCGGGGACGTGGCGATGCCGGCCGAGTCCAGGGCGGAGTCGGCGAGCTCGAGCCAGTCGCCGACCTGCTCGAGATGGGCGACGAACGCCGCATCCGCCTCGGGGGAGACCGCCCGGGGGGCGCCGCAGGCGCCGGTGTTCCAGGACGCCGGCCGGGGCAGCATCTCGCCGTGCAGCCCCATCATCGGAGTCTGGAGATCGGAGCAGCTCGCTGAGTCCGGGGAGCGTGCGCCGGTCAGGTCCACGAGCAGCGCCTCGGCCTGGGCCCGGCCCATGCCGAGTTCCGCCAGCCACGCCCGGGCCGTCTCCGGGTCGGCGTTGGCCAGCCGGACGAGGAACTCCTCGCGGGCCTGCGGATCGGCCAGCAGTTCATCGACCTTCCCGCCCAGCGCCTCCAGGTCGTCGCGGACGCCGCGGATCACCTCCATCTGGGCGCCCGTCGCCGCGAGATCGGCGCACAGGTCGGCGAACTCGCCGGCCCGCTCCGGCGAGAGGAAGAGCAGTCGTTCGGCCTGCTCGACGACCTCCTCGCGATCGGTCCGCGAGAGGAAGACGGGGAGCTGCGCGGCGACACGCTGCTCGTTCGTCGCCGTGGCGTCGTCCCCGAGGCGCAGCGCCAGTTTCTCGAAGACCGAGCCCGGGCCGCGATCGGTGAGATCGTCGTCGTAGCCGATGACGGTCGGCGTGCGTCCGCCGACCGGCGCCGCGTAGGGTTCGATCGCGAGCTGCGTCACGAGCCGGATCCCCCACTCGGCATCGCTCGGCTCCCCGGCCCGGGGTTCGTCCGCCGCCAGCGCCTCGTCCACTTCGCTCGTGTCCGGCCTCGCCGGACCCTGGACCCCTGCGTCCACGCCTCTCGTCCCGCTCATGATCCACCTCCCCGCCGGCCCGGTGCCCCCATCCGTCCGGCGCGGACCTTCATCGCGCGGGACACGTCGGGTGTTGCGTGGAATCCCAGCCGCGGGATGAAGCCCGCGGTTCGGATGGGGGAAGGCGTTGCGGCGTGTGGCCGGGGAATCCTATGGCGTGGTGGGCGTCGGGCGGCGGGTGACGACCAGGTGGCCGCGATGCTCGGCGTCCGGGTAGCCGAAGACGAAGGGCATCGGCTGGTACGGCCGGCTGCGCCACAGGCGGACGAGGTCGTTGCGGGGCGACTGGATGAGGATCGGACCCGCGAAGCTGCCCCAGGTCTCCTGCTCCAGGCCGGCCGCCTCGGCCGTCTGCGGGTCGAGGCCGGTCGAGTCCGAGACCTGCCAGACGACCCGTTCGGCGAGCCAGCGTTCGACGCGTTCGAAGCTCCCGCTCCACAGGAGGAAGCTGGCGGCCTTGACGAGGCCCGCGACGTCGCCGAGCGACTCCAGGTGGCGCAGGATCCGGTCGTCCTGCGCGAGGGCGGTGTCGCTCAGATCGCCGCAGATGTGGCGGTAGACGTGGACGGCGGGATCGGAGCCGTCGGCGCGCCGGTAGCGGAGCTCCACGTTTCCCAGGGCCTGGTTGTGCCGCAGCCGGTCGGTATCGTTGTCGATCGGCTCATCGAGCGCCGGGAGGTCGGCCGCCTCGAGGTAGCGCACGGCGCCGTCGGGCTCGAGCGCGAAGTAGCGCAGCGACACCGGCTCGAAGCCGTGGACCGCGAGCGCGACGAAGGAGAAGGCGAGGTGCGTGGGGAAGACGCCCTTGCGCATCGAGACGGCCATCTCGGCGGTGCGGCTGTGGTTCACGTTGAACAGCCGCAACAGCGACTGGCGCAGCCGGTCCAGGGCGGTTCGCATGTCGGGCTCGTCGAGGTCGGCGACGACGCGGAGGTCGCCCGCGGGCTCCAGCCCGAGCGTCGTGAGCGCTTCGGCGTCGGGGAAGACGACGAGGGCGGTGAGCAGGTCCGCGCCGCCGAAGGGGTAGACGACGACGTGCGGGACGTCCGCCGGGACGATCTTGCGGAAGAACGGCCCTGCGCGTCCCATCCAGCCCGAGCGGTAGCTTTCGATCATCGTCGCCAGGCGCCGGCAGTGGTCGGCGACGATCGCGGAGGGCGGCGGTTCCGCCGGTGCCGGGGATCCCCCGCAGGCGGCTTGGCGCCACAGCCATTTGGCCTTGGGAAGCAGCTCGAGGCCGGGCGGCGCCTGTGCCGCGGTCTCGGCTTCGTCGCCGGGCTCCGAGCCATCGCTGGCGCCGGCGGCGTCGGTGGCGGCTTCCGCGGCGGGCGCATGCGCCTCGAGGTCGGCGTCCGGCACCCGGACCGCGCCGGCATCGACGTCCGCTCGCGCCGGTGCGGAGGAGTCCGTGTGGGCGCGGCCCGCCTCCCCGTCGCCCGGGGGCGCCTGGCGTCCGGGCCCGCCGCGCGAGCAGGCGGTTGCGAGCAGGATCGCGACCGCGGCGAGGGGCAGCGCAGGGCCGGGGAGCTCGAGACGCAGGTGGTGCCGTGGGGGAGGGCCGAACTTGCTGTGTGGTGCGGCTCGTGGCACTTCGGTCCTTCGCGGCGCAAGGCTGGACCGAGCGGGGCCGCGGGTCAAGTCGCGGCTCCGGCTACCGTTTGAAGTAGTTCTGCATGCGCATGGCCAGGGCGAGGTCGCCCTTGGCCTTGAGCCGGCCGGTCATGAAGGCGAGCTGGCCGTTGAGCTTGCCGGTGCTGATATCGACGTAGTCCGGGGCGGAGGCGGAGATCGTGAGCTGCGGCTTGGGGTGCAGGCCTTCGACGACGGCGAGGGCGCCATCGACGAGGTCGGCGTGCCACTGCCCGCCGTTCTCGCCGCTGATGTCGAACTGCACCACTGCGGTGACCCCCGCCGCCTTCTCGGGGAGGAAGGTCTGCGGCATCTTCTCGAAGATCTCGCGTACCGTCGTCATCGCGCCCTCCTTTTTCGCGACCCCCGGCTACGCCCGCGGGTCGCGGTCCGGCCGTGTCGTGTCGT
Organism: Deltaproteobacteria bacterium; assembly: GCA_016218815.1. Taxonomy (GTDB): domain Bacteria; phylum Myxococcota_A; class Polyangia; order DRWM01; family JAAZOP01; genus JAAZOP01. The sequence continues at coordinate 28,175 of JACRCX010000103.1, forward strand.
CATTTCCTACACGGAAACCCGTCCGCGGTAAACATCTTGTTTGCGACGTTTCGTTTGAAACACACGGTTTCAGCGCGAGCGGCGGCAGCTACGAGCTGGAGGCACAGATCGCGCCGTAGCCGGCGGAGCGGGCGGCGACGGCGCGCGAGGCCGTCTCCACGGCGCGCAGGATGCGCAGCTCGGCGGCGTGAGCTGCGGGCGGCGAGCCGGCGCGGATGCGGGGCCCGTCGCGGACGGGCTCCGCGGGCGCGGGTGCGGCGCGGATGCGGTTGGAAAAGTCCTCGAGCAGGCGATGCAGCGGCTCGGCGCCGTCGTCCGTGCCGCCGTCCACCTTCCAGACCCCGCCGCCGTTGCCGCGGCGGAAGCGCACGACGTCACCGGGGCGGAAGCCTTCGGCGCGCACCACGCCGAGCGTCCCGCGGACCTCGATCGACCTGCGCCGCTCGGCCGCTCCGCGGGCCAGGCGGATCTCGGCGCGAAGGCCGCCCGCGTAGCGAACCGCCAGGGTCGCCGAGTCGGGACCCGCGGCCGTCGCATCCAGCTCGGCCGGGTCTCCGGCGCCGAGCGCCTCGAGGATCGCGAAGTCGTGCGGTGCGAGATCCCAGACGGCGTCGACGTCGGCGGGGCCGGGCAGGCGGGTGACGTGGATCAGCTCGACCGACCGCAGGGCGCCGACCGCGCCGTCCGCGACGAGCGCGGCGAGACGGCGGAAGGGGCCCGAGTGCAGCTCCGTGTGGTCGACCGCGAGGCACGTGCGTCCGACGCGCGCCCGCTCGAGCAGCTCGGCGCCGCGAGCGGCGGAGAGCGCGAGCGGTTTTTCGCACAGCACGTGCAGGCCGGAGTCGAGCGCCGCGCGCACGAGCGCTTCGTGGGTCCGAGCCGGGGTCGCGATGACGGCGGCGTCGAGCTCGCGGGGGTCGAGGGCATCCCCCGGGTCGGCGGTGGTGCGTCGAGCGCCGTGGCGGGCGCCGACGTCCCGGGCTCGCCCGGCGTCTCGGTCGCAGGCGATGGAGAATTCGAGATGGGGGAGGGCGGCGACGTTGCGGGCGAGCTTCTCGCCCCAGTTGCCGCACCCGATGATTGCGAGGCGGAGCGGTCGCATGGCGGGTAGCCTCGGCGTTTGGATGGCTTTCGTCAAGTTGGGGGGAGGGGGGGGAGGGGAAGGAACCACCGATGGACACCGATGGACACCGATGGGGGAGGAGACGGGAGCGGGGGGACGCCTACTCGCCTTCTTCGCGGATGACGAAGGGGCCGGTCTGGGGTGTACGGGCGAGGGCCTCGAGCGCGTCGCCGAGGGGGTAGGAGGGAAGGAGCTTGGCCAGGGATTCCAGTGCGGAGCGGCGCTCGAGATGCGGCGACCACGCCTTCCAGCGGCCGAGGAACTCCAGCCACGCCATGCGCTCGGCCTCCGAGAAGGCATGATCCGGCGGCTGGCCGGTTTCGAGGTTCCAGCGGGCGCGCAGCAGGGTACGGATCGTGAATGGCGGGAGCTTCGAGCGGTTGCCCGGGTCGACCAGCCCGTGGTGCAGGAGGATCAGCGGGAGGTCGCGCGTCCAGCCGAGGATCTCGAGAGCGGCCTCGCCGGGCTCGTCGCCCTGAAAGGTGTCGGGGGCAAGCGGCACGCGGAAGCGTCCCTGGTCGTCGAGCAGGGCGGCCAGACCGCGATCGGCCAGAACCTCGCCGCGGAGGTCGACAGCCTCGTCGCCGAGCTGGTCGCGGAGGAGGCGGGAGAGCTGCCGGAATTCCGGCGACTCGTCCTTGGTCGTGTAGATCGGCCGGCCGCCGTCGGGGTTGCGGCCCATGGCGACGAGGTTCATGCGGCGGAAGTGCCGTTCGAGCAGATCGAGGTCGTCGCTCCGGATCGCGGCCGACTGTCGGGCCCGGCTGTCCCGCAGAGTCTGCTCGATCAGGTTCGGCGGGATTGCCGCGGCCGGGATCTCCGGCGTGCGGGGCGTTGCCTTGCCGCCTTCCTGGCGGGTGCAGGAGCCGAGGGTGGCGAGAAGCAGCAGGCAGAGCGCGGGCGGCCGCGTGCGGCGCCGCAGGCCCCGGTCGGGGGACGGGCGAGGGGTCGGCGGCGGTCCGGACGTGCGCACGGCCGCATTGTCCACCGGAGGGACTGCGGCGGCAACTTCCGGTCGGGAGGGGGGGCGGCGGCCCGCCGGCGCGGCGCGGCGTCCCGAACTTGCGCGCATGACGGAGGCCGTTCTATCGTCGCGCCGGCCTCGGGGGGGAAAAGGGAGAACACGACGGATGGCAACCCAGGCACTGGCTCGTCTCGGTCTGATCCTCGGACTGCTTCTCTTCGCGGCGGCCGCCGGTTGCGGGGACGACGACAGCTCGCCCGCCGACTCGGCCGGGGAGGAAGGGGGAGCGGATGCGGACGGAGGCGCGGACGCGGATGCGGATGCGGACGCGGAAACCGGCGCGGACGCGGACGCCGACGGCGAGGCGACGGGCGAGCGGTTCGTGCCGCCCGCGGCGGGCTCGACGTTCGTGTACCGGGTGGAGATCCCGGGCGAGCCGGATCCCATCGACATGCCGGGCGCGGCGGGACCGCGCGAGGCGTTCCACGGCACGGAGTACCAGCGGCTGGATCTGGGCGACTTCACCGCGGCGGATCCGGTCGGGGTGCGGACGTGGGCGAACTACGCGGGCAACGCGATCGAGTTCGGCGGCGCCGAGGTGTATCTGGACGGGATGGGCACGGCGGGCGAGCCCGACTTCACGTACTGGTTCGAGGCGCCGCTGTCCGGGCGGTTCGACGGCGAGGTCGGCGCGGCGTCCGAGGCTTCCTCGACGGGACACCTCGTGTTCGAGGGTGACCCGACGGGCACGCCATACGACATCACGGTGACGTACACCCTGGTCTCGACGAGCGAGAGCGTGACGGTGCCGTACGGCACGGTCGACGGGTGCATCCACTATCATCTCGTGACCAATTCCAGCGACCTCAGCGACTACGCGTCGGACTACTGGGTCAAGTCCGGTCTGGGTCTGGTGAAGGCGACGAGCATTCCGGGCTTCGACAACTGCGAGTTGGTTTCGGCGGCGCTGCCGGACTGACCCGCGGAGCGACCGGCGCGGCGCGGAGGGAGGATCGTCATGCCGAAGACGGCGCACTTCACGCCCGAGTTGTTCCAGTTCCTGCGGGAGCTTCTTGCGAACAACGACCGGGCGTGGTTTCTGGCGAACCGCGAGCGGTACGAGGAGCACGTGCGGGGCGCGTCGCTGCGGTTCGTGACGGACTTCGCGCCCAAGCTGGCGGCGCTGAGCCGGCACTTCCGGGCCGACGCGCGGCCGGTGGGCGGGTCGCTGTTCCGGATCCAGCGGGACATCCGGTTCAGCCGCGACAAGAGCCCCTACAAGACGGCGGTGGGGATCCAGTTCCGGCACGAGGCGGCGGCGGACGTCCACGCGCCCGGGTTCTACGTGCACCTGGAGCCGGGGGAGTTGTGGATTGGCGGCGGCGTGTGGCACCCGGACCCGCCGGTGGTCCGGCGGATCCGCGACGCGATCGTGGCTCATCCCGAGCGCTGGCGCCGAGCCGCGCACTCGCCGGCGTTCGCGCGTCGATTCGAGTTGGGCGGCGAGTCGCTCAAGCGGACGCCGCCCGACTATCCGGCGGACCACGTGTTCAAGGACGACCTCAAGCTCAAGGACTTCGTCGCCGGCGCGTCGCCCGCGGAGTCCGCCGCGACCCGCGCGGGCTTCATCGTCGAGGTGGCGAAGATCTTCCGCGAGCTGTCGCCGTTCATGCGGTTCCTGTGCGAGGCGCTCGAGCTGCCGTTCTGACGCCGTCCTGCCGGGGCGGGTAGAGTCTCGCGCAGAGACGCAGAGACGCAGAGACGCAAACGGAAGGGGGTGCGAGCGGTGGGGCGGAAGGGGAGCGGTTGCCTGCCGGTCCGGAGGCGAATCGTGGGAACGGCGCGTGAGGTCTTCCCCGACGAACAGATTGTCGCGTCGCCGATACGACAATTGAGCTGGACCCACTTCGTCGCGCTCCTCCCTCTCAAGGATCCGGTCCAGCGCGACTTCTACGCCGAGATGTGCCGAGTGCATTGCTGGAGCGTGCGGCGGATCGTCGCCATCGATTTGAAGGTCGGGCCGTTCAAACCGGAGTACAAGTTCCATCGCGGCGGTCCGTCGTGCTATGAGGAAAGGGCGAAGGCCGGGTGCACGCGATGCGGATGCGAGAGACTGCGAGGGCCCTTGCACGATGGGATCGGAAGGGGAGAAGTCCGCCGCGTGAGGTCGTGCAGAGAGCGTCGGTCGCGAGGACCGCGGCCGTCCTTGCGGCTGCCGTCGTGGCGGCAACGGCCTGCGCATCACACCACGGAACCGGTCCCGTCACCTTGGGGCTCGGTGGCAGTAGGGTCGTCCTGTCGAGCGTTCCGCGTGACGGGTGCACGACTCTGGGCGAAGTTCACGGCCGGGCCGAGGCGGGCGGCAACCCCGAGGCCGCCGTCCAGTGGGCGCGGAATGACGTCCGCAACAAGGCTGCGGCCATGGGAGCGAACTTCGTGCTTCTCGAGACGCAGGCCGGCGGGAGCGGCGGAGGGACGTGGGGTCCCCTCGGGGGAATCACGAACCAGAACTCGTTCAGCATCTACGGCACGGCATTCCGCTGTCCGGGGATCCCGGAGTAGGCGGCAGCCGGGCGGCCTTCAGTCTCGGTTCGGCCGGGGAGGGCCAAACCAGCGGCTGGGGGGAGGCTACAACTCGGGGCCGTGGGCGCTGATCTCGAAGTCGAGGGGGTAGATACCGCTGCCGTCGAGGTGGATGTAGGTCATGCCGCCGTCGGCGTGGGTTTCGCCGGCGAAGCGGGCGCTCTCCTCGGCGTCGACCACCACGGGCACGTGTCCGCGGTCGCAGAAGTGCAGGAGGTAGCCGCCCTCGTCGTCGGTGACGGCCACGTCGCTCGGCGAGCGGCCGTCCGGCATGGGCGGGACGCGGGTGCCCCAACCGGTCACCGTCCCGTCCGACGAGGCGGACCACGCCTCGCCGGCCCGCACGTGCAGGCCCGGCGCCGCGATGCCGTTGACGCGCACGACGTCGCGCACCTCGGCCTCCTCGCACGGGACCGCGCTCGCCCCGCGCCGGAAGCCCAAGACCCCCTCCCAGACCAGGTCGGCCGAGGTGACCGACGGACCCGCGGACGAGAACCGCACGAGCAGCGTTTCGCCGGCGATGCCGAGGATCTCGCAGCCGCCGACGCTCCAGTTCCAGCGTTCGTCGCCGGTCGTGCGGTCCAGCGCCAGGGCGCGCACGCCGGAGCAGGCGTAGACGACGTCGACGTCGGGCACGGCGCCGAAGGCGGCGGTTTCCCCTCCGGCGGCGTCATCCGATCCTCGCCCGGAAGTCGTCCGTTCGCGGTGCGAATGTCGTCTCCAGGCCGTCGGCAACGGCATGGTACCGGATGTCCTGCCAGCCGGATTCGACGATGCGGTCCCCGAGGAGGAGCAGCGCCGACTGGGAATCGAACGGCTGTTGCCAGGCGAGCGGGGAGGGCGGCGTGCGGCTCCGGCGGCGGCGCCGGCATCCCGGCGAAGCGTTCCGTGCGTGGGCATGAGGCGATCTAGCACCGGGTGGGCGGAGATTGCCACCGTGCGGGCGTCTGCATCGGTGCATTCGTCCGTCGGTGGTCGTCCGTCGGTGGGTCGTCCGTGGGTGTTCCTTGACACGCCGGTCGATCCTCTCCGACTATCCTCCGCGATCCTCGTGTCGAGCGGGGCCGGGCGGGGCGGTCGAGCATGAACGAGTCTTGGTAGTTCCAGGAGAAGGGAATGCAGATTGAGACCCTCGAGATCCGGAACTACCGCCTGTTCCGCGACGCGAAGCTCACGGACCTCCCCCGCATGGCGGTGGTGGTGGGGGCGAACGGCTCGGGCAAGTCCACGCTGTTCGACGTGTTCAGCTTCCTCAAGGAAGCGCTGACGGAGAATGTCTCGCAGGCCGTGGCCCGCCGGGGCGGATTCCGCGAGCTGGTCAGCCGCGGCCAGGACGGCCCGGTCGGCATCACGGTGAAGTTCCGCGAGAGCGGTGGGCGGCTGGCGACATACCTGCTCGAGATCGCGACCGACGGCGGCCGGCCGGTGGTCCACCGCGAGATCCTCAAGTTCCGGCGCGGCCAGAAGGGCAAGCCGTGGCATTTCGTGGACTTCTCGCGCGGCAGGGGTACCGCCATCACTAACGAGGCGATGTACGGCCAGAAGGGCGCGGAGGCGGAGCGCGAGGAGAAGGTGCTCGATGACCCCAGCGTCCTGGCCATCAAGGGTCTGGGCCAGTTCAAGCAGTTCCGCGTGGTGGCGGAGTTCCGCAGCCTGATCGAGAGCTGGCACATCTCCGACTTCCACATCGGCGATGCGCGGCCGAGCGTCGAGGCGGGCTTCGCCGAGCACCTCTCCACGCGCGGCGACAACGTGGCCCAGGTCGCGCAGTACTTGTTCGAACATCACGGTGAGCAGTTCGACCGGGTGCTTGATGTGATGCGCCGGCGGGTCCCCGGCGTGAGCCGAGTCGAGGCCCGGCCGACGGAGGACGGCCGCCTGGTCCTGCGGTTCCAGGACGGGAGCTTCAAGGATCCCTTCATCGCCCGCTACGTGTCCGACGGGACGATCAAGATGTTCGCGTACCTCGTGCTGCTCTACGACCCCAAGCCGCATCCGCTGCTCGCCATCGAGGATCCTGAGAACCAGCTCTATCCCGAGCTGCTGCACGAGTTGGTGGAGGAATTTCGGGACTACGCACGCCGGGGCGGGCAGGTTTTCGTCTCCACCCACTCCCCGGAATTCCTGAACGGGACGAAGCTCGACGAGATCCACTGGCTGGTGAAGGAAAGCGGGTACACGACCGCTCGTCGCGCTTCCGACAGCGAGCTGCTCCAGCGGCTGGTGGCCGAAGGCGACCTGCCCGGCGCGCTCTGGAAGCAAGGCCTGTTCGAAGGAGCCGGGCCGCGATGAGCCGGATCGTGTTCCTGCTGGACCGGAGAAGAGCATTCCGCGCAAGCTCCGGGCGTGGCGGGAGCCCGGGGTGCGTTTCGTCGTCGTGCGCGACAACGACGGCGGAGATTGTCGGGCCCTGAAGCGCAAGTTGGTCCGTCTTTGCCGGCAGGGTGGGCGGACCGACGTGCTCGTGCGCATCGCCTGCCAGGAGGTGGAGGCGTGGTACCTCGGCGACCCGCAGGGGTTGGCCGAGTCGTTCGGCGAGCAGCGATTGCGGAGGTTGGGTGGGCAGGCGCGCTTCCGGGACCCGGACGCGGTCGAGCAGCCGTCGAAGGTGCTCGACGCGTTGGTGCCCGCGTTCCAGAAGGTGTCGGGCGCTCGCGCGATGGCCGGCGTGCTGTCGCACGAGCGCAATGCGTCGACGAGCTTCCGCGTGTTCATGCGTGGCGTCGGGCGCACGGCAGCGGCGCTGCACGCTCGGTCACCCCGGGAAGGGCGTTGAGGTGGGTCACCAATCGCGATCGCGCCGGCAAGCAGGGGATCCTCCCGTGAAGTCCGGTGGAGAGCGTGAGGCAGGATCCCGGTGGACGCATCCGGGTGGGGAATCGCTAGCCCGCCCGCGTCCCGTAGGCGTAGGCGGCGGGGTCGACGGCGTCCGAGGCGGCCTGCACGTTCTGGAGGCCGGCGTCCTCGAGCAGCCGGCGCAGGGTCGCCGCGGAGAGGCCCTGGCCCGCGACGATCTTCTGGAAGTACGCGACGGCCAGGGGACGGACGAGGGGCGGGAGGAGCCAGCGGCGCACGAAGCGGTCGGCGACCTCGCGCGAGCACTCGGCATCGGCCTCGAGGACGAAGACCGTACCGCCGGGTCGCACGACGCGAGCCATCTCGCGCACCCCCTGCGCGGCGTCGGGCCAGTGCTTGATCGAGGCGACAGTCAGGGCGCCGTCGAACTCGCCGTCGTCGTACGGCAGGCGCATCGCGTCGGCGACGCGGAAGAAGACGTTGCGTGTGCCGGCGCCCTGCTCGCGCGCCAGGTCGATCATCGTCGCCGACAGGTCGACGCCGGTGAACTCCACGCCGGGGCGGCGCCGCGCCAGGAGCACGGTCGCGCGACCTGCCCCGCATCCGACGTCGAGCACGCGACCGGTCTCCGGCATCCGTGGCGAGATTTCGGACGCCAGGCGCTCGTGCAGCGGCGTGAGCCGCTTCGCGATCACGAAGTCGAACAGGCGTGCATGGATGGGATCCCAGGCGCCGCGCATTTCGAGGATGTTCATCGAGGTGAAGGTCCTTCCTTCGGCCACCGGTTTCCGGAGGTTCGCGCAAAGGACGCAAAGACCCGCAAAGGACGCAAAGGGGGAAGGGGCAGGCCGGCCGAAACGAGGGTCAATGCCTTCATCGAACGCCACCTTCAACCGACGAGCGACGGGGAGCCGGCGAACAGGGAAAAGGGAACCGGGAACCGGCGAACAGAGACCAGCGGCTCATGGCGAATTGGCGGCCGCGCCGGCGCGTGCCAGGCGCCCGAGAGCCCAGAGCGGGAAGACGACGGGGTAGAGCTTGTAGTGGAGGAGGGCGGTGTTCATGAAGACGCCGGCGGGCTGGCCGAGGGCCCAGGCGCCGTCCGGTTGCTGGTGTTCCAGGAGCCACCCGACGCCCTGCATCATCGCCCCGTGCTCGGGGGGCAAGCCGGCGGCGTCGAGCGCGAGGAGGGCCCAGGCGGTCTGGATGGCGGAGCCTTCGGACGCCGCGAGGTAGCGTTTCTCCAGGCACGAGCGCCAATCCTCGCCCCAGCCGCCGTCGGGGCGTTGCCGTTCGAGCAGCCAGCGGGCGGAGCGCCGCAACGCGTCGCGCTCGTCGGGGAGGCGGGCGTCGCGCAGTGCGAGGTTGGCGTGGAACGCGGCGTAGATCTGGAAGACGCCCCACGAACCGAGCCACGAGCCGTCGGCGAGCTGTTCGTGCAGGAGGTATTTCCGGGCCGCGACGACGGCGTCCCGTGCCTCGGCGGCGGAGGGCAGGTCGTCGTCGCCGGAGATCGCGCTTAGGGCCCGCAGGCACGAGCCGGTGCACTCGACGTAGGCGCGGTCGATCATGCAGTCGTCGAACATCTCGGAGGGGTTGAGCCGGGCCAGCGACGGGCTGCCGCGCCGCTTCTCGTAGGAGGAGAAGCCGCCGGACGAATCCCGGCGGGAGAGGATGAAGCTCGCGGCCTCGGCCTTGACCGTCCACGAGACGGAGTCGCCGGTGATGCGCGAGGCGACGAGCAACGCCTCGAGCGCCTCGGCCGCGCAGTCGGAGACCGGCCAGGCGTGGAGGCCGTCGGTGAAACACCAGCCGCCGCGGCCGGGCGAGCGCCAGTGCCGCGCGTAGTCCGGCGGGTCGGCGGTCACGCGGTACGAAAGCAGGGCGGCGGCGGCGGCGCGCACGGGGCCGGCGAAGCGATCGGGGGAGGGCCCGGCGCAGAGCGCCTGGATCGCGAACGAGGTGTCCCAGGTGTGCGACTGCGCGCCCGCCAAGCGCAATCCCTCGCGGTCGTCCTGCCAGCGCCAGGTGCGCATCCCCTCCAATGCGAGGTCGACGTCCCTGGAGGACGGGTCGACGGCGTGCAGGGCGACGGCGTCGAGCAGGCCGGAGACGGGCGAGATCCCGCGCTGGCGGGACGTCGACTGCTCGTAGCGGATCTCCTCCGCGAGCCGTTCGACGGCGCCCCGGCGTACCCGCTTCGGCAGCGTGCGCTCGATCAGTCCCAGCGCGCCGTAGGCGGTGCGCAACAGCGAGGTCGGCTCGGCGTAGACGTCGCCGGCCGTCACGGTGGCGCGGTGCTCGCGGAAGCGCACCTTGTCCCAGCCTCCGGGATACAGCTCGGAGCGCAGCGCGCGCACGAGGTCGTCCTCGGGCATCGCGAAGCGCCGGGCGTAGAGCACGCCGAGCGCCAGGTAGATCATGCGGGTGTGGCAATAGAAGTGCCTGGGGTGGATGGGCAGCCACTCGGGGAGGAGGAAGAGCTCGGGGGGGAGGGCGGGCAGGCCGTCCCAGGAGTAGACGTTGGCGACGGCGAGCCACGCCTTGGCCCAGGTTGGGGCCCAGCCGGGTCCGCCGCGCGTGACGATCCACGCGCGGGCGCGAGCGGCGGCGGGATGGCCGGCTTCGCGGCCGCAGAGGCGGGCGGCGACGTAGCACAGCGTCGTCGCGTAGAGGTATCCGGGAGAGGCGGGGTGCAGTCCCCAGGAGCCGTCGGCGAGCTGCCAGGTGTCGAGGTATTTGAGGATCGCGTCGCGGTCGTCCTGGCCGAGGGGCCGGCCGACGGCATGATGGGCGATGACGTATTTCGCGGTCAGCGCGGCGCACCAAGCCATCTCCTCGTTCCAGCCGCCGTCGGAACGGCGGCGGCCGAGGAGGTGTTCGGCGGCGCGATCGATCGCGCTCCGGACCGACCGATCCTCGATGCGCATGAGGCCTTCCTACTCGCCGTCGTCGTCGTCGCCGTCGAGCGCGTCCGCGTCCGTTTCGGCCTCGGTTGCGGCGTCGTCGTCGTTGCCGTCGCCGTCGAGCGCGTCCGCGTCGGTCTCGGCCTCGGTTGCGGCGTCGTCGTTGCCGCCGTCGAGCGCGTCCGCGTCCGAATCGGCCTCGGCGTCCGCGTCGTCGCCGGCGTCGAGGGACGGGCACATGGTGGGTTCGTCGCCGCGGTCGCAGGGGACGCCGTCGTCGACCCAGGTCCGTTCGTCGAACGCGCGCGGGAAGGGGACGGCGGCGCAGACGGCGTTGTCGTCGACGAGGAGGCACTGGAGGCCTGGGCCGCAGCCGAGGTCTTCGCACGCGGCGCGCAGCTCCAGGCGGACCTCGCGGGTCCCGGAGTCGGGCCAGGGGATCGCCAGCTCGCGGGAGGCGCGAGGCGTTCCGGCGGAGAGCCAGCTCACGCGGAAGAGGGCGAGGGCGGCGTAGGTCGAGCCGCGGTGGAAGTCGACGACGACGGGCTGCAGCCCGCCAGCGGTGGGGAAGCGGCAGGTCGTCGGCTCGCAAAGCGCCAGGGCCTCGGTGCCGTCGGTCCGCGAGGCGGTGAGGGTGACTTCGATCTCGTCGATCCCGTCGCGGTCCGGCACGTCGGCGCCGACGGCAAGGACGAGGCGCACGCGACGCGTGCCGTCATCGTCGCCGCAGCCGGAGGCGAGCGCGGCGAGCGCCGCGAGGAGCAACACCGATCGTCGATGAGGTGAATCCATGGTGTTACCGGCCCCAGACCGACCAGGAGGCCGCGGTGCTGCCACGGTCGTCTTCCGCCGCCCAGGCGCCGAGGCCGGCGCCGAGGCTCACGCCGACGACGACGGCGCCGACGGCGGTCCAGAACCACCACTCCTGCCACCACTCGACGGACCCGTCCACGGGCGGCACTTCGCCGCCACCTTCACCGCCTTCGCCGCCCTGACCGCCTTCCTGGCCCCCGTTCCCGCCGACGACGGCGACCTGGGTCGCCACGAGCGTCACGGTGATCTCGGTCGTGCGCGCCTCGGGCACGGGCACCATCACGACCGCCTCGTCGAAACCATCCTTGCGCACCCGGACCTCGACGACGCCGGGATTGGCGTGCACCGGCTGGAGGAGCGGCGAGGTGCCGGCGGAGCGACCGTCGATCGTGATCGAGGCGCCGGGCTCGTTGACGAGCACGCGCAGGAACGTGAGCTGGTTCTCCAGATCGCGGACGACCTGCTGCGCCTGCTCGAGCTGGTCGGGATCGACGTCGTCGCCGGCTTCGGTGAGGAAGCGCCGCAGAGTTTCCAGCGCGCCCTCGGTGTTTCCGAGCTCGATCTGGACGGCGCCGATGTTGAACAGGACGATCGCGCGCGGGTTGCGGTCGTACGACGCCCAGAACTTCTCGATCGCGCCCTCCAGGTCGCCCTCGTTCACGAGGTCGACCCCCTGGTCGAACAGGCGCCGCGCCTCCCGCTCGTCCCGGGCCGAGACCTTGGCGTTGGCGGCCGAGGCGAAGAGGACACCGAGCAGCGCGACGACGCCGAGGCAGCGGGGGAGAATGGCGCGGACCGGCCGGCGGGTCGCTGGCATGACAACGGGAGAATGGCCACGGGCGGCGCGCCGCGTCAAGGGCCGTAGGTGGTGATGATGCCGATGCCGCCTTCGCGGCGGGGGCCGGCGTCGCGGGCGGCGGTGGAGCCGGCGTCGCGGGCGGCGGTGGAGCCGGCGTCGCGAGCGGTGGTGGAGCCGGTGTCGCGTCGTGCGGTGGAGCCGGCGTCGCGGCGAGTCGTCGACCCGGCGTCGCGGCGCACGACGGCGGTTCCCGCGTCGCGGGGCGTTCCAGCCCCTGCGTCCGGGCCGGGCGTCGGCGTGCCGGCGTCGGGAGCGGCCTGGGGGTCCATGAACACGAGCACGACGGTGTCGCGGTTCGGCGTGATCTCGGTTTCGAAGTCGACGTACCCTCCGGCGGTCACCTTGACGGACAGCGGGTCTTCGGAGAACGGGACGCGGGCGGCGCCGTCGACCACCTTCACGTCGCCGACGGTACCGAGCGCGCCGGCCGGCATGCCGTCGAGCGTGACGAGGACCTCGGACGGCAGCGTTTCGGCCGCATCCGCGCCGCCATCGGCCGGAGCGTCGGGTCCGGTCGTCGAGCCGGCGTCGGGTGTGGTGCCGGCGTCGGCCGGGGAGGCGCCGCGGTCCGCGGCGGCGGCCGCGTCGGAGCGGTCGACCGTCGCGGCAGCGACCAGCGCGCCGTCGGCGCCGGACGCGGTCCGGCTCGTGCCGGCATCGGGGTCGGCGCCGGCGGCGGTGCGGCGGGCCGCGTCGCCGGAGGAGGAGCCGGTGCCGCGCAGGAGCAGGGCGAGCAACACCGCGACGAGGCCGACGCCGACCATGGCGGCGGCGATGGCGATCCGTCCCCGGGGATGCCGGGTGTTCCAGGTCTGCGGGCGGGCCGTGCTGCCGCGGCTGCTGCCTTCGGTCGAGAACCGGTCCGCGGGCCCGGGTGTCGGGGAGCCCGAGTCGGCGGAGAGGGCGGGGGGGGACTCCACGGGCGGCACGTCGATCCTCGTGGTGTCGGGGATCGACTCCATGTCCGGCAGCGCGGGGCCGTGCGACGCCACGACGGCGGCGGCGGCGTCCACCTTGGGGGCGAAGCCGAGCTGCTCTTCCACCTTGAGCAGGTCGCGCAGCATCAGCTCGGCGCTCTGGTACCGCTCCTGCGGGCGCTTGCGGACGGCGACCGAGATGACCTGGTCGAGTGCGGGCGGGATCGAGGTCTTGAAGGAGCGTGCGGACGGGTAGGGGCGGCCTTCTTCGTGGCGCTGCGAGTAGCGTTCGACCCACATCAGCTCGGTGCGCGTCTCGCGGTACGGGAAGCGGCCGGCGAGGGTGCGGTAGAGGATCATCCCGCAGGCGAAGACGTCGGCGCGCGGATCGAGCTCGCGGCCGAGGAACATCTCGGGGGCGGCGTAGGCGGCGCGGCCGAGGACGGCGCCGTCCTGGGTGACGCCGCCGGAGGAGTCGCTGGAGCTGGAGGCGGCCTCGCCCTTGGCCAGGCCGAAGTCGACGATCTTCGTGGAGGGGTAGTTCGGATCACTGCCGGAGAGGAAGATGTTGGCGGGACTGAGGTCGCGGTGGATGACGCCGAGGGCATGGACGGCGCCGAGGCCGTCGAGGACCTGGAGCATGATGCGGACGACGCGTTCGGTGGGGACGGGCAGGGGGTGCAGGAGCGCCTGCTGCATCGACTCGCCGGTCAAGTACTCCATGACGATGTAGGCGTTGCCGCCCTTGCCGCGGGGCGGGAGCTGCCAGTCGTAGGTGGCGACGACGTGAGGGTGGCGGATGCCGCGCAGCGCGTTGATTTCCCGTTCGAATCTTGCGTAGTACGTCTCGTCGGAGACGAGATAGTCGTGGATGAACTTGATGGCGAAGCGTTCGTGGGTGGAGACCTTCTCGGCGAGGTACACCTTGCCCATCGCCCCGCCGCCCAGGGGCCGGACGATGCGGTACTTGCCGTCCACGACGGCGCCGTTGACGATCATCGATAGCCTGCCCGGCGCACGGACCGATCATAGCCGGTCGGGGGAGGGAGGGGAAGAAGGAGGGGAGGGGAGAGGGGGAGGGGAGGGCTCGGAGACCGACTTACCGCTGAGACGCTGAGGGCGCTGAGAGGCGGGCAGAGAAGGCAGGGGGGAGCGTGCTAGTAGAGCTGCGGGATGCACACGGGGCCGGGGATGGGGATGTAAGGCATCGAGGACGGATCGAAACAGGTGTAGCCCTCGGACTCGCGGCATTCGCCGGGGGTGCCGGGGGTGCAAGACTGGAAGCAACCGACCCAGCCGACGAAGCTGAGGTCGACGCAGACCGAGTCCGTTCCGCACGAGGCCGCGTCCGCGGGGTCGCAGGTGCTGGTGCAGTAGCCGCCGGCGAAGTCGATGGCGCCGATGATCGGCAGTGCCACCGTGGTCATGCAGGTGGCGTCGCCGGGGCCCACGCAGTCTCCGTCGCCCGTGCACGCCTCGCCGACGTTGTAGGTCGACGGATCGGCGTCGGAGCGCGCATCGCCGTCGCCCGAGCCGTCGACGGGCGAGAAGTCGCTCTCCACGGCCGCATCCTCGACGACCTCCTCGACGACCTCCTCGACGGCGTCGGCCTCCGCCTCGGCCTCCGGCGCGGCGTCGGCCTCGCCGCCACCGTCGTCGGCGGCGACGCACCTGCCGTCGACGCAGACCTGGTCGGCAGTGCACGGCGGGTTGCAGCCCTCGGCGCTGCTCCCCGAATCGCCGCAGGCCCACCATGCCGTCGCGGCGGCCGCGACGAGCAAGCCGAACGCCAGGATCACGGTACGAGGCATCTCCTGCTTCATCCGACGCATCGTCTCCTCCCGTTGCCGTTCGAGCCCCCGGTTGCGATCGGGGCGGATTATAGCACAACGATCCGCTGAACGGCCGCAACCGGCCAGCCGCGGGCTGAAGCCCGCGGTCCGGATGAACGAGCCCCGGGGCCGGTCCTACGGGTCGTCGTCGAGATTGACGGGGCCGCCGGCGCGCGACCAGTCGACGATCCTCCAGCGGCGGCGGCGGGCGACCCAGCGCAGGCGGGCGTCGGGGTTGACGACTCGGGGGCGCCCGACGCGCAGCAGCATCGGCAGATCGGTGTTGCTGTCGGAGTAGAAGTAGCTGCGGTCCAGCTCGATGCCTTCGCGCGCCGCGAACGCCTCGGCCAGCTCGACCTTGCCGGCGCCATAGCAGAGCGGCAGCACCGGCTCGCCGGTGAACCTCCCCTCGACGACCTCGTAGCGGCTGGACAGGAACGCGTCGAGGCCGAAGTAGCGTGCGGCGAGGTCCGACTCGTAGGGCGAGGTCGAGGTGAGCAGGACGACGGGGTGGCCACGCGAGCGGTGGGCCTCGACGACCGCGCGGCCGCCGCGCGCCTCGTGCCGCGGCACGACCTCGGTCTCGAACCACTCCCGGGTCCAGGTACGGACGTTCTCCTCGAGCTCGCCCTTGATGGTGCGGAGGGCCTCGCGGGTGGCGTGCTCGATGTCGACCGCGCCGACGTGGTAGGCGCCGAGGAACCCGACGGCCTTGAAGGTCTGCCACAGGGAGACGCGGCCGTGGCGGCGTTCGCGCTGGAGCCACAGTCGGGCGCTGTTGGCCGAGAGCAGGGTGCCGTCCAGGTCGAAGAACGCGGCCACCTTTCCGCCGGGCGAGGGTTTCCCCATCGCGGGGGAGGGTAGGCGGTGGGGGCGTGCCGGGTCAACCGGGGACCGGCGGGCGGGCGCACTCGCCCGGCTTCGCCGGGCTACGTGGCGCCCCTACTGGAGGGCGCGGACGGGGTCGAGGCGCGCGGCGCGCAGGGAGGGGACGAAGGCGCCGACGACGGTGAAGACGACGGCGAAGGCGATCGCGGTGATGACGATCCAGGGCCGGAAATCGAAGAAGGTGGCGGGCTTGTAGGGGAACTGCGGCACCTGGGTGATGAGCATGGTGTCGAAGACGAGGCTGCCGGAGTAGGCGAGGGCGAGGCCGAGCACGCCGGACAGGAGTCCGATGAAGACGGCCTCGAGCAGGAACACGTTGCGGATGTTGGCCCGCGTGGCGCCGACGGCCCGGAACAGCCCGATCTCGCGCCGGCGCTCGAGCACCAGCATGAAGAAGGTGTGCATGATGTTGAAGCCGGCGATGGTGATCACGATCAGCGAGATGAGGAGCAGGATGATGCCCAGCACCTCGACGATGCTCGACACCTGTTCGGCGATGCGCGACTTGATGTCGAAGCCCTTCTCGCGCACGAGGCGGATGACGTCGGAGATGTCCTCCTTGCTGGCCGCGCGGACCGAGACGCTGGAGTAGCGGGCGGCGCCCTTGGTCCCGGCGTACTCGTCGTTCCAGTCGCGGACGTACTCGATGGGGAACGTGACGCCCAGATCCATCGACTTCTCGGAGACGCCGGTGATCTGCATGCGCACGTTGCGCTGGCGCCAGCGAACGACCTGCGGGCCCATGAACGAGTCGCCCAGGCGGGTGGTGAACTGCAGCTCCTTCTCCGCCACCCGCAAGAGGCCCTCGTTGAGCTGCACGTACCCGTGTCCCGGCGCGAAGACGGTGTTGTAGAATTCGAGCAGGTAGCGCGAGAGCAGCGTGGGGACGGGGAGGGCGCACGCGCGGTAGCGGCGGATGGTCAACGGGTCGACGTCGGCGACGTCGGGCGCGGGCGGGCCGTCGAAGCGGACCTCGCAGTACTCGCCTCGCGGGCAGTCGGTGTCGAAGCGGCAGCGGCGGTTGGACTGGAAGGGCCGGCGATCCTCGAACGGCTCGGGCGGGTTGACCAGCTCCTTGGCCACCTCCTGGGGGGGGATGCCGTCCGCGATGGTCTCGACGCGGATCTCGCTCCCGACCAGGGCCTTGCCGCCGTAGCTGACGCCGGAGAACTTGTAGTTCATCCGCGGCAGCACCTCGACCACGCCCGGAATGCCCTTGATCGTCTTCACGTCGTCGTCGGACAGGCCGAAGGTGTCCTCGCCGAAGATGGTCTGGGCCATCCGCTGCAGGTCCGACGACAGCGGAATCACCTCGATCTGGTCGATCGGGACGATGTCGCCCTCGACGACGTTGCGCACCTGTTCGACGAGCGCGAGGAACAGGCCGAACAACGCGATGCCGGCGGCGATGCCGATCGCCGAGATCGACAGCGACGTGGAGTTGCGCCAGATGTTCTGGCCCACCACGCGCGTCAGCCCGACCAGCGTCATCGGTGCGCTCAGTCCGCCGGCGGCGCGGAAGACGACGAGGAGAGGTCGGTCACCCGCTTTCCGGGCTCCGTCCGGGTGTCCTCGATCTTCCGGTCAGCGAGGTGCAGGATGCGCGGCGCGACGCGCGAGAGACGCTCGTCGTGCGTCACCACCAGCACCGTCACCCCCAGGTCCTTGTTCAGCTCGCGGAACAGGTCGACGATCTGGGCCCCGGTCTCGCGGTCCAGGTTCCCCGTCGGCTCGTCGCAGAGGAGCAGCTTGGGCTGCATGATGAGCGCGCGGGCGATCGCGACGCGCTGCTTCTGGCCGCCCGAGATGTAGATCGGCCGGACTTCGGCCTTGTCGGCCACGCCCACCTTCTCCAGGAGCAGCCGCCCGCGGGCCTGCGCCTCCTTCGTCGGACGTCCGGCGAAGAAGTACGGCAGCATCACGTTCTCGAGACAGGTCAGATGTTCCAGCAGGTGGAACGACTGGAAGATGAAGCCGATGGTCCGGTTGCGCAGCGTCGAGATCCGCCGGTCCGAGAGCGCCTTCATCTCCTTGTCGGCGATCTTGAGGCTGCCGGTGTACTCGCGATCCAGACCGCCCAGGAGGTTGAGCAGGGTGGTCTTTCCCGAGCCCGAGGGCCCGATGATCGAGAGGAACTCGCCTTCCTCGACGGAGAACCCGACGTGGTCCAGGACCGGCGTCACCACGTTCGCCAGACGGTAGGTCTTGGTCAGATCCCGAATCTCGATCAGTGCCATCGTCGTTCGTCCGCTCGCCGGGTCCCAGCCCCTTTGCCTGTATACAACAGGCGGGGGCTGGGGGCTAGTCCAGCCCCCCGCGACCGGCGGATCGTCGATGCAGGTAATTCAGGCGACGGAGGTCGAGTTTCAGGTCGGGGTGAGGGGGACAAGAGGGGGTCGGGGGCTGGGGGCTGGGGGCTGGCAGGACGGGAGGGCGCAGTTGCGCGGGGGGACGGCATCTGACAGGGTAGCGGGGTGATGACGCGCGGGGCTCGACTTGCGACGGTGCTGGCGGCGGGGCTGGGGGCGGCGGGTGTGGGGTGCGCGCAGCGGGCGGAGGCGGCGCCGGGCTGCGCGGAGCGGCCGGTCGCGACCGGGCTCCGCGTGGCGGTCGAGGGGGTGGGCGGGGAGAGAGTGGACCTGCGGGCGGCGGCGGCGAATCTCGAGCCCGGGTTCCCGGACCGCGTGGCGGGATCCTTTGACGACGCGGCCCTCGTCGTGACGGCGGCCCGGGGGGAGTTTCCGAAAGACGACGCGACCGTCGCAGCGAAGGGGCCGGCCGACCCGGCTTCGAGCGACCTGGAGTCGTTCAGCGTGCGGGCGCGGCACATGCGCTACGACTCGCGGGGCGGGACGGCGTCATTCTCGGGGGACGTACAGGTCGAGCTGGGCGAGACGAGGCTCTCCTGCGACACGCTCGAGGTCACGTATCACCGCGAAGAGGGCACTGTGGATTTCCTTGCGGACGGGTCGGTGCACGTCGAGCGACCCGGGCTGGTGGCGACGGCGGGGAAGGCCCAGTACGAGGGCGAGGCGCACGCTCTGACCCTCACGGAATCGCCTCGGGTGGAAGGCGACATGGGGGTGCTGGAGGGGGCGCGCATCGTCCTGGACGTCGAGGCGGAGACGGTGACCGTGGAGGAGGTCCGCGGGACGTTCCGGGTACAGCGACCGTGAACCCCGGTGTGTCGCCGAAGACGCCGTCCGAGGGGGATTCCGGCGCCGCGTTATTGGAGGTGCGGGGCTTGCGGCGGCGGTTCGGGCGGAGGGAAGTGCTCAAGGGTCTCGAGCTGGCGGTCGGAGCGGGGGAGGTGGTCGGGCTGCTGGGGCCGAACGGTGCGGGGAAGACGACGGCGTTCCGGATCCTGATGGGGTTCCTGGCGGCGGACGCGGGGGAGGTCCGGTTCCTGGGCGAGGCGATCGGGCGACTTCCGGTGCACGAGCGGGCGCGCCGGGGGCTCGGTTATCTTCCGCAGAACCCGTCGGTGTTGGCAGGTCTGAGCGTCGTGGGGAACGTGCTGGTGGTTCTGGAGGAACGCGGATTCAAGGATGCGAAAGTGCGGGCGGAAGAGGCGCTGGAGAGGGCAGGGCTGGGGCACTTGGCGGGGCAGGGCGCGGGCACGCTTTCCGGGGGGGAGCGAAGGCGACTGGAGATTGCGCGGCTGCTGGCGTTGGGGCCGCGGGTCGCTCTCCTGGACGAGCCGTTCGCGGGGGTTGATCCGCTGGCTGCGGAGGATCTGCGGGGGCGGATTTCGGGGATGCGGGCCGACGGGGTGGCGGTGCTGCTGACGGACCACAACGTGCCAGAGACGATGCGGGTGTGCGACCGGATCCACATTCTGGTGGACGGCGCGGTGGCGTGCAGCGGGACGCCGGAGGCGATCCGGGGGGATCCTGTCGCGCGGAGGCTGTACTTGGGGAATTCGGCTTCCTGAGGGCGGACCGGATTTCGAGGGCGGACCGGATTTCGCGCAAAGCTCGCAAAGGGACGCCAAGGACGCAAAGGGGAAGAGAGACAAGATCCGAACGTGGACGGTTTGTGCTCCGCGTGGCAGGATCGGGGTGGCGTTCGGGTTGTGGGAGGGGTGGGATGAGGGGAAGACGGGGCGGGACCTTCGCGCTGCGCTTGGGGGTGTTCGCGAGCGTGTTTCTCGTCTGTGGGTGTGGGCCGAAGGACCCATGCGTGGGGGTGGACTGCTCGGGCGTCGGTTGGTGTCAGGCGTTGCCATACGACCTGGGTGGGTACTGCGTTTGCGAGGCGGGGTACCATCCGGCGGGCGGGGGAATGGAGTGCGCGGCGAACGACGCGGCGAACCCGTGCACGGGGGTCGACTGCGGGGGGCACGGGTACTGCGGGAATGCGGCGGGCGCGGGCGGGCCGCTCTGCGTCTGCTTCCCCGGATGGCATATCGACGAGAGCGGGTTGTGGTGCCTTCCCGATGGGGCGCCCGGGGATGGGGGGTCCGGGCCTGATGAGGGCGACGGCGTCACCGGTGACGGGGACACGGGCGGCGTCTTCTGGCGCGACGAGCTGGTCTGGGAGCCGGCCCTGGACAGGGTCGACATCCTCGTCCTCCGGGGGCGAGTGTCGCCGATGAGCAGCAGCGAGATGAACATCACGAGGTGGTTCCCCGACTTGATCGAGGAACTCGTCAATCCGTCGGATGCGGATGGCGACGGCTTGCCGGACCATCCGGCGGTCGAGGACATCAACGTCGGCGTCATTTCGGACGACATGGGCACGATGGGATTCCGCGTTTCCACGTGCAGCGAGTCCGATCGGGGAGACGACGGGTGCATGTTGCACGCACCGAGCCCGGCCGTGTTGGACTGCGCGGAGAGCTATCCGACCTTCCTGTCACGCAACCCGACCAACGCCGCGACGTACGGCGTCGAGGAGCTGGGCCACGACTTCACTTGCATCGGGACGCTCGGAACGGACAGCTGCGGGTTCGAGCAGCAGCTCAAGGCGGTCGACAAGGCGCTCGTCGACAACTCCGGGGCCGGGCGCTGCAACGAAGGGTTCCTGCGACCCGATTCGACGCTCGTGGTGATCGTGCAGTCGGAGGAGGAAGACTGCTCGGTCGATCCCGCCCACCCCGAGATGTTCGACTCGACCCGGGACGACCTCGGCCACTTGAACATCCGGTGCTTCTTGCACCCGGAGTTCGTCATCCCCGTCGGCGACTACCTGGGCTCGCTCGGGCGGCTCTTGCCCGGGCGTCCAGGCGGCGTCGTCCTGGGCCTGATCGTCGGCGTGCCGCCGGATGCGCCCGAGTGCATCGGTTCGGGCGCCGGGTTGGAGGCGTGCCTCGGCGTGTCGTCGATGCAGGAGCGGATCGATCCGGAAGATCCGACCACGACCGTTCCCTCGTGCAACACGTCCATGGGGCAGGCGTTCCCTCCGCGGCGGTTCGTTCGGCTGGCGATCGACCTGGCGAACGCCGGCGGGAAGGTCTATGTGGATTCGGTCTGCAAGTACGACTGGTCCGAAGCGGTTCGCGGGATCACGGACGAGATCGTCGACGGCCTGACCGACGACACGGTGTGCGTGGAGCCGTTTCCGTTCGATCCTGCGACGTGCATGACCGGGTGCTACTTGTTCGAGACGCTCAATACGGGGCGGGCGTGCGAGGCGGATCCGGGGTGCCCGCAGGAGTGGTGTCCGGAGGCGTCGCCGGAGTCGCTGGACGTGCTGCGGCCTTGCCGGGACCCGGCGACGGGGGAGGCGTGCACGCCGCTGTTGCGGGACCTGGGGACGGAGGGGGCGGCGGGGTTCGAGCGGCGGCGGTGCCTGGTCCGGCAGGCGCCGCGCAATCCCTTCGCGGAGCATTGCGGGGACTACCTCGCGCCGTTGGCCGGCGGTTGGTACTACCTGCCGGGGGAATGGTACGGCGGCTGCGACAACCTGCGGTTCTACCATCCGGGGACGGAGGAGCTGATCGATCCGGAGAGCTCGTTCGCGACGTTGCGGTGCTGGCGGTAGGGCGCTTCATGCGAAGAGCGCGCCGTCGTCCAATCGGTTCTCGGGGGTCTGCGTACGCAAAAAGAGTGCCGAGCCGCTTCCCAACGGAGGCCGGGATGTCTATACTCCGGCATTGATGGTGGGGATCGAGATCCGGCAGCAGCTGCGCCTGACCCAGAGCCTGGTGATGACGCCGCAGTTGCAGCTTGCGATCAAGCTGTTGCAGTTGTCGCGGCTGGAGCTGCAGGAGCACGTGCAGCAGGAGCTGGTCGAGAATCCGTTCCTGGACGAGAACCTGGACGGGAAAGAGGAGTCGTCGGAGCGGGCGGACGGGGGCGAGAAGGGGGAAGCCACGGCGCCCGCGCCGGAGCCCGGGCTGCTCGCCGCAGCGCAGGAGGGGGACTGGGCGGAGCGGGTGCAGGAGATCCTGCCGGAGACGCGTGGGACCGAGGTGTCCCAGTCGGCGATGAAGGACGTGGATCTGGATCGGTACCTGGAGAACCAGTCCCGTGGGGAGCCGCCGCCGTTCATCCGGCACGACGCGTCGGAGGAGCTGCCGCAGGACCACGACACGCGGTACGTGCAGCGGGGGACGTTGTTCGACCACGTGGCGTGGCAGGTACGGCTGTCCGAGTTCACGGCTGCGGAGGAGACGCTGGCGCTGTCGGTGCTGGGGAACCTGGATCGCGACGGGTACTTCCGAGGCTACTACGACGAGAAGGGGAGTTTCCACGCGGTGCCGTCGCTGGAGGACCTGGCGGAAGAGGCGGGGCTGGAGTTGGACGAGGCCGAGGAGGTGTTGCGGGAGGTCCAGCACATGGACCCGGTGGGGGTGGCGTCGCGGGACCTGCGCGAATGTCTGCTGGCGCAAGCGGACGTGCTCAAGCTGGAGCCGACGCTGGTGGAGATCATCGACAAGCACCTGGGGGACATCGAGCGGCGGAACTACCCTGCGATTGCCAAGGCGGTGGGGTTGGACCTCGAGGACATCTACGCGGCGACGGAGGTGATCGGGACGCTGGAGCCGCGGCCCGGGCGGGCGTTCGTGTCCGAGGAGCCGGAGTCGATCGTGCCGGACGTCGAGGTGCAGCGGGCCGCGGACGGTGGCTGGAAGGTGGTCGTGAACGACGACGGGCTGCCGCGGCTGCGGATCGCGAGGTACTACCGGGACGTCATCCGGCAGGACCCGACGGCGCGCGAGTACGTGCGGGGGAAGGTCCGCAGCGCGCAGTGGCTGATCCGGAGCATCAACCAGCGGCAGCAGACGTTGCTGCGGGTGACGGAGCGGATCGTGGAGCGGCAGCACGACTTCTTCGAGCGCGGCTCGGCGGAGCTGAAGCCGATGATCCTGAAGGACATCGCGGACGACCTGGGGATGCACGAGTCGACCATCGGGCGGGTGACGACGAGCAAGTACGTCCAGACTCCTCACGGGGTGTTCGAGCTGAAGTATTTCTTCAACTCGCGCATCCGGCGGCTCGACGAGGAGGACATCGCGTCGGAGTCGGTGCGCATCGAGATCAAGCAGATCATCGCCGGGGAAGACGGGAAGGAGCCTTTCTCGGACCAGCAGATCGTGAAGCTGCTCGCGGACAAGGGCATCGTCATCGCCCGTCGCACGGTCGCGAAGTACCGCGAGAGCATGAACATCCTCAGTTCGTCGCGCCGGAAGAAGTACTTCTGACCGGCGAGAGGAGGCGCAACGCATGAAGATTTCGATCACGTTCCGCCACTTGGAACCGACCGAGGCGCTCAAGCAGTACATCGAGGAGAAAGTCGGGCGAGTGCAGAAATTCCTGCCGGCCCCGGCGGATGCCGCGGTGGTGCTGTCGACGGAGCGCCACTTGCAGGGTTGCGACGTCACGATTTCCGGCAGCGGCCGGACGTTCAAGAGCAGCGAGTCCTCCGACGACATGTACGCGTCGGTGGACCGTGCCGTGGACCGCATCGAGAAGCAGGTGAGGAAGGCCAAGCGGGTGCCCTGAACACGTTCGCATGAACCTCGCCGATACCCTCGATCCCGCGCGGATCGCGCTCGTCGACCATCCTGTCGTCGCGCGCGAGGACATTCTGCGCCTGGTCGCCCGCCTGCTCTGCACGCCGGAGCTCGGCCCGGAGCTTGGCGTGGAGGCGGTCTACGAGGCGTTGCTGCAGCGCGAGCGGGTCGCCTCCACGGCGGTGGGCGACGGGGTCGCGTTCCCGCACGTGAAGCTGGAGGGGCTGGAGGCGGCGCGTACGGCGGTGGTCGTCCTGCGCGGGGGTGGCGCCGCTCTCGGGGCGCTCGACGGTCGCCCCACCCGGATCGTCGTCGCCTTGATCGTGCCCCCCGATTCGGTCGGCGGGCACCTGATGCTGCTGGGGGTTCTTTCGCGCAAGCTGCGCGACCCCGTGGTGCGGGCCGGGCTGCTCGAGGCGCCCGATCCCGCCGCGGTGATCGGGCTGATAGGTGAGCTGCATGTCGTGTCCCCCTGACGAAGCGCCGGCGCCGAGCCGGCCGGTGCCGGTCCGCACGCTCCTGTCGCCGCGCCATGCGCGGCTGCACCTGCGGACGCTGACGGGAAGCGCCGGCATCGAGCGCGAGATCCTGCACCCCACGGTCCAGCGTCCCGGGCTGGCGCTGGCGGGCTACGCGAAGCTGGTCACGCCGGGCCGCATCCAGGTCTTCGGCGGGGCGGAGCACACGTACCTGGACGAGCTGTCCGAGGAGGGCCGGCTGACGGCGGTGCGGCACGTCCTGTCGCGGGGGCCCGCCTGCATCGTGATCACGCGCGACGGCTCGCTGGCGCCGGCCGTGGTCGATGCCGCGCGCGAGGCCGGGGTGGCGCTGCTGGCGACCGGGCTGCGGAGCTCGGTGTTCATCGAGGAGCTGCACGAGGTCCTGGCGGAGACGCTGCTGCCGGTGGTCGTGCAGCGGGGCGTGCTGCTCGACGTCCTGGGCGTCGGCTGCCTGATCACGGGGCCGGGCGGCATCGGCAAGAGCCAGTGCGGGTTGGAGCTGGTGACCCGCGGGCACCGGCTGGTCGCGGACGGCCAGGTCGAGATCCGGCGCTATCCGCCCGGGGTGCTGGTCGGGGCGCCTCCGGACCTGTACCGCCACACGCTCGATGTGCGCGGGGTGGGCGTGTTCAACATCCACGACCTGTACGGCGCCTCGGCGGTCCGCGACCGCAAGCGGGTCGAGCTGGTGCTGCGTTTCGAGTCGCCGCCGGCGGCGGGGGGGGAGGGGGACGAGGCGGCGAGTCCGGCGCAGGAGGTGGAGCGGATCTTCGACGTCGAGGTGCCGCGGCTGCGGCTGTACGCGCGCGTGGGGCGGGTGATGCCGGTGTTGATCGAGGCGATCGCGCGGAACGAGCTCTTGAAGCGGCGCGGCGTGGATTCGGCCGTCAAGGTGCGGCGCACCTCGCGCCGGCCGCCGGGGGATTCGGACGCGGGGGGAGGGAGCGACGAGTGAGCGGCGCGGGTCCGCTGGACGTGCGGGTCGTCACCGGGCTGTCCGGCTCGGGGAAGTCGACGGCGCTGCGGGTGCTGGAGGACCTGGGGTGGTTCTGCGTGGACAACCTGCCCACGCTGCTGGTGGCCAACCTGGTGCGCATCTGCGCGGAGCGCGGCGACGTGCGCGGGGTGGCGCTGGGCATCGACGCGCGGGAGAAGAGCTTCCTGGCGGGCTTTCCGCAGGCGATCGAGGAGCTGCGCGCGGCGGGGCACAAGGTAGAGATCCTGTTCCTGGACGCGCGGGACGAGGCGCTCTTGCGGCGGTTCAGCTCGACGCGCCGGCCGCATCCGCTGTCGCCGGAGGGCGAGGTGCTGGCGGGAGTGCGCAGCGAGCGGGCGGAGCTGGCGCCGATGCGGGCGATCGCGGACCGGGTGCTGGACACGTCGGACCTCACGGTGCACGAGCTGCGGCGGCGGATCATCGATCACCTGAACCGGGGCGCCGACCCTTCGCGGGGGCCCGTCGTGCGGGTGCTGTCCTTCGGGTTCACGTTCGGGGTGCCGATCGACGCGGACGTCGTGCTGGACGCGCGTTTCCTGCCGAACCCCTATTTCATCGATGAGCTGCGGGCGCTGCCGGGGACGGACCCGCGGGTGGCGGCGTTCGTCACGGGGGGGGCCGAGGCGACGTGGTTCCTGGACACGGTGGCGGCGATGTTCGCGCGCCTCCTGCCGCACTATGTCCGCGACGGGCGGAGCTACCTGACGATCGCCATCGGCTGCACGGGTGGCCGCCACCGCTCGGTGGCCTTGGCCGAGGCGCTGGCGTTGCGGCTG
The DNA here is from genome assembly GCA_016218815.1 of Deltaproteobacteria bacterium. Lineage (GTDB taxonomy): Bacteria > Myxococcota_A > Polyangia > DRWM01 > JAAZOP01 > JAAZOP01. Next base: position 54,089 of record JACRCX010000103.1, read on the forward strand.
CCGGTGCAGCCGGTGGAGGTGCGGCACCGCGACGTCGAGCGCGAGGGTGGGGGGGGCGGGGGTTGAGCGGGTCGGGTTCCAGTCGCAAGGAGGGCGGCCGGAGCGGGGCAGCGGCGCCGCGGGCGGAGTCGTCCTGCCTCCTGGAGCACCGGCCGGGGCTGCACGTGCGCGCGGCGTCGGTCTTCGTGCGCACGGCGCAGCGTTTCCGGGCGGAGGTGCGGGTCGAGGCGGGCGGGGCGACGGCGGACGGCAAGAGCATCATGGAGCTGCTGACGCTCGCCGCGGTGCGCGGGTCGACGCTGCGAATCGTCACGCAGGGGCCGGACGCGGTGCGAGCGGCGCGGGAGCTGGCGGAGCTGGTGGAGCGCGGGTTCGACGAGGACATCCCGTGACGGTGCGCCGCACGGGCCGACCGGCCTCGCCCGGCGTGGGGGTCGGTCCGGCCTTCGTGGTGGAGGGGCGCCGGCTGGCGGTCGCGCGCCGGCCGCTGGCGGACGGCGCGGCGGCGGCGGAGGCGGAGGCGGCGCGGCTGCGGGTGGCGATGGCGCAGGGGCGGGAGCAGGTCGAGCGTGCGCGGGACCGGGTACGGGAGCGAACGCATCCGACGGAGCTGCTGCAGGTCATCGAGGGGCACCTGATGCTGCTGCAGGACGAGGCGTTCGAGCGGGCGGTGCTGCAGATCGTGCAGGAGGAGCGGGTCAACGCCGAGTGGGCGGTGCGTCGGGTAGCGGAGGAGGTCCGCGAGGCGCTGGCGGCGAGCGGCGACGACCTTTTCCGGGCGCGGGGCGACGACGTGAGCTTCGTGGCGGAGCGGCTGGTGCGCAACCTGGCGGGGCTGCAGGCGGAGGCGCTGGCCGACCTGCCGCCGGGGGTGGTGATCGTGGCGCACGAGCTGTCGCCGGTGGAGATGGGCGTCCTGGCGGGCCGTCACGTTGCGGCGGTGGTGACCGAAGCCGGCTCGCGGGCGTCGCACACGGCGATCCTCGCCCGGGCGCTCGGGCTTCCCGCGGTGGTCGGGGTGCAGGACCTGCTGGCGCACGTGGTTTCCGGGGCGACGGTGGCGGTGGACGGGTCGAGCGGCGAGGTCGTGGTGGAGCCGGAGGCGTCGGAGCTGCCGGCGCTGCGCGAGCGGGCGCGGCGGCTGGGGGACCTGGAGCGCTCGCTGACGGTCGAGCGCGACCGGCCGGCGGAGACGCGGGACGGCCGCCGGGTGACCCTGCTGGCGAACCTGGAGTTCCCCTCGGAGGTCGAGACGGCGCTGGGGTGCGGGGCGGAGGGGGTGGGGCTGTACCGGACGGAGTTCCTGTACGTCGGGCGTTCGCGTCCGCCGTCGGAGGAGGAGCAGGTCCACATCTACTCCCACGTCGCGGGGCTGATGGCGCCGCGTCCGGTGACGCTGCGCACGTTCGACCTGGGCGGCGACAAGTTCGTGACGCGGCCGGTGGTGGCGGGGGAGTTGAACCCGGCGTTGGGGCTGCGGGCGCTGCGGCTGGGGCTCTACGAGCGCGACGTGTTCCGCACGCAGCTTCGCGCGATGCTGCGAGCGGGCGCGGCGGGGGAGGTCTCGATCATGTTCCCGATGGTCTGCGGGGTGGGGGACTTCCGGCAGGCGCTGGAGGTGGTGCGCGAGGCGGCGGACGACCTGCGGTCGGACGGGATGACGACGGGTCGGGACGTGCCGATCGGGTGCATGATCGAGGTGCCGTCGGCGGTGGTGGTCGCGGACCTGCTGGCGCGGGACGCCGCGTTCTTCTCGCTCGGGACGAACGACCTGGTGCAGTACGCGCTGGCGATCGATCGGGCGAACGAGCGGGTGGCGCACCTGTACCAGCCGTTCCATCCGGCGATGCTGCGATTGATCCGGCAGACGGTGGAGGCGGGGAGGGCGGCGGGGATTCCGGTGGCGATGTGCGGGGCGATGGCGGAGGACCCGCTGGCGTTGCCGCTGCTGGTGGGGCTGGGTCTGGAGCGGCTGTCGATCGCGCCGTCCGCGGTGCCGCTGGTCAAGGCGGTGGTGCGGGCGCTGCGGATGGAGGAGGCGCGGCGCCTGGCGCTCGCCGCGCTCGACCTGGACACGGCCGACGACGTGGCCGCGGCAGCCTCCGGGTTCGCCGCCGGGGCGTTTCCCGAGTTGCTCGACGGGCGAAGCTGCGACTGCTAGCGCTGGTCGGGCGTGGGGAGTCCGCGGATCAGCGTGGTGCGGCGGAGTTCTCCGTACCGGCCTGTTCGGCGGTCCAGCCGGCGGCCCGATCGCGGCCCTGTCGTTTGGCCGCATACAGCCCATTGTCGGCGCGGGCGAGCAGGGTTTCGGGCCGATCCTCCGCCGGCTCGACCTCGGCGACGCCGGCGCTCACCGTGATCGGGATGGATGCCGCGGCCGCGTCGACGGGACTTTCGCGCACTGCCTGCAGGACCCGCCCGGCGACGGCCAGCGCTTCGGAGAGCCCGGTGCCGGGCAGGACGACCAGGAACTCCTCGCCGCCGAAGCGGCCGACCACGTCGTAGCGCCGGATGGACCGCGCGATCCGTGCGGCGGTCTCCCGCAGCACTTCGTCGCCCGCCAGGTGGCCGTGGGTATCATTGCACTGCTTGAAGTGGTCGAGGTCGAGCAGCAGGATGCTGAGCGGCGCCGGCGTCGGGCCGGAATCGGGCCGGCGCGCGCGACGCGAGAGTTCTTCGTCGAGGCGCTCGAGGATCCGCCGGCGGTTGAGCAAACCGGTCAGCGGGTCGGTGGCCGCCAGCGCCTCGAGCGCCGCCTGTGCCTGCTTGAGCCGAGTTCCCGCGCGGCGGACGACGACGAAGGAGGCACCGAAGACGACGAGCAGGATCCCGCCGAGCAGGAGCGCGGACGTCAGCACGCCGCTGCGGATGTCCGCGCGGTACGGCGTGATGTCCGTGTAGACCTCGAAAGCCCCGATGATCGAGCCGTTCGGGGCGTGGATCGGCAGGTAGGTCTCCACCACATCCACGTCGAATCTCTGCTCACCGGCCAAGTCGACCATCTCGCCGGTGGTCACGAGGTGCGAGTCGATGGAGCCGGCCAAGGCGCGAGCGAGGCCCCGGTTGCCCCGATCCACCCGTCCGATCAGCGCGAGGTCCGTGCTGAAGATGATCGTGTCATCGGCGGAATAGACCTTGATCTTGACCACGCCGAACGAGTGGAGGAACGGGCGCAGCCGCGCGGCGAGGCGGGGGATCGCGACCGGAGCGAGGGCCAATCGCACCGGCGACTCCGGGCCCGCGGCGGGGTTGACCAGGATCGCTCGCTCGGTCTCGAGCAGGGCATTGGCCGTGCCGATGGCCTCGCGTTCCGCGCTGCGGACGACGTGTCGTTCGTAGACCTGGTAGATCCCGAGGGTCGCCAGGACGAGCACCGCGACGGCGGCCAGGGCGCCGACGAGCACCAGCAGCCGAAGCAACTGGCGGGTGCGTCTGCGGACCGGCTGTCGGACGGAGCTCATGTTCCCCGGCACCCCGGCGTGGTCGCCGTCCGGACGCGATCCGTCCGGCAAGCCGGCGGCCGGGCACAAGATACGCACGGCGGCGGGTGTCGTCGGTCGCGGCAGGCAGGGGGGTTGGTACCGGGGGTCGCGAGCGGTCGAGCGGGCGGGCGGTCGGGCCCGGGTCCGGGGGTGGACCGGGGCCTGGGGGGGGGTGCTTGACCGCGGGGCGGTGGCGGGCTAGTGGACGATGCGACTGTCGAGGGGCAGGGGGGTGGCGCGAGCGGGCCGCCGGGGACGGAGGGGCACTTGAGCAGTCCGGGAGCGGGATTCGACACGCGTGGCCGCCCGACGTTGTCGGCGGCGTTCCGGCGGCGCCGGTTCCTGAACTGGTTCCCGCTGGGGTTGGCGTACGCGTTCCTGTACATGGGGCGCTACAGCTACATCCCGGCGAAGAGCTTCATGAAGGCCCTGATCGACGATTCGGGGCTGGGCACGGTGGGGCTGGTCGGCGCCTGGACGTACGGCGTATCGTTCCTGATCAACGGGCCGCTGACCGAGCGGCTTGGCGGACGATTTGCGATGCTGGTGGCGACGGCGGGCTCGGCGGCCGTCAACCTCGCCATCGGTGGCGTGCTGCGCCTGGGCTGGACCGATCATTTCCTGGTCACGTACAGCATCCTGACCGCGGTCAACATGTACTTCCAGAGCTGGGCGGCGATTGCGATCGTGAAGGTGAACGGCGCCTGGTTCCACGTGCGCGAGCGCGGGGCTTTCGGCGGCATTTTCGGCGTGATGATCTCCAGCGGGCTGTTCCTGGCGTACACGGTTTCCCCGGTGGTGACCAAGAGCCTGTTCGGGGCGGCGGCCGAGTACTACTTCCTGATGCCCGGGGTGCTGCTGCTGGTGTTCTTCGTCGGGACGCTGCTGTTCGTGCGCGACACGCCGGAGGGTGCGGGGCTGGGTCCGTTCGACGCGGGCAGTTCCGACGAGTTCGATTCGGCGCGGAAGGTTTCGGTGATCAAGGTCTTCGGGCGGCTGCTGACGCATCCGATCGTGCTCACGATCGCGTTGATCGAGTTCTGCACGGGGGTGTTGCGCAACGGCCTGATGTACTGGTACCCGATCTGGTCGCGCGAGCATTCGACGCTTCCGGGGTTGGCGGACTGGCAGGGGGTCGGGCTGTTCGCGGCCGGGGTGTTCGGGGGCCTTACCGCCGGCTACGTTTCCGACCGCGTGTTCGGTTCCCGGCGCGGTCCGGTGGCGGGCCTGCTGTACGGCGTCATGATCGTGATGCTCGGCGCCATGGTCGTGGCGATGACGTCGTTTGACGGCACCGACGCGCAGTCCGTGATGGTGTTCGGCGTCCTGGTCGCCGGCTCGTTCTGCGTCATCGGGACGCACGGCGTCCTTTCCGGGACGGCGACGGCGGACTTCGGGGGCAAGGGGGCGACGGCGATGGCCGTCGGCATCATCGACGGGTTCGTGTACCTGGGTGTGGGCGTCCAATCCGCGGCGCTCGGCAACCTGACGGGCCGGAGCTGGGCCTGGTGGCCCCTGTTCCTCCTGCCCTTCGCGTTCATCGGCCTGCTGCTCGCCAGCCGTATCTGGAACGCCCTGCCCAAGCGTTCGGGCGGCGGCGGGCACTGAGCCGCCCGGCCGGGCCGTTGGTCGCCGCGGGTCAGCCGCGGGGCCGCACGTGCCGGAGGGCCTCGACCAGATCCTCGAGGACGAAGGGCTTGTGGACGAAGACGTCGGGGCGCAAGCCGTCGCGCAGCGCGGGCTCCTCGTAGCCGCTGACCATGACGACCGGGACGTCGGGACGGATGAGCCGCAGCTCGGCGAGGACGCGGTCGCCGCCGGTGCCGGGCATGGTGAGGTCGAGCACGACGGCGGCGAGGCGGTCCGAGGAGCGGCGGAACTCCTCGATGGCATGTTCGCCGTCCGCGGCGTCGAGCGTGGCGAAGCCGAGCCGTTCGAGCATCGCCCGGGCGACCATGCGGGGGGCCTCTTCGTCGTCGACGACGAGGACGAGCCCGGAGCCGCGGTAGGCCTCGGGCGGCGCCGCCTGGGACGGCCGGAGCGGCGCGGCATGCGTCGCGCGGGGGAAATGGACGCGGACGGTGGTGCCGCATCCGGGCTCGCTGTGCAGCTCGAGGCCGGCGCCGTGCGCGCGGACGATGCCCTGGACGACGGCGAGGCCGAGGCCGCGGCCCTGCGCTTTGGTGCTGAAGAACGGGTCGAAGATGCGGGTCCGCGTGTCGGCGTCCATCCCGCACCCGTCGTCCTGAACATCGAGGAAGACGCACGGCCCCGGAGGCGGGCGTTCGATCCAGACCGACGACGTCCCCTCGTGCGGCTCGGTGCCGGCCGGGCATTCGCCCGTCGCGAGCCGTACGCGACCGCGGCGCTCCCCGACCGCCTCGGCGGCGTTGACGACCAGGTTCAGCAGCACCTGCCGCACCTGGGTGGGGTCGGCGCGCACGGGTGCGGGTGTTCCGGCCGGCGCCAGCTCGAGCGTGACGGTCCTGGGCACGGAGACGCGGAGCAGCTCGGCCATGTCGCGGACGAGCTCATTGAGCTCGACGTCGCGGAGCGTCGCCTGGCCGCGGCCGGCGTAGTTCAGGAGCTGGCGGACGAGGCCGGCGGCCTCGCGGGCGGCGACGCGGATCTGGTCGACGAGCTCGAGGGTCGGGCTTCCGGGGGGGACGTCGAGGCGGAGGAGATCGGCGCTGCCGAGCATGGCCTGGAGGAGGTTGTTGAAGTCGTGGGCGATGCCGCCGGCGAGGAGGCCGAGGCTCTCGCGCTTCTGGGCCTGGAGCATGCGTTCGTGGAACCGCAGCCGCTCGGCCTCCTGGCGGCGGGACTCGGTCAGGTCGCGGAAGATGCCCAGGTTGTAGCGCCGGCCGGCCTGTTCGAAGATTGCGGCGCTGATCGCGACGGGCCTGCGCGAGCCATCCGGCCGCACGATCTCCCCGTCGAAGTCGCGGGCGTGGCCGTGGGCCACATGGTCGCGGAACTTCTCGCGGTACCGTTCGGCCTCGGCGGGCGGGTGCAGGTACCGCTGGTGCAGTCCGACCAGCTCGCTGCGCGGCCGGCCCATCAGCTCCTCGGCCTTCTTGTTCGCGTCGAGCAGGAACCCGGTCTCGGCGTCGGCGAGGAAGGCGGCGTCGTTCATCTCCTCGAACAGCAGCCGGTATCGAGCCTCGCTGGCCTCGATCGCCGCCCCGGCCTCGAGGTGGCTCGTGATGTCGAGGAAGGCGCCGAGCACGAGGCGCCGGCCGTCGAGCTCGAGGGGGCGGAGGACGCCGTCGATCCACCGCACGCGGCCGTCGGGCCGGCGGAAGCGCGTGCGGAACCGGTCGGGCACGTTCTCGCTGCGTTGCCGGCGTGCGAAGCGTTCGGCCAGCGCGGCCCGCTCGTCCTCGTGCACGCGGGCGAACATCGCGGCCAGGCTCATCGTCCGCCACGCGGTCGGCTCGAGGCCGAGCAGCTCGCTGCAGGCGGCGTTGGCGTATTCGATCCGGAAGGGTTCGACCTCGACCAGCAGCAGCGCCTGCAGTGGTGACTCGGCGACGGCGTGCAGGAGCGGATCGGCGGCCAAGCGATCCGCCGGCGCGCGGCCTCCTCCGCTGTCATCCACCGGAGCCATTGCCCGTCCCGCCTCCCGGGATCCGCAGTGCAGCACGGTGGCGGCGGATGTGCAACCGGCTGGGGGCTGGTGGGGGGGGCAGGGTTCCGGGGGGGGAAGAAACCACCGATGAACACCGATGGACGCCGATGGGAGGGCGGCGCCGGTGGTGACATATTGACAAGCATCAATACGTGCGCAGGGTGGACCTGCCGGCTGACGGGGCATGCGCGAGACGCGCGGGGGACCGGGAGGGCCGGGTGGGAGACAGGCGATGAAGTGGTTCCGAGTCGTGTTCGTGATCCTCGTGGGCGTCGGGCTGCCGCTCCTGGGACCATCGTGCAAGCGTGCGGACGCGGGCGGGGGTGGGGGAGGGGGAGCCTGCGCCGCGCCGGCGCCCGCGGGCTTCGGCCTGGGGGAGGAGGAGTCCGGTCCGCCGCCCGCGATCTCGGACGGGCACTGGACCTTCGATCCGGCGCACGTCTTCGTCCTGTTCAAGGTCCGTCACTTCGGCGCCGGCTACGTCTACGGGATGTTCAAGGAGGCGTCCGGGAGCGTGACGCTCGACTCGGCCGACCCGGCGCGGGACCGCGTCGAGATGACGATCGGGGCGGCGAGCCTGGAGACGTTCAACGGCCGCCGGGACGAGCACCTGCGGGGCCCTGATTTTCTCAACGCGGTGCAGTTCCCGACGCTGTCGTTCCGCAGCTCGTCCCTGGTGCGCGAGGCCGACGGGACGTGGACGGCGACGGGGGAGCTGACGATCCGCGGCACGGCGAAGACGGTCACGCTGCGGGCGCGGCCGCTGGGCGAGGTCGATGATCCGATGGGCAAGCGACGGGCGGCGTTCGAGACCGCGTTTGTCATCCCACGGCTGGAGTACGGGGTGAGCTTCATGCCGGAGGCGGGTGGCCACGACGTGTTCGTGCTGGTCTCGGTCGAGGCCACGAAGGACTGAGAGGGTCGCGTGGGAGGGCTGTCGTTCTACCTGCGGCCGGCCGTGGACACGGTCGTGGTCCCCGTGGCGGTGGTGGTGGTCGGGGCGTTCCTGACGCGGGTCGTGCCGGAGCGGCTCCGCGCGGTGCTGGCTGCCGGGACGCTGGCGGCGGGCAGCATGGCGGCGCACGGGGGAATCGTCGGCTGGCCGCGGATGCCGCCGGTCGACACGCTCGGGTGGTTGATCGTCCTGGTGCCCGCGGCGGCGGTGTTCTTCGCGCCGTTCGACGTGTGGCCGGGGCGGCTGCGGGGGTGGGGCGTCGCGGTGCTGGCGATGCCGTTCCTGGCGGCTGGTCTGTGGCTGCTGCTCCGCCCGCTGGGGGCGAGCGCCGGCGGCGGCGGGCTGGCGTGGCGCATCGGGCTGGCGGTCGTGGCGGGCGTGCTGCCGCTGGCGGGGCTGCAGTCGCTGGCCGCGCGTGGCGGCACGGCCGCGATCCTGGCCGGGCTCGCCGTCTCGTCGGCCGGCGCGGCCCTCGTGCTGGCCTTCGACCGCTCGTTCCTGCTGGGCCAGCTCCTGGGCGGCCAGGCCGCCGCGTTCGGCGCCGGATCGGTCGCGGCACTGGTGCTGCCGTCGTTCCGTGCCGGCCGGGCGGCCGTCGTCGTCGGGGTCGTCGGCTACGGCGGGGCGCTGGCCTACGCGACGTTCTACGCGCCGTTGCCGAGCTCCGCCGCCGTGTTGCTTGCGCTGGCGCCTTTGGCGCCGCTGGCCTCGTGGCGGGTGCGTCGCTCGTGGCTGGCCGCGGCGCTGGCGGCGTTGATCGCGCTTGCGCCCGTCGCGGCGTCGTGGTGGGTGGTCCGCGTCGATCAGGTGTGCCGGGCGTCCGGCGCCGGGTCCGGGGAGTAGGGCGGTGACGGCGTCGGGGCGAGGGGTGGGGCGGTCGGGAGTCGTTTTGCGGCCGAGGGCGAGGCGGTCCGCGGTGGAGCTGGACGAGCGGGCGGTGACTCGCATCTCGAGGGCGCTGGCCGATCGCAACCGGTTCCTGATCCTGCGGGAGATTGCGGGGGAGCGGGAGCTGTCGTGCGGGGCGATTGCGGAGCGCTTCCCGATCGGCCAGCCGACGGTATCGCACCATCTGCGGATCCTGGCGGAGGCGGAGTTGGTCCTGGCGCGGCGGGAGGGCCAGCACAGCTACTTCCGGGTGCGGCGCGACGTCTGGCGGGCGTATCTGCGTGCGTTGCGGGCGGTGCTGCGGGCGTGAGGTCCGGCGTGCGACATCGCACACTGCGGCGGAATCACGGGCGTCCGGGTTGGCTCGAGCGGTGCGGGGCCATAGAATCCGCCTCGAGGGTGGCCGTCTCATGCACGCCCGACGGCGACGAGCGTCGGCGGCGGGAGTTGGGCCGGACGGGGAGGGAGCAGAGGAGGGTGAGGATGGATCGCGCGGTGCTTCGGTCGGTGGTCATCGGATCGGTTCTGGTGGTGGGCGGGGTCGTGGCCGCGCAGCAGGCGGCGGACGTGAGCCAGGTGGTGCGCGACATCGAGCACAACGAGTTCCGGTTCGACGACATCACGTACACGATGAAGATCAAGTTGATCGAGGCGGGCGAGACGACGCGCGAGATCGAGTTCCAGGTCTACGCCAAGGGCTCGGACAAGATGCTGATCAAGATCACGGCGCCGGGCGAGGTGGCGGGGACGGCGATCCTGCAGCTGGGGCCGCGGACGATGTACATGTACAATCCGGAGGATCGTTCGGTCCGCCTCATCGCCGCGTCGGCCCGGGCCCAGGGTCTGCTGGGCACCGACTACGCGGCTGCGGACGCGTCGCTGGTGGGGATCGGCGACGGCTGGACGAACACGCTGCTGGAGACGACGGACGCGTTCTACAAGGTGCAGTCGGTGCCGGAGAGCGGGGACGTGTCTCCGTACTCGAAGCTGGTGATCTGGTACGACCGCGAGGAGAAGAAGGCGACGAAGATCGAGTACTACCTGGACGGCTCGCTGGCGAAGACGATCAACCGCGAGGAGTTCGTCCACGACGGGGGAGTGTTCAACGACTTCACCCACACGACGGTGAACAACGCCCGCGCCGATCGAGTGACGGACGTGCGGATCACCGACACCGAGGTCAACACCGGGCTCGACGACCGCTTGTTCACCAAGCGCAACCTGATGCTCGGGGAGTAGCGCGCTCGAGCCGGAGCGTGTCCGTCCGGGCGGGGGCGGCAGAAGGAAAGGGAGGATCCAGGTGACGAATCTCGTCGTTCGGTCCGTGTTGCTAGGTGTCGTTTTGACGGCGGCGGGCGTCGTATTCGCACAGCAGGCCGTGGACGTGAGCCAGGTGGTGTGCGACATCGAACGCAACGAATTCCGGTTCGAAGACATCCACTACAAGATGCGGATCAAGCTGATCGAGGGCGGGACGACGACTCGGGAGATTGAGTTCGAGGTGTGGGCGAAGGGCTCGGACAAGATGCTGCTGCGGATCACGGCGCCGGGGGAGGTGGCGGGAACGGCGATTCTGCAGCTGGGGCCGCGCACGATGTACATGTACAATCCCGAGGATCGATCGGTGCGACTCATCGCGGCTTCCGCGCGCGCCCAGGGTCTGTTGGGCACGGACTATGCGGCGGCGGACGCGTCGCTGGTGGGGATCGGCGACGGGTGGACGCCGACACTGCTGGAGACGACGGCCGAGTTCCACAAGATCGAGGTGGTACCCGACGAGGACGACGTCTCGCCGTACTCGAAGATCGTGATCTGGTACGACCGGGCCCGCCAGAAGGCGACGAAGATGGAGTACTACCTGGACCGGCAGCTGGCGAAGACGATCACGCGTGACGGGTTCGTCAACGAGCGCGGGTACGACGACCTCACGCACGTCAAGGTGCAGAACGAGCGTGCGGACCGGGTCACGGACGTCCTGATCACGGATTGGGAGGTCAACGCCGGTCTGGACGATCGGATGTTCACCAAGCGTTCGCTGATGCTCGGCGAGTAGGGGCCGGCGGCTGGGCGTTTTTCGTTCGACGTTTTCGACCTTCGATTCCCTGCGACCGGGGTCCAGGGGGACCGCGCGGTCCGTTCGCAATCGCACGCGGCGAGGGATGGGGGGCTTGCTCCCGTTGACCGTCTGCGAGGGCGTGTGCGACGGTGCGCGGCAGGGTGGGGATTCGACGTCACGAGCCGTGCGCCGTCGCGCGGGAAGTGGAGGTTGGGGTCTGTGGTGTACCGGGAGTCGAATTGGAGGTTCGGTGGTGGTCGGGCGGTGCAGGTGGCGTGCGCCGGGATCGTGCTGTGGGCGGCATCGGCCGCGGCCGACGACCTCGATCTTGGCGGCATGGTGTCGACGGATTTCCGGGTGGCGGTCACGGGTTCCGACCAGGGCGACCTGACGTGGAACATCAACATCGGCGAGCTGAACCTGAAGCAGCGGCTGAACCCGCATATCAGCTACGAGCTGGACCTGCGGGTGATGTTCGACGGCCTGTCGTTCGCAGAGAACCTGCACACGCTCGAGGATTTGACCAACTCGCTGTCGTTGGACCCGTTCTGGATCGAGTCCGACGGGGCGTACGTGGCGATCCGCGACATCTTCGACGGTTTCGACGTCGTCTTCGGGCGGCAGATCGTCACCTGGGGGGCGTCCGACCGGTTCCGGCCGACGAACAACCTCAATCCCGACGACCTGTGGGATCCGACGCGGTTCGGGATGACGCAAGCGAACGAGATGATCCGCTTCATCTATAATCCGGTCGGGGACCTGGTGCTGGAGGCGGTGGTGGTGCCGATCTTCCGTCCTGCGCGGCTGCCTTCGTCGGCGGCGGCGGCGCTGGCCGACCCCAACTCGGTGATCCCGATCATCGAGGATGACGTGGTGAAGCAGATCGACGACCTGCACCGGATGATGACGGGGTTGGGTTTCGGTTTTGCGACCACGACGACGTTGAGCTCGCCGTCGGTGGCGCTGGAGAACGTGCAGGTCGGGGCGCGGATGTCGTGGCGCACCGAGGAGACGGACTGGTCGTTGTCGTTCTACCGGGGATTCGACGATTTTCCGCATCCGGTGACGTCGGTTCCGACGGTCAAGCCGGGAACCGACTGCCAGGGGCAGCCGGTGACCGGGGTGGGCGGTTGCGTCGACACGGTGGTGGGGCTGGCGTATCCGGGGATCATGGTGGGCGGGTTCGACATCGCGGGGCAGATCCCCTTCCTGGGCGACGCGGGGTACCGGATCGAGGGTGCGGTGGTCTGGCCGGAGCAGATGGGGTACGTGGCGACGGTTCCTGCCGGCTTCGGGGAGGACATCAAGGGGACGGTGGTGGACGGGCGGCCGTTCTTCAAGGCGACGCTGGGCATCGACTACACGTTCAGCCGCGACGTTTTCGCGCTGGCGATGCTGGTGCACGGGATGGTGGACGAGCTGGGTCCGCAGTTCGTCGGCGACTACGCGGTGGTGGGGGCGGACTTCAAGTTCTTCAATTCCAAGCTCCTGCTGCGGCTGTTCTGCATCGCGTCGTTCGACGTCGACCATCCGGCGGGGGTCATCTACCCGCTGCTCAACTGGAATCCGTGGAGCTCGATGGAGCTGGAGGCCGGCGCCCTGATCTTCCTGGGCGACGACCGATCCAAGTTCGGCCAGCCGGCCGCGGGCGAGTCGACCGTCTTCCTTCGTTCCAGGGTAAGATTCTGACCGCCGCGGGGCGCGGGGGTGCGGAGGCGCCGGCGGCTGGAGGTTGCTGATGGCAGGGAAGGACGTTCCGCCCGGCGCCGAGCGGGCGCGGGTGACGACACCGTGGGGGGAGCGTGCCGGGCTGGCGCTGGCGCGGTTCCTCCACGCCCACCGGTGGTGGGTCGTGTTCGGGGCGCTCGTCCTGTGCGGGCTCGCCGCGCTGCGCGTGCCCGGGCTGATTGCGAACATCCGGGTCAACCGCGGCGCGCTGCAGGACCCCGAGAACCCGGTGCGCAAGCGGTTCGACCGGGTCGTTTCGCAGTTCGGCACGCCGTTCCTGAACATCGTGGTGCTCGAGGGCGACGACCGGGCGGGCCTGCGACGAGCCGCGGACGCGATTGCGGCCGGGCTTGCGACTCCGCTGCCGGCCGGTGTCTCTCCCGGCGACGATCCGTGCTCCGATCCGCGTTTCGTCGGCCGGACGGTGCGCGACGTGTTTTACAAGGTGGACCTCGGGCAATTCGAGCGCAAGGGAATCTACTACCTGTCGGTCGAGGAGCTGCGGAAGCTCGGTGACGGACTAGGGGCGGCCGATCGTGGCGCGGAGCGCGGGATGCCGCCCTTGACGAGCCTGCAGGACGCGCTGGACGGGATCGTCGACGGCTTCGCGAAGGGATCGGCGTCCGCGGGGGGTGATGCGGTCAAGGACGCCGAGAGCGTCCAGGGTCTGGCGGACGCGCTGGGTCGGGTCGACCGGTGGCTGGACAAGCCCTATCCCGAGGAGCGGCTGGGCGAGTCGGCGGCGCCGAAGCTGACGGCGGACGATCGGCGGGGCGTCGACGAGCTGGGCTATCTTTCGCAGGGCGAGCATCCGATCCGGATGTTCCTGTTCGTGCGGCCGGTGACGGACTCGGAGGACGAGAAGGACAACCGCTGTTTCACGACGGCGGTGCGGACGATCGCGCACGGCGAGGCGAGGCGGGTCGCGGCGGAGACGGGGAAGCCGATGCGGGCGGTGGTGACGGGGATGCCCGCGGTGGTGACGGACGAGATGACGCTGGTGGCGCGCGACGCCGGGCGGGTCGCGCTGTACTCCGGCGCGGCGATCTTCCTGCTGCTGCTGCTGTATTTCCGGACGGTGCGCGCCGCGATCATGCTGCTGGTGCCGCTGGGGCTCGCCCTGTTCTGGACGCTCGGCCTGGTCAGCGTGACGATCGGCCGCCTGACGTTGATTTCGTCGTATTTCGGCGGCGTATTGTTGGGGTTGGGGGTGGACTACGCGGTCCAGCTCTACCTGCGGTACAACGACGAGCGGCTGCGGGGGCGGAGCGAGGTCGAGGCGGCGGGGCTGATGCTGGGCCAGACGGGCGGGGCGATCCTCACCGCGGCGGTGATGACGACGCTGGCGTTCCTGGGCATCGGGCTGACCGCGTTCCTGGGGTTCGCGGAGCTGGGGCTGATCGTCGCGATGGCGATCTGGATGATCTTCCTGGGCACGATGATCCTGCTGCCCGTCCTGCTGTTCTGGTTCCACAAGCCGAAGCGGTACGGCATGACGATCCAGCAGGGGTTGCACAAGGCGGCGCATCACCGGATCGGGCGGGTGGCGATTCTCGCGGTCACCTTCGGCGTCATCGCGTTCGGCGCCTTCACGCTCAAGGACGCGAAGCTCGACTGGGATGCGCTCAACCTCCTGCCGGCCAGCGCCGAGTCGGTGGTCGGCCAGAAGGTGCTGGCCAAGACGGAGTACTCGGCCGACACGGCGATCGTGACGGCGTCGAGCGTCGCGGAGATGCGGGCGCGGGTCGAGCGGCTGGAGGCATTGCGCGAGGGGGAGGGGAGGGACAAGGGGGACGAGTGTGCGGCGCAGCGGCCGGTGGTGGCGCGGGTGGAGTCGGCGGAGCGCTACGAGCGGCTGTTGCCGGAGGTGACGGAGGGGAAGGTCGAGGCGGTACTGGCGTTGCGCTCGCACCGGGCGTTCCTGGAGAAGATCCGGGGCGAGGCGTCCGGGGCGGTGAAGTTGCCGCCGCCGGTCGATCCGGGGAAGGCGGCCGAGACGCTGGAGAAGATCGCGGACGAGGCGTGGAACGTGGCGTTCGACTTGAAGGAGAACGACCCCGGTTCCCCGCTGACGGCGGCGATCACGGCGCTGGCCGAGCGAGCGGAGAAGCTGGCGGGGCGGATCCGCGAGGGGGACGCGGCGGCGATGGGGCGGGCGCTGGCGGGTTTCCAGGACTGGCTGATGGGCCAGATCGACTTCGGGCTACGCGTCGTGCTGGAGGGCATGGAGCTGGACCCGCTCGAGGTGCGGGCGCTGCCCGAGGCGATCGACGCGCGGTTCCGTTCGCGTGACGGGCAGGCCTACGCCGCCTACGTGTACCCGACGGGCAACGTCGGGGACCGCGACTTCCTGCCGTGCCTGGTCGGCGATCTGCAGGCGATCGACCCGGGAGCGACGGGGTTTCCGATGACGCACCTGGCCAACGCGGCGGAGATCGAGAGCAGCTTCCGCAGCGCGACGATCTACGCTTTCATCGCCGTCCTGCTCTCGCTGCTGGTGTACATGCGGAACGTGTGGCACGTGCTGGTGACGCTGGTGCCGCTGCTCTTCGGTGCGTTGCTGGTCGCGGGTCTGCAGTGGGTGATGGGGAGGCCGTTCAACTTCGTCAACGTGATGGCGTTGCCGGTGCTCATCTGCACGGGGGTGGACTACGGCGTCTACCTGGTCCACCGCTACCGCGAGGATCCGAATTCGATCGAGGGCTTCTCCAGCACTTCGGCCGGGGTGATGCTCTGCGCGTTGACCACGATCATCGGCTTCGCGATGCTGATGCTCTCGGACCATGTCGGCATGTTCTCGCTGGGCTTCTCCCTGTCCATCGGCATCACCGCGTGCTGGGTCGCCGCGCAGTTCGCGGTGCCGGCGATGCTCTTCGCCCGCGGCGGGGGCAAGGCGCCCGCGGCCGCGCCGGCGGCGGGAGGGGCATCCGGGGAAGGGGTGTCGTGATGAGTCCGGATCGCGACCGGGACGGGGAGCGCGAGCCGCGGAGCAGCCGCGACCGGGACGTGTCGTGGAGCGAGATCGACAAGAAGCGGGACCAGAGCCGGCACGTGGGCGGCGATGCCCGTCGCGACCGCAAGCCGCGCGGGTCGTCGGTGACGAGCGTCGGGCGCTACAAGTCGGACTTGTCGCGGCTGTTCGAGCGTGGCGAGGCGGGGAAGCTGGTCAAGGGGGTCGCCAAGCAGGCCGGCCTGGACGTCAGCGGCGGGCTGCCCGAGCGACAGCAGGCATTGCGGGCGATTCTGGACGCGCCCGATCCGGCGACGGCGCAGAAGGCGGTCGATGCTTTTTCCCGAGAGCACGGCGAGCTTCCCGACGATCCCGAGGTGTTGTGCCAGGCGCTGTTGCACACGGACGAGGCGGTGGTCCTCGACGTCCTCCAGCGCCTGCACCGGTACCTCGCGGGCCACGTCGTGTCCCGCAAGACCTTGCTCATCCAGCGGACGAAGCAGATCGAGTTGGGGGCGGAGTCGGACGAGCTGCGAGAGGCGGCGAGCAGGGTACGCGATCTGTTGGGAGGGTAGATCTTAGCTGGTGGCTGGTGGCTGGTAGTTGGTGGTGGGGGCGAGCTACGAGCTACGAGCTACGAGCTATACTTCCCGCTGGTGGGGGTGCGAACTACCAGCTACAAGCTACTGGCTACCAGCTGATAGAACGTGTGATGGTAGCAGAGTGGATAAAAAAAGGCCGGGCGACGACAAGTGGGGGGAACCTTGCCGCCGCCCGGGCCATTCGCGGAAGGCTCGCACAAGGCTGGGGGGGGAGACCATCGAAGCGCGAGCCTTCCGAATTTTACAGATAGGCCTTATTGCGACTGGCGTGCCAACCATCTTCTTTGGAGCATGTACTGGACGGAGGGCAGCCTTCCACGAGGCAAGACTTCGTAATCGTTTCATTTCGTGATCAAGTCGGCTGACGGGCGGCGTGGAGGTGACCGGGTCAGAATGGGATGGTGCTGTGGATATCGGTTCAAACCTGCAAGCCCGATCTTTCAAGGGCGTGAAAGCGACTGGGAGGCCGGGGAACTTGGGGTGGTCGAGGGGTGGTCGAGGCGGTGGTCAACCGGGGACGGGCAGGGTTCGGCGAACGACGAAGGTGGGGATCCGCTCGGTCCGTTCGAACTTCCGGCGGTACCTTTCGGCTTCCGCCTGGGATGCGAAGGGGCCGACGCGGACGCGGTAGACGATGCCGCGGTCGCCGCAGTTGGCGCGGACGAGGAAGGAGTCGTGACCGCGCTGGCGGAGCATGTTCATGAAGGCCACGGCCTGGTCCTGATCGTCGAACGAGCTGACCTGGAGGGTGAAGACTCCGTGTTCGCCGGCCTGGGCGAGCGGGGGAGTGATCTCCTCCTCGAACTGCGGCTGGGCCTGACCGGGGGAGAGGGGTGGTGCCATCGGATCCCGTGCCGACTGGACGGGTGCGGGCGCCATGGGGACGCCCGGCGGGAGGGCGGGGATCGAGGCGACGGCCTGGGGCGCCGGGGGCGGCGCGGCCGGCAGGCGAGTGGTCCCTGCGGACGGGTTGCGGTCGGGTCGAGGTGCGGCCGGCAGGTCTACCGGCAACGGGGATTCGACCGGGTCGAGGGGCGCCGGCGGTTCGGCGTCGGCCGTCGCGACGATCGGGGCCGCGCCGGGCACCGGGTTCGCGAGGCGATCGTGAAACGACAGGTGCAGGGGTGGCAGATCCGACGGATCGGGCACGGCGGTGGCAGCCACCTGCATCGAGGTACCTGCGGTCCGAGTCGGACTCGCGTTTTCGAGGCCGGCGAAGGGGTCCTTGGCCTTGGCGGCCTTGCCTTCGTCCGGGCCGGAGCGAGCGACCGCGGTGCCGACGGCGAACAGGATGCCGCCGCCAACGGCAGTGGCGGCGATGATCAGCACCAGGTGCCCCGTCCTGAGCCTGAACTCCGACCTCGTCCTCAGCTTCTCGAGATCCCTCACCATCGTTCCACCTCCTCCATCCTTCCCGCGAAGCCTATGCCTCGTCTTCCCGTTCCCCTTCGTCCGACCGGTCCATCCGTTCTGGTGCTTGCACGCCTGCAATGTCGAGCGCCCCGCGCACGGCGGCGCGGATGGCGCGGATCCACCTGAGCCGGGCTGCGGTCCGTTCCCAGTCCCACGCGGCGAGGGCGGGCTGGTCGAGCCGGGCGGGGGGGAGAACCGGATCGGCGTGTCGCTTCCAGCGTTCGGTGTAGTAGCGCTGGAAGGCCTGCGACAGCTCCTGGACGAAGTACACGATCCGGTGCGGCTCGAGCGCTTCCGCCGCCTCGGCCACGTGGTCGGGCAGCGCGAGCAGCGTCCGTGCGAGCTTCCTTTCCTCCGGCAGTCCCAGCGCCCCGGGCGGGATGATCGCGCCGCCGCTCGTCCGGCCGAGGCCCTCGGCGAGCAGCGGTCGGAGCGGTTCGGGCACCCGTCGGGTGTCGAGAAGCTCGGCGCCGCGGCGCAGGATCGCGCACAGGCGGGCGTGTCCGTACTGGGCGTAGAACACGGGGTTGTCGAGCGACTTCTTCTTGGCGAGCTCGATGTCGAAGTCGAGCTGGCTGTCGTGTCGGCGGGTGAGGAACACGTACCGGGTCGCATCGACCCCGACCTCGTCGACCAGCTCGTCCAGGGTCACGAAGTCGCCGCTGCGCTTGGACATCTTCACCGGCTGGCCGCCGGCGGTGAGGTTGACCATCTGGACCAGCAGGACCTCGAGCGCCTTGGGGTCGCGGCCGAGGGCGGCGAGGCCGGCGTGCATGCGGGGGATGTAGCCGTGGTGGTCGGCGCCCCAGATGTTGATGAGGCGCCCGAAGCCCCGGTCCAGCTTGTTGGCGTGGTAGAGGAGGTCGGTGGCGAAGTAGGTCCACTCGCCGTCCGACTTGCGGACCACGCGGTCCTTGTCCTCGCCCTCGCGTCCTTCGACCCGGAGGAACAGGGCACCCGCGTCGCGGTAGGCGAGGTCCCGAGCTTCCAGGTCGGAGAAGAACGGCTCGATCGTCGCGGCGATCGAGCGTTCGGACGTCTGATGCTGGAACGCCACGCGCAGGCGGGCCAGGGTGGCGATGATCGAAGCCTTCATCCGGTCGCAACCGTACTCGACGAACCGCGGCTCGTCCGGCCCCAGCGCCGCGAGGGCGGCGAGCGGACCGCTCGTGGCGCTGGCGGACGTTTCGGGGGCGAAGCGGGCGTCCGAGGCGGCGTCGCGCGCCAGATCCTTGACGTAGTCTCCGCGGTACCAGTTCTCGTCTTCGATGGGGGGGAGCTTGCCGTGGAGCGACTCGTGCAGTCGGATCCAGACGGAGCGACCCAGTTCGCGGACCTGCCGGCCCCTGTCGTTCCAGTAGTACTCGGCCGAGACCTCGCGTCCGGCGGCGCGGAGAAGCCGGACCAGCGCATCGCCCACCACGGCTCCGCGGCCGTGGCCGACGTGAAGGGGGCCCGTGGGGTTGGCACTGACGAACTCGACGTTGATCGGGGCGTTGCCGGTGGGCGGGAGGCGTCCGAAGCTCTCGCCTGCGGTCAGGGCTTCGTCCATGCCGCGGACCCAGGCATCGCCGCGAACGCGGAGGTTGACGAAGCCAGGTCCGGCGACTTCGGCGGTCTCGATGTCGGCGTGGCCCGACAGTTCGGCGGCGAGGAGGGCGGCGATGTCGCGGGGCTTCTTCCGTTCCAGCTTGGCCGCGATCATTGCGAAATTGGTTGTGAAATCGCCGTGTTCTTCCGACTTCGTGCGGCCGACGACGGGGGTGGTGTCGGTGGTCAGGGCGCCGCGGCGTCGGAGGTTCTCGACGGCTTCTGCGACCAGTTTTTCGATTCCTTTGGCGTTCATGGCGGCCCCGATTCACCTACACGTAGGTATAAGTAACCCAAGGTGTGAGTGCGGTCAAATTTTGGGATTTCGCGCAAAGGGGCGCGAAGAGGCAAAGGGCGCAAAGAGGGGGGGGCGGCTGGGGGCTGGTGGCTGGTGGGGGGAAGGCTACCAGATGCCTTCGGCTATGCCGAGCCAAGCGCCGAGGCGGGTAGCGGTGGGGCTGGTGGCGGGGTCGGGCATCATCCAGGGTCTGGGGATGGGGAGGTGGAGGGAGACGTCGCCTTGTGGGGTGACTTCGATCATGGCGGCGGCGGCGACGCCGTCGTCGTCGTCGAAGTCGGCGGTGAGGAGGCCGCCGACGGTGAGGCCGACGGCGGCGGAGGCGAGCATGATGGCGCTGTACCATCGTTTTTCGTCCACGGTGGGGTCTTCGAAGATGAGGGGGGTGCCGAGGGAGGCGCCGAGGAGGACGCCGAGGAGTCCGGAGAGGTCGATGAGGGCCATGCGGCCGCGGGAGACGTCGACCCAGATCGAGGTGAGGGCGCCGGCGAGGATGCCGGCATTGAGGCCGGCGAAGGGGATGGCGAAGTCGTAGTCGGAGGACGTGGTGAAGACGTCGCGGCCGAGGATGGTGCCGGCGGCGACGGCGCCGGCGAAGGTACCCCAGGCGGCGGCGGAGTTGACGAGGGCGACATCGCCTTTCTTGAGGTCGACGGTGGCGGCGAGGGTGATGCCGGTGCCGAGGCCGAGGCCCCAGCCGAGGAGGCCCCAGGGGGCGACGGCGGAGAAGTCGTGGGCGCCGACGGTCTTGGCGAGGAGGCCGCCTTCCAGGAGGCCCCACCAGCCGCCGGCGGCGACGGTGGCGGCTTCGGCCTGGCCGATGGGGAGGTAGTAGTCGGCGAGGAGGGCGGCGGCGAGTCCGGCGCCGGCGCCCATGACGAGGGTGGGGCCGATGATGCGCCAGTCATCGATTTCGAAGGAGGAGCAGGCGAGGAAGGCGACGGCGAGGCCCTGGAGGGACTCGTTGATGGTGAGGTCGATGAGGCCGTCGTCGGCGGGGGGAGCGAGGTGACCGAGGGCGGCGGCGTCGGTGCCGGCGATGGTGTCGGGGCCGCCGAAGCCGCGGGACTCGGCGTCGCGCAGCAGGTCTTCGGCGGTCGTGGCGGCGGTGTCGGCGGCGTCCTCGGGGTCATCGGTTGCGCCGCGGAAGATGCCGGTGGTGCGGGCGCGGACCTGGAGGAAGACGTCGGCGTCGATCCGGCCTTCCTCGGCGGACGGGTACAGGACGATGGCGACGGCGTAGGGCACCTCGAGGGTTTCGGTGAGGCGGGCGAGGACATCGGGGCCGGGGCGGACGGTTCCTGCTTCGCCCAGGGCTGCGCGGACGTCGTCTTCCGGGACGCAGGCGAAGCCACTGGCGGGGAGGGCGTCGCAGAGGATGGCGAGGGTATCGGTGCGGACGGACGGATCGTCGAGCTGGTCGGAGGAAGCGACGACGGCGACGAGGATGGGGCCGTGGTCGGGTTCGTCCGCGGTGGTGGCGGGATCATCCCGGGCCGAGGCGCGGGGCGCGGCGAGGAGCGCGGTGACGAGGATCGGTGCGAACCGCATCACGCCAGCATTAGCACGGCCGGCGCGAGGTCGTCCAGCGCGTGCCGATTGACAGGCCGGGACGTGGGGAGATAATCTTACAAACGCCGGAGACCGTCGCCGTGTCCAAGGCACGAACGGCGACGGGAAGCGCGCGAGCGTGTCCGGCGCCGAGGGGCTGGCGCAAGGGGTTTGCAGGAGAGGCTTGGAGCGATGCCGCAGGACAAGGACGATTCGGTACGTTCGGCTCTCGACGACATCCTGAACATCGAGTCCGACCGCGTGAAGGCGGAGGACGATGCGAAGCGCAAGCGCGAGGAGGAGACGCGGCGCTCGAAGGAGGCCGCCGAGAAGGCAGCGCGCGAGGCCGAGGAGCGGCGGGTGCGCGAGGAGCAGGAGCGGCTGGTCGCCGAGGAGCGGCGGCAGCGCGACGAGGAGTCGAAGAAGCTCCACCTGCGGCAGCTCGAGGAGCTGCGGGTGAAGCAGGAATCGGCGGCGAAGGCGCACTTGCAGGAAGAGGAGATGCGGCTGAAGCACGAGCAGCAGCTCGCGGTGCTGGACGCGCAGAAGAAGAAGATCCCGGTCTGGGTCTGGGCGGTGATCGGCGTGGTCATCGTGGGCGGCGGCGGCATCGGCACGTATCTCTACATCGACAGCCAGCGGCAGGAGGAGGAAGCGGCGGCGGCGCTGAAGGCCACGCAGCAGCGGGCCGAGCAGCAGCGTATCGAGCAGGAGAAGCGGCTGGTGAAGGAGCGCGAGGAGCGGCAGAAGACGGAGCGCGAGATGCAGGTGCTGATGGCGCAGCTTGCTGCCAACCAGCAGAAGACGGACGAGCTGAGCGCCCAGTTGCTCGCCGCGGCCGGTGACGCGGAGAAGACGAGGCAGCTTCAGGATGAGATGAGGCGACTGCGCGAGGAGCAGGAGGCGCTCAAGACGCAGCAGGACAACATCAAGTCCGGGCGTCCCGGCCGTCCCGGGCGGCCCGGGACGCCGACCGCGCCCGTCACCCGGACGCAGAAGTGCGTCAACCGCGGCACGCCGCTCGAGGAGTGTTTCATGTGTCCGGGGGATCCGCGCTGCTGAGTGCTTCGATTCGCAAGTACGGTGACGCATCGCGTTCGTCCCGAGCAACGGATGGTGCTCCTTCAGCACTCAGTCCCGAGCCCGCAAGTTGGTCATCGAACTTGCGGGTCGAAGGGCTGAGCCGGCGCCCCGCGGTGCTCGAGTCGTCTTCCTTCAAGCTCGCGCTTTTTCTCGGCCTTGCGGTCGTCTCGTGCCGTAGCGTGGTCGCCCCGCCGTCCGGGCGGGACGCCGTCGACCTGCCGAGCGGCGTCGTGGTCACGTCTCCCGGGGAGCTTCTGCGGCCCGACTGTTCGCGGCGCGAGTGTCCGCTTCCGGACAACCTGATCGCGGAGCTGGAGGACCGGATGGTCGGGCGGCTGGAGGGGGAGCGAAGGATGCTGGAAGCGCGCTTCGAGCAGGTGAGGTCGCAGCGGGACACGTGGGTTGCGTCGTTGCGCGGGATCCTCGCGGCGCGGCGGTCGGCCGCGGAGTTCCGGCGCGAGGAGCCGGTGGTCGACGGCGACGGCAGCGACGCGGATCTGGAGCCGGATGCCTCGGATGCCGGGCGGTCCTCGTCGGGGGACGAGTGCGCGTTCGCCGCCTCGGTGACTCTTCCGCTCGAGGAGGTGGTCCGGTGGCTCGAGCTTCCGCTGCGCCCGGCGGCCGCCGCGTCGGCGGCGGCGCGCGGGTCCGGCGGGGGGGGGGGCGGGGACGGCGGTGCGAGGGATTTAGGCGGGGATGGGGGTGCGGACGGAGGTCCGGCGAGGGGCGCGTCGTCGGCGGGGATTGCGGCGGCGGAGGGACCGCCGGTGCGCGAGGGCGAGTGGATTCTTCCGGTGGTGCGGATGGTGGCGCGGCTGCGGGCGGGATTCGAGGCGGTCGCGTTGGTGCAGGACGACACGGAATCGATGTTGCGGGCGCTTTCGGAGGCGGAGGTGCGGTTGCGGGAGGCGGCGGCGGCGGCCCCGTGCGCCGACTTGCGCGATGCGATCGAGGCGTTGTCGGCGGCGCGGCCTGGGGCGTGTCCGGTGGTCGAGGGCAGCGCGGTGTGCCGTCCGGCGCCGGTGGACGTGTGGACGGGTGCGGAGTTCGACGAGGTCGACCCGGCGGACCGGGAGGATGTGGAGAAGCTGCTGCGGAGCATCGATGAATTGTTGGGGCCGGCGGGGGAGGGCGGGTAGGGGGAGTCGTGAGGCGAGAGTCGTGAGTCGACAGTCGACAGTCGTGAGTCGACGGTCGTGAGGGTGACTGGCACAATCCGTGTCACGCGGTGTCGGGGAGGAGCATTCGGGAGGGACTGGGCCGCGTGATCCTGGCCGTCACCGGTGGGGGACCGATCGGTGAAAGACTTGCGATTGCGGGGTGATGAGTGGTCTGAGGGCGTGCCGTCCCGTGGTCGACGTTTGGCGGGCACGGGGCTTGCTTTGTGACCCGGCCGCCGGGTGTGTGTCGCGGTTGGCTCGGCAGGGAGGGTTCGGACATGACGGGCAGATTCTGGGACGGACGGGTGCTCGGGGCGATGTTGGTGATCGGCGCCGGACTGGCGCTGGGGTGTGTGGGGGACGGGAGCGGGTTCACGTTGGGGGAGCCCGACCAAACGTCGTCGGCGTTGACGGTGGACGAGTCCGAGGTGGCGGCGACGGTGGTGGGCGCGTCGGTGCGGGTTGACGTCCCGGTGGAGCGGCCGTTGGGGGACGGTGCGCTTGCGGGCACGGTGGGGGTGCGGCTGGTCGATACGGCGGGAGAGGAGAAGGGGGAGGCGGAGGGCGCGCTGGTCTTCCGGGCGGGCGAGACGGCGGCGACGATTTCTCTGACGATGCGCGGGTTGTCCGAGGGGCTGGCGCCGGGAGATCTGGCGGGCTACGTGGTGCGCTACCGGGTGGAGGCGGGGGGTGCGGTGGTTTCGGGGAGCCGTTCGCTGTTCCGGATGGCGCGGCGCATCGGCAGTCTGGTGTTGGGACCGAGCCAGCTTTTCGCGGAGGAGCCGGCGCAGTTCCGGGTCTCGGCGGTGAACCCTGGGAACGGGCGTCCGATGGCGGGGGCGACGGTGGAGGCGTTCCTCGAGACGCCGGCGGCGGGGGAGGGTGGGGACCCGGTGCGGACGCCGGTCGGGACGGTGACGACCGACGAGTTCGGGCTGGCGGAGGTGGACCTCGACGCGCCGGCGATCGCGGGCTCGGCGACGTTGATCATCCGGACGCAGCTCGGGGAGCAGGCGTCGGAGAGCCGGCACGGGCTGACGGTGCAGCGGGCGCACCGGATCCTGCTGACGACGGACAAGCCGTTGTACCAGCCGGGGCAGACGATGCACGTGCGGGCGTTGGCCTTCCGGCTGCCGCACAACGCGCCGAGCGCGGACGTGCCGGTGACGATCGAGATCGCGGACGGGAAGGGCAACAAGGTTTTCCGGCAGGATGCGACGACGAACGACTACGGGATCGCGTCGGCGGAGTTCACGCTGGCGCGCCAGGTGAACATGGGTCGCTATACGATCCGGGCGGGCATCGAGGACGCGATCCAAGAGCGCACGGTGACGGTGGACCGGTATTCGCTGCCCAAGTTCAACATCGGCTTCACGGCGGACAAGGCGTTCTACACGCCGGGCGAGACGGTCTTCGGGCAGCTCGACGCGCGGTACTTCTTCGGCCAGCCGGTGGCGGGCGGGGAGGTGGTGGTGCGGGCGAGCCAGTTCGACGTGGACTGGGTGCAGTTCGCGGAGGTGCACGGGACGACGGGCGAGGACGGGTTGTACTCGTTCAGCGTCGAGCTGCCGGACTACTTCGTCGGCCTGCCGCTGGACCAGGGCGGATCGTTCGCGAAGCTGGACATCACGGTCATCGACACGGCGGGGCAGACGTTCGAGATCGAGCGGCCGGTGACGGTGGCGCGGGGTGGGGTGGGGGTGACGCTGATTCCGGAGCGGCCGGTGCTGGTGCCCGGGGTTGCGAACGTGATGTTCCTGTTGACGGCGGACCCGACGGGGACGCCCTTGGCGAGCACGTGCAACGTGACGGCGGGGGGCGGGACGCCGATCCCGGTGCAGACGGACGAGCGGGGGTTCGCGTCGTTCGAGGTGACGCCGGCGGCCGGGGTGGCGCTGTCGATCGTGGTGGACGCCGGGGACGGTCACGGCGGCTCGGTGACGCAATACTTCAGCTTCTCGGCGGACGGCACGGGGAACGACACGGTGCTGCTCAGGACGGACAAGTCGCTCTACGAGGTGGGCGAGACGGCGCGACTGACGATCTACACGCCGCGGGCGCACGACCGGGTGTACCTGGACGCGGTGCGCGAGGGCCAGACGATGCTGACGAAGATCGTCCCGATCGATGAAGGTTGGACGAACCTGAATCTCGACCTGGCCGACGACCTGTCCGGCTCGGTGACGCTCTCGGTGTACTTCCTGGGCGACACGGGGGACATCGTGCGGGACCAGCGGGTGATCTACGTCGAGGGTGCGGACGGGCTCAACCTGCAGGTGCGGCCGGACCGGACGACGTACCAGCCGGCGGAGACGGCGCGGCTGGAGCTGGAGGTGACGGACGCTGCGGGGCAGGGGGTGCAGGCGGCGGTGGGGCTGCAGGTGGTGGACGAGGCGGTGTTCGCGTTGTCGGAGGTGAAGCCGGGTCTGGAGCGCATCTTCTTCGAGCTGGAGGACGACATCGCGGAGTCGCGCTACGAGGTGCACGGTTTCGGGGCGGGCGACATCTTCGGGGCGGGCGAGCCGGACACGGCGGACGCGGAGGCGCAGGAGGCGGCGCGCGTGCTGTTCGCGGCGGCCGGCGGGCGTGCGATCTACGGTGTGGACTACTCCAGCGAGCGTGGCCTGCTGGACGTGGTGCTGGGGCACGAGAGCACGGCGGTCGGCGCCGACGCGCAGCGGATCGCCACGGCGCTGACGACGTACCAGAGCGCGCGGGGCGACTGGTCGGAGTCGACGGCGCAGCGATGGATCGACCGGATGGTGGACGGCTGGTACGACGCGTGGGGCCAGCGCTACCAGGCGCGGTACGAGTGGTCTCAGATCACGCTCACGTCCGCGGGCTGCGACGAGATCTGGGGCACGGACGACGATGCGGTCGGGTACGCGTGGGGCGGGGGCGAATGGGCGTTCGGGGGGGTGGATGACGAGAACGGCGGGGGGCGAGGCGACGTGCCGGGCGCGGCGGCGGACGCGGGGACGGACCCCAGCACGCCGCCCTCGGAGCCGGGCGTGACGCCGCCGGAGGTGCGCATCCGGAGCTGGTTCCCGGAGACGCTGTACGTGAACCCGTCGATCATCACGGACGCGGACGGCCGGGCCGCCGTGGACGTGCCTCTCGCGGATTCGATCACGAGCTGGCGCATGACGGGCGTGGCGAACAGCCTGGCGGGCGGGCTGGGTTCGACGCTGGGCAACATCACCGTGTTCCAGGAGTTCTTCGTCGACCTGGCGCTGCCGGCGACGCTGACGCTGGGCGACGAGATCACGGTCCCGGTGGTGGTCTACAACTATCTGGACGAGGCGCAGACGGTGGAGCTGGAGGTGACCGAGGACGACTGGTTCACGTTGCTGACTCCGGCGACGTCGACGCTGACGCTGGAGCCGCGGCAGGTCTCGTCGGTGCCGGTGCGCATCCGCGTGGAGAAGGTCGGCTGGCACGACCTGGAGGCGATCGGTCGGGCGGGCGAGTTGGGGGACGGCTTGCGGCGGCGGATCGAGGTGATGCCGAGCGGCAAGCGGACGGACCAGGCGCAGAGCGACATGATCGAGGCGACGCCCGACGGGGCGCGGGTGCGGTTCGAGTTCGCGCCGCCGGCGGGGGCGGTGACGGGTGCGAACGAGCTCTTGGTGAAGCTGTATCCGGGCGTGTTCGCGCAGGCGATCGAGGGGCTCGATTCGATCCTGAAGCTGCCCAACGGCTGCTTCGAGCAGACCTCGTCGTCGACGTACCCGAACGTGATGGCGCTGGCGTACATGCAGGCGAGCGGGACGACGACGCCGGAGATCGAGCTCCGGGCGCGGGAGTACATCAACCAGGGCTACCAGCGGCTGCTGACGTACGAGGTGCCGGGCGGCGGGTTCGAGTGGTTCGGGAGCCCGCCGGCGCACAAGATCCTGACGGCGTACGGGCTGATGGAGTTCAGCGACATGGCGAAGGTGCACAACGTCGACCCGGCGGTGATCTCGCGCACGGCGGCGTGGCTGGCGGGCCGGCAGGAGAGCGACGGCTCGTGGGCGCCGGACCCGGGCGGGATCGCGGAGGGTGCGATCAACAACTACCAGAACAGCAAGTTCCGCACGACGGCGTACGTGCTGTGGGCGCTGCTGGAGTCCGGCTACGACGGGCCGGCGGTGGCGAGTGCGACGGCGTATCTGGCGGGCCACATCGGCGAGGCGGCGGACGCGTACAGCCGGGCGATTGCGGCGCAGGCGCTGATCACGCACGACGCGAGCGATCCGGTCGGCGCCGAGCTGCTGGACCAGCTTGCGGCGGAGGGCAACGAGGAGTCGGGCGCGATGTGGTGGGGCGAGGAGGGCGGCGACGGCGGGCTGACGTACTCGACGGGCGACGCGCACATCCTGGAGACGACGGCGCTGGTGGTGGACGTCTTCTTCCGCGGGCGGGCCTACCTGCCGGAAGCGCAGAAGGGTCTGGCGTACCTGGTGCGGAGCAAGGACTCGTTCGGCAACTGGGAGACGACGCAGGCGACGGTGTACGCGCTGCGGGCGATGCTGCGTTCGATGGACGCGGCGGGATCGGAGGCGGACGCGACGATCGACGTCTTCCACAACGGCGAGCTGGTGCACACGCTGACGGTGACGCCTGCGGACTACGACATCTTCCGGCAGGTGGACTTGAAGGATCGCATCGTCGAGGGTGGTCCCAACGACGTGGAGATCGTGATGACGGGGACCGGTTCGATGATGTACCAGGCGGTGGGCACGTACTGGACGCCGTGGGACGGGGTGCCGCCGGAGGAGGCGGGACCGCTGACCATCGACGTCGGCTATGACCGAACTCATCTCGCGGTCGACGACAAGGCGACGGCGACGGTGATCCTGACGAACAACACGACGGGCGACCTGATGATGGTGATAGCGGACCTGGGGATCCCGCCGGGGTTCGACGTGGAGACGGAGGACCTGGACGCGCTGGTGGGGTCGGGGACGTTCCGGCGCTACGAGCTGACGGCGCGGCAGATCATCGTGTACTTCGACTTGATCGGGCCGGGGGCGCCGCTCGAGTTCACGTACGACGTGATCGCGCGGAATCCGATGCGCGGGGAGGCTCCTCCTTCGGATGCGTACCTGTACTACGACCCGTCGCGGCGGCACATCGCGCGGCCGATCCCGTTTGAGGTCGCGGAGTAGGGGGGAGGGCGCGGAGATCCGACTTACCGCTGAGACGCTGAGACCACAGAGACGAACGCTGAGAGGACAGGGAAGATCAGGGAAGGCAGGGAGGGGGCACGGGGGGGGTGTCCCGGGGGTGGGTCCTCGAACCGGCGCACCAGCAGACCGTCAGTAGACGATCGTGGGGGGCGGTGGGCCGACGGGCTGGGGCTGGACGTAGACGGGTGCGGGCTGGGGCACGGGCGCCGGCTGGGTATAGACGACGGTCGGCGGCGGCGGGGCGGGCCGGGCGACGACCACGGCGGCAGGAGCAATCGGCTGCGCACGCACGAAGCACCCGGTCATCGTTCCGATCGCGGCGACCAGAGCGACGGCGACGAACAGCACCTTCAACGCTCGCTTCATCTCCCTCTCCTTGTCTACCCCGCATCGGGGCACGACCACGCTACTCCATTCCCCAGGCACCCGCAACCGGACCCCCGGGGAGAAACCAAGGCCGTGCTTTGACGCACGGGCCCGGCCTCGTATTCGACCGCCGCGGGGGAACCTACTTGGAGACGCACATCAGGCCGGCGGGGCCGCCGACGACGCTGGTGGCGCCGCCGTCCCAGGCGACGTCGAGGGAGAGCATCACGTCTTCGCCGCAGTGGGTGCTGAGGCTGGGGTCGGTGGCGGAGCCCTGGCCGGCGACGGTGGCGGAGCCGCCGGCGGGCACGCGGCCGTCGAAGAGCGGGCCGCTGGTGGAGCCGACGTGGAGGGCGGAGGGTCCGGTGAAGGTGAACAGGTCGGCGCCGCCGGCCCCGGTGACTTTTCCGGTGACGGCATGGAAGCCGGTGACGTCGCCCGAGCCCGTGTTGGTGAGAACCAAAGTGAAAACGGCGTGATTGCCGCTGCCCATGAAGATGATGGTCCAGGCTTCGAGGGAGGTCATGGTGACGGTCAGGCTGCCGCCGCCGTCCGGCGTGTCGGCGGGGGCGTCTACGGGCAGGTCGGCCGCGCCGTCATCCGCGTCGGGCGCATCGGTTTCGGGCGTTGCATCGGCCTCGGGAGTCGAGTCGGCCTCGGGCACCGCGTCGGTGTCGGCGGGGGTGTCGGCGTCGGCGTCGGCGGCATCCAGGGCTTCCTCGAGCGCATGGTCGGGCGTCCCGTCGGCCTCGGGCTCGACATCGGCGGCGTCGGGGCCGTCCGGGGCGACGTCGGCGTCCGGTCCGGCGTCGGCATCGGCCTCCGCGGACGCGTCCGACTCGGCGAGCGAGTCGGCGGCCGAGTCGGGCTGGCCGTTGTCGTCGGTGGAGGTCGAGCCGCAGGCGGCGGCGGAGAGCAGGCAAGCGAGGGAGAGAGCAACGCGCATGTCGGTCCCCCTTTCCGGGGTGCAGCTTGGCACCAGGACGGGCGATCTGCAACCGGGAGTCCGGGGAAGTTCCCGACGACGACCACGTCCACGTCCACGACCGCGATGGCGCGGGAGCGACGCCACGGCGCAATCGTGGCATCCGGGGAGCGCGGTGCTACCGGCAATAGGGGAGGGAGCAGCCGGTGGGGCCGTCGGGGCAGGTCTCGACGCATTCGGCGTACTGCCAGCATTGGATGGTTTCGTGGGGCAGGCAGGCGTAGCCGGCGGTGGCGCCGGAGGAGTCGGTGAGGCGGTAGCAGGTGCCCCAGGGGCCGCAAGCGGAGGGGTCGGACGGGTCGCAGAGGTCGGCGCAGCCGTCGCCGCGGCCGTCGCCGTTGGTGTCGAGGCAGAAGCCGTCGAAGCAGTCGGTGAAGTCGGCGCAATGGTCGCAGACGTGGCCGCCGCCCGAGGGGTGGAGGCAGGAGCCTTTTTTCGGTCGGCACTGGAGGGTGTCGGAGGTGCAGTAGAACTCCGGGGAGGCGCACTCGTCGGAGGAGGCGCAGGGTTCGCCGCAGAAGGAGAACTTGGTGTAGCGGTCGGTGAGGCACAGGGCGCCGTCGTTGCAGTCGGCGTCGCCGCGGCAGGGTTGGCAGAACCCGCCGTCGCCGACGCAGCTCCCGAAGGACGGCTTGCACTGGAAGCGTCCGCTGCCGGCGGGGATTTCGAGGCAGAGCGAGTCGGTGGGGCAGGTGGTGGGGCGTGCGGGATCGCAGGTCTGGGAGCAGAAGCGGTCGCCGGCGTCGTCGGCGATGCAGTCGTCGTTGGCGAAGCCGCACTGGTCGTCCAGGTCGCAGGGCTCGCAATAGGCGCGGGGGCGGCAGATGCGGCCGTCGTTGCCGTCGCGGCAGGACATGTCGTAGGGGCAGTCGCGGTCGTCGGTGCAGTCGGCGGTGCAGAAGGCGTAGGGGTCGTCGTCGGAGCGGCGCTGGCAGCGGAAGCCGGCGGCCTCGTCGCAGGGGGCATCGGAGCAGTAGTCGCCGTAGCGGCCTTCGCCGTCGGCGAAGCGGGTCGTGCGGCAGATCGTGGAGTCGTCGGGGCCGTGGCCGCAGGCCGAGCCTTCCTCCGGGCACTCCTCGCGCCGAGCGCAGGCGCGGGTGCAGGTCGCCTCGAAGCAGAGGCCGGAGGTGCACTCGGCCGGGTCGTCGCAGGGTTCGCCGAAGGCGCGGAGGGCGGATGCCGGGTCGGCGGGCGTGTCGGCGCCGGCGTCGGAGCCGGGGTCTCCGGAGCAGGCTCCGCCGGCGGCGAGGGCGAGCACGAGGGTGGCGGCGGAGAGTTTCATGGGGGGCTCCTTGCGCCGGGGCGCGGGCATCGAGTGCATTGCGCTCCAAGGCGTGCGATGGCAGACTATACACCGTTTTCCGGGGGGCACGCCGACGAGGTGGAATGTGAGCAAGTCGATGTGGGGAAGCCTGGTATTGCCGGCGGTCCTGCTGCTGCCTGCGGGGTGGGGTTGCAACGGCGATGATTCCGTCGAGCCCGACGCGGGCAACGAGGCGACGGACGGCCCGGTGGACTCGGTGCCGGACGACGCGTTCGGCGACGAGCCGGTGGGTCCGGAGGGATATCCGCCGGCGCCGTACGGGGTGACGGTCGGGGATCGGATGCAGAACCTGCGGTTCACGAGCATCGACGGCAGCGCGCTGGAGCTGGCGGACTTCTACGCCGACCACACGGTGAAGCTGCTGTGGATTTTCGCCTCGGCGGGATGGTGCACGGCGTGCGCGGCCCAGTCGACGGCGATGCCCGGCATCTACGACGAGTACCATCCGCAGGGGCTGGAGATCCTGGGTACCGTCTTCGAGGACGGCAGCGCCGCTCCGGCGAGCGCGGCCTACGCGCGCGGCTATGCGACGCGTTACGGGTGGAACTTCCCGGGGGCGGCGGACGAGACGTTCGAGCTGGGGCGCTACTTCGACAAGTCGGCGACGCCGCTGAACATGCTGGTGGATCTGACGGACATGACGATCATGGTTCTGGAGACCGGCTGGGGCGAGGCGGCGTTCCGTTCGGCGATCGAGTCCAACCTGGCGGCCATCGCGGATCGGGCGCCATGAGCCGCCTGTGCACGGTCGTTTTCGGGGTCCTTTCGCTGGCGTTCGTGGGGGCGCACTGCGGAGCGGCGCAGGGCGGCGCGAGCACGGGTCCGGCGCCGGACTTCTCGTTGCGCACGACGACGGGCGAGTCGTTCCGGCTGGGCGACCACCTGGAGCGGGAGGTCATCGTGTTGACCTTCTGGACGTCGTTCTGCCCGAGCTGCCGTACGGAGCTGACGAACTTCGACGGGTTGTACCAGGAGCTGCGCGACGAGGGGTTGCTGGTGGTGGCCGTGGCGCTGGACTCTCCGGACACGGTGAGCGACGTGCGAACGATCGCGGAGCGTCTCGGGTTCACCTTCCCCGTCGTGCTCGACGAGGAGTCCACGGTGGCGGGGTTGTACAACCCGCGGGGAGCGACGCCGTTCACGGTGCTCATCGACCGGGAGGGGCGGCGGGTGTGGTCGCACGAGGGGTTCGTGGCCGGGGACGCGGAGGACATCGAGGCGCGGATCCGCGAGCTGCTGGCCGAGGGGTCGGGCGAGGCGGGGGACGCGTCCGGCGGGGGCGGCGGCGCGCAGTGAAGCGTGGTTTCCTCCCGGTGGCGACGCTGCTCGCCGCGCTCGCGGTGCGGCCGGTCCCTGCCGCGGCGGGCGACACGGCGTACACGATCACGGAGACGCTGATCGCCGAGTGGTTGTGGGACAACGGCAACGACCAGCGGAACGACGACTACTACTGGGACATCAAGAACCGGTTGAACATCGGCATCCTGGCCGACGGCATCGACGCCGGGTTCCGGATCGACACGGCGTCGTTCGGCTACCTGGAGCCGGCGTGGATCAGCGGCGACACGGAGCAGGAGCGGCTGCAGCGCGAGGCGGACTGGTACGAGCGCTACGGGGTGACGCAGACGACTCCGGGCGAGTACTCGCACGTCGGGGACTACCGGCTGGAGCGTGGGTTTGCGAAGGTGCAGCTCACGCCGGACTGGCTGCTGACCGGGGGCGACTTCTACGCGCACATCGGTCGCGGCCTGATCCTGTCGCTGCGCAAGGTGGACGAGCTGGGGCTGGACTCGGCGCTGCGCGGCGGGCGCGTGGACGGGCGGATCGCCGACCGTTTCGACGTCACGGTGATGGGCGGGGTGGTCAACGTGACCAACGTCGACGAGCGGTACAACCTCATCTCGGAGGATCCGCTCGACATCGTCGTCGCCGGCCGCGTCGCGGCCGACCTGTGGGGCGGCAACCGGCTCGCGCTGCACGTGATGGACTTGCAGCCCCACCTGGCCGACGCGAACCAGACCGGCACGGTCGGCTACGGCGGCGCGCTGGAGTTCCTCGACTTGCCCTACAGCCTGACGTTCTACGCCGAGGCCGACGGCCTGCACCGGTCGTTCGAGAGCGGGGAGACGGACGACGGCTGGGCGCTCTACGCGAACGCAGGCGCGAAGGTCGGTCCGGTGCAGCTGCTGCTGGAGTACAAGGAGTACCACGAGTTCGGCATCCTGTCGGAGGGCCAGGACGCCACGCACGCGCACTGGCCGTACAACCGGCCGCCGACGGCGGACCTGGAGGACCAGCTCATCGAGAGCGAGTTCGACGTCCGCGGCGGGCGGCTGAAGGCGGACTGGGAGATTTTCGACTGGTTCACGGTCTTCGCGGCCTTCGCGGGGGCCGACGATTTCACGGCGATCAACCACGACGCGATCCATCCGTACGGGGGTTTGGAGTTCCGCTGGGACGAGGGGCAATCCGTGGCGCGGGTCGTCGCCGGGTACCGGCGCGCCTGGGACGAGGTGCCGGACCCGGACCCGGGCGCTCCGCCGGACGCGCTGATCCGGGAGCTGTACCGGACGCTGGTCCACGTCCGGTTCGATCTGCAGATCCACGTCTGGGGGCCGCTGTCGCTGCAGGCCGAGGTGCTGGACGAGGAGTGGTCGGAGCGGGACATCGACAAGATGCTCGACTACCGGCGCGGCACGGCGGCGCTCAGCCTGGACTGGGCCGGGATCGGGGGCGTGTACGGGACGTTCGAGTGGGACACGCAGTTCGAGGGAAACCCGTCGGACGAGCGGGAGCACTACTTCGGGGCGGGGGGGATCCAGTGGTTTGCCGCCGACTGGCTCACGGTGCGCGGGCGGGTGGGCAGCCTGCGCGGCGGTCGCAAGTGCCTGGCCGGGGTATGCCGCACGTTCCCGCCCTTCGACGGCATGCGGCTCGAGGTCATCTTCCGGCTGTAGGGGGCGACGTCCGTGACGGTCGGCCACGAGGCGTTGTTCTGGAAGCCGCTAACGGGCAAGCGCGTGGGCTGCGTGCTGTGCGCGCAGGTCTGCAAGCTCGAGGACGGCGAGGTCGGGTTCTGCGGGGCGCGGCGCAACGTCGGCGGAGAGCTGCGGAGCGTGAGCTACGGGCGGCTGGTCGCGGAGCACGTCGATCCGATCGAGAAGAAGCCGCTGTTCCACTACCGTCCCGGGAGCCGGTCGTTCTCGATCGCGACGTGCGGGTGCAACCTGCGCTGCGATTTCTGCCAGAACTGGTCGATCTCGCAGCACCGTGAGCACGGCGGCGACGGATGCCTGGAGGGGGAGGAGACGCCGGCGGAGCGGATCGTGGAGCGGGCGGTAGCGGCGAGCTGCGCGTCGATCTCGTACACGTACACCGAGCCGACGGTCTTCTACGAATACTGCCGGGATGTCGGGGTGCGGGCGCGAGAGGCGGGGCTGGGGAACGTCTTCGTCACGAACGGGATGATGCTGCCGGACGTGGTCGACGACGCGGCGGCGACGTTCCTGGACGCGGCCAACGTCGACCTCAAGGCGTTCACGAAGGGGTTCTACGAGGACGTCTGCCAGGGATCGCTGGAGGGGGTGAAGCGGGGGCTGGAGCGGCTGGTGGAGCGGGGGGTGTGGGTCGAGGTGACGACGCTGGTGGTGCCGGGGCGGAACGATTCGGACGGGGAGCTGCGGGCGATTGCGAAGTACCTGGCGTCGCTGAGCCGGGACCTGCCGTGGCATCTGTCGCGGTTCCATCCCGACTTCGAGGCGGATGGCATCGAAGAGACGCCGGTGGGGCGGTTGGTGGCGGGGAGGCAGATCGGGGTGGCGGAGGGGTTGCGGCACGTGTACGTGGGGAACGCGCGGACGGGCGACGGGGAGACGACGCGGTGTGCGTCGTGCGGGGAGGTGTTGATCCGGCGGGTGGGCTTCACGGCGGAGGTGGTGGGGCTGGAGGGGGGGGTGTGCGGGAAGTGCGGGGAGGGGCTGGCGGGGAGGGGGCTGGGGGAGGGGAAAAAGAAACCACCGATGGACACCGATGAACACAGCGCGGCCAGTGGCCGCAACCAAAGCGGCCCCTGGCCGCGGTCGAGGGTCGAGCGCTGAGGGTTGAGAGTCCGACCGACCCGTTACTTGTTCTGCTCCACCTTGG
>JACRCX010000102.1 GCA_016218815.1 Deltaproteobacteria bacterium
CCCGCCGTTGCCGCCGGTGCCGCCGAAGCCGCGCTAGATCGTGTTGCCGGTGAGCGTCGGCGGGCTCGCGGCGTTCACGACGAAGATGCCGAAGGAGCCGCCGCCGGCGCCGCCGCCCGCGCCCAAGGTGCCGCCACAAGCGCCGGAGCCGCCGCCTCCGCCCGTGGCCCCGAGGTCGTCGGTGCAGGCTCCGCCGGTGCCGTCGCCGCCGCCACCGGAGGCGCCGCCGCCACCGCCGCCGCCGTTGCCCGCGCTCCCGCCCGCCGCGCCGCCCGCGCCGACCCACTCGTTCGCGGCCACGCTTCCCACGGCGCTCGCGGCGCCGGAGCCTCCGGAACCGTTCGAGCCGTTGGAGCCGGCGGTACCGTTGCCGCCCGTCATCGTCTGGCCGCCCGGCGGGAGGTAGCAGGTGAGGCAGGTCTCTGCCGGCCTGGTCTGCCCGTCGTAGGCGACCGCGCCGCCGGCGCCGGCGCCCGCGCCGGAACCGGCGCCGCCGGCGCGCGAGCCGCCGGGCGTGGCGCCCCAGAACACGGGACAGAAGACGCCGCCTCCGGCGCCGCCGCTCACGGAGGTGGCGCCGCACGAACGCGCGCCGCCCGACGAGCCGGCGCGGGAGGTCGCGCAGGCGGTGGAGCCGGTGTCGAACGCGGCGCTTCCGGTCGTGCCGGGCAGGCCGCCGGTGCCGTCCGTGCCCGCCGCGCCGGTGGCGCCCGGAGCGCCGGAGCCGGCGTAGATCGTGTTGGAGGCGAAGGTCAGCGCGTTGGTGCCGCCGTTGACGTAGATCGCGTACGAGTTCGCACCCGCCGTGGTCGCGGTGGTGCCGTCGATGACGAAGCCTTCGACGCGCGTCGTCGAGGAGATCCCGACGGCCTCGATCGTGCGGCGGTGCCCGGCGCCCGTCGGGGCGCGGAGCGTGGTGAGGGTCGTGGTGAGGTGCCGCTCCCAGGTGTCGGAGCGGTAGCCGCCGAGCAGGCTGACGCCGGCGACGAGCGTGACGCTCTCGGCGTAGAGCGCGTCGGCGACGACGACCCGGCTGCGACCCAGGGTCGTCGCGCGAGAGATGCCGTAGGTGATCGTGCGGCAGGCGTGGCGGCCCCCGCCGGTCGTCGCCGGGCCCAGGCCGCACGAGGCGTCGTCGACCGAGGTGGGATCCTCGCCGGAGACGTAGACCGCGTCCGCGTCGAGGGAGAACTCGCAGCCGTCGCCGGGGATGCCGTTGAGGTTGAAGAAGCCCGGGTTGCAGTTGAGCCGGCACGTCGCGGTGCTTCCCACGACGTTGCAGGTGCCGAACGAGCCGGGGAAGGCGTAGATCACGGTGCAATCGATGGTGCATGCGCCGCAGTTGCGATCCGTGTCGTAGACGCCGCCGGCGTTGACGAAGCCGTCGTCGGTGGTACCGTTGCAGTCGTCGTCGAGGTAGTTGCACAGCTCGGACGGCGAGGGCGTGCCCGGCACGGCGTCGCAAACCGGGGGGTCGGCCGGGTCGCCCGGGTTGCAGATCATCACGCCGCCGCGGCGACACACGCCGACGCCGCTGAGGCAGGCGGTACCGAGGCCGGCGAAGCCGTTGTTGAGGACGCCGTCGCAGTCGTTGTCCAGGGTATCGCAGATCTCGGGCTGGGAGCCGGGCGCGATCGTGCTCCGGCAGGTCACCGCGCCGCCGACGCACGCCGTCTCGCCCGCGGCGCAGATGCCGGGGACGGGCGCGAAGCACGCGATGCCGCCCCCGGGATCGCCGTCGTCGTCGACGCCGTCGCAGTTCTCGTCGGCGCCGTCGCAGCGCTCCGTCCCGGGCAGGATCTGTCCGACGCAGCCCCGGAAGGTGCCACCGGCGCAGGTCTGCACGCCGGCGACGCAGGTTCCGACGCCTTCCGTGCCTGCCGGCCCGTCGTAGCAGGGGCGCGTGAGCGAGAGCAGGGCGTCGTCCTCGTCGACCCACCCGTCGCAGTCGTTGTCCATCCCGTCGCACGTCTCGGGGGTCCCGGTCGCGGTCGAGCGGCACATCACGGCGCCGTCTTCGCAGGACGTCACGCCGCCGGAGCAGATTCCGGGCAACCCGGTGGAACACACCAGGCCGCCGCCCGGATCGCCTTCGTCGGTGGCGCCATCGCAGTTGTTGTCGGCCCCGTCGCAGTCTTCCGTCCCGGCGGGATGGACCGTCGGGTCCTCGTCGTCGCAGTCGGGGCCGCGGCAGCCGACGCCAGACCCGTAGTCGTCGTAGTCGGCGTCCACGCAGCACCGTTCGCCGACCGGCGCACAGATGGGATCGGGCAGCGGGGTAAGACGGCTCTCGACGCAGTCGAACCGCGGCGGGCAATCCGGGATCTCGGCGTTGCAGGAGCGCAGGCAGACGCTGCCGCCGGAGGGCAGCGCGACGCACGGGAAGCCCTCCGCGCAGTCCGAATCGTCGGTGCAGGCCTGGCAGTCGAGCCCCGGATCGACGCCGCCCTCGGACTCCTCGCCGGTGTCCTCCGTGGTCACGTCCTCCGCGGCTTCGCCCTCCCCGTCGCCGTCCGCGACGTCCTCGACGCCAGATTCCGCGCCGTCCTCGCCGTCGACGGACTCCATGCCCTCTCCGGCGTCGTCCGCTTCGAGAACGGCGTCGAAGTCGTCGCAGAACGGAACGCCGCCGTCCGCGCAGCCCGCAAGCCCCGCGAACACGGCCACGCCGACGGCCGCGACCCACACGTTGCGCTTGTCGATGTTCATCACCCACCTGCCCCCGCACTCGCGACGCCGTGCGGCGTGCGGCACGCAGGGCTCAAGGTAGCATTGCGGGGATGGGGCAACAAGGTGGGGGGAATTCTCGCGCAGAGACGCAGAGACGCAGAGGGGGACGGCGTCAGGTCTTCGTTGCGGCGTGGTCGCCGCGGTAACCGTCCTGGTGGACGTCGGCGACGGCCCGGCCGGAGGGGTCGACCAGATTCGCGAAGGCCCGGTCCCACTGCAGAGCCGTGGCGGTGCTGCAAGCGACGCTGCGCTCGAAGGCGACGCAGTCCACGGCGGTCGCGTACGGGAAGTGGTGCTCGAACAGCGTACGGTAGAAGTACGCCTCCTTCGTCTCGGGCGCCTTGACCGGGAAGCGCTCCGCCGCCTGCGACAGCATGGAGTCGGAGACCTCGCGTCCGGCAAGCGCCTTGAGCGAGTCGATCCACGAGTAGCCGACACCGTCGGAGAACTGCTCCTTCTGCCGCCAGAGCACGTCGTCGGGGATCAGCCCGTCGAACGCCTGCCGCAGGATGTACTTCTCGATCGGGCGCGGATGGGCGGGGTTGCGGGGCATCTTCACGCCGGGGTCGAGCATCATCGCGACGTCGAGGAACTCGCGATCCAGGAACGGCACCCTGACCTCGACACCCCAGGCGGAGGTGGCCTTGTTGGCCCGCAGGCAGTCGTACAGGTGCAGCTTGAAGATCTTGCGCACGGTCTCGTCGTGCAGCGCGCGGGCATCGGGAGCCTTGTGGAAGTAGAGGTAGCCGCCGAAGATCTCGTCCGCGCCCTCGCCGGAGAGGATCATCTTGATCCCCATCGAGCGGATCTTGCGGGTCATGAGGTACATGGGGACGGCGGCGCGGATTGTGGTCACGTCGAAGGTCTCCAGGTGGTAGATCACGTCGGAGATCGCATCGAGCCCCTCCTGGACCGTGAAGTGGATCTCGTGGTGGATCGCGCCGATGTGCTCGGCGACCTGGCGCGCGAACTTCAGGTCGGGCGAATCCGGCAGCCCGACCGAAAACGAATGGGTCTGCGGCCACCACGCCGGAGTCCGACCGTCGTTCTCGACCCGTCCGGCACGAAAGCGGGCAGCCAGGGCCGCGACGATGGAGGAGTCGACGCCGCCGGAGATGAGCAGCCCGTAGGGGACGTCGCACATGAGCTGGCGTCTGACCGCCTGTTCGAGCGCGTCGCGGAGGCGCGCGGGGTCGTAGGGTTCGGCGGGGTAGAAGCCGGGCTCGGCCCACCGGGGCCGGTAATAGCGCTGGAAGCGCTTCTCCTTCTCATGCCCGAGGCAGAAGTGTCCGGGAGGAAACTCCTCGATCCGGGTGCAGACGCCGGCGAGCGCCTTGAGCTCGGAGGCGGCATAGAAGTTGCCTTGCGCGTCCCAGCCCACGTACAGCGGCACGACGCCGATGGGGTCGCGGGCGATGAGCCAGGTCCGGGCCGCGGGATCGTGGAGCACGAAGGCGAAGATGCCGTTCATGCGGTTGAGGAAGTCCGCCGGGTCGAGCTCGTCGTAGAGATACAGGATGCACTCGCAGTCGGAGCTGGTCTGGAACTCGTGATCGCTCGCGAGCCGGGCGCGAAGCTCCTTGTGGTTGTAGATCTCGCCGTTGACGGCGAGCACCCGCCGCTTGCGGATGTCGATGAGCGGCTGGGCCCCATGCTCGATGTCGACGATGGACAGCCGCTCGTGGGCCAGGATCCCGTGCTCGTCGGCGTAGATCCCGCTCCAATCGGGGCCGCGGTGCCGGACCTTCTTCACCATGGTCAGCGCCTGCCGGCGGAGGTCCTGCGGGTCACCGACCAGATCGAGAATCGACACGATGCCGCACATGATGACTCCTTGCTCGTGCATGGACGGGAAGCCGGAAGGAAATACGATCGGCAGGCGTCTGCGGCGGCGCCCCATCGGGGGGGGACGCTACCTCGGATCGAGCGGAGCCGCAAACGGCGGCCGGAATCGGGCGGAATCGAAACGGGGTTGACGGCCGGCGATGCGGCGGGCAAGCTGTCCGACGCGCGTTGGGGGTGGACCCGTCCGTCGGGGGGATGCGGATTGGCCGACTTGCCCGGCGGAATCTCGGAGACCTTGACCATGACTGGAAGACTTGTGGGCGCTGCGCTGATCTGCGCGCTGGCCGCCGGGATGCCGGCGTGCGGCGACGAGGCCGCCTCGAGCGGCGACGGGGCGACCGACGTCGGCGCGGCGGACGAGTCCGGGGCCGACGCGAGCGTCGATGACGGGGGGGGCGCGGAGGACGACGGCACCGGGGGATCGGCAGACGACGGCGGGCCGGAATCGGGGGCCGACGGCGAGCCGGAATCGGAGGGCGAGTCGGGATCCGTGTGCGGGCCCATCGCCATCCCGCTCGCGGAGCTGAGTACCTCGGCCAGCTTCTTCGAGTACGAGAGCGCCGAGGTGCCCGGGGTCACGGTGAAGTACTTCGCGGTGATGGGGAGCGACGGCGCGCCGCACGTCGCGTTCGACGCCTGCGAGGTCTGCTACCTCGCGCGCCGCGGGTACTCGCAGCGCGGGTCGAGCATGCGCTGCAACAACTGCGGCTCGGAGTTCGAGATCGTCGGCATCGGCGTGGAGAACACGGGGACGGGGTGCTGGCCCGGGTACCTTCCGATCACGGTCACCGACACCGAGGTGACCATCCAGTGCGCCGACCTCGAGACCGGGGCCAGGTTCTGGGAGTAGTCTGACCGCTCAGCCGGCGACGCAGGTGGTGCCGTCGAAGCAGCGGCCTGCGCCGCAATCGCAGAGCTGGACGTCGTGGCTGTTGGCCGGCGAACAGCCGCAGGGCCCGATCCGGCACGTGTTCGGGAAGTCCCCGGCCGACAGGCAGCAGGAGCTGGTCCGCACGGCGCCGCCCGCCGCGGCGCAGCGGGCCGCGGGCGAGTCGGCGTCGACCAGGCCGCAGAGGCCGTCGACGCAGGCCGGCGCGCCGGTGCACAGGTACACCGCCGCACAGGCCGTACCCTCGCAGGTCGCGGGATCGGGCGTCGCGGTCCCGGCGAAGGCGCGGTTGACGGCGACCGACGAGCCGCCCATGGAGCAGCCGCAGCAGTCGGCGTTCACGCGCACGCAGTCACCGCTCGTCCCGCAGGCGTACGGGTTGGGATCCGCCGCGACGCAGCACTTGGCGCTCCGGCCGCCTTCGCAGCCGAGCATCTGGCCGGGCTCGTTGGCGCCCACGAATCCGCTCTCGCACTCCGTGAGGAACATCGTGCAGTAGCCGCCGAGGCGGCCGCAGCGGGTCTCGGGCTCCAGCGGCTCGCACTGCGGCGAGCAGCGGTTCGCGAGGCAGGCGTAGTGCGCCCAGGAGCCGCCCGGGCACGGCAGGTCGGTGGGCAAGAGGCCCATCCCCTGCTGCGCGGCGCAGTCGGCGGCGGAGTCGCAGGACCAGACGTCGTGGCACCTGCCGCCGGCGTCGGGGAAGTCGCCGTCCAGGCGACACCACTGCCCGTCGGGGCACGGGAACGCGGCGATGCCCCCGCAGAACCGGGGGGTATCGGCGCAGCCGCCGCCGGTGCAGCGCAGCGTGGCGCGGAAGCGACCGGCCCGGCCGCGGTACTCGGCGACGACCAGGAGGTAGCGGCCGTCCTGGGTCAGCGGGACGTCGACGATCGCCGAGTTCGTGTTCTCCGGCCAATCAACGTCGTCGTTCCCGGCGATCGGCTCGCGCCAGATCTCGCCCGCGGGATCCGTCGGGTCCACCGGCGGGTAGAGCCAGATCACGGTGTCCCGCCGGTCCGTGATCGCCTCGACCTCGAGCGTGACGGTCTCGCCGGCCTTCGCCTGGAAGGTGAAGCCGACGA
This sequence comes from Deltaproteobacteria bacterium, assembly GCA_016218815.1. Lineage (GTDB taxonomy): Bacteria > Myxococcota_A > Polyangia > DRWM01 > JAAZOP01 > JAAZOP01. Next base: position 6,547 of record JACRCX010000102.1, read on the forward strand.
AGCCGCGACGCAGGAACTCGCCCTCGACGGTCTCGCCGTAGTACCGGAACTCGCCGATGACGTCGGTCAGCAGGGAGACCAGGTCCGCTTGGCCCTCGTCGGCGGCGGTCACCGCGGGAGGATCGAGCGCCGTCTTGTCCTCGTCCTCCACACTGCAAGCCGCCACCAGTGCAGCGGCGCCGAGGGTTGCAAGTCCGAGCCCTTTCCCATCCAGCCTTATCATCGACTACCTCCTGGTCTTCCCCGGTTCCTCGGACGCCCGCTACGCCGGGGAAGACGGCACCCGTCGGGCGCGGCCGAAGGCTCCGCGGAGCATCTTGCGTGCCGTCGACCGGCGCCGGTCCCGGTCCGGGCGCGTCGGCCGGCGTCCGGCGGGTCGACGGCGCGGTCGCGGCCGGCGCCCGTCGCAGGAACCCCTGTCGTTCCGTGGATCGCGGGGCACTGCGGAGGGCGCGGCCGAGCGCGACCCTCCCCGGCGCGATGGTCGCGATCGACGCCGCGAGCTTGGCCCGGCACCCCGGGAATCGGAGTCGGGCGACACCAGCAACGGTGGATCTCGACCCCAGCGCTCCGGCGAGCGCCGGCCGGACGTCCCGCTGCGCGCCTGAGCTTTCGCGCGGGGCTCGGAATCGCCCGGCGGGTCCCCAAACCATCCCGTGGAACTTCCGAGGTTCATTTGTCCCTGCCAAACGCAACCCATGGATCCCGCGCTCCTGGAAATCCTCCTGACAGCCAACCCGTGGGTGCACGACCCTGGAGCATTCCCGGCGGAGGCCCGACACCACGTACCGTGGCATCGTGGCTGGAGCTCGAGGTCGACTTCGTCGTCGAAGGCCCGGACGGGATCGTGGGCATCGAGGCCAAAGCCTCCGAGCTGACCCGCCCGGAGCTGCCGCACTCCGCGCGGAGCTTCATCGACGCCTACTCGCCGGCCCAGTTCGTCGTGGTCAACCTCTCGCTGCGCGCCGAGGGCGAGGTCGACGCGACCCGCGTGGAATGGGTCGGTCCCGAGTGGTTCGCTCAGCGCGATCCGTTCGGCGCCTCGGGCGGGTTTCCCGAGGCGGGGGCGAAGCCGCGCACGAGCCGGAGACGGCCCGGATGGGCGACGAGCAGGTGGCTTCGGTCCTCTACTCGGTGTCGAACTCCGCGACCCTCATGTTCCCGGCCGCCCGTTTCCGTCCGGGTTGCAGGCTCGCTTCGACCTCGTCCCGCGACGACTCCGCAGTACGGGAGCGAGGGCACGCAACGCCTGGTTCACGGCCACGGCGTCCGGGAAGACGTCAAGGACGTCGGCGTCGATCACCACGACGTTGGCGCCACGAGCGTAGCGCAGGGCCGTGGCGCCACGGACGCCGTCCGAGAAGTCGTACTCCGGCCGCATCGTATCCCGGTCGCGAGCGGTCCTCTTCACGGTTTCAGTCTTCTTCATATCCCCTCCGCTCTGCACGGGAAGCCCGCCTCGCGGAGCTCAGCCGGGTCCGCGGTGGTCGCTCGGCAAAGGCGACGACCAACAGCCGGTGCCGAAGCGACATCCCGCGAACAAGATACCGCATCTCGTCCCGGGAGTGATCGGGATCCGGGATCAGCAGCGCCAAAGGATCGGCAAAGTTGAACACGCGGGAGTTGTTGGTTGTTGGTTGGTCGTCCGGTGCGAGTTATTGGTCCGGAGAGGTGGAAGAGCGGGAAGTGCGGGGGGGACGCGCTACGGCGTCGGCGCCCTTCGACTCGCTGGCGCTCGCTCAGGGCAAGCTGGGGGCGGGGGCGGGAGAAGGAGTCGGCACGGAGGCAGGCGCGGGGGGGGCGCCGCCGAGGATCTGCTGGAGGTCCTCGCCGGGGGTGGCGCCGGTGGGCGTCGTGGCGCCGGCGGCGGTGCCGGGCTCCTCGGCCTTGACCACGGTCTTCTCCTCGAACATGAGGTCCGCGGCGGGGGCCTTGGCGACGAGGAAGATCGAGCCTTCCAGCAGCGGGTCGAGGCCGTCGATGCGGACCCAGCGCTGACCCTCGGGGTCGGCGGCGCCGACGAGGATGTTGATCGTCAGCGGGACGGGCGCGGGCGCGGCGACGGCGCCTTCGACGACCGCGGGCGGAGTGGGCGTCCAGGTCAGACGCACCCAGGCGGCCGGCGCGGTCAGGCCCGCGGCGTCAGGGGTCACTCGGACGAACTTCACGGCCTCCAGGTTGAGCACGCGACCGATCGTTGAGCCGAGCTTCTCCGGGTCGAGGTTTGCGATAACCGTGTCGGGTGCGGCGGCCCAGGGAGCGCCGAGCGCGTGGGCGAAGGTCCAGACGCGGCCCGCGTTGGCGAAGACCGCGTCGGTGATGCGGTCGGCCGGCACGGCGGCCAGGAGCTTCGCGGCGCGCAGGTCGTTGACGTCCTCGAGCGCGAGGTCGCCAAGCTTGTCGGTGCCGAGCAGGTAGACCTGCTTGTCGCCGGCGACGTCGGTGTAGACCGGGCGCTTGCCGTCGGCGGTGGTGCCGCCGATGTGCAGCGCGAGCGACGTGCCGTCCTCCTTGGTGAACGTCCACGTCACCGCCACGCCCTGCCCTGCCGGAGCGAGCCGCGCTGCCAGGGCGAGCAGGGGATCGCGCAAAGCCTCGTAGGTCCCGGTCAGCTCGGCGGCGAGCGCCTGGATGCCGGCCGCGGCGGCGGGGGCGCCGTCGGGATAGACGACGGCGTACGTCTGGGCCATGTCGCCCAGGAACTGGGCGTTGCCGGTCAGGATGCGGGCCAGCTCGAGGTCGGAGGCGCTGCCGCCGCCGCCGCCCGACTGGATCGCGTCGCGGATGTCCGAGGGGAACCCTTCGATCAGCTCCTTGAGCGTCACGGGCCGGTCGCCCATCCGCAGGCCCGGCATGGCGACGAAGTCGTCGGCGCGCAAGGCGGCGAGCTTGCGGATGACGCCGGCGATGGTGGCGCCGTCGGCCTTGGCGAAGCCGGCGTTGGGGGCGGGGTTCCACTCGTCGGTCCCGGCGCCCTTGTCGAAGGCGACGGTGCGGCCGCCGAGGGAGACGATGACGGACTTGACCTTGTCGGCGGCGAGGTCGCGCACGACGCGCGTCTCGCGGAAGTCGTCCACGCCCTTCTCCTCGCCGCCGATAATGCGCTCGATGGTCGACTTGGCGACGAGGTAGACGGTCTCCGGGGCGGGGGCGCCGGCGTCGGCGCGCATGACGTAGTAGTTCTGCTTCTCCTCGTCGATGTTGCCGACCAGCAGCTTGTAGGTCGTCGGAGTCTTGCCCTCGGGCTGCACGACGAAGGTGATCGCGGCGGTGGCGAACAGGCCGCCGAGGCCGGAGACGTCGGTGGAGACGCCGTCGGCGAACTTGGAGGCGCGCATCCTGGCGAGGGCGCCGACGGCGCCGGCGATCTTGGTCGGGTCCACGAGCCAGTTCTCGTCGACGGGCTCCAGGGCCCAGTTCCCCGCCTTCTTGACGAAGTTGTGCTCGGCGCGCCCGCGCGCCACGGTCACCTGCTGGAACGGCTCGGTCTCCTCGTCGAAGATCTGGTGCTCGCGCAGCTCGTCCACGTCCCGCGTGAGGTCCTCGCGCTTCAAGCCCTCGACGGTCCAGATCGTCGACTCGCCGTACTTGCGGACGAAGGTGCGGCCGTCGATGGTGGTGCCGACGACGAGGTCGAGGACGGCGCGGCCGTCGCGCTTGGCGGTGACGCGGATGCCCTGCTTGTCATCGACGAGCAGCTCCTCGCGGGCCTTGGTCGTCGGGACCTCGCTCAGGTCGAGGCTCTTCAACTGCTCGACGATGCGGTTGATGTCCTGGGTCGAGGCGGGGAATTCGAGCGGCTGCTTCAGGAACCACTTGTCGCCCTGGTAGGCCAGCTCGATGATCTCGCGTCCCGGGTGCTCGTCCTTCGGGGTCTCGGCGGCGGCGCCGGCCAACGGGTCGACGGGCTCCGCGGGCTTCGGCGCCTCGGCCTCCTCCTCGCCCTCCGGCGCGGGCCGGTCGATCGTGAGGGTGACGCCGGCGTAGTCCTCGCCCATGGCGAGCGACTCGGCGCGGACGTGCACGCCGGCCGGCTTGGGAGTGCCCAGGGCGAGGGCCCCGAGGAGCACGGCGAAGAGGGCGGCCACGACGATGATGGGGGTCTGCCTCATGGCTTCACCTCGTCCTTCGACGACTCGTCGCCGTCGTCGGGTTCCGGCTCCGAACCGCGCCCTTCAGGGCGCGGCTCCGATGAGGAGGACGGTCGCGGGCTCGAGCCCGCGGTTCGGTTCCGAGCGGGCCGTTCCTCGGGCGCCGAGCGTCGGTTCGAGCCGGCGGGGCCCTTGCGGTAGGCGCGGAAGAGGACCAGGGCCCCCAGGCTCACGGCGATGAAGACGACGGGCCAGCCGGCGATGAGCATCCACTTGACCTTGCGCTGGTGCGCGGCGTCGGGTCCGGGGTTCTTGAACGGCGGCGGCTCGGCGGTCTTGCCCCGGACCTGCAACAGGCCCTTTTCGGAGAGCAGCCAGTCGCAGGTGTTGAGCAGCAGGGTCGGGACGTCCTTGAGCGGCGGGTTGCCGGCCAGACCGCCCTTGAGCGCCTCGGGGATGATGGGGATGGGCGAGCCGAGGCCGAGGATGCGGACGGGGCCGGTGGACTTGTCCTTGCGGCCCTCGGCGGTCGCCGGCGCGGGCACGTCCTTGCCGGCGAAGTAGCTGTCCATCGGGCCTTCGATCGCGACCATCAGCGGGCGCGCCCCGCGTTCGGTCCGCGCCTTCTCCTCGTCGGTCGCCTCGTCACGCAACGCCGACGGCTCCTGGGGCGGCATGCCGCCCATGGCGACGGGGAACATGACCTCGCTGGAGCTGCCGAGCCACGACCGCTCCGGGGAGCGGAGCAGGGTGGTGAGCTTGAGGTCGTTGCGGCTGCGCGCCGCCTCGGAGATGTCGACCGTCGATGCCTGGTACACCAGCGGGTTGGTGATGCCGAAGACGACCGGGTGGGCTTCGGCGACGTCCTTGGTCCAGAAGACGCTGGTCATGAGCGAGTACTGGGGCTCCAGGGCGCCGCCGCGGCTGATCTGCAGGCCGGTCTGGCGCTGCCGGACGCCGTCGTCGGTGTTGTCGTCCAGGACGACGTCGTCGCCGACGACGAGGCCGAAGTGGTCGAGCAGCTTGGCGAGGCTCTCGTCGAGCGGCTTGATCTCGGGGAGCTGCATCTGGCCCGCCATCTGCATCTGCGGGGGCGGCTCGGCGATGGTGAAGCCGTTGCCGAGGAAGGCGAGGGCTCCGCCGCGCATGACGAACTGGTCGATCTGGTACAGCTCGGCCTCGGAGAGCGGGTCGGTCGGGGTGGTGAGAAAGAGGGCCTGGACGTCCTCGGGAACGGGTTTCGCGCCGCCATCGAGGGTGACGGTGACGACGTCGTAGTAGCTGAGGACGGCCTGGATGGTCTCGAGGAACTGGGGCTGGTCGAGCGCGCCCTGCATTTCCTTGTGGCCGGTCAGGAGGCCGATCTTGCGCGGCTTGCCGGTGAGGGTCTTGAGCAGCGTGGTGAGCTGGTATTCCAGGCCCACCTCGCGGTCGATCACCGGGATGCGCTCGGTCCGCCCCTTGTAGGTGACGGCGAGGCCGCGCATGACCTCCTTGGTGACGAGCTTGTCGGCCTCCATGGTCTGGAACGGGGCCGGCTTGATGCCGAGGGCCTCGGCACGCTCGGGCACGCCGGGCTCGGAGGGATCGAGCTGCTTGACGACGAGCTGGCCGCCGGCGGCGGCGCGGAACTCGTCGAGCAGATCGAAGAGCGACTCGCGGAAGGCCATGATGTCGGACGGCACGTCCTCCGGGAAGAAGACCTCGACGGTGACGGTGTCGTCGAGCTTGGAGGCCATCTCGCGGCTGATGGGAGAGAGCGAGTAGAGCTTGTCGCGCGTGAGGTCCCAGCGGAAGACGTGGACGGACGTGAGGAGGATGAAGAGCATCAGGTCGGCGACGACGAAGGCCGTGAAGACGGTGGCGCGGGTGCGGACCTTGGTGCGGCTGTTCTTCGAGAGGTGCTCGGTGAGCAGCCACCAGGCGACGAGGCCGACGAGGAGGCCGCCGGCGGCGACCCAGCCCCACACGGTATCGCGGAAGACCAGATTGAGGAAGCGGTGCATGGCCTACCTCCACCGCCGGCCGCCGAGCAGCCGGTGCGCGAGGAACAGGAAGATCGCCGAGACGCCGAGGAAGTAGCACATGTCGCCGGTGTCGATCACGCCGCGGGCGATGCCGTCGAAGTGCGGGCGGAAGGCGAGGAAGTTGAGGACGTTGCCCGCGCCCACGCCGAACTGGAAGCTCACCATGTGCAGCAGGTAGAAGGGGAAGGTGATGGCGACGGCGACGACGAACGCGAGCACCTGGTGCTGGGTGATGGAAGAGGCGAACACGCCGATGGCCAGCGTGGCGAGGGCGACGAGGCCCAGGCCGACGTAGCCGGCGGTGACCGCGCCCCAATCGAGGTTGCCCAGCGTCGAGACGTAGATCGGATAGACCAGCGTCAGCAGCAGCACGAAGACCACGTAGCCGAACGCGGCCAGGTACTTGCCCATGACGATCTCGATGTCGCGCACGGGCAGCGTGGTCAGCAGCTCCAGCGTCCCGCTGCGTCGCTCCTCGGCGAAGAGGCGCATGGTCAGCGCGGGGATGAGCAGCAGGAACAGGAGCTGGCTGGCGTTGAACATGTTGTCCACCGCCACGACCCTGGGCATGTAGAACGGCCGCCCCACGATCTGGTACAGCCCGCCGAAGAAGAACAGCAGGCCCAGGAGGACGAGGAAGAAGGTGGTCACGGTGTAGGCGAGCGGCGAGCCGAAGTAGGCCGCGAACTCGCGCTTGAAGATGGCCAGCGTGCGGTTCATGGGTCCCTCCTCACGCCTTGGCCGCGGCCGACTCGACCCGGTGCGCGGCGGGCTGCGTCAGGCGGATGAAGACCTGCTCGAGCGTGGAGATATCGCGGTGCAGCTCGACCAGCGGCCACTTGCGGTCCACGGCGAGCTGGAAGAGCTTCGGGCGGAGATCCTCGTCGCCCTTGGCGTGGACGAGATAGCGCCACGGATCGTCCGGGCTGCGCGGCGCGGTCTCGACCTTCTCCACGCCGGGCAGCTCGCGCAGGACTCCCGCGCGCTCGGAGTCGGTCCCGGCGCCGTCGCGCCCGACATCGATGTGGTAGACGCGACCCTGGCCGGCGCCCTCGCGCAGCTCATCGAGGTCCGCGTCGGCGACGACCTTCCCGTCGTTGACGATGATCGCCCGCGTGCAGGTCAGCTCGACCTCGGACAGGATGTGCGTCGAGAGGATGACGGTCTTGGTCTTGCCCAGCTCGCGGATGATGTTGCGGATCTCGACGATCTGGACGGGGTCGAGGCCCGAGGTCGGCTCGTCCAGGATGAGCATCTCGGGGTCGGGGAGGATCGCCTGGGCGAGGCCGACGCGCTGCCGGAGGCCCTTGGAGAGCACGGCGATCGGGTCCTTCATGCGGTTCTCGATCCCGCACTGCTCGGCCGCGCGCGACACGCGGCGGTCGCGCTCCCTCCCGCCGATGCCGCGGATCTCCGCGCAGAACCGCAGGAAGCCCATCACCGTCATGTCCGGGTAGAGGGGGGCGTTCTCCGGGAGATAGCCGAGGAACGAGCGGACGCGCAGGGGATCCTCGGAGACGTCGTAGCCCTTCACTTTGACCGAGCCCGCCGACGGGGCGAGGTAGCAGGTGAGCATCTTCATGGTGGTGGTCTTGCCCGCGCCGTTGGGGCCGAGGAACCCGAGCACCTCGCCCTTGTGCAGCTCGAACGAGATGCCGTCCACCGCCCGCAGCAGCCCGTAGTACTTCGTCACGTCGGTTGCCGTGACCATGGTCTGTTCGCCA
>JACRCX010000104.1 GCA_016218815.1 Deltaproteobacteria bacterium
GAAGCCGACAAACTCGACCCCCCTGCCTCCTGACCCGGCGCCCGTCCCTGGTCACCCTCGCTGATGGACGCAGACGCTCGTCCCTCGCCAACCGTGACCAGAATCCGCCCCCCGGGCATCAAGAAGCGTGCTCACGCTGACCAACTCGCCGAACAGACGTCCTTGAAGGGTGCCCTTTCGGACCGCGGCATGAAGTCGCCCATCGCCTCGGCGGAGTGCTTGAAGTTCCCGCAGTAGCGGCAGAGCCTCTCCCGCTGGAACCGGGCCTTGTCCTCGTCGAAGTCGGCGAGGCTGGGATGGCCGAGGCCCAGGCCGAGTACCCGGTCGATCCCGCCGGCTGCGCTGCAGGCGTAGTATCCCCGACGGTTCAGCCCGAAGCCGCAGTACGCGGTCACCCAGCAGCCCGCCCCGAAATCCGCATCCCGGAAGCGGGGGTCGTCCATGGGCGCGTCGTTGAAGGGCGTGAAGTAGTCAACGACGGGTCCCGTCTTGAAGGACGCGGTGTCCACGAACGCGTTGGGCGGGAGCGCCACGCGGTCGAGGACGGCTAACGCCTCGGGGGTGCCGTTGGAGGTGATCTGGATGGTGGTCGGTCCGCCAGGCGGGAACGCCCGGCTGATCTCCCGGACGATCTCGGCGAACTGGGGGTGCAGCGTCGGCTCGCCGCCCAGGACGTTCACGAGAGTGAACTGGCGCTGCAGCGCCCGGGCCTGATCGAGAAACGCCTGCACGTGCTCGAGCGACATCATCTCCGACGTGGGCGCCTGGCTGCACGAGCGGTTGCAGGAGCGGCAGTGGAGGTTGCAGGCGTAGGTGATGTCGATCTCGACCCGGTCCAACGAGGTCCGGAACTGCTTGCGGCCCGCCGGAATGACGGCGCCCTCCCGCGACGGCAGCGCGGCCGCATGCGACCAGAACGCGGCGGCACATCCGGGCTCGACCCGCGACGGCATGCAGTTGACGTGGTCCGTCCTGATCGGGTTGCGCGAGACCTCCACCAGCGGAACGGCGAGCCCCAGGTGCCGATGGTCGGGCAGCCACTCGTACTGCCGGCTCATCTTCACGAACTCGTTGCCGACCACGGTTTCCGCGCGGCGGAACTTGAAGTCGTACGGTCCGAGCGCATCGAGAAGGCGCCGGCGGAAGCACGGGAAGCCTCGGTCCAGGCCGCTCCCCCCCTGGCGGGGGTGCAGGAAGTCCACCTTGTGGAGCCCGAACCCACCAATCCGCCATTCCTTCCCCAGCGCGAAGTCCGCACCGTAGTTCGCCAGGTCGGCCTTGAGGGCGGCGACGGTCGTGCTGCGCAACAGCGCGCTCGACCCGTCCAGCAGCAGCACGAACGAGTCGGGGTTGTCGACGAAGTGGCGAACAGCCCGTTCCACGACCGCCAGGGTCGGTTCGCGCAGCCGGTTGCAGAGCAGCGTCGTTCTGCCCGAGATCGGCGCTACCAAATCCCGGAGCTCGCGCAGCAGCGCCCCCTCCGAGTGGTTGTCGATCAGGATGAGCCCCCAGCCTCGATCCGTCTGGCTGAGCAGGCTGCTCAACAGGCGTCGGGCCTGCGCCATGGTCTCCTCGGGCGGCAACAACGAGACGACCACCAAGTCCTCACCACGCTTGGGGCGGCACCACTCCCGGAAGCTGCCCTGCGCCTCGGGCTGGTCGTCCTGGCCGAGAGGCAGCGCGAGTTGTTCCACGCGGTCGAGGAGCGTCATCCAGACGTACGGGTCGCGCTTGCGGTAGTTCTGCGGGTGGACGTAGAAGGAACGGTGGTCCCCGCCGCGCAGCGACACGAGACCGCGCTCCGCCTGCAGGCGCTGGACCGCGCGGTACCAGGTGAGTTCGAGGCCCTCGGTGCTGGCCGCGTTCGGAAGCGGTGCTTGACGAAGGAGACGCCCGCGGTCGAGGAGGCACATCCGGACCTCGGGCACGAAGCTCGGCGCATCGAACCCGAAGTAGGGCTGGAAGCCGGAACGGCCTGCGTGCTTGATCCCGAAGGCGACCGTGAGCGCCTGTGGATGGGCATCGAGGGCGGCCTGCATGTCGGTCAGGAAGGAGTGCTGGCGGTCGTGCCGCCCGATCATCACGTCCACGTCGAGCTGCAGGATTCGGTCGAACTGCGCCGCGTCGATTCCGTGCAGGTGCGGCACGACCGGGGCGCCCGAGGCCGTGTGCGTGTGCTCCACGTCGAGGCCGAACCAGCGCCGGTTCACATCACGTGCGACGTCCGGGCCGCAGCGGACAACCCGGTCGACGACGCCCTCGGCGCCCAGACGAACGAGGGTGGCCTCGAAGACGTCGGTCTGGTCCGAGTCCTGGAACTGGCGGACGAAGTCCTGAGTGCGGCAGTCGTCGACGACCAGCAGCTTCTCGCCGAACAGGTCGGGCCCTTCGAGCTGGCGGACGACGTGCGTCACGCATGCGTAGAGGCCCACCGCGTCCTGGCGGCAGCACTTGATCAGCAGCGTCACCGGCTTCCGGCCCCAGGCAGAGCGGTCCGGGCTGGTCGTCGGCGCCCGCAACGTGACGTCGCGGCATTGGCGGCGGAGCACTTCATCGAACACCTGCCGGGCGAAGTCCTCCAGCCCGTCCAACTCGGGGAGGTCGAAGTTGTTGATGGCAGCGCGCCGGAGCTTGAGCAGGCGGTCGGGGGGAAGGTGTCCGTGGCGGAGCTGGACGAAAGCCCTCGCGACCATGTTGGCGAACAACTCGTCGGTGAACGGCTCCGGCTCGTAGTCGACGAGGAGCAGCGAGCCGTCGAGCCTGCGAACGAAGTTGTCCGCCGGGATGTTCCTGAAGATGACCTCCATCTCCCAGCATTCCGAGAGGAACGAGATCAGATCGTCCCCGGTGAGGTCCTCGACCGGCCTGCTGGGTTCGAACGGATAGGAGAGGACCCACGCGCCCTCGACGCGCTCGAGCGCCGCGAGAGCGGCGAAGTGCTTCCGGCCGGCGAAGTCTGGCAGGCGGGAGCCCAGGTACGTCAGGGTGTCGCTCTCCCGTTGGAGGTCGGGCTGCCGCGCCAGGTGGACCTTGAAGACGCGGCTGCCATCATGGAAGACGACGCCGCTGAAGCCCTCGCCCAGGAAGGAGTAGTCACCGGGACGCCACGTCTCGAGCAGCTTCCTCGCCGCGGCTCGCCGGTTGGTATCCGTCATGGTGTCCTGCGACGGAACTCGCGGAGCAGTGCGAGGCGGGAATCGCGGTATGTGGTTCCCTTCCGATTTCGAGCGGTCACGGCTCCCGAGAGCGAGTAGGTCGCCCAGAGCAACTCCTCGCCGAATCGCAGGCGGAGCTCCGCCCGGCGACGCAGCAGGTCCACGGTCAACCAGTGATCCTCGGCGCTCTTCGCCGGCGGGTAGGCGAAGGCGACGCTCGTGCGGATGATGGTGTTGCACGAGGGCAGCTCGGCGGCGGGCTCGCCCTCCGCCATGCCGGCGAGGCGCTCGCCGAGGTGGGCAGGTTCGGCGAGCTCGGGTGTCGCGCGATTCACCCGTTCGAGCATCCGCCCGTGCTCGCGCAGCCTGTTGCCCAGGAACAGCACGTCGGGGTGGTGCCGGCGCAGCAGTTCGTCGGCGCGACGCAGGACGTCGAGGCCGGCGAGCTCATCGTCGCAGTCGAGACGCGCCAGGTATGCACCGCCGTCGTACCGGACGCGCACGTCGCGGAGCATCGCGGTCCGCGTCGCCCAGGCCGAGCCGTGCGCCGTCGAGATGATGCGCAGATCCGGCCGGCCCGCGTACGGCCTGACGGCGGGCTGCCAAGCGTCGGTCGAACCGTCGTCGACGAGGAGCACCTCGACCGGGCGGGGGATCGGCTCCTGCTCGAAGACCGAGGCGAGCGCCCGCCCGACGCTGGCCGCGCCGTTCCTCATGGCTACGCCGATGACGAGCGGCTCCGTCATGGCGACTCCCCGGCGACGGAGCGCGGTCGATACCCGAACAGGTGCTGCGCCCGCCGGAGCGATGCTCGTCGGGCCGCCTCGGAGAAGCGCGCCCCATAGAGCGCGTACAACCGGTCGAGGGCGCGGTGCTTGGCGGCGAGGTCGGTGGTGACGCTCGGCCCACGATGGTGGTGGTGCCGCACGAGGACGGTCGGAACCACGACGATCTCCTCGTCGACGCGCACGTCGTCGAGCAGCCGGATCATCAACTCCCGGTCGCAGGAGCCCGTGAACGCCTCGTCGAAGCCCCCGATCCGCGCCAGCAGTCGGGTCGCGATGAACATGTTGCTGCCCTGGACGCCGGGGTCGCCGATGAAGAACGCCTCGGGCGTGAGGTCTTCCGCAGCGAACGGCCTCGGGGAGGAACCGCGCTCGTCCACCCACTCGAGGTGGGCGAAGACGGCGACGGTGCGGGGGGCAACCCTGGCCAGGCAGGCGGACAGGTATTCGGGCAGCCACTCGTCATCGTCATCGAGCAGGGCGATGAACGAGTCGCGCGCGTCGGCCTCGGTGGCGAACTGTTGGATGCCGGTGTTCCATGCGCCGGAGCCGCTGTGCCCGTGCGTGCGGGCGTTGGCTATCACCTTGGTCGAGAAGAGATCGTCCGGCAGCGCGACGGCGCTCCGCAGCCGGGCGACGGCGTCCTGGATCATGCCGAGCCGGCCCGAAGCGGCGGCGCCGGCGACGGGTTCGTTGTCGTCGACGATGAGCACGTGGACGTGTCGGGAGCCGCAGTCGGCCTGGGCGTAGACGGAGCGCAGCGCCCGGTCGACGAGCCACTCGGTCCGACCATGGGCCGTGGCGATGAGGACCAGAACCCGCGGCGCCTGATCCGGGGCCGGCCCTTCCGGGTTCCGAGACGATGCGGCGAAGGAGCGCTCCCGCCGGGGTCCCTTGCAGCCGGTGAGCGCCATCAGGTCTTCCCCTCCGCGACGATCACGTCTGCCTCGGAGGATACCGAAGCCACCGCGGAACACAACCGCCCGAGGACATCTCCGTCGGCTCCCGATCCGTGGAAGAGGGAGCGCTGCCCATCTCTCGGGGCGTGAAGCAGACCGCCGTCGTTGGTGTCGGCGAATCAGTAGTCGTCGGGGGGACGCATCATCTCGTCCACCAACTGGAAGACCTCCACGGCGGATCCGCAGGTCGGGCATGGCGTCGTTCGCGCGACCTGCGGCCCAAGGGTGTGTCGCAACCAGCCGAAGTACAGGTCCATCAGGCCGTCTGGGGTGAGGGCCAAGCAGCGATTCAGGCGAAGCCGAGAGAGAAGGTCCTCGTGTATCGTGACGACGTATCGGAAATCGACGAATCCCTCCGGCAGCTCCTCTGTGATGCTGATGGCGCCCTTGGGCAGGTAGAACAGGCTGGAGCATCGTCCTTCGATGACGGCCGCTTGGTCCTCGACACCTGTGACGTCTGCCAGCGGGCGAACCAGACCGAGTTGCCGAATCTTGCCGTGGTCGATGTCGCAACCGCGGGTCAGAAGAACGGCGTACGTGAACCGCGCCGGTACGGCCAGTTTGGCATCCTTGGTGCCGCCGGCAACGGCCGGGGGGATGACCGCAGGCATCCCGTCGCCGTGCAAGGTCGCGGTCACGCTCTTGTCCCCTCGCTGCTGTTGCTGCCCTACGTGGACGAGGACCTTCAGTGCCGGGAAGAGACACGGGGCCAACTTGATGATATCCCCGGGCCTGACCTTCTCGGCGTCCGGCGCCTGGTAGAAGTCCGGGATGGCGGTATCAGTCGCCGTCATTCGTCTTCGGGGTCGGGCGGTCAGACGCCGGGGCGCGGGAGAGGACCGACTTCATCGCCGTGACCCGTGCTTGGAACCCGCGACTCCACTGCTGCCGGGCGGCATCGAGTCGGGCGCTTGCCTCCAAGGCGTGGATTGAGGTTGGAGTTCCGCGGGCCTCGTGGCGCGGATTCAGCGCGATGCTGCGAGGCATGGCTCCGCGTATCACCTGATCGATGCTTGCGGCCGTGCGGTTCGGATGCATGGCCGATTCCGTGATCAACCTCGACAGATCAGCATTCGCCATGTTGCCGAAAGTTCCCAGGCAGGCCAGGACGCCCATGCTACGGGACCACTTCAGGGCCCATGGCCTCGTGGAGTCCACGCCCGATGCACCATCGAAACAGCCTGCCAGCCTGCTTGTTGAACTTGTCGAGGACTTCTCGGACATCGCCCCTCTCCGTCGGGCCCTCGCGGAAGAAGTCGGCATCAACCAGATAGCAGACCTCCTCCGAATCCCGAAGCTTCGCGAACCCGTGGTAGAGCCGCACCTTCTCGGATGGGTGCTCGAGCCGAATCACGATCTCGCGGCTTGCGCCCTCCGCGTCGTTTTCGAGACCCTCGAATCCAGGGGCCACCAACTCTCCGAGCAGTTCCTTCCGCAGCAGGGTCGACCACGGTTGGCCATCGACCCCCAGGTCGGAGCGTTGGATCAGGTCGCGGTATCGAAGGCCGATTCGTTCGAAGCGAGGAACCTGGTACGTGTTGATGAGGATTCCGGTGATGGACTCCAGGCGAGTCCGGAAATCCTCCCAGCGTGAGTACCTGGTGGACGTTAGCGCCAGGAACTCGCTGGCCAAGCTGATCTTCCAGATGCCGTCTGCCGACAGGAAATCGAACGCCCGACGTGCGAAAGCCCCCGCGTCGATCCCCGCCAGGGCAAGCACCTCCGGCGGGATCGGCGGAAATGCAGGCACCTCGTTGACGGTAGGGTAGTCAGCCCGGATCTGGTCCTGGAAGTCAGAGGGAACGTCCCCCTCGATACGGAGGATCCGCGGGTATCGGAGCTGGCAGATCACCTCCGCCAGGGGGTTGTGGCGGTAGATCACGCGTTCCGACTCGGGGAAGAGCATGGTCGTCCCACGACCTCCTTGCGATGCAACCCCGCACGCCGCACCGATGTTCCCAGCGGCCGGAGTTGCCGGATGAAACCACACCCCCTTGGGAAGCGCAACTTGGGTCGCAGGCCCGCCGGCGTCACCCACCGGAAACCAGTCGAGATGGGGCGAGAATCCCACCCGCGTCGGACTGCGTCGACCAAAGGGAGGAGCAGAGGTGGGGAGAGAATCAGATGCGGGTGCCGGTGACGGGGATGGCCTGGTTGCGGCAGCCGGAGAAGGAGCAGGAGTAGCCGTCGTGGTCGACGTAGGTGGCGGTGAAGGTGCCTTCGAAGTGGGAGGGGTCGACGACGCCGCCGGGGTCGGGGAAGGCGCCTTGCAACTCGTAGTTCTCGATGCAGCCGCCGCTGACGACAACCACGGCGTCGAAGGCGGTGCCGGTGGGGGTGCCGGCCTGGACGAGCTCCATGGGGTTGCCGTCGCTGAGCATGGAGAGGGGCGAGGGGGAGATGTAGAGGATCGGGCCGCGAAGCTCGAAGCAGACACGGTTGAAGCTGTAGTTGACGGCGCCCATGGCGCAGCGCTGGGAGACGGTGGTGTCGAGGTCGAAGCAGCCGTTCCAGAGGCACTCGGGGTGATCGGCGAGGCACTCGGAGAGCCCGCAGTTGACCTCGTGGACGCACATGCCGCCGGTGCCGGCGGCGGGGTCGCAGGAATCGATGGTGCAGGCTTCGCTGTCGTTGCAGTCGCGCGGGACTTCGGGCTCCTGGCAGCCGAACTCGGGATCGCAGCGGGGGATGCCGTCGCAGAAGGCGAAGTCGGTGCAGTCGGCGGGGGTGTCGCAGGGCATGGGGGTGTAGCAGCCGCGGTCGGCACCGCAGACCTCGCCGGTCTCGCAGAGGGCGTTGTTCGCGATGTGCTGGCAGAGGTTGCCGACGACGCAGTCGTCGACGGTGCACCAGAAGGTGTCGTCGCAATCCGCGGCGGTGAGGCACTCGCCGTTGGGGACGCAGCCGGCGGCGGGATCGCAGCGCTCGAGGGTCTCGCAGAGGGCATCGACGGGCTGGTTCTCGCAGAGGTTGCCGACGCCGCAGGTATCGACGGTGCAGGCGAAGCCGTCGTCGCAGTCGCCGTCGACGGTGCAGGCACCGGCGATGCAGCCGCGTCCGGGGACGCAGCTCTCGCCGTCGGCGCACATGGCGTCGATGGGGTTGTGCTGGCAGGTGCGGTCGGCGCCGCAGGAGTCGACGGTGCACTCGAGGGAGTCGTCGCACTCGGCGCTGCTGGAGCAGCGGGTGGACGTGTCGGCGTGGTCGCCGACTTCGGCGCCGTCGGCCTCGACGTCGTCGGCCTGGGTGGCGGTGCAGCCGGCGGCGAGAACGCCGGCCAGGAGAATGGTGCCGACTCGTCGTTGCATTTTTCGTCAACTCCTCATCCCAGCTTGCTCGAGCTACATCCGCGCGCCGACCACGGCGACGTCCTGCGATGAGCAGGACGGGCAACCCGGGAAGGTCGCGGTCCAGCGACCGGCGAAGTTGTTGGAGTCGGAGAAGGTGCCGGTAAGGGAGTAGGTGCCGCAGCCCTGGGTGCAGGTGACGGAGAAGGTGGCGCCGTCGGGCGGGGGCGCCTGGCGCATGGCGCACGGCGCACCCCAGACCTCGAGCTGGGGATCGGTGCGGACGAAGGTGATGGAGTCGATGGAGTAGGTGACGCCCGGGCAGGATTGCGACTGGCCCGGGGCGAAGAAGAACTCGCCGCTGTAGTGGACGAGCGGGTCGAAGGTGGTGCTGGAGTCGCCGCCGTCGGTCTCGCAGCCCTCGCCGGGGACCCAGTCGTAGACGCAGTGGTCGAGCGTCGGGTCGCAGGAATCGTCGGTGCAGACGTTGCCGTCGTCGCAGACGTAGCCGTCGGGGTCATCGAAGCAGTCGCCGACGATGCACGTCTCTTCGCCGTTGCAGAACACGCCGTCGGAGCACTGAGCGTCGGAGGTGCAGTCCCCCGAGGTGCAGCCGACGGCTTCGACGCAGCGCTCGCCGGGGGCGCAGAGGGCGTCCAGGGCGGTATGGCCGCAGGCGCCGCCGGCGCGGCAGACGTCCTGGGTGCAGGCGATGCCGTCGTCGCACTGGGAGGAGGAGGTGCACCCCGCCTCGGCCTCGGCGTCCGCTTCGGCCGCGACGTCCTCCGCGCGGGCGTCCTCAGGCCGTCCGGTATCCGTGACGGCGTCGTCGGGCGGGGCGCAGGCGGTTCCCCACGAGAGGAAACCGACCGCGGCCAGGGTCGTGAGCGTTCGGGGCATCCTCGACCTCCTGCGAATGAAGAGTAGCGCGTGAACCGGGGGGCGTGCAAACCGGGTGAAGGGTCGGGGTTTGCGCGTTCCGAAGTTCGCGCAAAGGACGCAAAGGTCCCGCAAAGGGCGCAAAGGGGGAAGGGGCGTCGACAGTTGAGGCGGGGGGCGGGTAGAGTGGCGGGCGATGGGAAGGGTCGGGAGGCTGGTCGTCCTGGTGGTCGGTGGCACGCTCGCGTCGGGGGCGGCGTGTCCGGAGGGGGTTGGGGGGGTGGCGGGGCCGGAGGAGTCGGCGATCGGGAGGATGTGCGCGGCGGACGTGCCGCGGGAGGTGCTGGCGGCGGAGGCGATCGCGTCGGCGTACCGGCTGCAGCAGGTGCGCGACCTGCAGCTCGTGGAGACCGGACAGGCGGGCACGTTCCTGGCGGTGTATCGGCTGGGACCGGAGGACGCTCGACCGCAGGAGCTGTTCGCGGCGACGGTGGTCGAGGAGCCGGGATGCGTGGCGGTGGTGGCGCAGGGCGAGGCGTGCGACCCGCTGGCGTTCTCGCCGATCTACCTGCCGCGGTTCGGCGAGGGGACGGTGCTGGTGCTGCCGGCGGAGCTGACGGAGTGGGAGGCGATGGACGAGCCGGTGGTGACGGCGGGTGTCGTGGCGGCCGCGAGCGAGCCGGAGCCTGGTTTCCCGGAGGCGCGGGCGGTGGGCCGCTGCATCTTCCGGCTGTTCTCGATCCAGGACGGGCGGCTGGCGCCGGAGACGCTGTTTTCGTGGGCCGAGTCGGCGTACACGGTGGAGTGGGCGCGGAACGGGCGGGAGTACACGACGGAGACGGCCACGGCGGTGAGCGCGGTGGGCGGTGTGGCGCCGCGCGACCTGACCGCGGAGTCGGTGGTGGCCGATGTCGAGTGCCAGGAGGTGCCGGACCGGAAGGAGGCGTGCGTCGAGCGGTGCGTGGCGCGGGCGCCAGCGGTGGTGACGGGGGACATTCCGGACTCCGCGGAGGTGTGCGGGACGGAGTGCGCGGAGGTGGCGGCGGAGCCCGGGCGGTGGTGCGAGGCGGCGGTCGATCGGGTGACGCAGTGGCTGGACGGGCGGGAGGACGAGACGGGGCGGGTGTCGTTCGAGCCGACGGGGGAGGAAGAGGCGATTTCGCGGCTGGACGCGGAGTGCATCCTGCGGCAGCCGGCGGAGGGGGAGGTTGCGGCGCCGTTGGCGGAGAGGGTGGAGGGGTGTCGGGTGGGAGAGAACGGGGAAGGGGAACCGGGGAACGGGGAACAGGGAACGGGGAACGGGGAACTAGGAACTAGGAACTAGGAACTAGGAACCGGGAACTGGGAGAGCGGGGGATGCGGGTCAGGGGGAAGAATTGGGGCGGCCCCAAGGGGCGCCGGGCTCGGGCTCATCGGGGAGCAGGTAGACGTCGCCGAGGCGGGAGAAGACGAGCGAGCTGGTGGTGCTGGGGACGCACGGGTCGGCGGGGGCGGTCGGGCAGTCGACAAGCTGGTAGTCGGCAGAGAGCCGGAGGGAGTCGGCGGAGGCGTCGAAGGAGACGTCCGTGACGACGGCCTGGTTCCGGGGATCGGTGTCGCCGCCGGCGCCGAAGAGGGCGCGGCGGACGGCGTCGTCGTCGGAGATCCAGACGGGGTTGGGGTCGGAGTCGGGGAGAAACTCGTAGAGCACCTGGACGGAGGGGCGGTTGGAGTCGAGGGCGGTGCGTTCGAGGAGCAGCTCGGTCATGCCGTCGGCGTCGAGATCCTCCAGACGGAGGACGCGGCAGGTCTCGCGGCCGTCGACGCAGAAGGCGAAGGCGACGGCGGGCTCGGTGAGGGCGGGGGAGAAGAGGGCGACGGCTTCGGCGGGGCCGGAGCCGGCGTCGGCGGTGAGGAAGGTCCTGGGGTCGAACCAGAAGGAGACGACGAGGGAGGCGCATTCCGGATCGGCGAGAGGAGCGGCCTGCCAGGAGCGGATCCAGGCGGCGGCGCGGTCGGCGTCGATCTCGGGGATGTCGGCGGGGGTGAGGTCGGTGAGGTAGCGGGCCAGAGCTTCGGCGACGACCTGGGCGCCGTGACCCTGGGCCCAGCGCAGGACGTCGTGGGCGTTCATGCACGGGCCGAACTCGACGGGGGGTTCGGCGGCGGGGGGCGCGGCCGCTTCCGGCTCGGGTGCGCCCGCGTCGGGGGGGGGGGAGGCGTCGGGGGTGGGGGTATGGGTCATGCCGGTGGGTTCGACGGGGCCGGGCGTGGGGGGCGGGCAGGCGGAGAGGAGGAGGAGCGCGGGTAGGAGGAGGAGCGCGGGTAGGAGGAGGAGGGTGGTGCGAGGAGGGGGAGTCGAACCCCCACGGGTCGCCCCACCGGCTCCTAAGGCCGGCGCGTCTGCCTGTTCCGCCATCCTCGCGTTGTTGTCGGGAGAGCCGTGCATTTCGTGGCGTCCGTCGTTCCTTGGGGTGGGTTGTAGCACAGGGGGGAGGGGGGAGGAACGAATCTCGCGCAGAGACGCGGAGGCGCAGAAGGGGGGAAAGCGGCGGGAGGGCTGCGGCGCGATCGCGGCGGAAGGCGGCGGACGGGCGACGGGCTCGTGCTCGGGCATGGGAGTTCGGCTGACGGTCAGCGTGCTCGTGCTCGGGCGGGGGTCGCGACCCCGTTGCTCGGCGGCGGAAGGGCGACTCGGGGATGTCGCCCTGGCGGATGGCCCCCGGTCGGCATCCGTCGCAGGAGGGTCACGGCCCGGCGCGCCGTCGCCGGCGACAGGCCCTCGCGCGCGGTGTCGGCCGTCGGCCCACTCCCCGCCCGCGGGCCGCAACCGCGGGCCTCTCGCTAATACATCCCCACGAACCTGCGGACGACGTCGTCTACGTTCTCCATGATGCCATCGGGACCGGCGGAGCGGACTTCGTTCACAAACCCGGAGTAGCATCGGATGCGGATGTCCCCTCCCCACACGTCCTTCGCTTGCCCCGGCCTGATCGCGCCGGCGAGCACCAGCTCTGCGGGCGTCGGGCAACCCCTGGTACGCGGCCGGGTCGGGTAGATCCGGCCCGCCTCGTCGTAGATCTTCTCGACGGCGGCAAGCTGGATCTCGAAAGCAAGATCCTGGAGCCCTCCACAGGTCCGGTCGGCAAGGGTCACGCAGGGTTTCGGCGACAAAGGCGACTCGCACGACTCCGTGAGCAACACCACGGCCACAACCATCGTGCGCCTCGCTGCCCCCTTCCAGCCCACGATCCCCTCCCCGCGGTCAACCTCGCCGCTTCGCCTTCCCGGGCGCCGCCGGCGCCACCTTCGCCACGTCAAGCCCCGCCCGGGTCGTCGTCTTCGTCGTCGCCATCGCTACGCAGCCTCCTGGGCGAGCAGCAGCGCGCGCACGGTCTCGGGGTACCACGACCGGCCTGACCGCGGCAACAGGCCGCGGGCCATGAGCGCGGCACCGATCTGGCGCAGGCTCATCCCGGCGGAGCGCAGCTCGGGCGCCGCGGCGATCACCTGCTGGTCGTCTTCGTCGGCTTCCAGATGCACGCCGTCCGGACCCAGGTGGTAGCTGTAGGGCAGGTCCCCGCCGAGCCGCTCGCCGCGGCCGCGCTTGACGGGCAGGGCCGCGCGCGTGCGGGCGCGGATGAGGGCGCGCTTGTACTGCGCGAACACGTCGATGATGCCGCGCATGAGGGCCGCCTCCGGGCCGTCGCCGTTGCGTTGGTGCCATGGTCGCTTCCTGCGGTTGCCCGCAGCATACCACGACGGGTCGTGAACGCTGACGTCCATCCCGGTCGCCGCTCCACGGAGCGAGCCGTCGCCTCTACCGAGGGCGTTTGCAGGTCGACAATTCGTAGAGCTGTTCGGTGGCGAGGACGAAAACGAGGCAGATCGGATAGCGATAGTCACCGTTCACCGTTCCTGCACCGGAGATGAAGAGCGCGGAGGAATCCCGCGACCATCGGACCGTGTGGGACGCGCCGGAGCCCGGGTCTGCCTCCCCCACCGAGATCACCGTGACGGAGGTCCGGCGTTGCCGATCCCATACCAGGATCGTGTGGTACGTGTCGCGGTCCCGCGACGCCCCAGGTTCGTACGCCACATGGCTCCCGTCAGGCGACGGCTGGTAGGACTGGCCCGGTGTCGGATCGTCGGGACCGGGATCCGCCCAGCCGGGTACCTCCAGGCCGGGGAACTCCGAGTCATAGGGCGGCAACTTCGCGACGAGGACCGTGGGCCGGTGGAACGGACGAATCCTGTTCAAGCATCCCGACGTATCGACGAAGATCCAGCCAAGGACGAGGATCCAGCCAAAGACGGCGAGTAGGCACAGAGCGACCGCCCAGAGGCCTACCTCCACGGCGATCTTGAGCCTGGGCATTCCCTCAGCCAGTGCCGCCTGCCTTGAAGGCCACGAAGCGCTGGGCTCATGCTCGCCCGCATTGCGGCCGAGGGTCAAGTCGCCCGGCGCGCCGCGCGTCGGTCCGTGCCTCGGCATCGCGGCGCTCTATCGTCCGCGCGACTTCTGGCGGGCCTTCTTTGCGTGCTTCCTGGCATCATGATCCCGCTCCCTCACGGTTGACGACATCTTGCCGCCGTGGCCCATCACGGGAGCGCGACCGTGGCCCGTGAATGGGAGGGATCCCGGGAAGCCGGGGGCAGAGATTCGGGGCAGCTCCAACGTCCAGGTCCCGGTCGGTCCGTCGTAGGTGAGGGCCGCATGAGCCAGGAGATCGCGTCCCACGAGCATGACGATGCCCGGTGCGGCGAGCTCCACTTCGATGACCTGCGCCGTGGTCACCCTGATCTGCGATCCTGGAAACTCGAACTCGACCGCCTTGACCGGCCGCTTCACCTCTCCGGCGGGCGTATGGCAATCGACGACGGCGATGGTCTGCAGGCCGAGCGCCTTTGTCACCTCTGGCGAGATGCAGGTCATGCTGGCCCCGGTGTCGATCAGGGCCCAGCCGGAGAACTTGTCGCGCTTGCCGCGGAGGGCCGCGATGGCAGGAGGCACGAAGACATCGACCGACAACCGCGGTCCGACTGCCTGCAGAGCTTGGGCGTCGCTACGAGACGTACACCGAGGCATTCAGAACCCCCACGCAGTTGGCCGGTGCTGAGGCCGATCGGTCCTCCGTGGTCACCAGCCGCACCAGAATCTCCTCGGACTTCGTCTTTTGCACACCTTCTGCGTACGCCGTGGCGAAGTCGTCGTACACCCCGATCAGCGTCTCCCCGTGCACCGCGATCCACTTCCCGGCGTGATGTTCGATCAACTCCTTCCGGTGTTGCTCGAACCACGCTTGCTCGCGTTCCAGTGCCATGAGGCACCTCCTTCTCCGCGGCCCTGATCCGTCATCCCGACCGCAGAGCCCCCGCGCCGAACAGGGTAGCACCGCTTGCAGCCGGTGTCTGCCACGAGAAGGATCAAGAGGGCAAGGGCACGATTGTCCACAACGCCGAGCGGCTGCACGGGACGGACCGGCCTGGACGGGAGCGACGGGCGGTCGGGGTGTCAGTCCACGGCGGTGAAGTAGGCGAGGTTCGCGCGGTCGCCGCCCCAGCGGATGCCGTAGAGGATGGCGAATCCGGAGTCCGCCCACACGGTGTTGTAGGGGCCCGGGGACGGAACCATGCCATAGGAAATGACGCCGGGCGAGCCCACCGCGACGCCGCGGAGGTCGGTGCGCAGGAAGACGATGTCCGCCTCACTGGTGGAGACGAGCGCGAGCCCGCGGTCGCCGGCGGCGACGCGCATGGGATAGCGGCCGATGTCCGGCGTCACCCGGCTACAGACGGGCGGCCCCGTCATCACCCCGGCGTTGTCGAACCAGCCGACGCACGCTTCGGAAGACCCGCCGGCGAACGTGTCGTAGTGTCCCCAGCCGACGACGTACCTGCCGTCCACCCACTTCACGTCCCCGCCGTGCCCGTCGCTCAACACGCCGGAGGCCGTCCGCTCGGAGAGGTCGGCGTTCAGGTGCACGAAGCGCGACGCGCAGCTCGGCAGCTCCGGCGAGCTGTTGACGAACGCCAAGACCCCGAACCCCCCGTCCCCGGACGCGACGTAGGGAGGACCGCCGGTGAAGGCGTCGACCACGATGGGATCGCCCGAGGTGCGTCCCAGCGAGTCGACGAAACGGACGCGCGTGGAAGACGGCGGGAGGCCCCAGCCGCCGCAGGAGCCACCCGTCTCGCCGGCGCGCCAGGTCATGATGAAGCCGTCTCCCGCGACGTCGGCGGCGGGCATGCGGGCGGTGGGGTCCGGCTCGACGAGGACCAGGCTGCCGGCCGGTTTCCCGTCCGGGTCGAGACGCCGGTAGAAGATGCCCCATCCGATCTCCGCGTAGAACAGCCCGTAACCCGAGCCGGTCCAGACCAGCTCCAGGCCGGGAATCCAGCTCGCCACGTCGTACGTCCAGTCCGGAGGGATGGCGACGCCGTCCAGGCCGAAGCGCCGGAAGCGGATCCAGAAGTCGTCGTCGCCCTCATGGAACACGGTCGCGAACTCGCGGCCGTTCCAGGTCAGCGGGAGGCGCTCGTACGGCCCGTCGAACGGACCCGCGTCGGACACGGGGACCGGAGGGCCGGAGGCCTCGTACGGCGGGACCTCCGGGTCCGGCTCCGGGGGCGGGTCGCCGTCGCCGAGGCGACACAGCCAGTCGCAGCCGTCGCCGTTCAGGCGATTCCGGTCGTCGCACTCCTCGCCTTCGTCGACGACGCCGTCGCCGCATTGGGGTCCTTCGGCCGGCGGGGGAAGCTCGACGTATTCGGGGACGACGTCGGGCCACGAGCGATCGGCGTCCGAGGCGTCGTCCTCGGTCCCGGCGTCGGTGGCATCGTCCGCAGGGTCGACGTCCGCGTCGGCTCCGTCCGCCGGCCGGTCCGCGCGCCCATCGGTCGACGCCAGGATCGTGTCGCCGCCGCAGCCGGCCGGGAGGACCGTCCAGGGCCACGCGACGGCGATCACCACGAGCGTGCTGCGAGCAGGCATCTTGCACTCCTCCGGGGTACGCAGCCGGTGCGGTCCCCGTTCCCTGATCCTACCTGTGCCATGCAGGAGCCGAAACGGATCACGGGGCCGATGGTCGTGACGGTCGCGCCGAGGCGGGATCTGCGTCCCTCGCGGTGTTCCCCTGGCGGCCACGCGTAGGAGGACGCGGCTACTCGCAGCAGCCGGCCCAGGTCAGGGACTCGCTCGGTCCGTCGCCCCCAGGGGGGTAGGCGTCGGGAGCGAGGAGAAGGACGGCGGGGCCGGCGCGGTGAACGCGGATGGTCGGCCGGCCGAGGTCGCGAGCGCGCTCGACGAGGCCCCATTCGACGACTTCGCCCAGTCGGCCATCGGGCGTGGCGGCGCGGGCGCGGAAGCTCGCGGCGAGCTGGATTCGGGGCGGGTCGGTCGTGGTGTCCTCGAGGAGTTGGAGATGCCGCCAGGCGACGAGCACGTCGTCACCGGAAGCTGCGGCTCCCAGCGGCGTCCGGCAGGTCGGGGACTCCTCCGGGTAGGTTTCGAGCACGTCGAGGATGATGGGCTCGCCGGTGGGGACTCCGGCGGGGTCGAGGAACCGGACGCGCAGCTCGGCGCGGAGGAGGTTTGCGGGTCCGTCGGTCGTATCCCGAGTGACGGGGCCGACGGGCGAGAGGTAGGCCACGGCCCAGCCCGTCGGGGTTGCGGCCAACGCCGGGACGAGGCACGCCATCGGCCCGGGCGGTGGCACGTCCGGGAGGGCGACGGGAGTGCCGAGCGCCCCGCCAAGCGCGTCGGACACACGGAACCAGGGCAGCTCCTCGCCGCGGGGGAGGTAGACGAACCCGAGCTCCGGCAGGCTGGTGGTCCCGGTCAGGGCGATTCCGCCCAGGTCCGTCGTCCGCAGGCCCACGAATCGGCCGGCCGGATCCAGCCCCATGAACGCGAGGAGGCTCGGGTCGTCCGAGGGAAACCGGAGGCAGAGGTATCCGCGTCCGAGCCAGACGAGCCAGCAACCGTCGTTGTCCCACGGGTTGTCGTCGAGCAGGGTGCCGGAGGCGTCCGCGAGCACGAAGGCCCCGACGGCGTGGTGGTCGTCACTGGTCGGCACGACGACGCCGAGGCCGTCGCCGTTCCAGTCCGCCTGGGCGTCCGCCGAGTTTTCTCGGACCATGGCGGTCTCTTCGCGACCCGCGAGCGGCACGTGGGTCCAGAGGAGCATGCTGACGAGGTCCGACAGGCCGTGGTACGTCACGTCCTGGAGGAGGATGAAGCCGTCATCGACGAAGCGTTCGGCGATCGCGGTGCCGTCGACCCAACCTGTGGGACGTGTTTCGGCCGGGCGGCAGGGCGCCGCGGGAGAGCCGGCGGGGCACCAGGCGGGAGGGGGTTCGGGCGGGGTGTCGCCGAGCAAGGCGTCGAGGCCGACTTCGGCAATGTCGAGGGAGGGCGGGGAGTCGTCCTGGGCGTCCGCGTCGTCGCCGTCGGCTTCGTCGTCCGCGGAGTCGGAGGCGGCGTCATCGGGTGCCTGGTCGCGCGCACCGCGGTCGTCGGAGGACTGGTCCGGAGAGGCATCGGAGTCGGCGTCGGGCGCCTCGGGCGACGTGGCGTCGGCGTCGTTGTGGCCGGCGGAGCCGCCGCAGGCGGCGGCCAGCGCGGCGAGGGCGACGGCGGCGAGGACGCGGGGCACGGGTGAAGCGTGACGTGGGAACGGTCGATGGTCAAGTGGTGGGGGGAAGCTGGACGGGACGCATCAGGCGGATGGGACGCGGCGCCAGGGTTGCGTTCCAGGGATCCTATCGGGAGGAAGCGGTAAGGGACTGCCAACTCGGTTGGCGGGTCGGCAACTGCCGGTGGCACCGACGCGGCCGCCTGGAGCGCCGTCCAGGGAGCGTTCCGATCGCGAGTTCGGGTAGTTGCCGGAACAGCGAATTGTCGAGCACGGTTCTGTCGATCCGGTTCGAATCCTGCTAACGTCCAGGGACGAACGGAGGACGTCGTGGTCGGAGTGGACGATCGGACCGAGCGACGGGCTGCGGCGACCCTTCTGCCGTTGCTGGTTGCGGCGGTCGGCGGATGCTACCAGTCCTACTTGGATCACGAGGAGTGCGCGCCGGCGCCGATCTGCCTTGATGGGGCAGTTCCCGTGTGCCTGGACGAATTGGCGGTGTCCGACGGAAGTCCCTTTGACGACCCAGCCTGTCGGACGATCGAGGTAACGGGCACCGACGACTGCGCAAGCGAGGCCGGCCGGATCCACATCGTCCGCCGAGCGGAGGGCGCGAGCGGGACGAGGGTCGAGCTCACCGTGATGGAGGTACCATCCGGCGTGACGCTCGGCGGGGATCTCATGCCCAGCGCCACACCGGCCTGTAGGCCGTGCGCCAGCGGGGTCGGGTACGACAACCCTATGCCGGGAGACACGTACGTTTCGGACCACGGCGGCCCGCCCGGGGCGGATGACCACATCGAGATGACGCTCCGGGGCGGCGGCGTGCGCTACCGCGTCGTGCTGTGCGCCCACAACTGAGACGTGTTCATCCTTCTCCTCGGCAGCATCCCGGAATCGACGATCGTGCCGGCCCGGTCGGCAGGCCGAAGGTCCGCGCGGGTACCTGAGCCTTGCCACCGATTGGTCGGGCTACCCGCGTCGACTGGAGAGCGGGCACGAGGCGCGTCGCCAAGGACGACGGAGCAGCGGGGTCCAACGCAATGTCGAACGCCGCAGTCGCGGCCCGAGGGACAAGGAGGGAAGGAAGATGAAGCTGTTGACCGTCGTCGTTGCGCTGGGGATGCTGATGGGAGCCGTGCCGGCCGCTGCGGACGATCCGGAGGAAGGGGTGCCGTACGCCAACTACACGTTCGGCGATGAGCTCGTCGAGTCGAGCCTGTATCGCCCGGACCTGGACGCGCTGTACGCGCGCGGCCACCGGCCGACGATCTCGCTCATCAAGATCCGGCAGAACTTCATCAACGAGATGTTCAAGAGCGGCGAGAATTTGTAGGCGACCGGCAAGACCAGCGGCCGGCGCCTGAAGGCGCCGGCTGCACCACGAAGCCTGCTGCGCAGGCTGGGGGGCGGCGACCGACGTCTGAAGGCGCCGGCTGCACCACGAAGCCTGCTGGGCAGGCTGGGGGACCGGCGACCGGAGGGCCGCCTCCGGACCAACGGCCAAGAACCGACCGCGCGACGCGCCGCACCTCCGGACCAACAACTCGACCCGATCGACCCACCAACAACCAACAACTCCCCCCCAACTCCTGCTTGCCCGGGGGACCCGAGCGCACCTACACTCCGGCGCCGTGACGGGCGACGGACGTCCCGGGTACGAACGACCTGCGAACCTCGAGGAGGCGCTGGCGCTGTTGGCGCGGCTGGGCGAACACGCGGTGCCACTGGCGGGGGGCACGGACGTCGCGCTGCGCCTCCGGCACGGGCTCGTGGGCGCGGAGCACACGCTCGTCGATCTGGGATGCATCGACCTGGACGGCCTGGAGGAGCGCGGCGACGCGCTGGTCCTGGGGGCGGCGGTGCGCATCGCGGACATCCGGTCGTCGCCGCTGGTCGGGCGCCGCACGCCGCTGCTGTGCGAGGCGACGGCGGAGTTCGGCTCGCCGCAGATCCGCGGGCGCGCGACCCTGGGCGGGAATCTGGGCAACGCCTCGCCGGTCGCGGACCTCGCCCCGGCGCTCGTGGCGCTGGGCGCGCGGATCACGCTGGCGTCGCAGGGAGGGACGCGCGAGCTGGCGGTGGAGGACTTCCCGTCGGGTCCGGGGAAGACCGTGCGGCGGCCGGACGAGCTGATCACGGAGGTGACGGTCCCGTTCCAGCGCGGTCCGGGGGCCTACGAGCGGCTGGTGTACCGGCGGCAGCTCGCGATCGCGGTGGCGTCGGTGGCGGTGCACATGGAAGTCCGCGAGGGGAGGGTCTCGTGGGCGCGGGTGGCGGCCGGGGCGGTGGCGCCGCGGGTGCTGCCGTGCCCGCGCACGGCGGAGGCGCTGCTGGGGATGGCGGCGAACGAGAGCGCGCCGGTGCAGGTCGCGACGGCAGTGCAGGCGCTGGCGACCGAGACCTTTCCGATCAGCGATGCGCGGGCGAGCCGGGCGTACCGGGTGGGGGCGCTGGGGGAGGCGCTGCGCGTGGCATTGGGGAGGGTGAGGGGGGAGCAGGGGGGAGTCGTGAGTCGTGAGTCGTGAGATGCGAGCTACGAGCCACGAGCTACCGGCTACCAGCCATCCGCGGGCGGGCGACGAGATGTTGGTGATCGGATGACGGTGCGGTTCCGGTTGAACGGGACGGCGGTGGCGCTGGAGGCGCATCCGGCGCGGCGCTTGATCGATGTGCTGCGGGAGGACTTTCGGCTCACGGGGACGAAGGAGGGGTGCGGGGAGGGGGAGTGCGGGGCGTGTACGGTGCTGATCGATGGCCAGCCGGCGGCGGCGTGCCTGCTCCTGGCGGGGCAGGTCGAGGGGCGGGAGGTGACGACGATCGAGGCGTTCATCGCGGGCGACCCGCACGAGGTCGCGCGGCACCTGGTCGAGGCGGGGGGGGTGCAGTGCGGGTTCTGCACGCCGGGGATCGTGCTGAGCGCGCACGCACTCCTGGAGCGGGAGCCGGCACCGTCGCGCGAGCGGATTGCGGAGGCGCTGGGCGGGCACCTCTGCCGGTGCACGGGCTACGCGGGCATCGTGGCGGGGATCGAGGCGGCGGCGCGGGCCGGAACGGAGACGGCGGTACGGCCGTCGTTCGGGGCGGCGGTGGGTGCGGCGGTCCCGCGACGCGACGGGCTGGACCGGGCCTTGGGGCGGATCCGCTACGTCGACGACCTCAGCGAGCCGGGGATGCTGCACGGCGCGGCGGCCTACGCGTGGGTCGCGCACGGCAGGGTGAAGGCCGTGCACGTGGACGAGGCGCGGGCGGTGCCGGGCGTGGTGCTGGTGGCGACGGCGGCGGACATTCCGGGGCGCAACGAGGTCGGGGCGGTGCGGGACGATCAGCCGCTCCTGGCGTGGGAGCGGGTGCGGTTCCCGGGCGACCGCGTGGCGCTGGTCGCGGCGCGGACGCGGGAGGCGGCGCGGGAGGCGGCGCGGCTGGTGCGGGTCGACGTCGAGGCCCTGCCGGCGGTCCACGACCCGGACCTGGCGCTGCGGCCGGACGCGCCCCGAGTACACGAGTTGGGCAACGAGTGCGCGCGGTACGTGCTGCGGCACGGCGACGCGACGGGGGCGCTCGAGGCGTCGGACGTCGTCGTCGAGGAGATCTTCCGCACGAGCCGGCAGGAGCACGCGTACCTGGAGCCGCAGGGGGTTTTGGCGGTTCCGGACGCGGACGGGGGCGTCACGGTGCGCGGCTCGATCCAGTGTCCGTACCACGCGCGGGAGAAGGTGGCGCAGGTGCTGGGGGTGGAGCCGGAGCGGGCGCGAATCGCGCCGACGCCGCTGGGGGGCGGGTTCGGGGGGAAGCAAGACTATCCGAACGAGGTGGCGGCGTGCGCGGCCCTCTTGGCGCGTCTTTGCGGCAAGCCGGTGAAGCTGGTGTACGAGCGCGACGAGGACATGGCGGTGACGAGCAAGCGTCACCCGTACCGCATCCGCACGCGGCTGGGCGCGCGGCGGGACGGGACGCTGCTGGGGGCGAAGGTCGATGCGGTCGCGGACGCGGGCGCGTACGCGGCGATGTCGCCGATCGTGCTGTGGCGGTCGTTCAACGTGATGGCGGGGCCGTACCGCGTTGCGGGAATCGACATCGAAGCGCGCGCGGTTTTTACGAACAACGTCCCGGCCAGCGCGTTCCGGGGGTTCGGCCATCCGCAGGCGCTGTTCGCGCACGAGGCGATCCTGGACCGGATGGCGGCGCGGCTGGGTCGCGATCCGATGGAGCTGCGGTTCCAGAACCTGCTGCGGCCGGGGGACGCCAACGCGACGGGGCAGGTGTTCACGACCGATCTGCACCTGGCGGAGGTGCTGGAGTCGGTGCGGAGGCGATCGAGCTGGGCGGAGGCGCGGGCGAAGGCGGAGGCGGCGAACGCGCGGGGCGGCCGGTGGCGCCGCGGCCTGGGCGTGGCGCTCTTGCAGTTCGGCTGCAACCTGGGGGTCGTGGACCAGGAGCTGGACCACGCGGAGGCGGTGCTGCGGGCGCGCTCGGACGGGGTGGTCGAGGTACGGACGGGGCTGACGGACATGGGCCAGGGGGCTTTGACGGTGCTGGCGCAGATCGCGGCCGACGCGCTGGATCTGCCGCTGGAGCGGATCCGGATGCTGCCGCCGCACACGGGCGAGGTGGGGGACTGCGGGCCGAGCGCGGCGTCGCGGGTGACGATGGTGGGGGGGATGGCGATCCTGGACGGGGCGCGGCGGCTGCGGGAGAGGCTGGGACTGCCTGGGGCGGCGGCGCGGGGGGCGATGCACGACCTGGAGCGATGGGAGCGCGCGGTGGCCGAGGCGAGTCCGGAGGGAGAGCCCTTCGACGGTGCTCAGGGCGAGCCGGTCGAGGTGCGCGGCCGGATGCGCAACGTCTACGGGTCGTGGGAGCCCGCGGTCGGGCAGGGAGACGCGTACGTGGCGTACACGCACGCCGCGGACGTGGCGCAGGTCGAGGTGGACACGGCGACGGGGCGGGTGCGGGTGGAGAAGGTCTGGGCGGCGTACGACATCGGCACGGTCGTCAATCCTGTGCTGGCGCGGGCGCAGGTGGAGGGCGGCGTGGTGCAGGGGGTGGGCTACGCGCTGCTGGAGGAGCTGCAGCTTCGCGAGGGGCGGGTCGTCAACGCGAACCTGTCGAACTACCTGGTGCCGACGGCGCTGGACGTGCCGGAGGTCGACGTCGAATTCGTGGAGGGGTATTCGCCGCCGGGGCCGTTCGGGGCCAAGAGCCTGGGGGAGCCTTCGTTCGTGCCGGCGGCGGCGGCGATCGCGGCGGCGGTGCGGCATGCGACGGGGCTGCCGGTGACGGAGCTGCCGGCGACGGCGGAGCGGGTGTTCCTGGGGCTGCGGGCGCGGCGGGAGGCGCCGCCGGCGGTCGTGGTGGCGGCGGGAGAGGGCCGGAGGATGGGCGGGCCGAAGGCGCTGTTGCGGCTGGGGGGCGAGGCGCTGTGCGTGCGAGTCGCGCGGTCGTTCCTGGAGGGCGGTTGTCCGGAGGTGGTCGTGGTGCTGGGGGCGGGGGGGGACGAGGCGGAGCGGCTGCTGGGAGGGATCGGGAGAATCACGACCGTGCGCATCTCCGATCCCTCGGCGCCGATGTTCGCTTCGGTGCGGGCGGGGCTGGCGGCGGCGGAGGGGGCGGGGGAGCGGGGGGCGTTCGTGCATCCGGTCGACGCGCCGCGCGTGGCGTCCTCGACGGTGTGGGGAATGATCGAGGGGCTGGTGCGGGGCGGCCGGGAGGCCGACGCGGTGGTGGCGGGGTTCGGGGGGCGGCGCGGGCATCCGGTGTGGATTTCGGGGAGGAGGGTGGGGGAGGTGCTCGAGGCGCCGGAGGGGTACCCGGGGGGGCTGCGGGGGTGGATGGGGGACCGCGGGTGGGGGATGGAGATCGCGGAGACGGGGGATCCGGCGGTGCTGGACGATTTCGATCGGAGGGAGGACGCGGGGGGGGGAGGGAGCTGAGGGGAGGGCCCTTGGACAAGCTCAGGGCGCCTTCGGCGGAGGGCGCGGAGATCCGACTTACCACTGAGACGCTGAGGGCGCTGAGAGGAACGCTGAGAAGGCAGGGACAGATGACGGACAAGGAGCAGGGGAAGGCGGCGAACGCGGCGGAGCAGGGGGTGGAGACGCTGGACGTGTTCCGGGCGGTGGTGCGGTACTTGGAGGAAGGGCGTGCGGTGGCGTTGTGCACGGTGGAGGAGACGAGCGGGTCGGCGCCGCGGGAGGCGGGGGCGAAGATGGCGGTGCCGGACGGGGGGCGGTCGGTGGGGACGGTGGGGGGCGGGGTGCTGGAGGCGCGGATCAACGATCGGGCGCGGGCGTGCCTGGGGGCCGGGCGGGGGGAGACGGCGGAGCTGGTGCTGGACGAGTCGGCGGAGGGGGGGTTGCCGGCGCAGTGCGGGGGAACGGTGCGGGTGCGGATCGAGGTGCTGGGGGCGCCGCGGCGCGTGGTGATCTTCGGGGCGGGCCACGTGGGGGCGGCGACGGCGCGAGTGGCGCGCGACGCGGGTTTCCTGCCGCTGGTGCTCGATGACCGTGACGATCTGCTGGCGCCGCTGGCTGCCGAGGGTTTGGCGGTGCAGGCAGCGGGAGCGGAGCGGGCGGTGCAGGCGGCGGTGCTGCGGAAGGAGGACTGCGTCGTGGTGGTGACGCGGGGGCACGCGCACGACGAGCGAATCGTCGGCGACGCGCTGCGCGGGCCGGCGACGGCGTACGTGGGGATGATCGGGAGCAGGCGCAAGGTTGCGGCGGCGCGGGAGGCGCTGGCGCGGGGCGGGGTCGCGGCGGAGCGGCTGGCGGCGCTGCGGGCGCCGATCGGGCTGGACATCGGGGCGGAGACGCCGGGCGAGCTGGCGGTGTGCATCGTCGGCGAGATCATCCGGGTGCTGCGCAAGGCGTGAGCGTCGTTTCCGTGCCGGAAACTTGACCGATCGGCTCGTCCGCGGTTCCATCCGGCCCATGCATGAGCAAAGCCAGGCCACGGTCCGGGAGATGGTGGAGCAGATCGGCGCCATCCTGCGCCGGCAGTCGGAGCTGTTCTCCGAGCAGCAGCGGCTCTTGGACGAGCTCAACGCGCTGCGGGCGGAGAAGGACGAGCTGCTGGCCGCGACGCATCAGGCGCGGCTGGCCGAGTCGGCCTGAGCCCGGCCGGCAGATCGTCCCTGGTCCCGTGGTGCGGGGCGCGCCCGCGCGCAAGCCGCGGGGTTTCGGCCTCCCGGTTTCCGCCGGGCGCTTCGTTTTCTTCCTCCTGCAGGCGCAGACCCTGGTGAACTGCACGACGCGGGACAGCCCGCACGGGGAGGACCTCGCTTCGACCACGCTCGAGGCGGACCCGCGCCTGGACGCAGAGGCGCAGAGGCGCGGGAGAGAGGACACCCGGGCGGAGGGAGAGGGCAACGCGGACGCCGAGTGGGCGGGCCGCGCGGGGGGGGATGCGGGCGACCTCGCGGAGGAAGCGGCGGCGGGCGACGGGGGGGCTGACCGCGCCGCGGATGCGGACGACTTCGAGCGGTTCGGGACGAGGGGCGACGACGGGCTCGAGGAGTACGCGCGGGACGCGGGGGGACCGATCCGGGTCGCGTTCTACGAGGCGCAGGGAGTGGGGGAGGAAGGGCTTCGCGAGGCGTTGGAGGCGCTGGAGGGAGCGGGGGGGTTCGACGCGGCGATGGTGAGCCCGAGCGAGGTGCGGGGCGGGGAGTTGGAGGGACGCGACGTCGTCGTCTTCTCGGGGGGGATCGGGTCGGTGCAGGGCCGGCTGCTGGAGGAGAAGGGGAGGCGGATCGTGCGCGAGTTCGTGGGGGCCGGGGGCGGGTACGTGGGCATCTGCGCGGGAGCGTACCTCGCGATGCAGGGTCCGCGGGAGTACCACCATCTGGAGCTGGTGGCGGCACGGAGTTGGAGCGAGGACGCGTGGCGCCGAGGGATCGCCATGCTGGACGTGGGTCCGGTCGGCGGCGGCGAGACCCTGGAGCTGTTCTACGCGAACGGGCCCGTGTTCCGGCGCGACCCGGCGGAGGGCCTGGCGCCGTTCGTGCCGCTGCTGGAGTACCGGGAGGACCAGTACTGCGCGTCGTGCGGAACGAGCGCCGGGGAGCTGCCGGGGACGCCGGCGGCGTTGGCGGCGGAGTACGGATGCGGCCGCATCGTGCTGTTCAGCCCGAATCCGGTGCTGGCGCGCGGGGAGGCGGAAGCGCATCCGGAGCTGTTCGTCGCGGCGGTGCGTTGGGTGGCGGCGAGGGGACCGGTGGACGCCGACCTGTCGTTCGACGACGTGTTCCGGTAGTTCCGGATCGGCTTGCATCGGTGGGGTGGGGCGGGGTAGAAACCGGCAGATTCCGATTCTGCCGGAGAATGGGGAGGTGAAGCATGGCCAAGCCGAAGAAGGTCGCGAGGAAGGCGGTGCGCAAGGTGACGAAGGCGGCGGGGAGGAAGCCCGCACGCAAGGTCGTCGCGAAGAAGCCGGCGCGCAAGGCGGCGCCGAAGAAGCCCGCGCGCAAGGTCGCGGCGAAGAAGCCGGTGCGCAAGGTCGTCGTGAAGAAGCCGGTGCGCAAGGCGGCGCCGAAGCCGGTGCGGAAGCCTGTGGCGAAGGTCGCGGCGAAGGCAGCGAGCAAGGCTCCGGCGCGGCAGGCGGCACGGAAGCCGGCCGCGAAGGCGGCGCCGGCGACGGCTGCGGCGACGGCTGCGGGGAAGGCGATTGCGGCGGGGCGGTTCTGCTGGCACGACCTGATGGTGCCGGACGTCGACGCGGCGCTCGGGTTCTACCGCGGGCTGTTCGGCTGGACGACCCAGGCGATGGACATGGGGCCCGCGGGGACGTACCAGATGTTCGCGGCCGGGGGCGTCACGTTCGCCGGGGCGGCGAAGCTGCCGATGCCGGGGGTGCCGCCGCACTGGCTGCCCTACGTGGGAGTGGCGGACATCGACGCGGCGTGCCGAACGGCGCAGGCGGGCGGTGGAGCGGTGATCGTCCCGCCGATGCCGATCCCCGGGGTCGGGCGGTTCGCGGTGCTGGCCGATCCGACGGGCGGGGCGCTGTCACCGATCCAGCTCGACGGCCCGCCGATGCGTGACCTGGACCAGCCGCCCGCGGTTGGGATGGTGGGCTGGAACGAGCTGGTGACGCCGGACCCGGCGAAGGCAGGGCCGTTCTACGCGGCAGTCTTCGGCTGGAAGGTCGCGGCGGCGCCGATGATGGGCGGGATGCAGTACGAGCTGTTCATGCGCGGCGAGGCGATGGAGGCGGGTCTGATGAAGACGCCGCCGGGGGCGCCGGCGGATCGCGGGGCGTGGATGGTGTACTTCAACGTGGACGACGCCGACGCGATGACGGACCGGGCGCGGGCGCTCGGCGCCGCCGTGCTGATGGCGCCGTTCGACGTGCCCGAGGTGGGTCGCATCTCGGTCGTGGCCGACCCGCAAGGCGCGGTGTTCGGGCTGTTCCGTCCGGTGATGAGCTAGGCGAGGCTGGCGCCCCAGACCGAGGAGTCCGGAAGCCGGCCAAGGTGAGGTGGGGAGGCCGGCTGGAGAGACGGGGAGGGGAGGGGCGTCACATAGGGCTCCGAAAGCGGAAATCGGTATACTGGCGTCCATGAAACGCACCGCGCGTGTTGTGGTGGTTGCCCTGCCCTGTTTGTTCTTGGCCTCCTGCAGTTCGGAGAGCCCGGCCGGCGACGTGGTCGTGGGCGAGGGGCCGGCGGCGGCGACGGTGACGCGGTCGCCGTTCGACCTGCGCGTCGAGCTGGCGGGCGGAGCCGACTGGGTTGCGCCGGGGTCGGACGTGCCGGAGCTGGGCCTCTTGTCGTTCGGCGCGTACTCCACGCGGATGAACCCCGCCCGCTACTACGACCCGATGGATCCGGCACCGGGCTCGTGGATCCGGCCCGGCCGCGTACGTTCGGCGACGGTGGAGGGCGAGCACGCGGTGCTGGACGTGGAGATCGACCCGCTGGTGGGGGAAGGGCTGGACGTCGAGCTGACGAGGCGGTGCGATCGGACGCCGGAGGAGGGGCCTGCGACTCGTTGCTGGACGACGGTGAGCGTGCGTGTGCGGGAGCCGGGCTCGGTCGCCTTCACGCGCCTGGCGTGGGCGCTGGAGCCGGGCGAGGGCTTGTACGGGCTGGGCGAGCGGTTCGATGCGCCGGAGGCGCGGGGACGCCGGCACGCGATGCAGATGGAGCTGGCGGACTCGGAGTCGAACCTGAACGAGGTGCACGTGCCGGTGCCGTGGGTCGTCTCGACGCGGGGCTATGCGGTGCTGGTCGAGGACACGCATCCGGCGGGCTTCGACCTGGGGGCGACGGAGGCGAACGTGGCGACGGCGACGTTCGCCTCGGTCGGGTTCACCTTCCACGTCGTGACGTCGCCCGATCCGTGGGTATTGGCGGGCGGCGTGGCGGCGCTGACGGGTGCGGCGCGGATTCCGCCGGTGTGGGCCTTCGGGCCGCAGCTTTGGCGCAACGAGCTGGCGGACGGGGCGGAGCTGCTGGCGGACGCGGCGGCGATCCGGGCGAACGACCTGCCGGTGTCGGTGCTGTGGATCGATAACCCGTGGCAGACGGCCTACAACGACTTCACGTTCAACCCCGTCCAGTTCCCGGGGGCGGAGGCGATGATCGGGCAGCTCCACGACGCGGGCTACAAGGTGCTCGCGTGGTCGACGCCGTACCTGGACAGCTCCGACGATTCGGAGGTGCACGCGGGGATGAACCCCGACACGGGCGGGCTGTTCGAGGAGGCCGACGCGGCGGGGCACTTCGTGCAAAACAGCTCGGGCCACGCCGCGCAGTTCCCGTGGACCAGCGGGAAGACGGGAGCGATGATCGACTTCACGGGGGAGGCGGCGCGCGCGTGGTGGACGCAGACCGCGCGGCGGGCGACGGGGCTGGGCATCGATGGGTTCAAGCTGGACTACGGCGAGCTGACGGTCAGCCTGGTGGGATCGCGCTTGGGGTTGCGCTTCGCCGACGGCTCGACGGAAGCGGAGACGCACAACGTCTACTCGACGCTCTACCACCGCGCGTACCGCTCGGCGGTCGATGCCGATCGTCCGGACGGTTTCCTGATCGGCAGGGCCTCGACGCTGGGCGGCCAGCAGGAGGTCGATTGCATCTGGCCGGGGGACCTTGATTCGGACCTCTCGTATCCCGGCGACGAGACGCCGGACGGGCCCTCGGTGGGCGGTCTGGCGTCGGCGGTGCACGCGCTGCAGTCGCTGGCGGTGTCGGGCTTCCCGACGTTCGGGTCGGACACGGGAGGGTTCCGCAACGGGGCGCCGACGAGCGAGACGCTGGTGCGGTGGGCGGCGCACACGGCGTTCACGCCGGTGATGCAGCTCGGGGGCGGGGGCGACTCGCACAACCCCTGGGACACGGTGCAGTTCCCGGAGGCCTGGGTGCTGCCGGCGATGCGCAAGCTGATGAAGCTGCACCAGCAGCTCTTCCCGTACCTGTACGTGCTGGTCTGCGAGGCGGCGGCCGCGCCGTCGCGGCCCTCGGTGATGCCGCTGGGCCTGGCCTATCCGGACGACGCGGCGGCGCGGGAGGACGACTGCGCATACCTGCTGGGGCCGCGGGTGCTGGTCGCGCCGGGCTGCCGCGGCGAGGATCCGCGGCGGGTGCACCTGCCGGCGGGGACGTGGGTCGACTGGTGGACGGGGGACGTGTACGCGGGGCCGACGGACATCGATGCGCCGAACCCGGTCGACGCGGCGCCCGTGTTCCTTGCGGCCGGCGCGATCGTGCCGATGTTGCCGGCGGAAATCGACACGATGGTCGAGACGGGCGCGGCGGACGCGGTCGATCCGGGCGATGCGGCGGGGCCGCACCGGCTGCGGGTCGTGCCGCCGCCGGTGGGCGAGACGGCGACGTGGAGCATCGATTCGGTTCCGACCGACCCGGCGCCGGACTACGTGGGCGTCATCGAGGAGGTCCGCGTGACGGCGGGGACCGATTGCGTGGAGCTGAGCGTCACGCAGCTCGACGAAGGCGCGGCCGTGGTGCTGGAGCTGGACTGGCAAGTGGTGTCGGCGGACGCGCCGGGACGGGTGGAGGGGGGAACCTTCACGGAGGCGCCGGACGTCGAGACGGTGCTGGACGGCTGCGATGGGTGCTGGTTCCACGACGGGACGACGGG
This sequence comes from Deltaproteobacteria bacterium, assembly GCA_016218815.1. Taxonomy (GTDB): domain Bacteria; phylum Myxococcota_A; class Polyangia; order DRWM01; family JAAZOP01; genus JAAZOP01. The sequence continues at coordinate 29,782 of JACRCX010000104.1, forward strand.
GAAGGTGTTCGCGTCGCCGGTGCCGGAGAGGGTTTGCCGGTGAGGGGGAGAGGGGGCATGAGGAGAGGTGGGGAGGACGGCTGGAGAGGGGGGGAGGGGAATCAGAAGGTGAAGGGGAAGGTGATGAAGAGCTTGTGCTCGAAGCCGCCCCAGCGGCCGTCCCAGTCGCCGACGGGCGGGGAGAACTCATAGGCGACGTCGAGGGTGACCACCAGGAAGCGGACGCCGCCGCCCAGGCGCAGGAACGGGCGGGGGTCGAAGCCGTGGTCCTCGGGCATGCGGTCGTTGATGAGCTGGAGGGCGGCGCCGAAGAAGAAGTGGTAGTCGCCGAAGTAGTCGAAGAAGCCCGGGCGTCCGTCCTGGGGGAACCAGGTGAAGGTGAGGGGGAGTTCGAGCGCGCCGGCGAAGTCGCCCTCGACGCCGACCTCCATACGCCATTTGGGGCGGAAGGCCCAGGCGAACAGGCCGCGGAACCAGACGCGGCTGGCGGGGTCGCCGGCGTCGAGCGTGACCCACGTACGGCCGGTTTCCGCGCCGGTGTCGGGATCGCGGTCGATGCGCTGGGTGCGGGCCCAATCGACGGCGGCGCCGATGCCGAAGACGATGCCCCAGTTGCGCGGGGCCTGGTAGTCGCCCTCCACGGCGGCGACCTCGACCGGCGCGGCGAGGTCGGCGACGACGGAGCCTTCGACGACGGTGCGCCCCGCGGACTCGATCGCTTCCCCGGTCACCGGGGCCTCGGGCCGCTGCGGCGAGATGGTCTCCACACGCATGCGCAGGTCGGGGGCGCCGGCGAGGAGCGGGCCGGGCTGGAAGGACACGGCGCGCCCGCGGGGCTGGTCGAGCAGCCGGTTGAGCAGGAACGTCGCCTGCGGATAGGTGAGGGTCGCCTCGCGTTCGAGGCCGGCGGTATCGCCGAGCACGCGCACGTGGACGGCGGCGGGGATGCCGGGGAGGAGCGGGACGCGGAGGAGTACGCGATCGTCGTACGGACCGCCGGGCAACGGCAGATCCGGCGGGCGCTCGACGGCGAGCGGCGCGCCATCGACGTCGGCCTCCAGCCGCCACGCGCCGCGCGCGCCGAACGCGAGGGCCAGTTCGCCGCCGGAGGGCGAGGTCACGGTGAACGAGATGCCGACGTGGGCCATACGCGCGCCCTCGCCGAACGCGACGTCGTAGGCGGCGGCATCGACGCGGACGTCGGCGGGGCCGACCGGGATCGGCCCGGCGAGGACGGGGAGGTCGGAGTCCGAGGTCGAGGCACGGGTGGGGGAGGAGGCGGCGAGCGAGAGCAGCAGGGGTGCCGCGACGAGCGCGGCGAGGCGACGAGGGGCGATGCGAGTGGGTACGAGGTTTGCCATGTCGAGCGCTCCGTCCGAATCCCCCGTCCGCCCTCCCCCGCTGTGCCCGGGGGTGCCAATCAAACGATTGTTGGGCTGAGATGTCAAGTGTGGCGGTGGGCGGCGGCAGGGAAGGGAATTCTCGCGCAGAGACGCAGAGACGCAGAGGGGAAAGGCAGGACCCGCGTGGGGGGTCCCGATGGCCCGCGTGGCAGACGCCGCGGCGGGGTGCTACGCTTGGACGCGGTCGACGGAGGTTGCGCGAGTGATCGGGGCCGGCGGACGAGGTGGCGGAGGCGCTTGGTCGCGGGCGGCAGCGGCGGGGGCCCGGACGTTCCGCCTTCGCGCCCGGTTCGTGCCGGACTACCTCGCAGGCCCGCCGGAGGGGCCGGAGATCGTTCTCACGGTGATCGGGTTGAACTCCAAGCGGTACGCGACGGCCGCATACGACGAGCGTTCGCTGCCGCCCCCCTACACCGACGAGCCGCCCCCATGGGAAACGTGGGCCGTCGACGTGGAGTGCCTGCAGGACGACACCCTGCTCGTTCTGCTTCGCGCCGAGTTGGAGGTCCGCCACTCGTGTGACGTGTTCAGCTCCCTGCCGCTGCTGCTCGACGACTTCGGGTTCGATCGCTGACGAGGACCTCGCGGCGCGCCCTTGGTGTGGCGAACCTATCCGTTGAATCCATCCACGTTGTGCTGCTAGTGTTCTGGTTTACTTGTCGTGACGCCAACTTGGGGGGTCAGCGACAGTTGGGGGGGGAACGCGCGTCGTCGCGAAGGAGGAGGACACGGCCATGGGATTGAGGCTCGTTTTGCCACGGGGTCGAGGGACGTTGCGGGGGGTCGGCGCCGGTCGCTCGTTGCTTGGGGCGCTGGTCGCCGCCATCATCGGCTGGGGCTGCTCGGACGACGCCGGGAACTCGGGCGGGTCGGACGCCGACGCGGACCTGCCGGATGGGGCGTCGGACGCCGACGCGGCTGGGGACGGGGGCGACGGCGAGTCCCTGGTGGAGCCCGACCCTGCGAACGAGGCTGTGGAGCGGCTCATTCGGGAGTCGGAGATCGAGCCGGAGTTGCGGGTCGAGGGCGGCGTTGCGGCCTTCGTAGCGGTCGAGGTCCCGATCCCGGCGGGCGTGGTGGGGGACCCGGTCGCGAGTGCGCTGGACTTCCTGGAGCGGTACCGCGAGTTGTATCGCCTGACCGATCCGGCTTCGCAGCTGTACCTCGAGCGGATCCGAATCGACGAGGACCGGGCGGAGGGCGCGGTCGGCGACGGCCGGCACATGACGTTCGCGCAGCGGGACCAGGGAATCCCCGTGTTCGACGCGCAGCTTGCGGTGCACCTCCGGGGGGACCGGGTGGTCATGACGAACGGCCACTACCTTCCGGAGATCCGGCCCTTCCCGGCGCCGAGCCTGGACGGGGACGAGGCGACGGAGCAGGCGCTGCTGGCGATCGCGGGCACCGACCTGCGGCGGGGCGGGGAGCCCGCGCTGACGATCTTCAACCTGGGGCTGGTGCGCAACGAGCCGCCGGTGGCGGCCGAGACGCACCTGGCGTGGCGGGTGAACATCCTCGGCCTGGGCGAGGACGGCGCGTTCGTGGACTGGCTGTGCATGGTGGACGCCTTCGACGGCGCGGTGCTGCTGGCGATGGCGGACGAGGAGGGTGACGCGGCGAGCAAGGACTTCGACATCGAGACGGTCAACCACACGACGTCGAGCTACTGCTGGAGCATGCCGGACGAGAACGACGACGACTACTGGTTCGACGAGGACGGCGAGGACGGCTACCCGGGCGCGGGCAGCGACTCGTACCTGGACGGGCAGCACGCCTACGACTTCGCGCACGAGGTGTACGACTTCTACTTCGGCCGGTACCACCGCCACTCGCTGGACGACGACGAGGTGCAGGCCGAGATCATGGTGCACGTGGCCGCCCCCACCACAGGGGCGTGGGACTGGAACAACGCCCAGTGGACGAGCGGCTGCGAGGAGATATGGTTCGGTGACGGCTGGTCGACGCTGGACACGCTGGCCCACGAGTGGAGCCACGGCATCGACTCCTACGAGGGGAACCTGACCTACGCCTTCCAATCAGGGGCGCTGGACGAGAGCTTCGCCGACATCTCGGGGGCGATGGTGGACGACGCGGACTGGCTGGTCGGCGAGGACATCGAGGGCGGGGCGGGCGGGCCGCTGCGGAGCATGTCGAACCCTGCGGCCTACGGCGACGCCGACCACTTCTCGGACTACGACCCGCCATCGGGCGGCGCGGTGCTGGCCAACGACTACGGCGGGGTGCACACCTTCAGCGGGATCATCAACAAGGCGTTCTACCTGCTCGCGGCGGGCGGCGATCACCACGGTCACCACGTGGACGGGATTGGGCGGACCAAGGCGGGGGCGCTGTTCTACTGGACGCTGGTCTCCGGCGTGACGAGCAACTCGGACTTCCGCGACGTCCGGGACCTGGTGGTGACGACCGCGAAGGCCTTCCGTGACGCGCCGGCGGAGATCGGCGGGCCGCTCTACGGGATCACCTCGCTCGACGTCTGCGCCGCGCGGAACGCGTTCGCGGCGGTGGGCATCGCGGTCGGTTACGGGGACGCGGACTGCGACGGGACGCTCGACTACCATGACCCCGACGGAGACAACGACAAGGTGCCGGACACGCAGGACAACTGTCCGGACAACGCCAACTTCGGGCAGGTGGACACCGACGGCGACGGCGAGGGGAACGTCTGCGACGACGACAACGACGGCGACGGCGTCCTGGACGGGGCGGACAACTGCCCTGTCGTGGCGAATGCGGATCAGGATCAGGACCACTGCCTGGACGACGACGGGGACGGCTGGATGAACTTCGACGACAACTGTCCCACCCTGTGGAACCCCTTGTCCGAGCAGAAGGACACGGACCTCGACGGCCTGGGCGACGACTGCGACGACGACGACGACGGCGACGGGGCGGCGGACGGAGCCGACAACTGCCCGCTGGTGCCCAACGTCGGGCAGCTCGACTCGGACGGGGACGCGGTCGGAGACGTGTGCGACAACTGCCCGTCCGTCGCGAATGACCAGACGGACTGCGACGAGGACGGCATCGGCCTGGCGTGCGACCGCAGCGGCGATCACATTCCGCTCTCCCCCGCGGGATGCAACGTACTGCCGTATTTCGAGGCGACCCGGGTGGGGTTCGTGAACCCCGGGGACCTGGTCCAGATCGCGGGTTGCTCCGGCTGCTCGGACTGGCTCCTGCCGGAGTTCGAGCTGGCGGTGACGATCCAGATCGACGCCCTGGCGGCGGTCTCGATCGTCGACGACCAGGGCCGGATGGTGGCGCGGGGCGATCCGCTGAATCTGCAGACCTTGACGTTCCGCCCCAAGGCCAGCTTCTGGTACCGGGCTCCCGGCTCGAGTGCCGTACCCTTCCAGGGGACCAGCTACTTCCTGATGGGGCCGCCCGGCCCTCCGGCCAACGTCACGGTCGCCCACTGAGGAGTCGGGCGAGATCGCGCTCGAGGCGGCCGGGGTGGGTACCGCGCCAGAAGACGCGATGGCAGGAAGGGCAGCGGGAGAAGCGGGTCTGGGTCTTGGCGACGAAGGGGGGGACCCACGCGGCGGCTTCGGCGGCGGCGGCCTCGCGCAGGGGCGCGTTGCAGTAGGCGCAGCGGGTGAAGCGGGCTGTGTCCGGGGGCAGGTCGAATCGTGCGGCGACCTCCCGGAGCTGGCCGGACAGGTCGTTCGCATCGATGCGCAGGACGGCCAGGCGGCGAAGGGCGAGGCGGGCGGCGCGGCGGCGGTGGCGGGTGAGAAAAAGGCGCGATTCCCCGCGCAGGAGCGCGAGCAGTTCGTCCTCGTCGTCGCCGGTCCAGTCGGCGGCGTCGGCGCCCAGGAGGCGAAGCCAGCGGGCGAGGCGGCCGAGCATGCGGTCGATGCGCAGGGGGGGGAGAGGGGGGAGGGGAGGGAGAGGGGGCACGAAGGGGGAGTTTAGGGGTTCTTGGTTCTTGGTTGTTGGTTATTGGTTCCGACCACGAACACGAGCACGAACACGGCGTTGTCCCGGAACGGGGGGGCGAATCAGGGGCGGCGGGGGGAGCGGCGGCGGGCGAGGGAGAGGATGTGGACGAGGAGGCCGGGCCAGTCGCCGCCGGCGCGGGACCAGGCGCGGGCGAGGCCGGCTTCGGGGCCGAGGTCGGGGTTGGCGTTGACCTCGAGGACGAAGGGACGGCCGCGGGAGTCGAGCCGCACGTCGACGCGGGCGTAGTCGCGGCACCCGGTGAGGCGCCAGGCGGCGAGCGCGTGGGCCCGCAGCGCGGTGCGCGTTTCGCGCGGGAGGGGGCGGGCGGGAATGGGCTTCGTGCCGCGATCCTCGACCTGGCCGGTCAGCCACTTGGCCTCGAAGGTGACGATCGCCGGCCGGTCGGGCGGCATGGCGGAGAAGTCGATCTCGCCGAGCGGGAGGACCTTGGGATTGCGGCCACCGACGAGCGAGATGTTGAGCTCGCGACCGTCGACGAAGCGCTCGACGAGGGCGGACTGGCGGTAGCGGCGGTGGACGAAGGCGATGCGGTCGCGCAGCTCGGCGGACGAGGCGACGACCGAGCGGCGGTCGATGCCGCAGGAGGCGTCCTCGGTGGCCGGCTTGACGATGGCGGGCAGCGAGGACCATCCCTGCGGCCGGCGGCGCGGGGGCACGACGACCCAGGCGGGGGTCGGGACGTGGGCCCTGCGGAGGCACGTCTTGACGGCCGGCTTGTCGCGGCACAGGGCGAGGGCCGCGGGGGGGGACCCGGTGTAGGGGATGCCGAGCCGTTCGAGAAACGCGGGCAACGCGGGTTCGAGCGCGGAGTCGCCCAGGGGCGCGTCGCAGACGTTGAGGACGACGTCGGGGGGCTGGCAGACCAGGAGGGCGAGGGTCGAGCGCGGGTCGTCGCCCAGGCCCAGGTCGACGAAGCGGGCGCCGAGCTGGCGCAGGACGACCCGGGCCGCGCGCACGGTGCGCAGCGTGTCGGCGTCCGACAGCAGGTCACGCGCCGCGCCGCGCGCCATCTTGTGATGCTTGCCGTACAGGACCCCGACCGAAACGCCCCGCCAGTCCATCCGCTTCCTCCTCACGGGGCTTCGGGCTTCAGGCTCCAGGCTTCGGGATCCGGACCCTGCAGCCTGAAGCCCGGAGCCTCCAGCCTCAGTCCTTCACCTCGCAGATCAGGATCAGCAGATCGTCGTCGTCCGCGTAGAAGCGCTCGACGCGCCCGGCCGGGAGGTAGCCGACGCGCTGGTAGAAACGGCACGTCGCATCGTAGTCCTGCTTGCTGGAGGTCTCGACGCGGAGCCGGCGCCCGCCCGCGGCCCGCACCGCGCGCTCGACCTCGGCGTGCAGCGTACGTCCGCATCCGGCGCCGCGGACGGAGGGTGCGACGGCGATCCAGTAGAGGTCCCAAGTGCTGCGGGTCATGGGGGTCGGGCCGAAGCAGGCGTAGCCGACGGGCGGCCCGCCGGCCGAGGTCTCGGCGACGAGCACCTTGTAGTCGTCGGCTCCCGGGGGGGGACCGGCGGCCAGTTCGACCAGCTCGACGGCGCAGGCCATTTCGGCGGGGCTGAAATTCTCCACCGAGCGAATCAGCGACTCGAGCGATGCGACGTCGGCCGGACGGAGCGGGCGCACGACGATGTGCCGCTCCGGGGCGGCGCTTGCGGCGGCGACTTCAACCAACCAGCATCCTGCGGTGTTCGGTGAGCTTGGTCCACGAGCGGAGGGAGTTGTCGGCGGACTCTTCGATCATGGCGGACAGGTCTTCGGGCTCGCCGCGAAGGCTTTCGTAGTAGCGGTGGCGGTCGGTCGAGTGCACGACGACGGGGAAGAAGCCGTGGTGCAGGAGCACGAGGTTCATCAGCAGGCGGCCGATCTTGCCGGAGTGGCTGGGGAAGGGGAACGCCTCCATGAAGCGGTGGTGGAGGATGACCGCGGCGGAGAAGGGATGATGGCGGCGGAAGTCGGCCGAGTCCGACCAGGAGACGATGCGTTGCATGCGGTAGGCGATGCGGTCGGGCGGGGCGATGTCGTGGAAGTAGAGACGGTGGATGGGGATGTCCCGCCGGTAGCAGCTCGTGTGGGGATCGTCGGCATCGCCGACGAAGTGGTGGTACAGGCCGCGGACGAAGTCCATGCGGACGCGCAGCTTCTTCCGGCCGGACTCCTCGCGCACGAGGCGGACCGCTTCCAGGTGAAGGCGCAGCTCGCGGTAGACCGGGAGCAGTCCGGAGTCGACGGGGTTGACGCCCGCGGCCGCCTCGCGCACCTCGTCGATCTGCGTGACCAGGCCTTCCAGGGCGGAGTCGTGGTGGACCCAGGAATACTCGACCCAGCGGTGGAAGCCCTCGCGCTCGGCGACGCGTAGCCGGGCGAGCCTTCTCCTCAGCACGGCCGTCTGGGCTTCGATCTCGGGATATCGTTCCTTCATCGCGTGGCCGGCCATACGCGACGGCCGTCGGAGCGAGCATATCGGAACGTGACGCGGCAAGCAACAACATCATCCCAAAGCGACGTAATAACTCATGAAACATGCGACGGCCTTGTGGCTTCGCGGTTGGATGGTATCCTGTCCGGGTAACGGCGCCCGACCGGCGCTGGAGGAGGCGGACGATGGCATCACGGGGTGTCCGGTTGTCCTGGCACGTCGGGTCGTTGGCCGTCGCGGTCCTCCTGGGGTGCGGCCTGAACACGGCCGGGGAGTGGCCGCCCGAGGCGGGCGACGTCCCGCCGGACGGCGGGGACGGCGAGGTCATCCGTCCCGACGACGGGGGACCCGATCGGGAGGACGGCGAGGTCGACCGGGGCGAGGCGGACGTGGAGGATGACGGGGCGGACGGGGACGAGGTTGGTGGCGACGAGGGGACGGAGGACGTCGTCGAGGAGGCGGGTCCTGTTTGCGGGAACGGCATCTTGGAGAGCGGGGAGGAGTGCGACGACGGGCCGGCCAACAGCGACACGGAGCCCGGCGCGTGCCGCATGGACTGCCGCCTCTTCCGCTGCGGCGACGACGTGATCGATGCGGGGGAGGAGTGCGACGACGGGCCGGCCAACAGCGACACGGAGCCCGGCGCGTGCCGCATGGACTGCCTGCTCTTCTCCTGCGGCGACGGCGTCATGGATCCGGGCGAGGCATGCGACGACGGCAACACGACGGGCGGGGACGGGTGCGAGGCGGACTGCAGCCTCATCACCTGCGGCGACGGCGTCGTGCAGGGGCTGGAGGAGTGCGACGACGGCAACGCGAACGACACGGACGACTGCCTGACGACGTGCGTCGCGGCGTCGTGCGGCGACGGCTTCGTGTGGGCGTTCCACGAGGCGTGCGACCTCGAGCCGCCGCTGCCGTGCGACACGGTCTGCGGCACGGCAGGGGAGCAGTCGTGTGTGGACTGCGCGTGGTCCACGGAGTGCGCGCCACCGGCGGAGTCGTGCAACGGCGGGGACGACGACTGCGACGGGGAGACGGACGAGACGTTCACGTGCATTCCGGGCGCGGGGCAGGCTTGCACGATGGGGTGCGGGTCGGTGGGCTCGCAGAGCTGCACCGCGGCCTGCCTGTGGGACGCCTGCGTGCCGCCGGCGGAGGCGTGCAACGCGCTGGACGACGATTGCAACGGGGAGACGGACGAGACGTTCGCGTGCGTGACGGGCGCGACGCGGACGTGCACGACGTCGTGCGGGTCGACGGGGACGCAGGACTGCTCGGCATCCTGCGCGTGGGGTGCCTGTGTGCCGCCGGCGGAGGTGTGCAACGGGGCGGACGACGACTGCGCTTCCGGCTGCGACAACGGGTTCGCCTGCTGCGCGGGCGGAACGACGTCCTGCACGACGACCTGCGGCTCGACGGGCAGCGGGGCATGCACGGCGTCGTGCGCGGCCCCCGCGGCGGCGGCGTGCACGCCGCCGGCGGAGGTGTGCAACCGCGCGGACGACGACTGCGACGGGGAGACCGACGAGACCTTCACCTGCGTGCGCGGAGCCGCGCGACCGTGCACCACGACCTGCTCGACGACCGGCACGGAGAACTGCGACGCGACGTGCGTGTGGGGCGCCTGCGCGCCGCCGGCGGAGGTCTGCAACGCGGTGGACGACGACTGCGACGGCGCGACGGACGACGGCTTCGCCTGCGTGTCCGGGGCGAGCCGGACGTGCACGACGACGTGCGGCAGCACGGGCACGCAGTCGTGCAGCTCCTCCTGCGCCTGGGGTGCGTGCGGGGCGCCGGCGGAGACGTGCAACGGGCGGGACGACGACTGCGACGGCGCGACGGACGAGGGGCTGGCGTCGTGCAACGACGCGTGCGCCAACGCGATCGACATCTCGAGCCTGTCGTCGGTGACGGGGACGACGAGCGGGGGTTCGAGCGACAACGCGGTTTGCGCGTCCGGCTGCGGGAGCACGACGGCACCGGACGTCTGGTACCGCTTCACGCTGGGCGCGGCGGAGGTCGTGTACCTCTCCGTGCTGGGGGCGACGTGGGACACGGTGCTCGACGTCCGCCGCGGGACGGCGTGCGGGTCCCTGACGGCCCAGGCGTGCATGGACGACTCGTGCGGTACGAACCAGTCGCAGTGGGCGGGGATGCTCGCCGCCGGCACCTATTACGTGGCGATCGACGGCTGCGCCACGGCGGACGCGGGGGCGTTCACGCTGGCGTACCTGCACTCGCCGTGTCCCGGCGCGCTGGCCGTGGCGGCGGCGGGCCGGCAGTCGGGAAATAGCTGCGGCGACGGCAACGACACGACCTCGGGGACCTCGTCCTGCGGCGGATCGAACAGCGAGGAGATCCCGTACTTCTTCCCGTTGTGTCCCGGGGCGCACACGGTGCACGCCGACGATTGCGACGACGGGGCGGGCTGGAACGCGTCGGTGTACATCCGGCGGGGCGGGGGCGGAACCTGCGGCGGCACGGCGGTGGACTGCAGCGGCCCGGGCGGGTGTGGGTTCATGGACCCGCGGGCCTCGGTCGAGGCCTCGGTCACGGGTCCCGATCTGATCTTCGTGGTCCAGGACGGCTGGTCGATCGGCGGGAACGCCTGCGGGAGCTTCGGGCTCGATCTGGCCTGGTAGGGACCTCGCGTCGAGAGTCGACAGGCAACAGGCAACAGGCGACAGGCGACAGGCGACGGTCGAGGGGCGGCGGGCGGCGGGGGCGGGCGGCGGGCCAGGGAGGCGCGGGATGGGCGAGCGGAGGGGTGGGGAGGGGCTGCGGGTCGCGCTGGTCGGGCGGCGGCTGCCGGACAACGAGAACCTGGGCCTGGGCTACCTGCGTGCGGCGTTGGGCGAGGCCGGGTTCGCGGCGGAGACGCACGTGCTCAACGGGGCGGCGGACGTCGCGCGCATCGGGGCCGCGCTGCTGGCGCGGCCGCCGGGACTGGTCGGGCTGTCCCTGGCCGACGGGGGGTCGGCGTTGCTGCCGCTGGCGCTGGGGGAGCTGCTTCGCGCGCGCGGCTACGCCGGGCACGTGACGTGCGGCGGGGCGTTCGCGACGCTGGCGCGGCGGTGGCTGCTCGATCGCTACTCCTGGCTGGGGAGCGTGGTGCGCTTCGCGGGGGAAGTGCCGCTGTGCGGGCTGGCGGCGCGGCTGGCGGCGGGGGGGGCGGCGGCGGGGGTGCCCGGGGTGACGACGCGGGAGGGGGACGGGCCGCCGGCGCCGGTGACCGACGAGTCGCCGCTGCGGCTGCGCGCGGTGCGCGACGAGCTGCCGCGCATCCTGGGGCACGGCGCGGCGCACATCGCCGCGACCCGGGGGTGCCTCGGCCGCTGCCTCTACTGCGGTCCGGCGGCGATCCAGGCGCAGGAGCGGGAGGAGGGACGGCGCGACGGGATCGCGCCGGAGGAGCTGGCACGCTGCGGCGTCGGGGGAGTGCGCCGGCGGCGGCTGGACGACGTGTGCGACGAGATGGCCGAGCTGTGGCGCGGGCGCGGCGTCCGCTACTTCTACTTCGTCGATGAGCACCTGCTGCCGTACGAGGAGCGCGAGGCGCTGGACTTCCTGGAGGCGTGGCGCGCGGGGCTGCGGCGCCGGCGCGTGGGGAAGCTCGGCATCGGAGGGATGTTGCGGGCCGACCGGCTGACGCCCGCCGTGGTCCGCTCCTTTGCGGCGGCGGGGCTGGTGCGCGTGTTCCTGGGCCTGGAGTTCGCGACCGCTGGGGAGGCGAAGCGCTCCGGGCGCCGGGCGCCCGGGGCCGCGGAGCTGGACCTAGTCCGCGAGCTGGCGGCGCTGGGCGTGGTCACGGTCTCCAACCTGATGCTCGTCCATCCCGAATCGACCCCGGAGACGCTCGCGGCGGGCATCGACTTCCTGTCGCGGATTCCGGCGGGCTCGTTCGAGGCGACGCGGATGATGGCCTACCAGGGCACGCGGCTGTGGGAGCGGCTGGGGCGGGAAGGGCGCCTCGACGGCAACCCGCTGCGGTGGGGCTACCGGCTCGACGACCCGGTCGTGGAGCGGTTCTCGAGGCTCTTCACCCGGCTCCGGGCCGAGGTTTTTTCCGACTACAGCATCGGGTACCGGACGCACGACGCGCACCTGGCGTGCGCCCTGCAGCAGCGGCTCGGGCGGCGAACGCCGGCGGGGCTGGCGGAGCGTCTCGAGCGCGTCCGCGGGGCGGTGAACGCGTTGTACGTCGAGGCCTACCGCGAGGCGCTGGCGCTGGCGCGCGGGGGCGATGACGCGGCGAGTCGCGAAGCGCTGCTCCGACGGGCGGGGGTGCAAAGCCGCCGCCTGGGGGCGGAGCTGGAGGGGATCGAGGCCGGGCTGTTGGCGGGACGTCCGGGGGCGCGGCTGCTGGCGCCGATGCGAGCGGCGGCGGCGGGGGCGATCTCGTTCTGCCTGCTCGCCGGGGGGGCGACGTGTTCGCGCAGCCCGGAGCGGCCGGGCGGCTCGACTCCGCAGCCGGAGTCGGCGGTCCGGGACGACGGCGCGACGGAGGCGGGGCGGGAATCGCCGCGCGGGAGCGAGGGCGGCGGGGCGGAGGATGCAGCGGCGAGGGAGGAGGAGGCGGGGGAGGCGGAACCGGAGGCGGCGGCAGCGGAGGCTGGGGGCCCGGAAGCGATCGAGTGCACGGACGAGCGCCGGGCGGCGGACAGCGACGCGTTGCGCAAGCGGGTGGGAGAGGTGGACTCGTGTTTCTCGGGTTCGGTGCGGGTCTTGGAGGCGACTCCGCAGGTCCTGCGGACGTTCGCCGATGCGGAGGCCGAGCGGCCGCCGAGCGGCGGGGCATACCGGGTCGGCGAGGACGGCCGCGTCTACGCATACCAGTTCGCGGGCGACTCGGCGGGCTCCGGGTTCGGCCTGCGCACCTGCGACGCGGACACCGGGCGGCGGAGCGAGAAGCGACTGGCGGAGGCGTTGGAGGGTGAGTCGTACCCGTGCGCGGGACCCTACCTGGACGTCGCGGGTGGGGCGCAGGAGGAGATCCGGCGGATGACGGGGCGGGTCGGGTCCTGCGGGCGTCAGGGAGGCTACGGCGGGATGGACTTCGAGATCGTGCTGGACGGGACGGGGGCGGTGGTGGACGTCCGGGGCACGGGCGATGGCGACGCCTCGGAGGTGCAGCGCTGCGTGCGCGAGGCGCTGCGCGGGCTGTCGTTCCCGTGCCTCGCGGACTTCGAGATCTGCCCGGAGTTCGTGATCATCGAGTGAGGGGCTTGACGGGGGGCGGGACTCGCGCGAAGCTCCGCCCCGGCCTGCGGAGCGGAGCACGGCGACCGATGGACGGTCGGACCGGCTTGTTTCCGCAAGAGTGTCCGGGGCCGGAGGAGGGAGTGACGATGCGGACGGCAATGATCCTGATCGTGCTCGGACTCGCGGTGGGTGCGTGCAAGAAGGGCGGCGGCATGGTCGGCGACATCGAGGCTTGGGGCAACGCCTCCTGCGAGTGCAAGGACAAGGCCTGCGCGGAGAAGCAGAAGGAGGAATTCAACAAGCTCGAGAGCAAGTACCATGACGAGCTGGACAAGATGAACGACGAAACCGAGAAGAAGCTCGACTCGATCCTGGAGAAGGCCAACGGGTGCCTGTCGAAGTTCGACGTCTCGGCCGGCTAGGTTTCCGCGCGGACCCGATCATCAGATGATGATGATCGGGTTGCACTCCCACATCTCATCGACGATCGTCTGCAACGCGGCCGTGAGGTCATCGATGTTGCCGGCGGGGATCCACCGACCGAGCACGGTGCCGCCGTTCTCGGCGATGGCGGTGAGCTGCGTCTCGCTCACGCCTTCACCGAAGCCGATGACGAACGTGCGCACCTGGCGCGAGTCGCGCAGCGCCAGCGTGCTGGCGACGAGCGATTCGGTCACGATGGTGTCTGCCGCCGCCGCGCAATCGAACATGCAGCGCCACGGGGTGGGGCTGCCCAGGCAGCGGGTGGCGCAGTCGTCGTAGCACGTGTCGACGCCGTCGGACACGACGAGCAGCGCGTTGTGGTACGCGGGATCGTAGAGGCCCGACTCGGTTTCGGTGGTGAGGGCCTCGAAAGCGAAGGCCAGGGGCGTGTTGCCGTCGGGGCCGTGGGACGCGAAGTAGCCATCGACGGAGGCGGCGCTGGCGGTGGGGACCGGATCGATGACCATGCCATCGATGCTGCAGTCGCCGTCGGTGGGGAAGAGGCCCATCCCCCATTGGATGTCGGCGGCGGCAGGGCTGGTCATCACGGCCTGCATCGCGGTGCGGGCCTGGTCCCATTTCGAGGCCCCGCCGCTCGCGGGGGTTTCGGACATGCTGCCCGACTGGTCGATGAGCACGAAGATGCGCAGCAGGCACGGCGCGTCGCACAGGCCGGAGTCGGTGCTGCAGCGCGTGCCGGCGGCGCAGTCGGTCTGCTCCCAGCTCGAGCCGTCGGCGGCGCAGCGGCGCTGCGTGTCGTCGTCGACGCACTCGGACTGTCCCGGAGGGCAGACGGTCGTGACGCAGGCCCCCAGCCGGCAGGACTGTTCCGGCCAGCACGACTCGAGCACCTCGGCCAGGTGCGTGTCCGGATTGCACCGCAGGAGATCCCGCCCGTCGGACGAGCAGTACGGCGTGGTCGAGACGCAGCCTCCCGATTCCGACGCTTCGCCGCCGCCGTCCCGGGGCTGCGAGTCCCCGTCCTCCGGCGAACAGCCGGCGAGCGACCAGCCGAGCGCGAGCACCGTGGCGAGGGTCGGGCGCAGGGTCCGTTTCATGGTCACACCTCCGCGAGCCGTGGCGAAGCCGTCGGGGCTCCCTGCGTATGATACGCGGTCGCCGGCGGCTGGCAAGGACGCGCGCGTTCTTCGTCTTTCGCCCCGGCGGTCACTGGCCCGACTTGCCGGAGGAGGAGAGGTGGCGCTCGACGCTGCGCCAGTGGCCCTCGAGGCCCTCGACGGAGGCGAAGGCGCGCATCGCGGGCGCGTCGCGGCGGAGGGCCTCGGCGTCGTAGCGGACGAGGGAGCTGCGGACGAGGAAGGTGTGGACGCCGAGCGGGGAGGCGAAGCGGGCGCCGCCGCCCGTCGGGAGGGTGTGGCTCGGCCCCGCGACGTAGTCGCCGACGACCTGGGGGGTGCCGTAGCCGACGAACACGGCGCCGGCGGCCCGGATGCGTCGCAGGAGCGGGTCGGGCTGGGCGACGGAGAGGACGAGGTGCTCGGGCGCGAGGTGATCGGCGATGGCGGCGGCCTCGTCGAGCGACCGGGCGACGAAGATGGCGCCGCGGGATTCGAGCGCCTTGCGGGCGATCGTGGCGCGCGGCAGCGTCTCGACCTGCTCGTCGATCGCCGCGGCGGTGCGACGGGCGAGCGCGCCGTTGTCGGTGACGAGGATCGCGGTCGACAGCTCGTCGTGCTCCGCCTGCGCGATCATGTCCGCGGCGAGGACCTCGGGCGACGACCCGGCGTCGGCCACGATGAGGATCTCGCTCGGCCCCGCCAGCATGTCGATGCCGACCTCGCCGTAGACCGCGCGCTTGGCGGCGGTGACCCAGCGGTTGCCGGGGCCGACGACGAGGTCCACCTGCGGGACGGTTTCGGTGCCGACGGCGAGAGCGGCGATGGCCTGGGCGCCGCCGAGGTCGAAGACGCGGTCGACGCCGGAGGCGCGGGCGGCGTGCAGGACTTCCGGTCCGGGCGACGGCGTGGCCAGCAGCACCTCCTCCACCCCGGCGACGCGTGCCGGGACGACGTTCATGATCACGCTGGAGGGGTAGCGCGCGGTGCCGCCGGGAGCGTAGACGCCGACCCGGCGCACCGGTCGCACGAGCTGGCCCAGCAGCATGCCCTCCTCGCGATAGGTCCAGGAGGGTTCGAGCTGCCGGCGATGGTACGACCGCACGCGCTCGACGGTGCGATGGATCGCCTGGCGGACGTCCGGGGCGACGCGTTCGACGGCGCGGTCGAGCGCCGGGCGGGCGACCTCGATCGTGGTGAGGACGCGTCCCTCGAACTTCCCGGTCAGCTCGCGGAGCGCCTCGTCGCCGCGGGCGCGCACCGCCTCGATGATCCCCCGCACCTCGACCTCGCAGGCGGCGAGGTCGCGCCAGCCGCGCTCCGCGATGCGCGCCAGCAGCTCGTTGGCCTGCGGGGAAGGTATTTCCAGGATGGGTACCGTCGTCATCGCCACCCTCCCGTCGTGCGCCCGCCGGCGGGCCGGCTGCCGCCCGCCCTTGGCAACCACCGCCGCGATGGACTAGGTTTCCGGCGTGCCGCAGGAGGGCGCTCGGCCCGATGGACATCCGATTCTATAACACGCTGACCCGGTCGAAGGAACCTTTCCGGACGCGCGAGCCGGGGCGCGCAGCGATCTACGTCTGCGGGCCGACGGTCTACGACGACGCGCATCTGGGCCATGCCCGCGCGTACGTCGCCTTCGACGTGCTGGTCCGCTTCCTGCGCCGCTCGGGGTTCCAGGTCACGTACGTGCGGAACTATACGGACGTCGACGACAAGGTGATCAAGCGCGCGGCGGAGGCGGGGACGACGCCGGGGGAGCTGGCGGAGCGGTTCATCGGGCGGTACCGGGAGGACATGGCGCGGCTGCGGGTGCTGGAGCCGGACGTGACGCCGCGGGTCACCGAGCACATGCCCGAGATCGTGGCGCTGGTGCAGGCGCTGGTCGACCGCGGCCATGCCTACGTCCTGGACGACGGCGTCTACTTCTCGGTCCGCTCGTACAACGGCTACGGCCGCCTCTCCGGCCGGCAGCTCGACGACATGAAGGCCGGCGCGCGGGTCGACGTCGACGACCGCAAGCAGGATCCGCTGGACTTCGCCCTGTGGAAGGTGGCCAAGCCCGGGGAGCCGGCCTGGGAGTCGCCGTGGGGCAAGGGGCGTCCCGGGTGGCACATCGAGTGCTCGGCGATGAGCCGCAGGTACCTGGGCGACGGCTTCGACATCCATGGCGGCGGGATGGACCTCATCTTCCCGCACCACGAGAACGAGATCGCGCAGAGCGTCTGCGCCACGGGCGCGGAGTTCGTGCGCTGCTGGATGCACAACGGCTTCGTCAACGTGAACAAGGAGAAGATGTCCAAGTCGCTCGGCAACTTCTTCACCATCCGGCAGGCGGCGGAGGCGGTGGAGGCCGAGGCGATCCGGCTGTACCTGCTCGGAACGCACTACCGGAGTCCGGTGCAGTTCGAGGTCGACGTGGCGGAGGACGGTTCGCTGCGCGGTTTCCCGGGGCTCGTCGAGGCGGAGCGCCGGCTGGCGTACGGCTACGACGTCGTGCGGCGGCTGGTGCGCGCCGAGGCGCAGCTCGCGGCGAAGGCCAAGGGCGAGGGCAAGGTCCCCGACGCCGTGGCGCAGGCGATCAAGACCTTCGAGGAATCGTTCGGGGCCTCGATGGCGGACGATCTCAACGCGGCCGAGGCCCTCGGACACCTCGCCGGGCTGCAGCGCCTGGCGAACGAGTTCCTCGATCGCGGCAAGGAGCACGCGCCGGCGGATCGCCTGGCGGCGACCCGGCGGCTGCGCGGTGCGATGGCCGGGGCGGGCGCCGTGCTGGGGGTGCTGGAGCGGGAGCCCGACGAGGCCCTGCGGGCGATTGGCGCGACGGGGCTGCGCCGGGTGGGGATGAGCGAGGCGGACCTGGACGACGCGATCGGGCGGCGCGCGGCGGCACGCAAGGCGAAGGACTTCGCCGCGGCCGACCGGGTCCGGGCGGAGCTCCTGGAGCAGGGAATCGAGTTGATGGACGGACCCACCGGCACGGAGTGGCGGGTCGTACGGGCCTGACGAGGGGCGGGCGCGCTTGCGCGGGCGAATCGATTCGGAGCGGCGGTGATGGCGGAAGAAGCGACCGGGACGGCGACCGACGGCAGTCTTGCCGAGAAGCCGCTGCCCGAGCTGCTCGCGCGGCTCGACGGCGAGCGCTTCACGGGCGGCCTCGAGCTCTCGGTGAACAACCGGACGCACCGCGTGGTGCTGGCCGAAGGCCGCGTCCTCCGGGTGCAGCTCGCGGTGCCGGTCGAGCCGCTGGGACGGCTCCTGATCGATCGCGGTTTGATCGATGGGGAGGGGCTGGATCGCGTGCTCAAGCGGCAGCCCGCGACGGGCCGCATGCTCGGCGAGCTGCTGGTCGAGGAGGGCCGGATCACGGCAGAGGCTTTGGAGGAGGCGCTCGGCCAGCAGGTGCGACGACGGCTGCTGCGCCTGTTCCTGGCCGGGGACGGCTCCTACCGTCTGCTGGGCGGCGCCGACGTGCAGGGCGGCCGCGGCGGTCCGGCGCACCCGGTGGACGCGCTGACGGTGCTGCCCGAGGGCGTGCGGAATTCGGTGAGCGCCGACGAGTTGGAGGTGCGGCTGCAGAAGCGGATGGGGGGCCGGGCGGCGAACGTCCGGCGCGGGGCCGACTGGTCGCGGCTGGGATTCTCGCCGGCCGAGCAGAGCGCGTGCCGCTTCCTGGCGCGGGGTTCCTGGGACGCGACCGTGGTCCGCTCGGTGCCGCCCGAGCACCGGCCCACGCTGCTGGTGGCCGCAACCTGCCTGTTCGCGGCGGGGTTCATCACGATGGAGGCGCCGTCCATCGTTCCGCCGCTTGACGCCCCGACGCAAGGCGGCACGGCCGAGTCGCTGCGGCGGGAGATCGTCGAGCTGCACGCGAACCTGAAGGATCGCACGTTCTTCGAGCGGCTCGGCGTGTCCGAGACCGTCTCGCCGCAGGAGCTGAACGACCGCTATCTCGAGCTGGTCAAGCGGTACCACCCGGACCGGGCCGTGCGCCACGGGTTGACGGACATCACGGATCAACTCGAGGAGATCCTGATGTCGATTCGCGAGGCGTTCGAGACGTTGAACGACCCCGCGCTGCGGGAGGCCTACGCGGCGAAGCTGGGGGGGGGCGGGAGGTCGGTGCCGAGCGACGTGCGGGAGCTGGTCGACCGCGCGGTCTCGGCCGAGCACTCGTACCAGCTCGCGGTGGTGCTCGAGCGCCAGCACAAGCTGGAGGAGGCGCAGAAGGCGGCGGACGAGGCGTTGCGGGTCGCGCCCGGGCAGGGCGAGTACGACTGCATGGCGTTGTGGCTGAAGGCCGCCCGGCGGCCGCCGAAGGCATCCGTGGAGGACCTCGTCCAACCGATGATGGCGGCGGCGGCGGCGGCGACGAAGCACGAGCGGGCGCAGATGCAGGCGGGGCGGCTGCTGCAGCGGGCGGGCCGCCCGAACGAGGCGATCGAGTTCTTCCGGCGGGTGCTGGTGCTGAACCCGCAGAACGTCGACGCGGCCCGCGAGATCCGGCTCGCGGAGATGCGAACGAGCCGTGCGCCGCCGCCGTCCCACGGCGGCGGCCTCCTGGATCGGCTGCTGCGGCGCAAGGCGGGACCGAAGGGCGAGCGTCGACGGGCCGCGGGGAAGCGGAGCGGGGTCGGGACCCGGCGATCGGTCCGCACGACCGGGGCGCGAAATCGTCCTTGACCCTGACGCTCCGTAAACTCAAACTATAGTGTCCGGGTCGTGTGCGCCGCGGGGTGTTCTCGCGCGGCACCCGCCGGGACCGGGGATGGGCAAGCGGGACGGATGAAGGGGTATTTCGTCGTCATCGAGGGGATCGACGGTGCGGGCACGACGACCCAGTCTCGGCTCCTGCACGAGGCGCTGGTGCGCGAGGACGTGCCGGTGCACCTGACGGCGGAACCGAGCGACGGGCCGGTGGGGGTGGTGATCCGGCAGGCGCTGTCGGGACGGCTGGTGGTCAAGGGCATGTCGGGACTGCGGGCGCCCGGGTGGACGACGATGGCGCTGCTGTTCGCGGCGGACCGGATGGACCACCTCGATTCGGAGATTTTTCCCAATCTGGCGGACGGGATCACGGTGCTCTCCGACCGCTACGTCTATTCCAGCCTGATCTACCAGACGGAGACCTCCGGGGATTTCGGCAACCTGCCCTGGGTGGAGAACATCAACCGGCTGGCGCCGCGTCCGGATTTGACGATCGTGCTCGACGTGACCTCGGCGGAGGCGACGCGCCGCCGCCGGCATCGGCGTGAGGTCGAGCAGATCTACGACGACCGGGAGCTGCAGGAGCGCCTGGGGCTGAGGTACCGCGAGCTGCCGGCGCGGTATCCGGGGGACCGGATCGAGTTGATCGACGGGAACGGCGAGACGCAGGAGGTGCACCGGGCCTGTCTGGCGCTGGTGCGGGGCCTGCGCGGTTCGCGGTAGGGTCGGGTGACCGTTGGGACAGCGGCCGGGCGGCCGCGGGAGGGTACGATGAGGAAGCATCACGGGTGGACGGTCCGCTTCGCGGCGCTCGGGGGGGCGTTGGCGATCCTGGCAAGCGCGCCGCCCGCGGCGGCGCAGACCCAGATCAAGCCCTACATGCTCCTCATCTTCGACAACTCGGGCAGCATGGACGGCGCGCCGCTGACCCAGGCCAAGACCGCCGTGAGAAACATGGTCAGCTCGGCCGGCGACGTCATCTTCGGGCTCGAACGCTTCCAGTGCACGTGCACGACCTGCACCGCGGGCGCCTGCACATGGCGTGGCTGTTCCTCCGGGCTGTCCTGCCCGACGCCGAACGGCGTGTACCGCGCGAACGAGGGCCAGATCCTGGCCGGCTTCGCGGAGGACAACCAGACGCAGGTCCTGCGCTGGGTCGACGGGACGTGCACCGGCGGGGACGCCGGCGCGGATCCCGAGCTGTGGGCGGTGACCTGGACGCCGCTGCACGGGTCGTTGGACACGGCCCTCATGTACTACCGCGACGGGGGAACGTGGGTATCCACCGCCTACACCAGCGCCATCTCGACGGACCCCTACCGCGGCTGCCGGCCGTACTACGTGATCATGCTGACCGACGGCGACGAGACCTGCGGCGGCTGCCCGCAGAACGGCGCGACGGCGCTGCGCTCGACGCGGATGACCACCCTGCCCTGCGTCACGGTGGCGGACTGTTGCCCGGCCGGGACCTGCCGCACGAGCGGCGCGGGGACGCCTTCCTGCACGGGCAGCCCGGGGCGCTGCCAGTACGACGTCATGACCTGGGACATCGGCTTTCGCACGGCCGTCCCGTACGCGACGATGGAGAACATCGCGATCGCGGGCGGCACCGATTGTCCCGGCACGAACCGGGCGTGCTACGCCAGCGACGCCACCAGCCTCTCCGCGGCCCTTTCCGACATCGTCGCCAGCAGCGTCCTGGTCGAGATCTGCGACGGCGCCGACAACGACTGCGACGGGCTGATCGACGAGGGTTTCGTCAAGTACTGCAACCGGCCGAGCCATCCGGCGCAGGACCTCTGCGCGGATCCCGGCGAGACGCTGTGCGACGGCATCGACAACAACTGCGACGGGCGCACCGACGAGGGCCTGCTCAACGCCTGCGGCACGTGCGGCGCGACCCCCACGGAGATCTGCAACCTGCTCGACGACGATTGCGACGGCTCGGTCGACGAAGGCGGCGTGTGCGGCACCTGCATCCCGGCCGCGGAGGTCTGCGACAACGCGGACAACGACTGCGACGGGCTGACGGACGAGGGAATCACGCGGCCGTGCGGGACCTCGATCGGGCAGTGCACGCCCGGCACGCAGACCTGCTCCGCGGGAACCTGGGGCACCTGCGCGGGCTCGACGCCGCCCACCGCCGAGCTGTGCAACAACCTGGACGACGACTGCGACGGACGGACGGACGGCTTCTCGCGGACCTGCGGGACGGACGTGGGGGTGTGCGAGTTCGGCGCCGAGGTGTGCACGGCGGGCGCGTGGTCGGGAACGTGCGTCGGCGCGTACAACGGCAGCACGGAAGTCTGCAACTTGCTGGACGACGACTGCGACGGCTCGACGGACGAGGGCGATCCGGGCGGCGGGGGCGAGTGCGGCGGATCCGTGGGCGAGTGCCTGCCCGGCATCCGCCACTGCATCGGCGGGACGCTGGTGTGCGGCGGCGGCTCGGAGCCGACGCCGGAGCTGTGCGACAACCGCGACAACGACTGCGACGGGTTCACGGACGAGGGCAACCCGGGCGGCGGCGGGGCGTGCTACTCCGGGCCGGTGGGGACCGAGGGCGTCGGCGTGTGCGAGGGCGGCGTCGAGCGCTGCCTGGGCGGCGCGCTCGCCTGCGACGGCGAGGTGCTGCCGCGACCGGAGGACTGCAACAACCTGGACGACGACTGCGACGGCTCGACGGACGAAGGGCTGACGACGGGCGGTACCTGCGGCACGGACGCCGGCGAGTGCACGGCGGGGGTGCAGGACTGCGTGGGTGGGGCGTGGGTCTGCCGCGGCGAGGTCGGGCCGGGGACGGAGATCTGCGACCTCCTGGACAACGACTGCGACGGGAACACGGACGAGGGCAACCCTGGCGGCGGCGAGGCGTGCGGCTGGAGCGCGGATCCCGCCACGTGGGATCTGGGCATCTGCGAGCCGGGGCTCACCGACTGCGTCGCCGGGTCGCTCGACTGCATCGGCGTGATCGGGCCGGACACCGAAGAGTGCAACGGCCTGGACGACGACTGCAACGGCCTGACCGACGACGGGCTCGGGCTGGGCGACCCCTGCGGGACCGAGGAGGGCGAGTGCGAGCCCGGCACGATGGCGTGCGTGGACGGCAGGACGGAGTGCGTCGGAGGCCGCGGCCCGGCGACCGAGATTTGCGACTGCAACGACAACGACTGTGACGCGGAGACGGACGAGGACGATCCGTGCGGCGGCGGAGGCGCGGCGTGCATCGAGAGCAGCCCCGACGCTTGCACTTGCGTGGAGCTGTGCGACCCGGACATCGAGTTCCCCTGCCCGGTCGGCTACACCTGCGAGGACGCTCTGAATCCCGAGGACCCGACAGCGTACTACTGCGTGCCGGTAAGCACCACATGCGGAACGGTGACCTGCAACTCCTGCCAGCGCTGCGACCCGGCGACGACGACGTGCGTTCCGAACGTCGAGTGCGCGGACTGCCAGGAGTGCAACCCCGTCACCGGGCGGTGCGACCTGATCTGCGCCGGCTTGTCGTGCACCGCGCCGCTAGTATGCGTCTGCGACGAGTGCCTCCCGCCGGACTGCTACACGACGGGGTTCGAGTGCGAGCCGACCGAGGACTGCGAGCCCGACCCGACCACCGGGCGCGGCCACTGCGTACCGAACGACTGCTACGAGGTGTCCTGCGCGCCGCCGCAGTTCTGTCGCGACGACGCGGGATGCTCGCCCAGCACGCCGGAGGGCTGCTGCCACGACCCGTGCGAACTGATCGACACCTGCCCCACCGGAGAGATCTGCTACGACGGGGTGTGCGTGGACGATCCGCATCTGTGCACGCCCGCCTGCCCGCTCGGCCAGGTCTGCGTCGACGGAGAGTGCGTGGACGACACCTGCGGCGCCGTCGAGTGCGCGTGGCCGCTCGAGTGCGATCCGGACACGGGCGACTGCGAGGAGCCGCCGTGCTGGGATCTCACCTGCCCGGAGGGCTACGAGTGCCGCGACGGGACGTGCTTCGAGAACTCCCACCCGGCCGACGACCAGGACGGCGGGGGCGACGGAACGACGGCCGATGCGACCGGCTCCCAGGTGATCGCCACGGGCGCCGGCGGCTGCGCGTGCCGGGCGTCCGGCGGCTCGTCGTCGGGCGGCGCGCTCGGCCTGCTCGGCCTCGTCGGACTGGGCCTCCTGCTCCGGGTGCGCCGGCGGAACTCCCGCGCGGCGCCCACCCCGGCGGGGCGCGGGTAGGGAGGCGGGCCATGAACAAGACCACGACGGTGATCCGGTTCGCGGCGACCCTCCTCGCCCTGGCGGCGCTCGCCGCGACCTCCGGCTGCGACACCAGCCCCTACTGCGTCGGCGGCAACTGCGGAGTGCCGACGGGGGACGGCTCCGGCGGGGACGACGTCGGCGGCGACTCCATCGAAGGCGGGACGGACGTGGAGGACGGCCGCACGGACGTCGAGACGGGCGAAGGCGGCGCCGACGCCGACACCGAAGGCGGTGCCGACGCCGACGTCACGGACGGCGCGTGCGATGCCGACACGATGACCGACCCGAACAACTGCGGCTCCTGCGGACATCGCTGCGATCTGCCCAACGCGTACAATGACTGCGTGGACGGGGCGTGCCACATCCGTGCCTGCCTCACCAACTGGTGGAACGGGGACGAGGACGAATCCAGCGGCTGCGAGTACTACTGCATCCCGCGGGTGGTCCCGGGAAACTGCGACGAATCTTGCGTCCCCGATCCCACCATCATCGACGGCGAGTGCGACACCATCTGCAACCGCCTGGACGACGACTGCAACGGAGCGAACGGAGATCCGAACCCCGGCGTCGATGACTGCATCGACCTCGAGCACGATCCCAGCAACTGCGGCTCTTGCGGCCTGCGCTGTCTGTACCCCAACGGGGTCGGTGCCTGCGAGCCCAACCCCGGTACCCCGGGTCACGGCCGTTGCGTGCTCGGCGCGTGCGACGACGGATACTGGGACCTCGACGACAGCGACGCCAACGGGTGCGAGTACGAGTGCGGCCCGACGGACGGCTCGCCGCCGCCGGCCGAATCCTGCAACCGCATCGACGACGACTGCGACGGGCTGACCGACGACGGCCTCCCGACCGGTCTCCCGACCGACCCCCTCTGCGGCCCGTCGGACGGGACGTGCGTGCAGGGACACGAGAGCTGCATCGGCGGCTTGATCGAGTGCGTCGGCGGCACGCCGCCGGCGCCCGAGCTGTGCGACGACCTGGACAACGACTGCGACACGACGACCGACGAGGACCCGACGGACGTGGGAACCGAGTGCGGCACGCGCACCGGCTGGTGCGAGCCGGGAACGTGGATCTGCAACCCCGGCGGGGGACGGGAGTGCGACGGGGACATCGAGGCGCGGGCGGAGACCTGCAACGGCATCGACGACGACTGCGACGGCATCGTGGACAACCACTTGACCGACACCTTCGACTGCACGAACCCCGCGGTGTGCATCGAGGGCACCCCGCTGTGCGACAGCGGCGTGTGGGTGTGCGACGGCGAGGTCCCGGGCAGCCTGGAGACGTGCAACGGCATCGACGACGACTGCGACACGATCGTCGACAACGGCTACAACCTCGCCACCGACGTCCTGAACTGCGGGTCCTGCGGCAACGCTTGCAACCTGCCCTTCGCGGCCGAAACCTGCACGGGCGGCACGTGCCGTGTCGCCTCCTGCGAAGTCGACCACTGGGACATCAACGGCGCCGCTTCCGACGGCTGCGAGTATGCTTGCGTCCGCGTCGCGACGAACTACGACACGTGCAACGGGCGCGACGACGACTGCGACACCCTCACCGACGCCGCCGACGCGGTGGACTTCGCCGCCACCCGGCCCACCGTCGGCGCGCCGCACTACTTCTGCAACACGGTCGGCGCGTGCGCGGGCGCCACGGTCACCTGCGGCGTGCTGGGCGGCGTGACGCAGTGGATGTGCAGCTACCCGGCCGCCGTCCGCACCGACTCGACCGGCACCATCCTGCCCGAGACGCTGTGCGACGGGGTGGACGAGGACTGCGACGGCTCGACCGACGACAACTGGCCGGGCGTCGCCCACAGCACGGCCGATCTCGCCGACGCCTGCTCGGCCGGCCTGGGCATCTGCCTGCGCACCGGCACGTACATCTGCTCGGGCGGCGGCACGACCCAGTCCTGTTCGGTCACCGCAGGCACCGCGGGCACCGAAACGTGCAACGGGCTGGACGACAACTGCGACGGCTCGACCGACAACTTCGCGGAGAACTACTTCATCACCGGCGCCTCCCCCGCCGCCGTCCAGGTCTCCGGGCAGCAGGACAACGACGGCGACACGCTCTACGACGACACGGCCCGCAACTTCTACGTCATGCGCTGGGAGGCCAGCCGGCCGGATGCGACCGGCGCGTCGGCCGGCGCCCAGAGCACGCTCAAGCCGTGCTCGATCAACGGCGTCCTGCCCTGGACCAACGTGAGCTGGACCACCGCCAACGCGGCCTGCTGCCGGCTCAACTCCGACGGCATCTGCCACGGCACGCCCGGCGCCACCGGTTCCCGCTGGGCGTTGTGCCCCGAGTTCGACTGGGACATGGCTTGCGCCCGCTACAGCGGGGGCTACTACCTCTACCCCTACGGCAACACCTACACCGCCGCGACGTGCAACGGGAACGACTACGACACCGGTGGGGCGGCCGGCGACCAGGACGACATCCTGGCCACCCAGACCATGGCGAGCTGCCGCAACCCCGCGCCCGGCTTCCCGCCCTCCAGCAGCTGGATCTGGGACATGAGCGGCAACGTCAAGGAATGGACCGCCACCAGCCGGACCTCGGGCGGCACCACGTACTACGTCATCCGCGGCGGCGCGAGCAACAACTCCTCGCTCGGCCTCACCTGCAAGTTCAACTTCACGGTCGGTGCCGCCGCCTTCCTCTTCCAGAACCTCGGTTTCCGCTGCTGCTACTTCCCGTAGACCGGGTGGAGCTCCAGGCCATGAAGGACCCCGACATCGATCCCCGCGATCGCGGCCCCCGTCCAGGCCCGGCGAGCCTCGCGCTCGCCGCGCTCGCGCTCGCGTTCTCCCTGGGCGCGCTCCTCCGCTGTTCGGGCGGCCCGCCGCCGGACGAGCCGCGACCCGTGCCCGAGGGCGACGCGGGCCCGATCATCCAGCCGCCGCCGGACGGGCCGGCGTTCTCCGCGTGTCCGGAGCCGGTGGCAGGCGCGACGATCACGCGGGCCGAGCTGACCGCGTTCCTGGACACGACCTTCGCCGCCTTCACCGGCCGCGTCCGCGTCTCCGCCGTGCTCGACCGCCAGGGCGCCGGCGCCCGGCTGCTCGGCTGGCGCATCGTCTCGATCGACCCCGAGCTGCGCTGCGGCCCCTTCGGCGTCCGCGAGGGCGACGTGGTCACCTCCGTCAACGGCCTGCCGATCGCGATGCCCGAGGAGGCCCAGGCGGCATGGGACTCCCTGTACGAGGCCACTTCCGTCACGCTGGACGTCATCCGCGGCAGCGTCGAGGAGCCGGTCACCGTGATCGTGATCGACGAGCCGGTCGCGATCACGAACGACGGCGTGACTCACCCGGGGCCCTGAGGCGCGCGCAGCTCGGTTACCTCCACGGCCAGCTCACCCTCGAGATCGATCAGCCGTCCCCGTGCGACGGGAACCCCGTTGGCCAGGAGCTCGACGGCCCCGGCCGGGCTGCGGCGCAGACCGACGACGGTCCCGACCTCGAGCGCGGCCAGCTCGCCGACGGTCATCGTCAGGCGACCGGCCACCGCCGCCACCTCGATCGGAACGTCATCGATCGCGGCACCCGCTCCCGCCGCGGAAATCACCTCGGTGCGATCGCTCCCCTGGGTCGACATCGCGTCCCTCCCTTGTCCGGCCCGCGCCGGCGGCCCCTCGATCGTCCAGGTCTCCGCGGCGTTGGCGCGACATGGCCATCGCAGTCCCCCGACCGCGAGCCACCCGGTTCCCGTCCCGTCACCCGCCGGTCCCCCCTGCCCTTCCTGACCTTCCCCTTCTGCGCCTCTGCGTCTCTGCGCGAGAAGTGCCCCCGCCCCCTCCCGAGCCTCATCCAGCACGACCGCGTCGCCGGGAGCCAGCGCGCGCAGCTCGCGCCGTGCGACCCGGCCGCGGGCCACGACCACCGCGGCCTCGAGCGGCACCCCGGCCAGCCAGCCGGGAAGCCCTCCGGACCGCGGCCGCGTCCCGCCCGGCACGACGTGCACCGTCGCCCGGCCGACGGTGTCGCCGACCAGCAGGCGCAGCGAGAGGCCGACCGCCCCGCCGGACTCCGGAGGTCCGGCGCTCGCCCGGTGCAGGTCGACCAGCTCCACGGGTCGGCCCGTGGCGGCGAGCGCGGCCAGGCAGCGCAACGCCTGGAGGGTGAGTACCCCCGCCACCGCCTCCGCGCCGTCCTCTTCCGGCAGGGCCCAGGCATCGATCCCGAGGCCAGCGGCAGCGACGGCCGCCGCCACGCGACCCTCGACGCGCAACACGAGCGCCGCGCCGTCCGCGTCGCGCAGGTGGACGCACCAGCCGCTCTCGACGTCCTTCGGACGCGGAGCGGGCGCGGGTTCGAGGCCCAGCAGCCGGATCGGAAGACCGAGCGGCCTGCCGATGGCGGCGAGGGCGCCGGGGCGATCCGGAGTCTCGCGCAAGGCGCCGAGCACGGTGTCGCGCGCGGCGACGAACGCCCGACCCGTGCTCGGCCAACGCACCGCTCGTCGTTCTCCGCTCATCCCGTCCCGTCCTGCTCCTGGCGCTCCCGCTCGTCCCCGGCCTGCGGGTCGCGGCGGCCTCCCTCGTCCGCGTCGAACCGTTCCAGGGTGATGCCGCGCGATGCGAGGGCCTCGCGGACGTCGTGCTCCCGCGCGCGGATCCGGTCCAGCGGCCCGGTGGCGGGGGCGTCGAGCGTCACGTCGAGGACGTCGCCGCGGAGGAAGAATGCCATGCGCAGGCCGGCGAAGTCACCTCCATCGACGGTGAAGCGCAGCCAGGCGTCGTGACGACCCGTGGCGGCCTGGACGCCGTCGAGCCCGACGTCGGGCAGCGGAGGCGGGGCCGCGGCAGGCCCGGGGGGCGGAGCGGTTCCACCGTCCGTGGAGTGCTCCCGCGCGGCGGCGCGGACGGCGGTCGCTGCCAGCCGTAGCGAATCGGTCTCGGGGCCGAGGTCGGCGGGCCGCGAGGCCGGCCGCGGGGCGCGCTCGAGGATCTCGCTGAACCGGCGGCGCGGCGGCGCGCCCGGATCGTCCTGGCGCGGCCGGCGGTCCTCGCCCGGCTGGCGCGGCGGGGCCGAGGTTTCGTGTCCTCCGGCGGGTCGGCAGTTCGTCATGGCGGCGATCCATCGCGCCGCCGGGGCGGAGCGTTGCGTCCGGGTACCGTGCGAATCGTTTGCGTTTCGGGTCCCGGTCGATCTAGAAAGGCATCATGGATCCCTACCTGGGTCAGGAGATCCTAGGCCAGTTCCGGATCATCCAGAGGCTCGGCCAGGGCGGAATGGGATCGGTGTACAAAGCCGAGCAGCCGTCGATGGACCGCCTCGTGGCCGTGAAGATCCTGCATACGCGGCTGGCATCGCGGCCCGATCTCGTGACGCGCTTCAAGCGCGAGGCGCGGGCGATGAGCCGACTGACGCACCCGAACACGGTGCGCGTCTTCCTCTACGGCGAGATGGAGATGGGGGGGGCGCTGTACATCGTGATGGAGTTCCTCGACGGCCCCGACCTCATGCGCGCGATGCGTCGCGAGGGGCCGATGGACGTCCCGCGCGCGGCGAAGGTGATGATCCAGGTCTGCGGCGCGCTCGAGGAGGCGCACAACGCGGCGATCGTGCACCGGGACCTGAAGCCCGAGAACATCGTGCTCACGACCCAGGGCGGTATCGCGGACTTCCCCAAGGTGCTCGACTTCGGCCTGGCCAAGATCCGGGACATGCCGCAGCACCGCGTCGGCGGCCCGATCCTGACGCAGCAGGGGATGGTCTTCGGCACGCCGGAGTTCATGTCGCCCGAGCAGGCGCAGGGGATCGAGCTGGACCGTCGCACGGACATCTACTCGCTGGGCGTCATCTTCTACGAGCTGATCTCCGGGAAGCTGCCGTTCAAGGTCAACAACCCGATGGACTTCGTGGCTCACCACATCAAGTCGCCGCCGATCCCGATCCCGGAGCGCGCCCCGGACCGCACCTTCGGTCCCCTCACCTGGCCGGTGATCGCCCGGGCGCTGGAGAAGGACCCGGCGAAGCGCTACCAGACTGCCGTCGAGTTCGCCGGCGCGTTGACCACCCTGCTGGACGGGCAGAACGTGTCGCAGGCGACGTTCTCCGTCCCGCCTGCAGCGCCGGCACCCGCCTCGTCCTTGTCCGGGATGGACACCGCCCGCATCCCCGCCGTCCGCGCGGCGCCCGCCGGGGCCCCGGCGACGGCGCCGCGCATCGCTCCGCAGCCGGCAGCCCCGGCCGAGCCGGCGGTGCCCGCGGCCGCGGCCGCGCGCACTGCCCCTCACGCCCCCGTGCAGGCCGCGCCAGCGCCCGCACCAGCGCCCGCGCCGGCCTCGCAGCCGGCGGGCGTCAGCCGCGGCGTGGTGCTCCTCCTCGTCGCCATCATCGCGGCGCTCGTCGTCGCCCTGATCGCGGTCTTCGCGACCAAGTCCCCCGCGCCGCCGCCCGAGCTGCCGCCGCACGTGCGTCAATTGCCGTTCGTGTGACCGGGATCCGCGCGCGCCCGGGCGCCCCTACTTCCGTCCGGCTGCCCCGAGGACGTCCTCGACGACGCGAAGCAGCGTGTCGGGGGTTTCCTGCCGCACCGCGTGAAGCCCGACCGAGCGCGCCGCGGCGACGTTGTCCTCCAGGTCGTCGACGAACAGGCAGCGCTCGGGCCGCAGCGCGCGGCGCTCGAGGAACGTGGTGAAGAACCGCGGATCGGGCTTCTCCAGGCCCACCTCGCAGGAGAGGTGCAACCCGTCAAACCACTCCGTCCAACCCCAACGCCGGCGAATCGACTCCCAGTGCAGCACGTCCGTGTTCGAGAGCAGGAACAGGGGCCGCACGCCGCGCACGCGCCGCAGCGCGTCCACCGACGCGGTGTTCTCGGAGAACACGTCGCACCACGCCTCGACGAACGACTCGTACGGCCACGTGCACCCGAGGTGCTTCTCGAACGCGGCGTGGAAGCCCCGCGCATCCAGCTCGCCGCGGGCGAAGCGGTGGTAGGTCGCCTCGGCGAACACCACCTCGGGGTCGTCGCCTGCCGGCGCCGCGACGACCTCGCGCAGGCGGCGCAGGAAGCGCCCGACGTGCAGGCGCACCAGCACGTTGCCCAGATCGATGAGTAGCGCGTCCAGGTCGGAGAGCCGCACGGGGCTGGTCGCGTTCACTTCGCCACGGGCTTCCGGTCGGGCGCCGCCGGAGCCGGGGGCGGCGCCGCAGACGGCTCGATCCGTACGCGCAGCTCGGCGCCCTCCGCGTCGAACGCGATCCGGTCGCCGGCCTTGGCGTCGCCGCCCAGGAGCATCTGCGCCAGGCGATCGAGGACCTCGCGGCGCACGACGCGGCGCACGGGGCGCGCGCCGAACTCCGGCGCGTCGCGGCGGGAAACCACCCACGCATCGACGGCCGGCGTGAAGGAGACCTCCACGCCCAGCGGACGCGCCAGGCCGGACGCCTCGTCCAGCGACAGCCGGGCGATGGCGCGCAGCGCGTCGTCGGACAGCGGTCGGAAGATCACGATCTCGTCGATGCGGTTGAGCAGCTCGGGCCGGTACGACCCGAGCAGCGCCTCGCGCATCGGCTCCTCGAGGTCCTCGCCCGGCTTGGCGTGCAGCGCGAGCATGCCCCCGACGTTGGTGGTCATCACCACCACGCAGTGGGTGAAATCGAACAGGCGTCCCCGGGCGTCGCTGAGCCGACCGTCCTCCAGGAGCTGGAGCAGGATGTTGTGCACGTCGCCGTGCGCCTTCTCCATCTCGTCGAGCAGCAGGACCGAGTACGGCCGGCGCTTGATCGCCTCGGTCAGCACGCCGCCCTCCTCGGAATCCTTGTAGCCGGGAGGGGCGCCCAGCAGCCGGGCGACCATGTGCGCCTCGCGGAACTCGCTCATGTCCAGCCGGATCAGGCTCTGCGGGTCGTCGAACAGCGCCTCGGCCAGCTTGCGCGCCAGCTCCGTCTTCCCCACCCCCGTCGGTCCGGCGAAGAGGAACGACCCGATCGGCCGGCGCGGGTCGCGCAGGCCGAGCCGGCCGCGGCGCACGGCCCGGGTGACGCGGGTCACCGCGTCGTCCTGGCCCTTGATCGACTTCCCGAGCGTGTCGTCCAGCGCCCGCAGGCGGTCGGCCTCGCCGCGCATGAGCCGCGCGACCGGGATGTGCGTCCAGTTGCCGACCGTCTCGGCCACGTCGTCGCCGTCGATCGCCGGCCGGCCGGCGGAGGCGGCACGCGCGGCGGTGGAGTCCAAGAGGTGGATGGCGCGGGCCGGCAGGGCCGGCTCCTGGAGGTAGCGCTTGCCCAGCGTCCGGGCGGCGTCGAGGGCGTCCTTGGGGATCTCGAGGCCGTGGTGCCGGGCGAGGATGCCGCCCTGTACGGCGAGGATCGCGGCCAGATCGTCGCTCGACGGCTCCGCGATCGGAACGGCCTCGAACGCGTCCAGGAGCCGTCGTGCCTTGTCCTTCAGCCGTTGCGCGTCGTCGGGCGTGCCGAGCATCGCCATGCGCAGCCCGTGGCGCTCCGCGAGGTCGGCGAGGATCTCGTCCAGGCCGACGCCGGAGGTGGCGTTCTCCAGCATCGACGCATCGGGGATGCAGAGCAGGATGCGGTCGGCGTTGGACCGCAGCGCCTCCTCCAGCTTCGTCAGCCGGTCCTCCAGATCGCCGCGGGCGCGCGTGCCGGCGAGCAGCGAGACCAGGTCCAGCGCGGCGGCGGTCGAGGGGAGCCCGGCCGCCGGGCCGGACGAGGCGCCGGCCGACCCCGCCAGCTTCGCCAGCACCTCGGCCAGCACCGTCCTGCGGCCGCACCCGGACGGCCCGGCCAGGAAGGCGCAGCGCACGGTCCGCTGGCGCAGGACCGAGAGGACGGAGGAAACCTCGACCGCACGGCCGACGATCGGGGCGCGGCCCGCCGCGGCGCGCAGGGAGACGGTCCAGGGGACGGGCGGCGGAGCGCCGCCGGACTCCAGCGCCGGGACCGAGCCGGGCGCCGGGGTCGACGGCCCGGGAGCGGCGCGAGGGACGGCGGCGTGCGCCACGGTCGTCGCCTCGAGCTCCCGGGCGGCGGGAAGCACGCCCGCGGGAACGGTGGGCGCCGCTCCGGTGGCGGCAGGGCCCGAAAACGGCCCGGCCGTCTCCACCGCGGCGGCCAGCTCGGACGCCCGCAGCTCGAATTCGGAAAGTACCCGCTCCACCTCGGGCGAGCCGCAGCGCAGGGCGGCGACGGCCAGGGAGGCGGGGGTGAGGAGAGCTCCGGGGCCGGCGGCGGCCAGGGACAGCCGCGCGACGAGACGCTCGTCGAGGATGGGGCGCAGGCCGGCGGGGCCGCGCTTGCGCCGCGCCAGCGTCACCTCGGCGAAGGAGGTCAACAGCCGCGGGTCCACCGCACGCCGCTCGACCGCCGTCCGCAGCTCGTCGCAGGCGGGAAACAGCACCGCCAGGACGTGCAAGGGCGTGATCTCCCCCTGCTGCCCCAGCTCGGCCTGCGCCAGCGCCTCGGCCAGCGCGTGGCGGGCAAAGGGGTCCAGGCGGCCCGCGATCTCCGGCGGGACGACGGTCATTGCGGGACCTCCGTCGGGACGACCGTGACGTGTGCCGTGCCGCCGTCCCGCCAGACCTCGAGGTCGACGGGACGGCCGATCGCGGCGGTGGACACCGTCCAGGAGAAAAGAGCGGGACGATCGACCGGCTCGCCGCCGAAGCCGAGGATGACGTCGTTGGGACGCAACCCGCCTTGCGCGGCGGGGCCGTCCGGAACGACGTCCACGACGACGACGCGGCCGGCGCCGGCGACGGGCGAGGGCGGGATGCCGAGGCGCCGCACGTCTTCGGCCTCCAGCTTGCGCCACAGCACGCCGAGCCAGGAGCGTGCGATGTCTCCGTGGGCGACGATCTGCGGCAGCACCTGCTTGACCATGTTGATCGGAACGGCGAAGCCGATCCCTTGGCCCTCGGCGGTGATCATCGTGTTGATGCCGATCGCCCGGCCTTCCAGGTCGACGAGCGGACCGCCGGAGTTGCCCTGGTTGATCGAGGCGTCGGTCTGGATGAAGTCCGCGTACCCCGGTGTGTCGGCCTGCACCTCGCGTCCGACCGCGGAGATGATGCCGGCCGTGACCGTGTTGGCGAGCCCGAGCGCGTTGCCGATGGCCACGACGTAGTCGCCGACGCGCACGCCGTCCGAGTCTCCCAGCTCCAGCGGCGCCAGGCCCTCGACGTCGATGTCGAGCACCGCCAGATCGACCCGCTCGTCCTTGCCCACCAGCTTGGCGGGCGCCTCGCGGCCGTCGTCGAGTTGCACGGAGATGACGTCCGCGTGGTCGATCACGTGGTTGTTGGTCAAGATGTGGCCCTCGGCATCGATGATGAAGCCGGAGCCGAGCGATTCGGCGGTGCGCGGCACCCAGTACCGTCGGCCCCACGGGTCGACCATGATCTGCCGCGTCTGCTGGGCGGCAACGATGTTCACCACCGACGGCCGGATGCGCTGGATGAGCGGGGCGAGCGACGGCAGGGGACCCAGGACGCGCGGCACGTCGTCGACGGCTGCCGCCGCATCGCCCCCGGTCGCGGGAACGGGCGGCGGCAGCGGAGCCACCGCGGCATCCGCAGCGGGAACGGGCGGCGGACCCGAGTCGCCCGCGCCTCGACCACAGCCCGCGGCGAGCACGCCGAAGGCCGCCAGGACGGGAAGTCGCCGGTGCATGATGAAGAGCCCGCCTAGCAGCGCTCGCGCACCACCTGCACGTAGCTCATGCGCAGGTCGTACAGCACCGTGTCGAGGATCCGCTCCTCCTCGCCCGTCAGGTTGCCCTTCGTCTTCTCCTGGAGGATGGCGAGGAGATCGATGGTCTGGCGGGCGAGCGGCAGGTCGAGCTTCTTCTCCTGCGAGCCCGGAGCCGGGAGGATTCCGAGCGAGACCATGGTGTTGGTCGACAACGACAGCACGAAGGTGACGAAATCGATCGGCGGGACCGGCTCGTCGCACGTCCGGTCGCGCGCGGCGGCGAACGCCGCCTCGTCGTCCGCCACGGACGCCTCCGGCGCCGGCTCCGGCGCCGGCGTCGCCACGCCGGCATCTTGCGCCGCCGTGCGACGGTCGACCACCTTCACGCCGTCTCCCTTGCGCTCCGCCATCGTCTCCTCCCCGGGCCGGCCCGCGGTCCGGCCGGCGTTCAGCGTCCCTTGTCCTTGCCGTCCTTGCCGCCTGCCGGCAGGGGCTCGGCGCCGAGCGTCTCGGCCTTCTCCGTGCAGTCCGGCAGTTTCTTCAAGTGCTCCTTGATCTGCTCTTCGGTGACCACGCCCTCCTTCCGGAAACGGGCGATGGTCCGCCGGTCGAACAGCCCTGGGTTCTGCGTCATGCTCTTCGCCTCCACGGTCCACTCCCCCTCCCGCAGCATGCGTGCGGCGGAAAGATGCGTCGGGCGGGACCGGGTGTCAAGGGAAGCGAACGGCAGGCGCCCCTACTTCGAGAAGGTGAAGCCGGCGGGAAGGTCCTTCTCCTTCGTCTCGGCGGGGACGAAGGCGAGGTCGGTGATCGTGAAGGTCGGCTTCTTCGTGCGGAAGATGGGCCGGACCTTCATGCCGATCTCGGGGTTCGTCTTTCCCAGGAGGTAGCTCATCAGGATGGTCGATACCCCGTCGAACTCGACGTTGATGAAGCGGATCGGCTTCTCCAGCGAATTGAAGGCGCCCGAGCGCTCGCAGACCATGAAGCTGTAGACGTGCGCCGTCTTGTTCGCCAGGTCCGTGATGTCCACCGGCGTGTTCTTCCCCAGGCAGTCGGGGCAGTGGATGCGGAAGGGGATGAAGATCGCCTGGTACGCGACCTCGCAGTCCTTGTTGTCGCAACGCGTCGCCCACAAACGCCCGTCGCCGATGCCCTGGAAGAACGGCGCCTCGCCGCCGTAGGAGTGGTGGTGCACGACCCGGCGCGGGTTGGTGATGCCGCAGAGCTTCCCCTTCTCGTCGCGGATCGCCTGGTTCGGCTCCGCGGTGTGGAACTCGCCCTCGAGCTTGAACTGGCCTTTGACGACCTTGACCGAGTAGCTCATGGTGCGCCTCCTACTTGTCCAGCCGGACGTCCGGCTTCGTGATGATGGTGCAGGTGACGTGGCTGCCGACGCCGGCGTGGCTGATGGCCAGCGCGCGCTTCGCCCCCTTGACCTGCAGGTCCTGCCAGTCGGCCGGCTTCTTCTTGCCGTAGCCCTCCCACCGTTTCGGATCGCCGTGGATCTCGGCGTGCCGGCCGTGGATGTGCAGCATGCACTCGACCACCTGCATGATCCCCGTCGCGCCGACGGAGTGCATGCAACCGATGAGGCCGCCCGAGAGGTTCGCCGGAAGCTTGCCCGGCTTCCCGGTCTTCGGGTTCGTGTGGTAGCAATCGCCGCTCTCGACGTACGTGCGGCCCTTGCCGTACGGCCGGATGCCGATGTCCTCATAGGTCTGGATGTCGCTGATCGTGAACGCGTCGTGCAGCTCGACCAGGTCCAGGTCCTCCGTCGGGTCCTTGATGCCCGCCATGCGGTAGGCGTAGTAGGCCGCCATCCGCGCCGCGAGGAACCCCGTGAACCCGGGATACCGCTCGCCGCCCGGGAATTCCTTGTCGAGGTTCCGGTAGGTCTCCTCGGTCTCGTTGGGCAGGAGCGGGATCTCCATGTCGCGCCGATCGGCCACACGGAGCGTGTGCGAGCCGGCCGTCGAGTAGATCAGCAACGGCTCCTTGCACATCTCGTACGCCGTCTCCTTGTCGGCCAGGACCACGCACGACGCGCCCATGCTCATGAGGCAGCAGTCCAGCGCGCGCAAGGGATAGGCGACAACGGGCGACTTCAGCACGTCCTCGACGGTCAGCTTCATCGGCGCCTGCGCCATCGGGTTGTGGCACGCGTAGCCGTGGTTCTTCACCGAAACCTCGGCCAACGTGCGGCGAAACGACTCCTCCTCGCGCCCGTAGACCTTCCAGTACTTCTGCGCCATGACCGCGTAGTACCCGGCGTAGATGTGCCCCAGCGGCGTCTCCCAGTCCTTGTCCGCCGCGCAGGCGATGTAGTTGTTGCCCTCGTCCGTCGGGACCTCGTCCATCCGCTCCCAGCCCATCGCCAGCGTGCAATCGGAGTAGCCGGAGGCGACGGCCTTGGCCGCCTCCCAGATCGTCGAGCCGCCGGTCGCGCCGCCGGTCTTGACGCCGGCGTTGCCCAGCGGGTCCAGGCCCAGGCGGTCGTGGACGAGCGCCTCGCCCAGGAGCTGATCGCCGAAGTGGTCGGCGAAGTGGCCGTAGTAGCAGGTGTGGATGTACTTCTTCATCGCCTGCGGCGTCAGGCCGATGTACTTCGCGGCGTCCTGGAGCGCGTCGATGCACAGCTCCTCCGTCCGCTTCTCCGGGAAGGCGCGGCGGTACTCGCTCTGGCCGCCCGTGACCAGGTAGACGTCGCGCAGGAAGCGCGGCGTCTTCAACTGACGCTTGCTGAATCGGATCATCCTCGAACCCCTTTCCCGACCCCCGCGGGTCGTGCTCCCCCACGATGCGGATCGCCGCTCGCGCCTCGGACCGCACGGTCCCCCCCCTCGACGCGGTGCGCCCCTGTCTAGCCGATTCCGACGCGCCTTCCAACCCCCCTCTTTCTCTTTTCCCTCCCTCTCCTCTTTGCGTCCTTGGCATCCCTGTGCGCCCTTTGCGCGATGTCCGGATCGCGCCGACCAGGCGGCGCCGCGGTTGACCGCCGCCGCCACCCCGTGATATCCGCAGATCAATTCGGCTGAACCGTCGCGGCCGGGCAGGCGGAGCGCCCCCGGCCAGCGACCTCGCGCGAAAGGAGTGGGGCATGAGAAAGGTGGGCATCGTCGGCGCGGCGATCACGCCGTGCAAGGGACGGTGGGTCGAACGCACCTACTACGGCCTGTCGCAGATGGCCGTGAAGTCGTGCCTGGAGGACGCGGCCGTTTCGGTCCGCGACGTCGATGCCGCCGTGTTCGGCATCTACAACGACATCTTCGAGCTGTCGGCCATTCCCGAGCACCCGCTGCAGGGCATCATCGGCATGGCCAACAAGCCGGGCCTCCGCGTCACCAACGGCGGCGCCACCGGCGCCTACGCCATGCTCGCCGCCTGGTCCTTCGTCGCCAGCGGCCTCTACGATACCGTCCTCGTCCTCGGCGTCGAGAAGGCCACCGACTGCTTCGACTTCGAGTCGATGACCGAGACCCCGGAGGTCATCAAGACCATCGGCTGGTCCGGCGACACCTTCTTCGAGCGCGAGCTGGGGTGGACCGCCTCCGACAGCTACGCCGAGGTCGTCCTGGCGTACATGGACGACCACCCCGGCGACCTCAAGCCGGCGATCAGCGCGCGCATCGCCGAGATCCTCTGCTCGCAGGCCAAGAACAACCCGTTCGCCCAGCGCAAGGACGAGAACGTCACCGCCGAGATGGCGCTCAACTCGCGCTACGTCGTCTACCCCTTCAAGCTCCTCGAGATGTGCGTCTACACCGAGGGCGCGGGCGCCGTGCTCTTCGCCAGCGAGGAAAAGGCCAAGGCGATCGCCGCCAACTCGGGCAAGGACCCCATCTGGATCACCGGCGTCGGCGCCTCCAACGAGCACAGCGTCTCCGGCAAGGATCTCCGCCACAAGTACATGGGCCGGATCTTCTCCGACCACTTCGCCGCCCAGGCCGCCTACAAGATGGCCGGGATCAAGGACCCCCTGAAGGAGATCCAGGTCGTCGAGCTCCACGACGCGTTCATCAAGCAGCTCCAGATCACCATGGGCGAGATGGGCTTCGTCCCCATCGGCCGGACCGATTCGCTGATCGAGGAGGAGATCATGAAGACGCCCGACGGCCGCGGCCGCGTCCTGATCAACCCCTCCGGCGGCCTCACCTTCGGCGGCCACTTCGTCGGCGGCTCGAACGTCTTCTCCACCTGGTCCGCGCGCCGCGAGATGCTCGATCGCGGCTTCGAGCGCGGCCTGGTCCACGGCACCGGCTCCACCATCGCCCAGTACGGCGTCGCCATGATCCTGGAGAGGAGGTAGCCCATGGCTCCTCGCCCCAAGAAGCCCCCCGCCCGCAAACCCGCACCGCCGCCCGCCCGCAAGCCGGCCCGTGCGCCCGCTCGACCGCTCGGCCGCTCGACCGCTCGCCCCCCCGCCACCGCTCGCCCCCCCCGCGACCGCTCGCCCCCCCGCCACCGCTCGACCGCTCGCTCCCCCCACCGTCATCCCGCCGCACATGAACCCACCCGTCGCCTCGGAGATCGTCGCCCGCGACGGTGTCGACTACCTCCAGAGCAACGAGGCGATGTTCACGTTCTACAAGCGCTCCAAGGGGGAGTTCTCCAAATACTTCCTCGGGCTGCGCGACGAGCTCAAGATCTACGGCGCCCGCTGCCCGGGCTGCGGCGTCGTCCGCGTCCCGCCGTTCGAGCTGTTCTGCCCCGAGTGCGACTTCACGGAGCTGGAGCACGTGCCCATGCCGGACACGGGCGTGATGATGAACACGCCGCCGGTCACCTACTTTGCCCACTCGCTGTTCCAGAGCTGGGTGCCGTTCGGCCGCGGCCGCGTGCTGCTCGAGGGCGCCGATACCGCCGTCCCGATGCACGTCTACACCACCAAGGGCGTCCTGACGCCGTTCGTCTTCCAGCGCGGGACCCCGGTGAAGGTCGTGTTCCGCGACCAGCGGATCGGCAAGCCGACCGACGTCTTCGCCGTGCCGCAGTCCGAGCTGACCGCCGAGCAGCTCGCCCGGTCGCCGCTCCTGGAGAGCGAGCTGGACTTCACGACTCCGGCCGAGCCCGCGGTCCCGCCCGCGACCCCGGACGCCAAGGCCAAGCTCGCCCGCGCGCTCAAGATGCTTCAGAAGCTCGCCAGGGACGCCCGACACAGCTCGCGGGCGCGCCACAACCTCGCCGGCTGGAAGCGGCGCATCGCCGTCAAGACCCCGGGCGGCGCGCTCGCCATGGTCATCGACGACGGTACCCTCGACGTCTCGCCCGGCCCGCTCAAGGGCCCGTGCGACCTGGTGCTCCTCTTCCAGGATCCGCAAACCCTCCTCGATTGGCTGGCGTTCCAGGAGGCGCTGACCAACGCCATCATCGCCGGCAAGCTCTGGATCAGCGTCAATCGCGAGTTCACCACGATCTTCAAGCTCGATCGACTCCCCCGCTCCGTCCTGCGCGACGCGATGTAGGCCGAAACGACCGTTCCGCCGGCGCCCCGCCCGCGCTACACTCCCCGGCCGTGACGGACGATTCCCGCCGCTTCGACGGTTCGCTCGCCCTCGTCATCGACGACGATTCCGCGATCGTCCACCTCCTGCGCCGCTTCCTGGAAACCTGCGGGTTCGACGTCGAGACCGCCGGCAACGGACCCGAGGGCCTCGCCTCGCTCGCTCTGCGGCCCCCGGACCTCGTGATCACCGACCTGGCGATGCCCGGCATGACCGGGATCGATGTCATCCGCGAGGCCCGCGCCCGGGGCTCGGACGCCGCGTTCATCGTCCTCACCGCCGTCGGAAGCGTGCCGACCGCCGTCGAGGCGATGAAGACCGGCGCGTCCGAGTTCCTCGAGAAACCCGTCCGCTTCGACGAGCTCCGCCGCGCCGTGGCCGCGGCCCTCGATTGCCGCGACGCGCCCCGCACCCGCGAACGGCCGGACCGCGCGAGCAGCCCGGCGCCCGGCGCCGCGGATACGGCATCGCCCGCCGCCCGACCGCCCCCGCTGCCTGTCCCGGACGGCGCCGCGGCCGGCGTGCGCCGCATCGGGCGCTACGAGGTGAACGACCTCATCGGCCGCGGCGGGATGGGCGAGGTCTACCGCTGCCGCGATCCGCTGCTCGGCCGCACCGTGGCGATCAAGGTCCTGCGGCCCGGCTCCGAGCGGCCGGGACGCACCGCCGAGCTGATCGCCCGCTTCCAGCGCGAGGCCGCCGCCGCGGGCGCGCTCCAGCACCCCGGCATCGTCGCCGTCCACGATCTGGGCCACGACCAGCAGCTCGCCCTGTGGTTCATCGTGCTCGAACTGGTCGAGGGCCGCTCGTTCGACCGCGTGCTCGAGGAACGGGCGCCGCTGCCGCCGGCCGAGACCGTGGCGATCGGGTTCCAGATCGCCGACGCCCTCGCCTTCGTCCACGCTCGCGGCGTCTTGCACCGCGACGTCAAGCCCGCCAACGTTCTGCTCCGCTCCGACGGCACCATCAAGCTCCTCGACTTCGGCCTGGCCGCCATGCAGGGCTCCGATCTCACCCACAGCGGCCAGGTCTTCGGCTCGCCCAGCTACATGGCGCCCGAACGGATCCGCGGCAAGTCCGGCGACGCCGCCGTCGACCAGTTCTCCCTCGGCGTCCTGCTCTACGAGGCCCTCGTCGGCAGGAACCCGTTCGACGGCGAGACCAACGAGGCGCGGATGGTCGCTACCCTGCAGCTCCGCCCCGAACGCCTCGACCGCCGCCTGCCCGGCCTCCCCCCCCGCCTCGGCGCAACGGTCGACCGGATGATGTCGAAGAGGGCGGCCGAACGCTTCCCTTCCATGGACGACGTCGTCGTGGAGCTCGCTCGCGTCGGCCGCGAGCTCGGCCTGTCCCTCGTCCGCTACGAGGGACCCGAAGGAGGCTAGCGGTTCTTGGTTCTTGGTTCTTGGTTCGGGCTGGATCCGGTCTGATGACCGAAAACTGAGAACCGAGAACAATCCCCCTGGCGCACGACACCCCCCTCGTGCTACGCGTCGACTCCCCGGCGCGGACGGAGGGCGTCACAGGAGCGGCGGCCGCGCGGCGGGAAAGGACGGTGCCGATGTCCGGCCACAACCGATGGGCGAAGATCAAGCACAAGAAGCTGGCCAGCGACCAGCGGAAGTCCGCGGGCTGGAGCAAGTTCCTCAAGGAGATCACCATCGCTACACGCGCGGGCGGCGGCGATCCGGACAACAACGCACGCCTGCGGGCGGCCATCGATCGCGCCCGCAGCGACAACATGCCCCTGGACACCATCGCCCGCGCCATCAAGAAGGGCTCCGGCGAGCTCGAAGGCCAGGCCTACGAAGAGGTCACCTACGAGGCCTACGGACCCGGCGGGGCCGCGCTGGTGATCGAGCTGGTCACCGACAACCGCAACCGCGCGGTCGCCGAGGTGCGCCACCTCCTGGAACGCCACGGCGGCAAGATGGCGTCCCCCGGCTCCGTGACCTACCTGTTCAAGAAGCGGGGCACCATCATCTTCGAGGCCGGGGCCGTCGACGAGGACAAGCTCATGGAGGCCGCGCTCGACCTGGGCGCCGAGGACCTCCAGACCGAGGGCGAAGTCGTCACCGTCCTGACCGAGCCCGGCGCGTACATCACCGTCAAGGAAGGACTCGAACAGCGCGGCTTCAAGGCCGCCGGCGGCGAGGTGGCCCTGCTGCCCGAGAACACGATCCCGCTCGGCGGCCACGAGGCCGAGTCGCTGGCAAAGCTCGTCGGCGTCCTGGAAGAGCACGACGACGTCCAGAACGTCTACGCCAACGCCGACCTGCCCGAGGAAGCCGCCGCCGAATGATCCGCTACTCCCCTCCCTCTCCAAGCCGCTTCGTCACGCACGGGACGTAGTCGCCGCAAGTCGCCGCCGCGCAGCCGGAGAACACCGCCTCCAGCGAGCCGGAGGCCAGGTTCCCGAGCTGCACGCACACGTCGCCGAACGCGAG
The DNA here is from genome assembly GCA_016218815.1 of Deltaproteobacteria bacterium. Classification (GTDB taxonomy): domain Bacteria; phylum Myxococcota_A; class Polyangia; order DRWM01; family JAAZOP01; genus JAAZOP01. Next base: position 71,928 of record JACRCX010000104.1, read on the forward strand.
CGAAGCCTCCTCCAGCTCGTTCGCCGCGAGCGGCCCGCCGGCCGCTTCCTCCGCGCAGCCCAGCATCTTGTCGACGAACGCCTCGCAAACGAGCGAAAGGTCCGCCTCCATCGGCTCGTACCCGTACCCTCCGGCACCGTACCCCTCCGCTCCGTACCCCTCCGCCCCGTACCCCTCCGTGCCGTAGCCCTCCGTGCCGTAGCTCCCCGCGCCGTAACCCTCCGTGCCGTACGTCCCGGTCGTGCCGGCATCCGGCGGCGCCGCCCCCGCATCGCGCGGCGGTGCGCCGATCGTTCCACCGCCGGTGCGGCCGCCCCCCCCGGTCGCCGGCCGCTCCGTGAGCGCGACCAGGCCCTCGCGTTCCGCCGCCTGGGCCATGCATTCGGCGAAGTCCGCGCAACTCTCGGACGCGCACGCGGCGACGATCCGTGCCGGCAGCTCGGGGTCGTGGCTGGCCGAGCGCATCCGCCGGCAGTTGATCCCCGCCGCGTCCCGCAACCCGCGCTCGACCGACTCCCCCAGGTGCGGGACGCCGGCCGCCGCACGCGCGCATTCCACCATCTTGGTCTCCAGCTCGATGCAGCGCGGCACCGGCTGCTCGGGAATCACGTCGGGACGCGCCGCCGCATCGCCGCAACCCGACGCCAGCAGCACCGCCGCCGCGATGGCCACGATCCGTCGACGCATGAGCACGTTCACCTCCCCGCGCGAACCGCCGCCCACTGTCCCCGATCCGCACCACGCGGCCGCTCGCACCGACACGTTGGACCCGAGCGTTGCCGCGGTCAAGCGGCGTCCTCGCATTGTGCCCGTGCTTCGCCGCCGCGTCTCGCCCACGGTCAGTCGCGAAGGCGCGTCGCGTGAGACGCTTGCCCGACGTGTGGAGCCGCGCTAGCTTCGCAAACGTGCCCTTGCCTCGCATCCCTTCGCGCGATCGGTTTGGATGCCGGCGTTCGGCGTCGTGCCCGCCGGTGGCGGTGGGAAGTTCGGCGGCATTGGTCGCGGGGGTGCTGGCACTTGCCACAGCCAACCCTGTGATCGTGGGTGCCGGCCCGGGCGTTGCGCCAGCCGTCGCCACGATCGCGACCTCCCCTCCGGGGTCGCCGCCCGGGCCGGCGGACCGGACCGGAACCAAGGCGTTCGGCGATTCGGCCGCACCGCATCAGGCTGTACAACCCACCTTCGTTCTGCGGCGTTCGGCACCGCGGCACTGCCTGGCTGCCGAACCGCCGCCGTCATCCGACAACAGAAGCCGCATCGAACGTCCACCCCGCCACGCCGCATCGCTTCCCCTGGAATGAACCGTCCGGCCGGCGCCCAGGCGAGGGCTTCCGGCCGGGCTCCCGTCGCGACGGTCGTCGCCTGCGAGGGGCACCGATGAAACTGGCATGGAAGTTGACCCTGGTCCTGGGAGTCGGCATCGCCGCCGTGCAGGGGCTGTACGCATGGAGCGGGATGGAACGGGAATCGGCGCTGTTCCGGACCGACATGCAGCGCGACCACCGGGTACTGGGCAAGGCGGTCGGCGTCGCGGCGGCGAAGGTGCACGACAGCTACGGCGAGGCGAAGGCGATCGAGCTCGTCGACGACGCCAACGTCCGCCACAGCAACGTGCTGATCGAGTGGGTATCGGGGGCGGGCGCGGCTCCTGGGGGCGGGCCGGCGGACCCGGAGTTGAGAACCGCGGTCGTCGAGGCGCGTGAACGGGACTGGATCGGAACGGGCGAAGACGGGGAGGCGCACCTGCACACCTACGTGCCGGTCACGAGCGGCACGCGGCTGCTGGGCGGCCTTCACCTCTCGGAGTCGCTGGCGCAGGAACGATCCTACGTCCGGTCGACCTTGATGAGGGTGCTGGCGAGGACCGCGGTCACGATTGCGGTCAGCGCGGCAATGACGCTCATCCTGGGCCTGATGTTCGTGGGACGACCCGTGCGCCAGCTCGTGTCGATGGCGCGACGGATCGGGGACGGCGACCTCACGGCCCGTTTGGATGTGCGGCATCGGGACGAGATCGGGCTGCTGGCGCGCGAGTTGAACGGGATGTGCGACCGGCTGGCTCGGGCCCGCGATCAGGTGGCGGGGGAAACGGCGGCCCGCGTGGCGGCCATCGAACAGGTTCGCCACGCCGATCGCCTGGCCACGACCGGCAAGCTGGTCTCGGGCATCGCGCACGAGTTGGGAACGCCGCTGAACGTCGTGGGCCTGCGGGCCAAGGCGATTGCGACGGAGGAGGTCACCGGCACGGCGGCTGCGGAGAACGCGAAGGTGGTTGTCGAGCAGGTGGAGCGGATGACGCGAATCATCCGGCAGCTCCTGGATTTCGCCCGCCGCCGCGAGCCCAGGAAGGCGCAGGTGGACCTCGGAAACGTGGTTCGCCAGACCGTCGCGCTCCTTGGACCCATGGCGAAGAAGCGACGCGTGACGGTGACCGCCGCCGACGGCTCCGTGCCGATGCAGACGGAGGTCGATCCGGATCAGATCCAGCAGGTCATCGCGAATCTCGTCCTCAACGCTGTACAGGCCATGCCAGACGGCGGCGAGGTCGTGGTGAACGTGGGGCGCCAGCCCGTACAACCGCCCGCGGACCACGGCGGGCCGGAGGCCGAGTACCTCCGGATCGAGGTCGTCGACCACGGTGTCGGGATTCCTCCGGACGTGCTGCCGCGGATCTTCGATCCATTCTTCACGACGAAGGACGTGGGCGAAGGCACGGGCCTGGGCTTGTCCGTGTCGTACGGCATCGCCCGCGAGCACGGCGGCTGGATCGAGGTGGAATCGGAAGTCGGGCGCGGCAGCAGGTTCTCGCTGTATCTTCCCACTGTGGGTCGGACGGAGAAACAGCCATGACGGCGTCCGTGCTGCTGGTCGACGATGATCGGCCGTTCTGCGAGTCCCTGGCCGAGGGTCTGACGCGCCGCGGATTCGACGCGGCTTGGTGCGGCTCCGGCCCGGAGGCCCTGGCGCTGCTGGAATCCCGCGATTTCGACGTCGTGCTGACCGACCTCAGCATGCACGGAATGACCGGGCTGGAGCTGTGCGGCCGTGTCGCCGCCGCGCGCCCGGACGTCCCCGTCGTGGTCCTCACCGCCTTCGGCAGCCTGGAGTCGGCCGTCGGCGCCATTCGCGCCGGCGCCTACGATTTCATCTCCAAGCCGGTGGACGTCGATTCGCTGTCCCTGACGCTCGAACGCGCACGGCAGCACCGCGCGCTGCGCGAGGAGCTCCGGCGGCTGCGCCGGATCGCGGGGGAGTCCCGGGCGTTCGAGGAACTGCTGGGTGCGAGCCCGGCGATGAACGTCGTCTACGACCTCATCGAACGGGTCGCCGACGCCGAAGTCTCCGTCGTCGTCACGGGCGAAAGCGGCACGGGCAAGGAGCTCGTGGCGCACGCCCTGCACCGGCGCAGCCGCCGCCGCGGCGGCCCGTTCGTCGCGGTCAACTGCTCCGCCATCCCGACGTCGCTGATCGAGAGCCAGCTCTTCGGCCACGTGCGCGGCGCGTTCACCGACGCCCGCGAGGATCGTCCAGGCCTGTTCGTGCAGGCCAACCGCGGCAGCCTGTTCCTCGACGAGATCGCCGACCTGCCCCTGCAGGTGCAACCCAAGCTGCTGCGAGCGCTCCAGGAGCGCTGCGTCCGGCCGGTCGGCGGCGCCGTCGAGGTCCCGTTCGACGCGCGGGTCATCGCGGCGACGAACCACGACATCGAGCTGGCGGTGGACGAACACAGGTTCCGCCAGGATCTCTACTACCGGCTCAACGTCGTGCACCTCGAAGTCCCGCCGTTGCGGGCCCGGAGCGGCGACGTGCTGCTTCTCGCGCAGCACTTCCTGGAAAAGGCTGCCGGCCGGGCGGAAAGGCGCGTCGTCGGCTTCACGGCCGGCGCCGCCGAGCGTCTCCTGGCCTACGCCTGGCCGGGAAACGTGCGCGAGCTGCAGAACTGCGTGGAGCGCGCGGTCGCCCTCGCCCGCTACGACCAGGTGACCGTCGACGACCTGCCCGAGAAGATCCGCTCCTATCGCAGCCCCCACGTCGTCGTCGCGGGCGACGACCCGTCGGATCTCCCGCCGCTGGAGGAGGTCGAGCGACGGTATATCCATCGCGTTCTGGAATCGGCCGGCGGCAACCGGACGCGCGCGGCCGGCATCCTCGGTCTGGGCCGCAAGACGCTGTATCGCCGGCTCCTGCACTATGCTGAGCCGTCGCCGACCGAGCCGCGAGCTGCAGACGAAGCCTGCCGCTCGTCGGTGCCGCCCGCTGGGGGAAGCGCCGCCGATCCCGACGGCCGGGGGGGAGACAACACGCCCCGCGGGTCGTCCTGACCCGGACCGCAGGACGATCGTCGTGGCCGCTGCGGCCTGGACGAATTCACAAGAGCGGCCTCTGGCGATCCCGGAGGCCCGGGTCAACCTGACCCGCTCGCAACCCGCCGAAACACCGGATTCCTGCGTCAGGAAGCTGTGGCACGACTCGCGCTACGCCCAGGCTCGAAGTGCGAACGGAACACGGCCAGATTCCGAGCGATAGGGAGAACGCCCCCGTGGCGCGAGCCGATCCGACGCCGCAGGCGGCGCGGCCACCGCGAACGGACTCCGATACGGGCGGTCGTCGGACCATGCAGCGACCGCGCGGCGATGACGACCGGAAAGCTGCGGTCCCGGCCGCCCCGACGCATGTGCTCGTGGCCGACGACGACGACGAGATGCGCCGCACGCTGGCCGCGGCCCTTCGACGCGACGGCTATGTCGTGACCGAAGCGAGCGACGGTGACGACGTCGTGGACCATGTGAGGCTCTCGAATCTCTGCGTGGAGTCCGGACCGCCCCTGGACGCGGTCGTCAGCGACATCCGCATGCCGGGTCCGTCCGGGCTCGGCGTGCTGATGGCCGTCCGGGCGGTCGCCCCCGCACTCCCCGTCGTGCTCATCACGGCTTTCGGGGACGCTGAGCTCCATGCGGAGGCACGAGCCAGGGGTGCGGACGCGGTGCTGGACAAGCCTTTCGACCTGGACGAACTGCGAGCGGCCCTGCGGAAGCTCGCGCCGCCGGCGTGACGGAAAAGGAGGAGGAAGGGATCATGATCCGGAAGTTGCTCGCAGTCGGCCTCTTCGTATCAAGCCTCGTCGCGGCCGCCGGATGCGGCCCCGACTACCCCAACTGCGATTCGGACGAGGACTGCCATGCCGGCGAATTCTGCGTCAACAACCTGTGCGTCGGGTGCCGCGAGGACGGCGACTGTCCGGTCGGCCAGGGTTGCCGGGAAGGAGCCTGCCGCGACATCCCCGGGTACTGCGATGCGCAGCGTCCGTGCCCCGGCGGGCAGGTATGCCGCGCCAACCACTGTTCGGCCTGCACGACGGACGCCGAATGCGGGCCCGGGGCGGCATGCTTCGACGGTGTCTGCCGCTCCGCCGAGGCATGCGACGCCGGGCACCCGTGTCCCGCCGGGGAGGAGTGCGTCCGAGGGTACTGCCGCCCCATTCCGCCGCAAGCGGGACCGCAGGAATGCCAGTTCACGCCCGTGTACTTCGACTTCGATCGGGACAGCGTCCGCCGCGACCAGCGCGCCGTCGTGCAGACCAACAGGGCCTGCATGACGGAGCACGGGCGAGCGGTGCGGCTGACCGGGTCGTGCGACGAGCGCGGGACGGAGGAGTACAACATGGCGCTGGGTCAGCGCCGTGCGGATGCCGTAAGACGCTACCTCGTCGACCTCGGCGTCCCGCGCGCGTCGATCAGCGGCACGCAATCCCGCGGCAAGGTCGATGCACGGCACTGCTACGAGGAATCCTGCTGGCAGCAGGACCGGCGCGTGGATTTCCGCGACTGACGCGGGTGGATGCGGCAGGCTCGATGACGACGGCACGAACCAACCATCAACCCGCTCTTCCCCCTGTCCCGGGCTCCGGGTACCCCATGCCCGCTCCGCGCGGGCGCCCGGAAGCTGCAGCGACCGACGGCTCCAGGGTCGGCGCGCTCGGCGCCGGCGAGGACTCACCCCGCGCCGGAGCTGGACGATCGTCCACTTCCAGCTCTGCCGCGTCCTCGGCCGACGCCGTGGGGACGACGGCACGTGCGGCCGGGGCGGCGGAGGTCGTCCCTCCTCCCCCGCCGCCTCGCCGTGCGTGCCGGTTCCGCGCAGCGACGTCGCGAGCCGGAACGGCCGGCGCAGGAGCCGCAGGATGATCAGGGTGGTCCTCTTCGTTCTCTTGGCAGCGACGGCGATGGCCATGGGGACCGGCTGCAAGCGCGCGAATCGGCGTGGCGACGCCGCGCCCGCGACCCGGACCGGAACGGCGACGGACGAACCAGAGGCGGGACCGCCGGCGCTGGACGCGGCCGTCGTCGAGCCGGAGGCGTCCGGCGGTGCGGACGACGCGGGCCCGGCGGAGCCGGAGACGGAGTCGCCGACCTCGGATGCCGAGGAACAGCCGGACCTGCCGGGGCTGGTGACCGTCCATCGGCTGGTGACCTGCCGTGAGGTCCGGGGCGGCCGCGCGGTCCGGGTGTCGCAGACCTTCCGGCGCCAGCAAGGGGTCCGATTCTACGCGTTCGTGGAGGCAGAGACCGTCGGACCGGACGACCAGACGATTACCGTCACCCTCCAGTCGAGCGATTCCGTGGACGATGCCACGAGGCCCGCCAAGCTGAGGATCCTCGCCGGGCGCAGCTACCGAACGTCGACGTCGTTCGCGACCTGGCGACCCCCGGGGGACTACGAGGTCGTCGTGCGCGACGATGCGGGGACCGTCGTGGCGAGAGCGTCGCTCCGTGTCGTGGACTAGCCGCCCTTCCCAAGCGGTCCCTCTTCCCGGCATCGCGCGGCCCGCGGGCATCCGGACGGCCGCGGCCCTTGCCGCCGCGGCTCTTCTCCCGTGCTGCGTGACCCGCGCCGCCCACCAGGAGCTCGTCGACCAGTTGGCCGCGGTGAACGATAACCTGTCGCAGACGCAGCGGACGCTGGACGGCGTCCGGGCCGAGTTGGACACGTGCTCCTCGGCGCGAACCGCCGCCGATGCGGAGTGGTCCGCCGCGGTTTCGCTCTTGCAGGAGCAGGTGGCGACCGCGGAGGCCCGGGGCGTCGAGTGCGAGCAGAACCAGCAAAACCTCTCTGCCTCTTTGGATGAGATGTCGGTGCGACTCGACGACAGCACCGAAGCCGGACGGGCCTGCCAGTCGGTGCTCGAAGAGACTCGCCGGGTCGCCGCACAGTCGCTGACCCAGAACCACGAGCTCAACGAGCGGCTGGAGCGGCTCCGCGCGGCCGAGGCGGAGGCGGCCCGGATCCACGCGATGTACCAGGATCTGTTGCGGAGCCTCCAGTCGCTCATCGATGCCGGGCAGCTCGAGGTCCGTCTCGAACGGGGTCGTCTCGTGCTCCAGCTCCCGCAGAACGTTCTGTTCGACAGCGGGCGGGCCGAGCTCAAGGCGGACGGCCGGGCGGCGCTGGCGCGCATCGGCCAGGCGCTCGCCGGTTTCGATGATCGGCGCTTCCAGGTCGAGGGTCACACGGATAACGTGCCGATCCGCAGCTCCCGCTACGCGAGCAACTGGGAGTTGTCGACGGCGCGCGCCCTGGCGGTCGTCAAGCTGCTGGTCGATGCCGGCCTCGCGCCGCGGAACCTCTCCGCGGCGGGGTACGGCGAGTTCCAGCCCCGGGAGAGCAACGAAACCGCCGAAGGCCGCCGCCTGAACCGCCGGATCGAGATCGTCCTGGTCCCCGACCTGGGCATCCTCACGGAGGCAGGCGGCGTCCGTTGAGCGGACCCCAGGTCGGAGGCGTGGCCCCGGTCACCTCCAATCCATGGAGACGCCGGAGACCGCGTTCGCGACGGATGGGAGGGTGCACGAATGTGGCAAGCGGTACTTCCGGTCGCGCAGGGCGAGGCCGCGGCGGCGTACGCCGGGTTGGCGGCGTCGCCGACGGTGGGACCCGGCGCCGGGGCGGCAGGCGCGAAGGTGGCGGCCGCGAGCCAGGTGTTGAGCCCGTGGGAGCTGATCCTGAACGCCGGACCGGTCGTGTCCTTCGTGCTGTACTTGCTGCTGGCGGCGTCGGTCCTCTGCTGGGCGATCATCGTTGCCAAGTCGATTGTCCAGGTGGTGGCGCGCATCCGCTCGCGCGGATTCCTTAGGGGGATGAGCCAGGAGATGAACGAGGACCGAGGGGTGGAACTGGCGTTGAGGGCCGGCGGTGCAAGTCCGCATGCGCGGATCTGGCTGGCGGCGCAGCGGGAGATCGAGTTGCGCCCGGCCAACGGCGTGGAACACGAGGGGCCGACGAAGCGGCTGGAGCGGGCGCTGGCCAAGGCGGTCGACGTCGAGATTACCCGGATGGAGGGCTGGCTCGGCCTGCTGGCGACGGTGGGTTCGGCCGCCCCGTTCGTGGGCCTGTTCGGTACGGTCTGGGGGATCATGACCTCGTTCATGGACATCGGCGCGCAGGAATCGGCGACGCTGGCGGTGGTGGCGCCGGGCATCGCGGAGGCGTTGATCGCCACCGCGGTCGGCCTCATCGCCGCGATCCCCTCGGTCATCGCCTACAACGCGTTCGTGCGGCGGATCCGGGTCTGGAACGAGGATCTCGCGGCGTACGCCGTCGAGCTGGTGAACCAGGAGGATGCGAAGGGGGCCGGGGCGAGTGATGCATCATGAGTCGTGAGTCCGACGGCGAGAATCGGTCGGGGAGTGCCGGCGGGCGCCATCGCCGCAGCGGGCAGAGCTGAGCGACGGCCATGGCTGCGCCGTTGCCGACGCGGGGGCCGATGGCGGAGATCAACGTCACGCCGTTCGTCGACGTCATGCTGGTCCTGCTCGTGATCTTCATGGTCACGGCGCCGCTGCTCCAGGCGGGCGTGGAAATCGACTTGCCGGAGGCCACGGCGCCGACCCTGGAGTCGGACGATCCTGAGCTGGACATCCTGCGCATCGAGGCCTTCGGCGAGGTGCGGCTGAACGATGACGTGATCCGGTTCGCCAACATGGAGGAGCTGCGGCTGCACCTGCTGGACAAGCTGTCGACGCGAATCGAGAATCCCGGGGACGGGAAGGACATCTTCATCCAGGCGGACCGGGCCATTCCGTACGGCTACGTCGTAGGAATCATGGCGCTCCTGCAGAACATGGGGGTGGACAAGCTTGGTCTGGTCACCAACCTTCCCGAGGAGGGAACGGAGCCGGAGCAGCCGGGCGGCGTGGAGCCTCGGCCGCTGGAGGCCGCGCCGCCGACCACCCCGTAGGCTCGGGAGGAAGGACCGACTCCGATGACCGCAGGACGCTTCGCCAAACCCCGTGCGACCGCCCGTCGTCCGCCCGCCGACGCGCCGTTCCTGCCGCTGCTCACCGAGGGGCCGACGGGGCCGCTCGAGCTGGAGATCTACGGTCCGAGTTGCGGACCCTCGCCCGCGTGCGTGCCCAACGATAGCGGACACTCATTCCTGATCGTGACGGCATTCGCCGACGGCGAGGTGCGGGCGGCAGCACAGCGCATGGACGCGGCGATCGTCATCGACAAGCCATTCGACCGGGGGAGGAATTCGCTTGCCTGTCCGTCGGATCATCCGGTACTCGGGGAAGCAATGGGCGGACGAACGAGCCGAGCGGGGGGCGGCCGGCGATGAGCGATCAACGCCCCGCCGCGACCTCGCTCCCGCCGCTGCCGCCGGACCAGCGCCCCCGCGTGCTGATCGTCGGGGCCGGGGCGACCGGCTCGGAGCTGGCACGCCGCCTCCTGCACGGCTGGCACGTCGCGCTCCTCGAACAGGACCTCGCCGGCGCGACCGCGGCGCTCACCGCACACGTGGAATCCGGCTCGATCGCCCTGGTCGAGGGGGACGCGTCGTCCCGGCTCGTCCTGGAGCGGGCGGGCGCCGCACATGCCGACGCCGTCGTGGTCGCCACGGGCGCAGAGGACGTGACGTACGAGGTCTGCCGGATCCTGAAGGAGGACCTGCACCATCCCAACGTGGCCGTCGTGCTGCGGAGCGAGGACCGGCAAGGCCGGTTCCACGCGCTCGGAGCCAAGGTCGTGCTGGGCTTCGAAGCGTCGGCGGCGCTCTTGGCCTCGGCCGTGACCATGGGCAGCCGCATCGCGGCCGGCGTCGGACTGGGGCGCGGCGAGGTGATGGAGACGGAGATCCTTCCGAACTCGAGCGTGCTCGGCAAGCCGCTGTCGCACCTGCGTCCGCGACGCTGGCTCGTCGCGGCGGTGTACCGGGCCGACGAGCTGATCGTGCCGCACGGCGACACCCGCCTGGCGGCGGGCGATCGCGTGCTGCTGGTCGGCGACCCGGAGGTGCTGCCCTCGGTCGCGCGCTTCCTGCGCACCGGACACTCCGAGTTCCCCCTCCACTACGGCTCGGCCATCGTCGCCCCGATCAACGCCGTCACCGAGACGGCGCTGGGCGAGCTGGCGTACCTGGCGCGAAACACCAAGGCGGAGGTCGTCGAGTTCGTGACCTGCGGCGCCGGCGACGCCCCCCGGGCCGAGTACCTGGCGCGGTGGTCGGAGGCGGAAAAGCTCGCCGTACGTTTCGGTTGTGCGGGGCAGGGTGTGGCCGACCACCTGGCCGGCGCGCTCGCCCGCGGCGACGTCGGGATCCTCGTGCAGGGCCCCGAACCGCTCCCGTTCCTGCGCAAGCTCGGCGTCGGCTGGAGCCCGTTGATGCGTCGCATCGCCGCCGCCCGCTCGCCCGTCCTCGTCGCTCGCGGGACCGTGCCGTACCGCCGCATCCTGCTGGCAGTGACCGAGCCGGAGCTGGACGGGGAAACGGCGACGCTCGCGATCGATGCCGCGCGCAACTTCGGCGCGACGCTGGCGGTGGGCATCGCCGTGCCGCCCGAGTTCGTGACGGGAGCCGGCCATGGCGCGGGTCTCCGTCGCGCTCGCGACGAGATCCGGGAGCTGGCGGGGACCTACGATGTGCGGACGGAGACGCTGGAGGCCGAGGGCAACCCGGCCGACGGGGTGCTGGCCATGTCCGCCTCGTTCCAGCTCGTCGTCGTCGGCTTCCGCACGGCTCGCCGGAATTCACTGGGCCGGCCGAGCGTCGAGCAGCAGGTCGTGCACGGCGCCCGTTGCTCCGTGCTCGTCCTGCCGCGGTAGGGCGCCGCCGTGGATGCGGGCGGAGCCGTTTCGCTGCTCGTCCTGGCGATGGGCGCGTTCCTCATCCCGCTGCTTTCCGAGCGCGCGCGCATCCCGGCGGTCGTCGGTGAAATCCTCTTTGGCATGGCCATCTCGCACGGCGCGCTCGACGTGATGTCGCCGACGCCGTTCACCCGCTTCCTGGCGCAGTTCGGCTTCGCGCTGCTCATGTTCCTGGCCGGAATGGAGATCGACTTCACGAAGGTGGAGCGGATGTCCCGACGGGCCCTCCTGGCTTGCGCCGGCGCCGCCGCCGGGGCTTTCTCGGTGGGCCTCGCGGCCACGTTGCTCTTCGGCCGCCCGCTGTTCCTGGTCCTGGTCATCGGCGCGATGAGCCTGGGTCTGGTGCTGGCCGCCCTGCGCGCCCTGGACCTGACGCAGCGTCCCGTCGGTCAGGTCGTGCTGCTGGTCGGCACGCTGGGCGAGTTCCTCACCCTGATCCTCCTCACGGTCGGAGACATCGCCGCGGTCCACGGCATCGGCGTCGACCTCGTCCAGGCCGTCGGCAAGCTCGTCCTGGTCTTCGGCCTGGCCTGGATCTGCCTGCTCGGTCTGCGCATGCTGATCTGGTGGTTCCCCGATGCCTTCGTCCGCGTCGTCGCGACGCGGGACGCTTCCGAGATCGGCGTCCGGGCCAGTCTGGCGCTCATGACGGCCTTCGTCGCGGTCGCCGCGTTGCTGGGCGTCGAGACAATCCTCGGCGCGTTCCTGGCGGGCGCGCTGTTCTCCTTCGTGTTCCGCGAGAAACACGTCGTCGAGACGAAACTGGCGTCGCTCGGCTTCGGCTTCTTCATCCCGATCTTCTTCATCGACGTGGGGATGAGCTTCGATCTGGGGGGCTTCGCCGGTGCCGGGACCTGGAAAGTCGTGGGCTTCCTGGCCGCCGCGTCGCTGGCGGCGAAGCTGCTTCCGGCGTTGTTGTTGACCCTCGCAGGACTGCGGTTGCGCCAGGCGTTGGCCGGCGGCCTGCTGCTCGCCGCGCCGCTCACGCTGCTGGTCGCCGAGTCGCGCATCGGACTGCACATCGGCGCCATCGATGCCCGGACCGCCGCCGCGATCGTGCTGTTCGCGGTCGCGGGCGGCATCGTCTTCCCCACCCTGTTCCGTCTGATCGTGGGCCGCGCGCCCGGGCCCGCGGATGGGAGGCGGCATGAGCGAGCCTGAACCCGTCAGTCTGGATCTGCACGTCCGCGGGATCGGCGAGTCGCCGACCCTGGCCATCAACCAGCGGTGCGCCGAGCTCCAGCGCAAGGGCGTGCGCGTACACCGCCTGGGCCTGGGGCAGTCGCCCTTCCCCGTGCCCTCGCTCGTCGTCGAGGCGCTGCGCACCAACGCGCACCGCAAGGAGTACCTCCCGGTCCGCGGCCTGCCGGAACTGCGCGAGGCCGTCGCCGAGTTCCACCGCCGAACCGATCGGCTCGACCTGCCGGCCCAGGGAGTGCTGGTCGGCCCCGGCTCCAAAGAGCTGATGTTCCTCCTGCAGGTCTGCTTCTACGGAGAAATCGTCGTCCCGACCCCCTGCTGGGTTTCCTACGTGCCGCAGGCACGCATCCTCGGCCGCGAGGTGCGGCGCCTGCCGACAAGCTTCGAGGACGGGTGGAAAGTCACCCCGCAGGGGCTCGACCGCACGCTGTCCGCGGAACACGACCCGTCCCGTCCCCGCCTCCTCGTGCTCAACTACCCGGCCAACCCGCACGGAGGCACCTACTCGCCCGCGGAGCTGGAGGACATCGCAAGGGTCGCCAGGAAATATTCTCTGCTCCTGCTGTCGGACGAAATCTACGGTCAGCTCCACTACGCAGGCAACCACGTTTCGGTCGGCAGGTTCTACCCCGAGGGGACAATCCTCAGCTCGGGCCTGTCGAAGTGGTGCGGCGCAGGCGGCTGGCGGCTCGGCACCTTCGCCTTCCCGCCACGGTTGGGCTGGCTCCTGGACGCCATGGCCGCGGTCGCCAGCGAAACCTACACCGCCGTCAGCACACCGATCCAGTACGCCGCGGTGACCGCGTTCCGCGGCGGCGCCGAGCTCGAACGCTACCTCTGCCACGCACGCCGCATTCTTCGCGCGCTGGGCGACCGCTGCGCCGAGACGCTGCTCCGCGCGGGCATCCGCCTGCACCGCGCAGAGGGAGCGTTCTACCTCTTCCCCGACCTCGGACCCCTGGCCCAGCGGCTGGCCGCCCGCGGCATCCGCACCAGCGACGTGCTGTGCGAACGTCTGCTCGACGAGGTCGGCGTGGCGGTGCTCCCGGGCAGCGCGTTCGAGCGCCGGGCGGACGAGCTGACGCTGCGGCTGGCCTTCGTCGACTTCGACGGGGCGCGGGCGCTGGCCGCAAGCGAGACGACGCCCCTCGATCAACCCCTCCCCGATTCGTTTCTCGAACAGCTCTGCGCCGGACCGCTGGAGGCCTGTCGCCGCCTCGCGGACTGGGCCGCGGGTTGACGGCGCAAGGAGGCACGTCGCGATGACAGCCATGACAGCCCAGACTCTCCGCCGCTGGACTCGCGAGCTCGCGGATACCTCGCCGTCGCTGTGGCGCGCCTTGCGCCGTTCGCCCGACGTCCGTGCCGCGCGGCGGCGGCTGGGCCGCCGCCTGGCCGAACGCGGGTGGGACGAGCTGTCGTCCGGGGGCACCGCGAACTACCTGGAAGCGATCGTGGCGCGCGACGCCGTGCGCGTCCTGCACAACCTCGTCTCGCCCCGCTGCGTGCGACTGGCCGGCACGGACACCCTGGCGCTGCTGGTCGATGTCGCCCGCGAGCGCTGGGACCGGGTGCCCGACGACCTCGCTGCGGGCCTCCTCGAGGAGCTGCTGCACCTGTTCCGGGCCGTCGAGCACCGCAGCGGAATCTACCGCGCCCAGGTCCTGCCGGACTTCCTGCGCATGGAAGGTCGCGAAGCGGCGATCGAGCGCTCTCGCGACCTGGACGCCCTCTCGGCGCGCGTCCACGAACGGCTCGAACGCTACGTCTCGGGGCTGGACGACGACGCCGTCCACCGGCGCCGGCTGAACCGGCGCCGGATACTCGCGACGCTCGGCGGCTCGTCCGCCGACTGGTCGGACTGGCGCTGGCACCTACGGCACGTCGTGCGGACCGCCGACGGCCTGGCGCGTTTGGCGACGCTGTCCGACGAGGAGCGGAGCAGCATCGGCCTGGCCCGCGAATGCGGCATCCCGTTCGGCGTGACGCCGTACTACGCGTCGCTGCTGGACGAGGGCGGCGACCGCACCCGGGATCGCGCCGTGCGCGCGCAGGTCATTCCGCCCATGAGCTACGTGGAGGGCGTCGCGCGCGCGGGCGGCGGCCGGGGCAGGGACCTGGATTTCATGCGCGAGCGCGACACCTCGCCGCTGCCCCTCGTCACCCGGCGCTACCCGATGATCTGCATCCTCAAGCCCTACAACACCTGTCCCCAGATCTGCGTCTACTGCCAGCGCAACTGGGAAATCGACGAGGTCATGGCGCAGGACGCTCTCGCTTCGGAGGGGGACATCGAGCGGGCCGTGTCGTGGATCGCCGGGACTCCGGCCGTTCGCGAGGTGCTCGTCACCGGCGGCGACCCCCTGGCCCTGGCCACCTCCCGCCTCGGCCGCATCCTGCGCCGCATCGCCGCCATCCCGCACGTCGAGCGCATCCGCGTCGGCAGCCGCACGCCGGTCACACTGCCCTTCCGCTTCGGCGGCGAACTGCTCGCGCTGCTGGCCGAGTTGCACCGGCCGCCGCGGCGCGAGGTGTGCCTCATGACCCACGTCGAGCACGTGTACGAGATCACGCCCGAACTGGTCCAGGCCGTCCAGGCGGTGCGCCGGCTGGGCATCGGCGTGTACAACCAGCTCGTGCTCACCGTGGAGAACAGCCGGCGCTTCGAGGCCGTCGCGGTGCGCCGGCTGCTGCGGCTCGCAGGCGTGGACCCGTACTACACGTTCTGCGCGAAGGGGAAGGACGAGACCGCGGCGTACCGCGTGCCGGTCGCCCGTCTGCTCCAGGAAGCCAAGGAAGAAGCCCGCCTGCTGCCCGGGCTGGTGCGCACCGACGAGACGGTGTTCAACGTCCCGCGGCTGGGCAAGAACGACCTGCTGCGCGGCCAGCACCACGACGTGATCGGCTTCCACCCCGACGGCCGGCGGATCTACGAGTTCCACCCGTGGGAAAAGAAGATCCGCCCGGGGGAGACCTTCATCTTCACCGACGTGTCGGTCCGCGACTACCTCGACCGGCTCGCCGCCCGCGGCGAGGACCCGGCAGACTACGATTCCATCTGGTACTACTACTGACCGCCCGGCGAGGCGAAGGCCGGGGCGGAACCTCGAGGATGCGATGATAGCGACACGTCTCGCGCGGATGATCCGGGAGTTCGACTTCCAGGTGGCCGGAAAGTGGCTGGCGCTGGGGCTGGTCGTCGGCGTGGCGACCGGGCTGGCGGCGATCGGCTTCCAGCTCTGCGTCGATGCGGCGCGCAGCTTCTTTCTCGCCCACCTCATGGGCCTGCCGCTGACCGGTCCGGGGGGCGAGCCGTCCGAGTTCTCGTTCGGCACCGGGGAGTATGCTTCCTGGCTCGTCGTGGCCATCCCCGCACTCGGCGGCCTCGTCGCCGGGGCGCTGGTCTACTGGCTGGCACCGGAAGCGGAGGGTCACGGCACGGACGCGGCGATCAGGGCGTACCACCGCAAGCTCGGCGTGATCCGCGCCCGCGTGCCGCCGGTCAAGACGCTGGCCTCGGCGATCACGCTGGGCACCGGCGGCTCCGGAGGACGCGAGGGTCCCATCGCGCTCATCGGCGCCGGGATCGGCAGCTTCCTCGCCGTCCGCCTGGGGCTCAGCCCGCGCACCCGCCGTTGGCTCCTCGCCGCCGGCATCGGCGCGGGGGTGGGCGCGATCTTCCGCGCCCCGCTGGCCGGGGCGCTGTTCGCGGGCGAGGTGCTCTACTCGTCGTCGGACGTGGAGACGGAGGTCCTGCTTCCCGCGGTCGTCGCCTCCATCGTGGCCTACTCGATCTACACGATCCGCTACGGCAGCGGGCACATGTTCGTGGGCGCCGGAACCTCCGGCTTCTCCAACCCGCTGGAGCTGGGGCCGTACCTGGTGCTGGCGGTGGTGGTCGCGCTGGCGGCGCTGGCGTACGTGAACATCTTCTACGGAATGCGGGACCTGTTCGCCCGGCTGCCGATCCCGCGGGCGTTCCGCGCGATGATCGGCGGCGCGATGACGGGAGGGATCGCGCTGCTCCTGATCCAGCTCGCGGGCGGCCCCGTGCACGTCGTGGACGTGATGTCCAGCGGCTACGGCGTGATCCAGCAGATCATCAACACGGACGGCGCGGGCGTCACCGTGCTTGTGCTGCTCGCCATCTCGCTCGGCAAGATCCTCACGACCTCGCTGACGATCGGCTCGGGCGGCAGCGCCGGCGTCTTCGGCCCCTCGATGGTCATCGGCGCCACGCTGGGCGCGGCGGTGGGCAAGGCCTTCCACGTGCTCATGCCGGGCATCGTCGCCCATCCCACGACCTTCGCCATCGTCGGCATGGCCGGCTTCTTCGCCGCCGCGGCCAACACGCCGATCTCGACCGTCGTCATGGTCAGCGAGCTGACGGGCAACTACGAGCTGCTGATGCCGTCGATGTGGGTCTGCGCCCTGGCCTTCCTCGTCGGACGGCGCTGGAGCATCTACCGCGCCCAGGAGCCCTCCAAGCTGTGGTCGCCCGCCCACTTCGGCGAGTTCGCGCCGGAGGTGCTGGCGACGGCGACCGTGGGCGAGGTCTTCCGCCGCGAGCGCAAGTTCGTGACCCTGCGCGCCGACATGACCCTCGACGAGGTCCTCGACGCCACCGCCCACACCCGCCAGCGCCTCTTCCCCGTGCTCGACGCCGCAGGCAAGCTGTCCGGCGCCTTCCGCATCGACGAGCTGACCCATGCGCTCCAGGATCGCGCGCGCGGGGGAGTGGAGCCCCGCGCCCGGGACCTCGTCCCGCGGCGCACCCTCGCCGTACGCCTCTCCGACAAGGTCGAGCGGGCGCAGAAGATGCTGCGCAACAACCACGTGCAGGAGCTGCTCGTGCTCGAGGACGGCGACGAGCAGCGGGTCGCCGGGATCGTCACCGGCGCCGACATCCTCCTCGCCCATACCCGCGGACTGTCGCGCTGGCAGGTGGGTGGCCCGGAGGCCGCGCCCCGGCAGGACGGAACCGCCGCCTCCCGGACGCCGGATGAAGGGAGGGAATCGTGATCCGCCTGGTGGGGGGCCTCCCGGCGTAACTTGCAGCTCCCCGCAACGTACCTCCTATCGGGAGCGGCCGATGGCTTCCCGCTTCGGGATCCGGGCCGCCGCAACGGGAGGTACCATGGAGCAGCACCATCGACGAAGGACCTGGTGGAAGCCGATCGGCCTGGCGGGCGCGGTCATCGCCGGGCTCGTCGGTCTCGGCGTCGCCGCAGGCGCCTGCAAGAGCGGCGGCCAATCGTCCGGCAAGTCCGACCCGGCGGCGACGAGCACGGCGGCCGGCGCGCCAACGACCACGTGCGCGGCCTGCGGGGCCGTGTTCGCGACGCCTGAAGAGGCCGCCCGGCACGCGATCCAGCACCACGGCGCCAAGGGGTGCCTGGGCTGCGGGCTCGTCTTCACCGACGAGGCCGAGGCGGCCCGGCACGAGATCGAACACCACGGGAAGCCGGGATGCCTCGCCTGCGGGAAGCTCTTCGCCACCCAGGCCGAGGCCGAGGAACACGCACGGACGCATCACGCGCCATAGGGGCCGGAGTGGAGTGCCATGCTGCTGCGTTCGAGAAGCGCAGGGGCGCTTGTCGTCGTGACCTTCCTCGCGGGCGCCGCGATCCTGGCCCTGGCGACCGGCTGGTGGAGCCTGCCCGCGGCCTTCGGCGCCGGATTCGTCACTGCACTCACCCCCTGCGCGTGGCCGATGGTGCCGCTGACGCTCGCCCTGTTCGGCCGAACCGACGGCACCACGCGAGCATCGGCGCGCGCGGCGCTGCTGTACTTCGCCGGCCTCGTCGGCGCGTTCACCGTCGCTGGACTCGTGATCGGCCTGACCGGCGGGATGCTCGGGGCGATCTCCGCGCATCCCGTCACCCTGTTCGGCGTCGCCGCACTGCTCTTGCTCCTCGCGGCGTCCTCCTTCGGGGCGTTCGGCTTCCGGCTGCCGTACCGGCTCCAGGACGCGCTCGCCCGCGTGCCCCGCCGCGGGGCGCTGGCCCCGCTGGCGCTGGGCGCCACCGCGGGTCTGGTCGCGGCGCCGTGCACCGGACCCGTGCTGTCCGGGATTCTCGCGCTGGTCGGCGCCGAAGGCTCGGGAGCCACGGGCGCCGCCCTGCTGGCGGCCTTCGGCGCGGGACTGGGCGCGCCGTTCCTCGCGGCTGCGTTCCTGCTCGGACGCGTGCCGCGCACCGGGCGCTGGACCGTCTGGGCGCGCGTCGGGTTGGGCGTGCTGCTGGCCTCGGGCGCGGCGTGGTTCGCCGCGCGAGGCGCCCTCGTCTCCGGTTTCCCTCTCGCCGCCGGCGCGGCGCCGCTCCTGGCCGCCGCCGTGCTCCTTGTGGCCGGCCTGCTCGGGGCAGTGCTGGCCGGAGTCCGGGAAGGCGAGTCGCGGATCGTCGGCTGGCTGACCGCCCTCAGCCTCGGCTTCGGCGGGACCTTCGTGGCCGGAGCACTCGTCTCCCCGCCGGAAAGCCCGCTGCCGTGGACCATCGTGTCGTCGGAAGCGCAGTACGACCGCGCCGTGGCCGAAGCGGAACGCGCCTGCCGACCCGTGCTCGTCGACTTCCACGCCGCCTGGTGCACCGACTGCGGGTGGATGGAAGAACACGTCTGGGCGGAACCCGGCATTCGAGCCGCGGCCGGCGACGACGTGGCGCTGGTGCGCGTCGACGCCACCGGCGGCCTGGACGGCGCAAGCGCTGTCGCCGCGCGGCTGGGCGTCGCGGGGTTGCCCGCGCTGCGGTTCCTTGATAGGACCGGACAGCCGGTCGGGGGGTTGGCCTTCGATGGGCGAGCCGAGGCGCGTCCCGTGCGCGACGCAATTTCGCGGCTCGCCTCCCTCCCGTCCGACACGGCGGGGAGATGCTCGAGGATCTGATGGAACGCTACGTCGAAGGCGACGCGCGGGCCTTCGACCGACTCTACGAGGAGGTCGCACCGTGGCTGCGCGGCCGGGTCCGCGCCTGGGTACATGAACGGACGGCCGCCGAGGATCTCCTGCAGGCGACCTTCCTCAAGGTCCACGTCGCCCGCCACGCCTGGCGCCCCGGCGGCTCCGTCAAGGGCTTCTTCGC
>JACRCX010000105.1 GCA_016218815.1 Deltaproteobacteria bacterium
CGACCTCGGCCGTCCCGATCCGGTGGCCCGAGACGTTGACGACGTCGTCGACCCGTCCCATCAGCCAGTAGTACCCGTCCTCGTCCTTGCGCGCGCCGTCGCCCGTGAAGTAGACCCCCGGGTACTGCACGAAGTACGTGTTCTTGAAGCGCTCCGCGTCGCCGTACACGCCGCGCATCAGGCCCGGCCACGAGCGCTTGATCACCAGGTAGCCGCCTTCGTTCACCGCGCACGGCGTCCCGTCCTGCTTGATCACCTCGGGGACCACGCCCGGGAAGGGCAGGGTGGCGGAGCCGGGCTTGGTCGGCCAGGCGCCGGGCAGCGGCGTGATCAGGATCCCGCCGGTCTCGGTCTGCCACCACGTGTCGACGATCGGGCACTTCTCGCGCCCGATCACCCGGTGGTACCACATCCACGCCTCGGGGTTGATCGGCTCGCCGACCGAGCCGAGCAGTCGCAGGGAGGAGAGGTCGCGCTTCTTCGGCCAGTCCTCGCCGTCGCGCATGATCGCCCGGATCGCCGTGGGTGCCGTGTAGAAGGTGTTGACCTTGAACTTCTCCACCACCTGCCAGAAGCGGTCCGGCTTGGGGAAGTTCGGCACGCCCTCGAACATGATCGAGGTGGCGCCGGCGGTCAGCGGACCGTAGACGATGTAGGAGTGGCCGGTGACCCAGCCGATGTCGGCCGTGCACCAGAAGACGTCCTCGTCGCGGTAGTCGAAGATCCACTTGAACGTGAGGTAGGTGTAGACCATGTAGCCGCCGGTCGTGTGCAGCACACCCTTCGGCTTGCCGGTGGAGCCCGACGTGTACAGGAGGAACAACGGGTCCTCGGCGTCCATCTGCTCCACGGGGCAGGTGTCCGCGATGTCCTTCGCCTTCATCTCGTCGTCCCACCACGTGTCGCGACCGGCCTTCATCGGGACGTCGTCCGGCTTGCGCCGCACGACGATGACGGTCTTCACTGTCGGGCACGACTCCAGCGCCTTGTCCGCGTTGGTCTTGAGAGGCACGGTCTTGCCTGCCCGCAGGCCGACGTTGGCCGTGAGCAATGCCGTCGCCGTCGCGTCCTGGATGCGGTCGCGCAGCGAGTCGGCCGAGAATCCGCCGAAGACGATGCTGTGGACCGCGCCGATGCGCGTGCAGGCCAGCATCGCGATGGGCAGCTCCGGGATCATCGGCATGTAGATCGTGACCCGGTCGCCCTTCTTGATGCCCTTCTTCTTGAGCACGTTCGCGAAGCGGCAGACCTCCCGGTGCAGCTCCTTGTACGTGAACTTGCGGACGTCGTCCTCCGGCTCGCCCTGCCACAAGAGGCCGACCTTGTTCTCCCGCGGAGTGCCCAGGTGCCGGTCGAGGCAGTTGTACGAGACGTTGGTCTTCCCGCCCAGGAACCAGGCCAGCTTCGCGTTCTTGAAGTCCTCCTGGTTGACCTTGTCCCACTTCTTGAACCAGTGGAGCTGCGAGGCGATCTCGGCCCAGAAACCGTCCGGATCCTCGACCGAGCGCTTCCAGATCTTCTCGTACTCCGCCCGGCTCTTGATGTGGGCCTTCGCCACGAAATCCTTCGCGGGCGGAAAGCTCCGCTTCTCGTCCATCATCGAAGTGATCGTTTTCTGCTCGGCCATCGTTCGTCCTCCCGGCATTCGCCAGAACCCCCAGAAACCCCGACCGCCCACGTCCGCTACTAGGCAACTCCCGCCCTGTCAAGAGTTCCTGAACCGCGCTTCAAAATCTGCCCCCCCCCCCCGGCCCAATCGCCGGTTCCCCAGCCTGCCCGGACCAACAACTTTCCCCAGAAGACCAACCAACAACCAAGAACCAATTGCCTTCCCGCCCGTCCTTGCGCCACTCTCCCGCCCGGGGCCGCCCGCGGACCCCGAGGGAGCCCTGACGTGATTGCCGCCTCGCTCCACTACTTCCGCCGCCGCACGGACTCCGTGCCCCCCGCCCTTGCCGCCTTGCGGGGCCTGGGCGTCGACACCGTAGAATCGCCCGTGCCCTGGTCCGTCCACGACGACGGGCACCGTGTCAATTTCGAGGCCGACGGGGCGCACCTGGTCGCCTTCCTCGAGGAAGCCGCCAAGGCCGGCCTGGGCGCCGTCCTCCGCCTCGGGCCCGTCGTCGGCGCCGACCTCACCGGCCTCGGCTTGCCCCGCCACGTCGCGGTCGACCGCGAGCTGGCGGCGCTCGGACCCGACGGCGCTCCGCGGGTCGTGCCCGTGCCCCCCCGCTGGCTGTTTGCCCCGTCCTGCTTCTCGCGCTCCTACCGCGCACGCTCCTGCGCCTGGATCGCCGCCGTCGCCGAAGTCGTCCGGCCGTTCCTCGCCCCTGGCGGCCCCGTCCGCACGGTGCTGCTCGGCGACCTGTGGCCCTTCGCGGGCCGCGACCCGGTCGGCTCCCCCGACTGCCATCCCGACGCGCTGGCCGCCTGGGAGGAGGCGCGCGACGCGGCGCCTCGGATGGAGCGCGAGCGGATGTTCCGGACGCCGCCCGGGGATGTTCCGGGCAGCAGTGGCCCCGACGGGATCCTCGCCGGCATCGGCCTCGGCCGCTTCGCCGAACGCGGGTACGTCGCCTGGCTGCAGGCCCTCGCCGGCTCGGCGTCCGCCGCGTGGTCGGCTGCGAAGCCGCCGACTCCCCACGGGCCCGATGGCGCCGTTGCGTTGGGCACCACGCTCCCCGCCGCCGGCCTCTTCCCACCGGTCGGCGCCGGTCTCCTCGGCCGCACGTTCGACTCCGTCGGCCTCGATGCCCTCGCTCCCGCCGCTCGCTCCGGCGCGTTGGTGCACTCCGCCCGCCTCCTGGCCGGCAGCGCCCGCCGCCCGTTCGCGTCCTTCCTCGCCGTGGGTGCGCCGATCTGGCTCCCCCACCTGGCGTTGTCCGACCCGTTGCACGGACTGCGGACGTGCCTGGCCGCCGGCCTGGGCGGCGTCGTCCTGTCGATGGGCGTGGGTCGCGATCGCTGGTCCGGCGGGCTGCTCGACGAGTCGCTGCGCGAACACGAGTCGGCCCACCGCTTCCGACGCCTGCTGCACGGTCTGGGGCGGTCGTCCTGGCTCCAGGGCCGCCGCCGTCCGGCGGCCGCGCTGCTCGTTCCCCGCGACTATGTCCGCGGCACGCTCGCCGCCGCGGCCCTCCTCGCCGGCGCGCCTGCCGCCGGCCTCGCCGCCGCCTTCGGCTTCGACCCCGCCTCCGCGCTCGATCCCGCCGACGAGTCCCCCGGCGGCGGCGCCTGGTGGCGGTGGCTCGAATCGGCCGAGGCCGCGTTGCAGGAACTTGGCGTTCCCTACGCGCTCGTCGATGACGAATGTCCGGTGGCGATCGAGGCGCCGCTGCTCCTGGCGCCGACGCTCGCCGACGCCCCTCGGGCGACGCTCGACCGCCTTTGTGCGCAGCTCGCGCGCGGCGCCGCGGTTCTCTGCGGGCCCGCCTCCCCGCGCCGCGAGCTCGCCGCGGGTGACGACGTCCCGGCCGGCCTGCCGGCACCCGTCGCCGCGCCTTCCGCGGCGCGCATCGCCGACGCGCTCGGCGGAGCCCATGTGCCTCCCCCGGCCCCGCGCCTCGAACGGTCCCTGCTCCACGACGACGCCGGCGCCGTCGTCGGTCTCGCCCTGGTCAACCGCTCCCCGCGCGAGATTTCCCTCGGCGTCGCCCTCGACGGGGTCGAACTTCCCGCCTCCTGGTCGGAGCTCGACGAGCCCGGCTCCGCCCCGGCAACCGGCAGCGTTCCACCGAAAGGCGTCCGGCTGCTGGTGCCCGGCGCGCGACGGAAGGAGGCGCCGTGATCGCCGCCGACCTCCGCATCGACCACCTGCGGCCGGAGGAGCTTGCGGCGGCGTGGCGATTCGCGACCGAGCCGCCGGCGGACTCCCGGATCGGCGACGTCCGGCGCGGGCTGGTGCTCCTGCTGCGCGACCGGCGGCCCGCTGCCCTCGCCGATCTCACCGACGGCTTCGTCCCCCTGCCGTCCTGGCTGCCGTGCGATCGTGCGGTGGACGCGGCCGCGCTGCGACGCCTCCGGCGCGAGCGCGGGGCGACGTGGGCGCTGGCGGCGGGAGCGGAGGCCCTGCGGCGGCTGGACGAGGCGGTCACCGCCGGCTTCGACCCGTCGGCCGATCTGCTGGCCTGCGCGCTGCCGTTGGCGCAGGCGGTCCGCGACGCCCGGCTGGCCGGGGAGCTGCTCTTCTCGCCGTCCCTGCTGGACGACCTGCCCATCCCCTCGATCGCCTCCGTCCGCGGCGCGCTCGACCTCGTCCTGCCCGACGACCGCTCCGCCTTGCTGTACGCTTTCGGCTCCCGGGGCCTCTCGTTCGGGTTCATCGCCGAGAAGCGGCACGGAGCCATCGTCCGCGTCGCGGGCCACGACGCCCTGGGCGGCATCGCCGTGCGCGGCACGCACTGGAAGGCGGCCGTGCCGCGCATCCTGGCCGAGGCGGCGCGCCGGTTCGCGCCGCCGGCCGTCGGCGTCTTCGCGGACGAGTCGGTGCTGCGCGGGATCGTCTTCGGTTCCGAGGGCGCGGCGCTGCCCCGCGCCCTGGCCACCCGTGAGGTGATCGTCGATCCCCTCCCCGCATGGCTCGGCGTGCTCCTCGGGCTGGACACGGCCGCGAAGGCGGCCGGCAGCGCCCGCAGCCTCCTGCGCCGCTTCGACCCCTTCGGCCTGGCCGAGCGTCTGGACGTCGGCCGCATCGCCGGCGAGGTCCAGCGACGCCTCGGCGCCGAGAACCCCATCGCCCGCGTCCTCGGCTTCGATCCCCTCGCCGTCCTCAGCCGCCTCCAGCAGTGGCGGGAGCTGTAGGCGGGGCGAGCGGACGAGCGGTCGCGGGGGGGCGAGCGGTCGAGCGATCAACCGGCGGGCGTGGCGTCGATCTCCGCGAGCATCTGTCGCAGGATGCGCACGCTCTCGACCTGTTCCTCGGGCGTGGCGCCCTGGGGCAGGATCGTCTTGACGTTGAAAACGCGACGCTGCGGGAGCTCGAGCCCCACGAGCCGGTTGCGCCCGACGGGCGTGCGCCGGACGATCGCCGCCAGATGCGCCATGAACCGCGCGCGCTCGTCGTCGGGGATGCGCGTCAATGGCAGGTGCTGATCGAAGTACTCGAAGCGCCGCGGGTCGACCGTCCGCGCGAAGCCGGCGCGATGGCTGCCGTTGTAGTGCAGGTGCACGTATTCGATGGTCGGCCCCAGGATCTCGAGGAATCGATCGATGTAGTCCGGTTCCTCGGCGCAGAAGGTGTTGGCGTGGCCGTAGTCGAAGGTCACTCCGGCGGCGTCGCTCCCGATGCCCGCCAGCACCTCGACCAGATCCTCGATGCGGCGCGAGCCGAGGTGCTCCATGTCGCCGAAGGCCCGCGGCAGGTTCTCGATCGTCACCCGGACGCCCGTCGTCTCGGCCAGCCGGGCGGCGTCGCGGAGGTTGGCCGCCACCCGCCGGATCACCGCCCGCCGCTCGCCCTGCGGGATCGTCGCCGGCACGCGCCCCGTGTGGAACACCACCACCGGACGCACCGCACGCCCCGTCGCCGCCGGCTGCGACCCCAAGAGCGCCACCACCTCGACCTGCGCCGTCGCCCCCTCCCGCACCCGCGGGTCCTCCGAGGTCAGGTCCAGCCGCACGTGCTCGAAGTAGATCGGCGGGCGCTCGAAGCAGGCGTGGAACGCCAGCGTCGGCCAGGCCGCCGTGCGGTAGCGCTCCACCAGATCCCGCGACACGCGCCAGCGCCGGCCCACGTTGCGCCCGAAGATCTGCGAGGTTGTCAGGCCCAGTTCGACCCCGTCGTACAGCCCCGGGCCGAACGCCCACTCCGGCAGCTCCCCGATGCCCAGCGACAGGCCCTTGACAACGGCCAGCGGGCGCACGTGCGCGCCGACGAACAACGGGAACAGGTGCCACGGATGGGTCTGCAGGAACGTGTGGTCGATCGTGACCAGCCACGGCGAGGGTGGAGCTGTGGACGGAATCGACATCAGGACCGCCAATGATAGGATGCCGGGCCGAAGGAGGCCAGGATGTTCTCCAAGATCGCCCACCTCGGAATCGCCGTCAAGGACCTCGACGCCGCCGTCCATCTCTGGCGGGATACCCTCCGCGTCCCCCTCGCAGGCTTCGACGAAGTGCCCGAACAGAAGGTCAAGGTCGCGATGTTCGCCGTCGGCGAAAGCCGCATCGAGCTTCTCGGCGCGACGTCCCCCGACAGCCCGATCGCGAAGCACCTCGAGAAGAAGGGTGAGGGCATCCAGCACGTCGCGTTCGCCGTCCCCGACCTCGAGGCCGCGCTCGCAACACTCAAGGCCCGCGGCGTGGCGCTCATCGACGAGAAGCCGCGCCTCGGCGCCGGCGGCCACAAGATCGCCTTCCTGCACCCCAGGAGCACCGGCGGCATCCTCGTCGAACTCATGCAGCTCTGACGGCCGGCGGCCGCGGAGACCTCGTTGCGCGCTCGGCGGGTCCTGCCTATAGTCGACGCGATGGAAGGTGCCGCAGCCCGCAGGCGCGCGACGTACCAGGACGTCCTGGATGCGCCGTCCCACATGGTGGCCGAGGTGCTCGACGGTGTGCTGCACGTGCACCCACGTCCGGCGTTCCCCCATGCCCTCGCACATTCGGCGCTCGGCGGGCAGCTTGGCCAGGCGTTCTGGTGGGGTCGCGGCGGGCCGGGCGGGTGGATTATCCTCGACGAGCCGGAACTGCACCTGGGGTCCGAGCCGGACATCGTGGTCCCGGACCTCGCAGGCTGGCGGAACGAACGGCTGCCGGTCGTCCCGCGGGCGGCATTCGTCACGCTGGCGCCTGATTGGGTCTGCGAGGTGATCTCTCCTTCGACGGCGGATGTGGACCGCGCGGAGAAGGTGCCGATCTACGCGCGCGAGCGCGTCGCGCACGTCTGGCTGCTCGATCCGCTGCTGCGCACTCTCGAGGTCCTGCGGCTCGACGGCCCGACCTACCGCCTCGTCGCGACGTGGCGTGGCGACGCGACCGTGCGCGCCGAGCCCTTCGACGCCATCGAGCTGGACCTTGGCGTGTTGTGGGCCAGGGTCGCGCCGGAGGCGGGGACGGGGCCGAGTCGCAAGTAGTCGATCGCATCGGATCAGGTGGGGTACGTGCCCGGCCGTCTCCGGGATGACGCGGTCCATCGTGGCACGCGGCCCACGTCGGGATGCCGCGGTTCCGAAGCGCCGTCCCGTGCGCCCTCGCCTTGCGCGGTTTTCCGTTGCGCGTCATCCTGATCGGGCGTGTCCGACGAGGCGGACGCGGAAGGAGGCGCGGAGGCGGACGGGGACGGCGGGGGTTCCTGCGCCCCGGGCGACGACGGGTGCGGGTCCACCGAGCTGTGCGACGACGGCCTGGACAACGACTGCGACGGCGAGGTCGACGAAGCGGATGCCGGCTGCAGCTGCATCTACGGCGAGGTCCAGGCGTGCCTCCCGGGCCCGCCCTGCGGCCTCGGCGTCGGCGGGTGCGTCGCGGGATGGCAGGCGTGCGCGGCGGACGGGACCTTGGGCGCCTGCACCGAGGCTATCGCCGCGGCGGACGAGGTCCTCGACTCCAAGGACAACGACTGCGACGGCGAGACTGACGAGGGGTTCAGCGGCACGCCGACCATCCTGTGCCCCGTGTCCTTCGAGTCGCTGCCGGGCCGCTGGTGGGTCCTGCGCTGCGAGGACCTGTGCCCATCGACGGGGACTCCGTGCGACTGCACCTGGTCGATCGTGCCGCCCGCCGGCAGCGGCAGCGTCGAGGTCCCCGACCGCACCGCCGAGACGACCCGCGTGTATCTCGACGCGACCGGCAACTTCATCGTGACCGCGACCATCCTCGACAGTCGGCTGGACACCTGGCACTGCTCCTTCGCCGTCCGCGCGTCGGCTCCGGGGCTGGAGGCGGATCTCTGGTGGATCGACGTCGATCCCTTCGAGCCGGGGAACATCGACCTGCACGTGCACCGCGACCCCCCTCGGACTCCGTGGTTCATCGACGACGACTGCCACTGGGGCAACTGCGGAGGGCGCGACGGCACGTACGTCCTCGACTGGGGCTACGCGGACACGCCCCTGGCCGACTGCCCGGAGCTGCCGACCGACCGCTCGTGGTGGGACTTCATCCCGCGCGGCGGCTGCCCCAACCCCCGCCTGACCCTGGAGAGCTTCGCGGCGCCGGAAGGCGAGATGTTCTCCGTGGACGCGCCCGCTGCCGGGGACGGGTTCCGGGTGGCGGCCCACTTCTACGAGGACGGGAGCGCCTTCGGCGAGATCCCGACCGACGCCTTCGTGCGTGTCTCCTGCGCCGGCCGGCCGGTCGCACAATCCGGCCCGGTCGTCATGACGACGCGGGACTACGGCACCGGCGACATCTGGCGCGTCGCCGACGTCGAGATCCTCGATACCTCGGGCGCATGCGCGGTCACGCCGCTCGGCACGCCGGGCGCGCCCGACGTCCAGGGCGATTTCAGCCGCGACTATTTCTGACGGCGTAGTCTTCCTCAATACACGCTGTGCACCGTCACATCGATTCGTACCGTGGCGCCGTGCAGGAATCCCCCCGCCGCCGTCCCGTCGGCGCCCCACGGCAGGTCGGAGGCCGGCACGCCGAACGAGCCCATGCCGACGCCACGATACGTAACGCTCGCGCCGAGCGAGAGGGCGCGCGCCAGGTAGACGTCCACGCCGGCACCGACCTGGAAGCCGCCGCCGACCCCGGCCACGTCGTACTCGTCGCCCAGGAGGTACAGCCCTCCGCCCGCCAGAAGGTACGGCTCGAACGTCGCGCCCGACATCAGGAGGAACCGCGCTTCGACCCGGATCGCCTGCAACGTGGCGAGGTCGAACGCGTCCCCGTCCTCCCCGGAGTGCAGGAAGACATCGTACCCCAGCTCGAGCCCCAGCCACCCGAAGGCTCGCAACCCGACGAGCACCGAGGCCCCGCCGCCGGCAGGCTCCCCGAGCGGAAGGCAGGCGCCGGCCGCGCCCGCCACCGGGCACACATCCAGCTCTCCCGCGTTGCCCAGGAACCCCGCCCCCGCCCCCACGCCGTAGTACAATTCCGGCGCGAACCACGGCTCGGGGCCCGCCGAGGCGGTACCCGCCGAGCAGATCGTCAGCATCGCCGCGACTGATCCCCACCCGTGACGACGGTACGACCTCCGTCCGTGCGCCCGCATGACCGCCATGATCGACCCTCCCTCTCACCGGCGGTCCCGCGCCGCTCGTTCCTCCGGAGGGCGCGTGCCGGAAGCCGCCCTCCATCGCGCCTTCGCCCGGAAACGTTGCGCGTCTCCGCCACCGGTCCCTTGCCCCATCGGTGTTCATCGGTGTTCATCGGTGGTTCCCCCCCTCCCCGCCCTGCTCGGGAGCCGGCCGAGGCCTTGCCGCGAACATCCGCTCTTGTTTGTTGACACCGATCCGACCCCCCATATAATCCGCCCGAGGCCTGGACCCCCCGGCGCAGAAAGGCGAGAGGCCCATGGAGATTTACTTCGACCGCCGTACCGTCCGGGAGCTGCGCAACGCCGCGCAGGACGCCATCGAAGACGGCGACTACGAAGCGCTCTCGGAGGATCTCG
>JACRCX010000106.1 GCA_016218815.1 Deltaproteobacteria bacterium
CCATCCCACACCTCCCGAAGCGAACCTCGACTCGCTCTGGGAGCGCAGGAAACCACCCCACCGTCAACCGCTCCACTTCCTGGCATGCTCGCCCGCAACTCCTTGAGATCACGACGCGGTCAAACCGGTCGGTGTTCTAGCACGAGGGGGCGGGGGTCGTCCCGCCGCTACGTCGCGCCGTCGCCGAGGCAGGTGTTGACCATGCGGGCGGATAAGATCCAGGGGTGGTCGAGGGGGACGGTGCGGCAGCGGCCGACGACCTTGCGCAGGGGGACGGGCTCGCAGCGGCCGGCGCGGTAGGCGACCATGACGCCGTGCTTTCCGGAGGCCGCGAGCTCGGTGGCGCGGGTGCCGAGCACGGTGCAGAGCATGCGGTCGAAGGCGGTGGGGACGCCGCCGCGCTGGACGTGGCCGAGGGAGGTGACGCGGGCCTCGGTGCCGGTCAGCTCCTGGAGCTGGCGGGCGATGCGGCTGGCCAGGGGCTCCTGGACCATGTGGTAGGTGAGGACGTGGCCCTTGATGCGGCGGACGACGACGGGCAGGTCGTCGCGGGTCTCGTCCTCGATCAGCGCCGCCGGGTCGACCTCGTCGCCCGGCTGGACGGACTTCCCCTTGGTCGAGCGTCCCGAGCGGGCGAGGGCCGCGCGGACGGCGGCGACCTCGGCCTTCGAGCGGGCCCCTTCGGCGACGACGACGATGGAGAAGCGGCGTCCCTGGCGGCGGCGTTCGAGGAGGAAGTTGGCGACGGTGGCGAGGTCGTAGGGGATCTCGGGAAGGAGGATCACGTCGGCGCCGCCGGCGAGACCGGCGCCCAGGGCGAGCCAACCGGCGCGGTGGCCCATGACCTCGCAGACGATGATGCGATGGTGGCTGGTGGCGGTGGTGTGCAGGCGGTCGATGGCTTCGGTGGCGACGCTCATGGCGGTGTCGAAGCCGAAGGAGACGTCGGTCTCGACGACGTCGTTATCGATGGTCTTGGGCAGGGTGACGACGTGGAGGCCGTGCTGGCGGGCGAGGCGCCAGGCGTTCTTCTGGGTGCCGCCGCCGCCCAGGCAGACGACGCAGTCGAGCTGGAGGCGGCGGGCGTTCTCGGCGGCGGTGGCGGTCATGTCCATGACGCGGTCGCCCATGCGCATCTTGTGGGGCTTGTCGCGGGAGGTGCCCAGGATGGTGCCGCCGCGGGTGAGGATGCCGCTGACGGCGTCGCCGTCGAGGGGCACGGTGCGGTTCTCGACGAGGCCGCGGAAGCCGTCGAGGATACCGACGACGCGCATGCCGTAGCGATGGATCGCGGACTTGGTGACGGCGCGGATGGCGGCGTTGAGGCCCGGGCAGTCGCCGCCGGAGGTCAGGATCCCGACGGTGTGCGCGCCCGCCCTCTTTTTCGGCGTGACCATGATTCGCTCCTCCCGCCGGCCGCGACGGGCCGGCGCGTCTGTTCCATGAGCACCGCGTGCGTGCCCGGCGCGTCCGGACCGCCGGCGGGCGTCGTGCGCTGCTGGTAGCCGCCGTCGGCGCTCATATCCCAGGCGCAGCGCCGGTCCTTGAGCGTGATGTCGAGGATCTCCCACAGGCGGGCGCGGGCGGCGGGGTCGCGGACCGGGGTGACCAGCTCCACGCGGTGGCGCATGTTGCGGTACATCCAGTCGGCGGAGCCCAGGAAGAACTCGCCGTCGGCGGGCTTCTCCTGGCCGGCGGCGAAGTGGAAGATGCGCGAGTGCTCGAGGAAGCGGCCGATGACGGAGCTGACGCGGATGGTCTCGGAGAGGCCCGGGACGCCGGGGCGCAGGCAGCAGAAGCCGCGGACGACGAGGTCGATGGGCACGCCCGCCTGCGACGCCCGGTACAGCTCGGCGATGACCTTGCGATCCTCGAGCTGGTTCATCTTGGCCACGATGCGGGCGGGCCGGCCGGCCTTCCTGTTCTCGATCTCGCGGTCGATGAGCTGCAGGAAGCGCTCGCGCATGTTGACCGGGGCGACGAGCAGGCTGCGGTATTCCTTCTTCAGCGAGACGCCGGTCAGGTAGTGGAACAGCTCCACCAGGTCGTCGGTCAGCTCGGGGCGGCAGGTCAAGAGGCTCAGGTCGGTGTACAACCTGGCGGTCGCGACGTGGTAGTTGCCGGTGCCGATGTGCGCGTAGCAGCGCAGGCCGTCGGCCTCGTTGCGCACGACCAGGGTGGTCTTGGTGTGGGTCTTCAGGCCCACGATGCCGTAGACGACGTGGACGCCGGCCTCCTCCAGCATCTGCGCGACGTGGATGTTGCGCTGCTCGTCGAACCGCGCCTTGAGCTCGATGATCGCCACCACCTGCTTGCCGGCCTCGGCGGCGCGGATCAGCGCCGGGATGAACGGGCTGTCGTCGCCCGTGCGGTAGAGCGTGATCTTGATCGCCTCGACCTGCTTGTCCCCGGCCGCGGCCATCACGAAGCGCTCCACGCTGTGCTCGAAGCTCTCGTAGGGGTGGTGCACGAGGATGTCACGCCGCCGGATGGCGGCGAAGATGTCGGCCTCCTCGTCGCCCAGGACCTTGGGCGGCTGGGGGGTCCAGCGCGGGTAGCGCAGGTCGGGCAGCGGGAGGTCGGCGATGGTGCGCAGGGCGCCGTAGTCCAGGAGGGCGGGCATGACGTAGACGTCGTCCTCGGCCAGCCCCAGCTCCTCCATGAGGAAGCGCTGCATCCAGCCGACCGGATCGGGTCCGTGCTCCAGCCGCACCGCGCGCTCGAACCGCCGCTGGCGCAGCTCCTGCTCGATCAGGTCGAGCAGGTCGTCCGCGTCGGCCTCGTCCCGCTCCACGTCCGCGTTGCGGGTGACGCGGAACGCCATCTGCGTCTGGATCTCCATCCCGGGGAAGAGGTCCTGGACGAAGCGGCGGATGAGATCGAGCAGGGGCAGGAAGCGGTAGCCCGCCCCGGGCCCGCCGGCCTCCAGGCGCACGAAGGGCGGGAGGTTGGAGGGGACCTTGATCCGGGCGAAGAGGTTCTCCGGGTCGCCGGGACGGCGCAAGCTGACGCCGAGCGAGGTCGAGAGGTTGGACAGGAAGGGGAAGGGGTGTCCCGGGTCGACGGACAGCGGGGTGAGGACGGGGAAGACGCGCTGGCGCAGGACGGTCGCCGCCTCGGCCTTCTCCTCCGGCGTGAGCTGCTCCCAGGAGAGCAGGTGCACGCCCTTTTCGGCCAGGCCCGGCACGAGCTGCGCGGTGTAGATGCGGGCCTGCTCCTCGAGCATGGGGAGGATGGCGGCGCGGATCGCGGCGAGCTGCTCGCGGGGGTTCATGCCGTCGGGGCCGCGGCGCACGACCTCCGCCTCGACCTGCCGCTTGAGCAGGTTGAGGCGTTTCATGACGAACTCGTCGAGGTTCGAGGCGAAGATGGCGAGGAAGCGGGCGCGTTCGAGCAGCGGGGTGCGCGGGTCGGCCGCCTCGTGCAGCACGCGGCGGTTGAACTCGAGCCAGCTCAGCTCGCGGTTCAGGTACCCGCGCGGCGTGAGCCCGTGGCTGGGATCGGGCTCGGGCGGGGGCGGCAGATCGGGCCGGCTCTCGCGGGCCTTGGGCTTGCGGGCGGGAAAACCGTCCCGGCTTTCCGTGGCGGACATGCTCAACCTTCCTCCGCGACCCCCGGATGCGGGACGACCGGCCTCACGCGTCACCGGTCCCGGCCGCGCGTTCGGCCAACAGGGTCGCCAGACCCGTCCACACGCCCCGGGCAAGGTGAGCGTCCCACACATCGAGGAAGCGCGTCCACAGCGCGGCGCGGGTTTCGCGCCGGTCCTCGAGCAGCCGCTCCAGGCCCGGGAGGAGACGGGCGAAGCCGCGGGCGTGGCCGTGGAACTCCAGGTGGCGCGCCCGTTCGTCGTCACGGAAGGCCGGCAGGAAGGCGAGCCACACGTCGCAGTCGTGCAACTCGCCCAGGACCTCCTGCAGTTTCTTGGCCGCAGCAACCGGATCGTCGAGGTCGCCGGCGAATGCCGGCTGGAACGCCTCGAGCGCGTAGCGCAACCTCTTGGCGGCGATGCGCATGGCGTGGAGCGCCTCCACCGCATCCGGGTCGCGCACGAGCGGATCGCGCGCCAGCAGGTCCTCGGCCAGCGGGACGACGATTTGCAGGGCGTGACGGCACACGGTGGGTCCCGGTCCGGGACCGGTTGCGTCGGGCGTCTCGGCGCGGACCCAGGTGCGTCGGAGGCCGCGGGCCAGGTCGGCCCACGGCTTCGAGCCCTCGAGGTCGTCCAGGGCGCGCGCCACTCCGGCCTGGGCCCGCCGGCGGGCCTGCCGCAGGCGCAACAGGAGCCGTGCCAGGCCGGGCTGCTCGCGGCCGCCGCGCCAGGACGTGGCGACCTCCTCCACGAGCTCGAGCTGGACATCCCGATCGCGGGCCTCGCCGAGCGCGCGGGTGATGTCGCGGACGGCCTTGCGGACGTTCCGGGCCGGCTTGCCGAGCGCGTCCTCGAAGATCATGAGGGCCGCGCGCAGTCGGCGGCCGGCGACCCGCATCTTGTGGATGCACTCCGGGTCCTGGGCCAGGCGCACGCCCCGGAGCTGCGCCTGCATTGCTTCCAGGTGCTGCTGGAGATTCTGCGCGGCGAGCAGGGTGTACCGCGCGTCGAGCGCGCGGGCTGTGCGGGCCATGGCGTAGCGTCTCCCCTGCGGTCGGCCCCGAGCGGCCTCGACGCGATGCGGCCGACCGGCCCTCGAGGCGTTCTAACGCCGGGCGGGATGCGTGACAAGCCGGGGGGCACGGTGACGAGTCGGCGGCGGGAGCGTCGACGGGCGTCAAGAGTCGACCGTCGAGAGTCGACAGTCGAGAGTCGACAGGTCCTGCGCGTGCCGCGACGGGATCGGAAGGCAGTCGTCAGAGGCCGAAGCCGAGGTTCGCGCCGGCCCAGTAGACCAGCTCATCGGCGAACGCGACGCCGCCGAGGTTGGTCCAGGCGACGTGGAACGCGGGCTGGAGGTAGACGGCGTCGGTCAGGGGGATGGCCCAGCGCCAGTCGAGCTGCACGTCCCACACGTTGCTGCCGTCCGCGGCGGGATGGCCGTGGAACAACTTGTACCCGACGCCCAGCTCGAAGCTCATGCTGCCCGCCGCTCCGATGTCCACGGTGCGGGAGACCGACGGCCGGAAGTAGAGGTAGCGGTAGTAGTCCAGTGCGTCCTGCACGCCGGCCGAGTAGAGGGTCTTGAACGAGAGGTCCACGGCGCCGGACCAGGTGAGCAGGACGGTCGGCTCGAGGTACGAGGGCATGGCGGCTCCGGCGTCCTCCTCGGTGGCCGCCGGGTAGAAGTACCACAGGAGCGTGGCGGCCAGGGCGAGGGAGTCGTCGAGGAACGCGGTGTCCCAGGTGAGGCAGAGGTCGACCTCGCCCCCGGCGCCGGCGTGCAGCTTGTGCGCCGTGTTGTCGCCGGACCACTGCCAACCGGTCCAGAAGCCGACGGTCAGGGCGGGACCGGGGAAGCCGAGGAGGAACGACGGCGCGACCAGACCGTGCGCGTCGCTCTGCCGGTCGCCGAAGACGTTGAGCCCGCGGAAGACGTAGGCGGTGGAGAGCTCGACGTCCGCGGAGAAGGAGACGGTAGGCGCGGCGTTCGGCTCGGCGGCCGGCGCATCCGCGGCCGCGGCGCCGTGGGCCTGGGCCAGCAGGGCGACGATCGCGAGAGGCGCGGCGCGCCGGATGCGGTCCTGGCGGGAATCGTCGGGCATCGGTGCCTCCTTTCCGGAGCGAGCGGGAACGGCGGCGGTGCAAGTCGCGGCGGCTCAGACCTCCGGACTGGCAGCCAGATCGTCGTCGTAGGCCTTTTCGCCGTGCAGGGCGGTGTCGAGGCCGTCACGCTCCTCGTCCTCCGTGACCTTGACGGGGGTGAGCTTGTTGATCAGCCAGAGCATGCCGTAGGTGAAGGCGAAGGCATAGACGCCGGCGCCGAGCGCGGCAGCGGTCTGGACGAGGAAGAAGTTGGTATTGCCGGCGAGGAGGCCGTCGGCGCCGGCGGGGTTCACGGCCTTGCTGGCGAAGACGCCGAGCGCGATCGTGCCGAGGATACCGCCCACGCCGTGCACGCCCCAGACGTCGAGGGCGTCGTCCCACTGCAGGCGGTTCTTGAGGCTGACGGCGAAGTAGCACACCGTGCCGGAGGCGATGCCGATGAGCACCGCGGTGTTGGCGGTCACGTAGCCCGCGCACGGCGTGATCGTGGCCAGGCCGGCCACGGCGCCGGTGAGCAGTCCGGTGAACTTGGGTTTCTTCTCGAAGATCCAGGCCAGGAGCATCCAGGTCGGACCGGCGAACGAGGCGGCGATGTCGGTGTTGAGGAAGGCCTGGCCGGTGACGGCATCGACGGCCAGCTCGCTGCCCGCGTTGAAGCCGTACCAGCCGAACCACAGCAGGCCCGTGCCGAGCGCGACGAGGGGGATGCTGTGCATGCCGATTTCCTTGACGCGGCGGCGGCCGACGAAGAACACGGAGGCGAGTGCGGCCATGCCGGCGATGGCGTGCACGACGATGCCGCCCGCGAAGTCCAGGACGCCCCACTGGTGCAGCAGGCCGCCGCCCCAGACCATGTGCACGAACGGGAAGTAGACGAAGACCAGCCAGCCGACGAGGAAGATGAGGTACGCGCCGAAGCGGATGCGATTGGCGAACGCGCCGGTGATGAGCGCCGGGGTGATGATGGCGAACATCATCTGGTAGGCCACGAAGACGAAGAGCGGGATTTTGGCCGTGCCGGCGTAGGGTGTGGAGAGATCGATCCCGCGCAGGAAGGCCATGTCCAGGTTGCCGATCACGCCGCCGACGTCGCCGCTGAAGCACAGCGAGTAGCCGAAGGCCCACCAGATGATCGTCGTCACGCCCATGGAGACGAAGCTCTGCATCATGATCGCCAGGACGTTCTTGCGGCCGACGAGGCCGCCGTAGAAGAACGCCAGGCCCGGCGTCATGAGCATCACCAGACTGGTCGCCAGAAGCATGAACCCCGTGTTGCCGGTGTCGAACATGCGCACCTCCCACCCCCCGGCCGGAGCCCTGACCCCGGGATCATGCGCGGCGATCGTGAGGAGGTGATGAGCGTCCCGTGAGCGTTTCGTGGGGCGTCGCGGGCTCGCCGGCCGGCTTGCGATGCGCCGCCGTCGGCCGGATAATCCTGCCGCGGCGGCAGGGGCGGGCGACGGCCGTCGTGCGAGAGGAAGTCGCGGTGCCGCGCATCCTGTTCGTGGAAGACGATCTCAGCCTTCGGGCGAGCCTGGCCTACGTGCTGGAGCGCGAGGGCTACGAGCTGTCCGAGGCGACGACGGGGGAGGAGGCGCTGGCGCGCGCGGCGACCGTGCGGCCGGACGTCGTGCTGCTCGACGTGAACCTGCCCGGGATGGACGGGTTCGAGGTGTGCGCGCGGCTGCGCCGGCTTCCGGCGACGGCGGCGGTGCCGATCGTGCTGGTGACGGCGCGCACGGAGATCGACGACGTGTGTTGCGGGTTCGAGCGCCGAGCGGACGATTACATTACGAAGCCGTTTCATCCGCGCGTGCTGCTGGCGCGGCTGCAGGCGGTGCTGCGGCGCGTGGGGCCGCCGGCGGCGGAGGCGGAGGCGTTGCGATTCCGCGGGCTGGTCATCGACCCGGCGACGCGGGAGGTGTTCGTGGAGGAGCGGCGGATCGAGCTGACGCGGACGGAGTTCGACCTGCTCTCGGTGTTCGCGGGCCAGCCGCATCGCGTATTCACGCGCGCGGACGTTCTCGACCGTCTGCGCGGCGAGGACGCGGCGATCACGGATCGTGCGGTGGACGTCCAGGTGTCGGGCCTGCGGCGCAAGCTGGGTAGTTCCGGACGGTGCATCGAGACGGTGCGCGGCGTCGGCTACCGCTTCCATCCGGACCCGTGATCCGCGACATTCCCACGCGCGGCCTGCTGCTGCTCGGCTTCCTGGTCGCCGGGCTGGCCCCGCTGATCGCGGTGGCGTTGATCGGCTACTCCGCCGGCCGCGATGCGCTCGCGGCGCAGGCGTTCCGGCACCTGGAGTCGGCGCGGGACATCAAGAAGGAGCAGCTCGCGCGGTTCTTCGACGAGCGGCTGGCCGACGTGCGCGTGCTGGCCCGGGACCCGTACCTGGTCGCCGCGTTCGGGGAGCTGGACGCCGCATTCCACTCCGAGGGCGGGGCGGCCGGCGGCCTGTTCCGCGGTCAGGACCACCGGCGGTTCACGGCGCCGGCCGGCTATCGCGCCGTGCACGATCGCCATTTCGGGTACCTGGCGGGGTTCGTGGCGGAGAAGCGGTACTACGACCTGCTGTTGCTCGGCGCCGCGTCGGGCGAGACCTGCTTCTCGGTGGAGAAGGAGTCGGATTTCGCTGTCGTCGTCGCGGGGCAGCCCACGGCGCTGCGCGAGGTCTGGCGGCGGGCGCTGGTCGAGCGCCGGGCGGTGCTGTCGGACACGCGGCCCTATCCGCCGTCCGCGGACGCGGCGGCGCAGTTCGTGGCGGCGCCGATCGAGTACGGCGGGCGCACGGCGGGCGTCGCGGCCTTGCAGATCTCGCTGGAGGCGATCGATGCCGTGATGCAGGCACGTCCGGGGCTGGGCCGCACGGGCGAAACGTACCTGGTGGGCAGCGACCTGCGGTTGCGCTCCGACTCCGCGGTGGACGTCGCGCGCACGGTGCAGGCCTCGTTCCGCGCCGGCGGGCTGCACCTGGACACCGTCGCGACGCGGCAGGCGCTGGCCGGAGCGGCGGGCTCGGCGACGCTGGACGACCCGGACGGCCGCCGGGTCCTGGCGGCCTGGACCCCGCTGGACGTCGCGGGAATTCGGTGGGCGCTGGTCGCGCGGATCGACGAGGCGGAGGTCGACGACCAGATCGACCGTGCGCTGGACCGGAAGGTGGCCATCCTGGTCGCGACGTCGGTGGTGGCGGTGGTGCTCCTGGCCTTGCTGATCGCGGCGATGCTGACCCGCCACATCCGCGCGGTCGGGGCCCGGATCGGCCGCCTGTCGGACGCCGTCTCCGGCGGGATGCTCGAGGCGCGCGCGGACGGGGCGGAGGTGCCGGTGGACTTCCGGCCGGTGGTGGCGCGAGTCGAAGCGCTGGCGGCGTCGTTCGTCGCGGTGCTGGATTCCGTGCCCGAGCCCGTGCTGCTCGTCGACGGGCAGGGTTCGCTCCGATTCGCGAACGCGGCGGCGGCGCGGCACGCCGGGGGCACCCGCGAGGCGCTGGCCGGGCGCCCGATTGACGAGGTGCTGCCGCTGGCCGCGATCGGCGAGGCGCGCCCGGTCCGACGGGCCATGGCCGAGGCCGCGATCGTGCGGCTGGAGGTCGAGGGTCGCGGGGCGTTGGCCGGCGCGCACCTGCTGGCGACCGCCGCGCCGCTGCGCGACGCGGTCGGCGCGGTCGTCGGCGGCATCGAGGTGGTGGTGGACCAGACCGAGCTGTGGCGGATGTCGGACGACAAGCGGCGGCTGGAGGAGCGCGTCGCCGGCATGCAGCGCCTGGAGGCGCTCGGCACGCTGGCCGGCGGCATCGCGCACGACTTCAACAACATCCTCACCTGCATGTTCGCCTGTGCCGACACGGTCACGGGCCTGACGCCCGCGGCCAGCCCGGCGGTGCCGCACCTGCAGCAGCTCGACGGGGCGATCGAGCGCGCCTCGGACCTCGTCCGGCAGATCCTGGCCTTCAGCCGTCAGGTGCACGCCGCGACCGAGCTCCTGGACCTTGGTCCCCTGGTCAAGGAGACGGTGAAGCTCGTGGCCGAGGCGCTGCCCGCCGGCGTGCGCGTCGAGCTGGCGGTGCCGGACCGGCAGTTCACGGTGAACGGCAATCCCACCCAGCTCCACCAGGTGCTGATGAACCTGCTGGCCAACGCGCGCGACGCGCTGGGGGAGGGCGGCGGGGCGTTGCGGGTCGAGCTGGACGACGAGCAACTGGGCGCGTCCGATGCGCGAGTCCAGCCTCCGCTGCCGGCCGGGCCGTACTGCGTGCTGCGCGTGGCCGACAGCGGTTGCGGGATGGACGCGCGGACGATGTCCCGGGTCTTCGAGCCGTTCTTCACGACCAAGCCGATGGGGCGCGGGACCGGCATGGGCCTGGCGCTGGTCCACGGCATCGTCACCGCGGGCGGTGGAGGCATCGCGGTGACCAGCAGCCCGGGAGAGGGCAGCACGTTCAGCGTGTTCCTCCCGCGCTCGGCCGGCCGTCCCGCGGGGCGGCAGGCCGCCGCGGAGGTCGGCGAGCGAGCGCGGCGTGGCGGGCTGGTGCTGCTGGCCGAGGACGATGCGTACGTCCGCGAGGTCACGCGCCGGCAGCTCGAGTCGCTGGGCTTCACCGTCCGCGGCTGCGCCGACGGGCGCGAGGCGCTGGCCGCGTTCCGGGAGCGGCCGGACGGGTTCGTCGCCGTGCTCACCGACCTGCGCATGCCGGAGGTCGATGGTCTGGAGCTGGCGGACGGGATCCGCGCGCTGCGGCCGCAGGTGCCGGTCGTGCTCACGACGGCGTACGGCGATCACGTGACCCCGGACGACGCGCGGGCCCGGGGCGTGATCGCCGTGCTGCTCAAGCCGTACCGCAAGAGCGACCTTGCCCGGCTGCTCGCCGGCGTCCCCCGTCCGGGCGCTTGACAGTTCTGGTCATATGCTCATAATAGCCCGGTGAGGTGGCGTCGTGGGTCGTCCTCCCTGTTGTCGTCGCGTTTCCGGAAGGCCGGCGTGCGCGGTGTTCGGGCCGGCGGGAGGGGAGGGAGCGCAGGGGGGGGAGGTCGTGCTGACGCTGGACGAGTTCGAGTCGTTGCGGTTGGCCGATCTGGAGGGGTTGTACCAGGAGGACGCGGCGGGGCGGATGGGGGTGTCGCGGCCGACGTTCGGGCGGATCGTGGAGTCGGCGCGGCGGAAGGTGGCGGAGGCGTTGGTGCGCGGCAGGACGCTGCGGATCGCGGGCGGCGTGGTGCTGGGCGCGGGCGGGCCGCGGCGCTGTCCGCGGTGCTCGCGCGAGGGCGCGGGGGGGCGGACCTGTCCGCATTGCCGCCCGATCGGGAGTGTTGACAGCGCGGGGGCGACGCCGGGTGAACGGCCCGGAAGGGAGAGATCGCAATGAACATCTGCGTACCGGTGACGGAGGACAAGGGGCTGGAGAGCCCGATCAGCGAGCATTTCGGCTCGGCGCCGCTGTTCGTGGTCTGCGACACGGAAGGCGGGACCGTGCGGGCGTTGACGAACCGCAACCAGGTGCACGCGCACGGGATGTGCCAGCCGCTGCTGTCGCTGCAGGGGGAGCAGATCGACGGCATCGTCGTCGGCGGCATCGGCATGGGAGCGATGATGAAGTTCCAGGCGGCGGGCATCCGCGTGTTCCTGACCGGCCCGGGGACGGTGGGGGAAGCGGTCAGCGCCTGGCGAGCGGGGACGTTGCGCGAGGCGACGCCGGCAATGGCGTGCGGGCATCACGGGCAGGGAGGGCACGGAGGGGGAGGGTGCGGGCATGGAGGGCGCTGAGGGGAGGGGAGGGCGCGGAGATCCGACTCACCGCTGAGACGCTGAGGGCGCTGAGACGAACGCTGAGAAGAAGGGGACTGGTGCTCTCAGAACGGGTGGGCACCGTGGGCGCCCAGGGCGAACATCGCTTCCAGGTAGAACTCGCCGACCCATTCCGGTCCGTCCCACGCGTCCCCGTGCGGGTGGGACAGGTTGCCTTGCAGCCGCAGCAGGGAGAACTCGGTCGGGAAGAAGGTCACGGACAACGCGCCGCGCTCCTCGCCCAGGTCGCGTGCGGGGCCTGTCAGCGTGTCGCCGCGCGTGAGGTCGCCCTCGTCCGCGTCTCCGCGCAGGGCGACGCGCCACTGCTGGGCGAGGCGGAAGGACGCCTCGAGGTACGCGGCCCAGTCGGTCAGCCGGTTACCTGGGAACTGGCGCCGGCGGAAGTCGCCCTCGGCGGTGAGCTTGAACTCGAAGTGATCGTCGCCGCTGGTCGGCTTGTAGCGCAGGAACGCGTCGCCGCCGAACACGTCGCTGCGGTCGCCTGCACCCTGACCTGACGGCCCGGTCACCGCGCTGGCCCCGAGGACCAGCGACCAGGTATCGCTCAGCGGGATGAAGGACTCGAGGCGCGCCGAGTAGAGGAAATCGTAGTCGCGATCCTTGCCGAATGTCGCCTCGTCGGGCGTCGAGCCGGGGGCCGGGACGTCGGCCATCGACGCGGCGGCGACGAGCTTCAAGTAGAACGGCAGGGGAGTCAGCCAGGACGCCTCGAGCCCCGGACTGCGCAGGCCCTCGCCGGAGAAGAAGCGCTCGCGCGTGAGTGGCGCGTCGATGAACTCCCAGACGTGGGCGTGCGTCGGGTTGCTCCGCCCGAACGCGGTCAGGAACTGGCCGGCGCGGAACTTCAGGCCGCCCGGGAGCCGCAGCGTCTCCGCGAAGACCTCCTCGGTCTCGAAGTCGTCCGCGCCGAGCGCGAAGAACCCCTTGAGGTAGAAGTACGGATCGACCGCCGCCTCGAGGCCCAGCTCGGCCTCCAGGAAGTGGACGCCGGTGGAGTCGGGCACCGGCCCGCTCCGCGGCACGTGGCGGTCGTCGGTGAAGTACGCGGCGCCGAACGTGGCGACGAGGCTGAGCGCGGGGTTCATGAGATTGGAGGGCCCGAGTTCTCCCGCACCGGTGGCGGTTCCCGCACCTCCGGCGCCCGAGCCGAGGTAAGCGGGGTTGCCGGAGGGCTGACCCGTGATCGTCTCCTCGTCCGTGCGCAACTCCGCGGCCAGCTCGGGGCCGATGAGGTCGGACAGGTCGTCGCCGGAGTCCCCGGCCACGGCGGCAGTCGTTGCGGTCCCTTCGGTCGCGGCAGCGGGCGGTTCGGTCGCGGCAGCGGGCGGTTCGGTCGCGGCAGCGGGTGGTTCGGTCGCGGCAGCGGGTGGTTCGGTCGCGCTAGCGGGTGGTTCGACCTGGGCGAGGGTCGTAGCGGGCACGAAAGCCGCGAGCAGGATCAACGGCGGCAGGCGAAGGAGCGGTCCTGCGGCGCGGCGCGCCGCGGTGCGGTGTAGCGGCATGTCCGGCCTCCCGCCTACTGCAGGGCGTCCACCACGGCGTGGACGTCGTGGTCGATGAGGTCGATGTAGGTGTCGCAGCCGGTTGCGCCGCCGGTCATGGCCGGCAGGGTCAGCTCCGTGGCGCCGAGCTGCTCGGCGACGAAGCCGAGGCTGTCCGAGGGGTAGTAGCTCTCGCCGATCACCAGGCGGACGCCGTTGCCGGACAGTCTGTCGGCCAGCGCCGTGAGGTCGCTGTCGGCGGCGGGGACGCCCGGGAGCGGCTCGATCGTGCCGGCCTCGACCAGTCCGGCCCACTCGAGGAAGTAGATCCAGCTCTTGTGGTAGACGACGACCTTCGTGCCGGCGTAGGGGGCCAGCAGGTCCTTCCACTCCTTCATCTTGTCGCCCAGTCGCCTGGCGAAGTCGCGCAGGCCGGTTTCGTAGGCGTCGGTGCCGTCGGGATCGAGCGCCTTGAGCCGGGACGTGATTGCGATGGCGATGCGCAGGCCGTTGCGCGGGTCGATCCAGGTGTGCGGGTTGCCCAAGGGGTGCACGTCGCCCTGGGAGCGATCGACGGCGCCGGGGGGCGTGTCCTTGAGCGGGACGACGGTGGCCACGTTGAGGTGGCCGGTCTCGCCGGGCATGATGCCGGCATTGCCGGCCGTGCGCAGGAGCGGGGGCAGCCAGCCGGCTTCCAGCTCGGCGCCCGCGTAGATCAGCAGGTCGGCGTCGGCGAGGTCGACGGCGAAGCTCGGGCGAGCATCGACGAAGTGCGGATCCTGCGTCGGGCTGACGAACGAGACGGTGGTGACGCGATCGCCGCCCACCTCGCGAGCGAGCTGAGCGAAGTCGGGGATTGTGGTCACGACCTTGACGGTCGCCCCGGCCGAGGCCGGGAAGGACAGCGACGAAGCGACGGACAGTGCGGCGAGCATGCGGGACATGGTGTCCTCTCAATTCCCCCTGAGCCGGCGGACGAGCAGCGCGGGCACGACGAAGATCGCCGCGGTCACCGCGCGGGCCGCGCCCGCCGGGAAGCTCCAGATCCAGGCCAGGTAGTACCCAAGCGCGCTCGCGGCGGCGCCGATGGTGGCGGAGAGCGCGAGCGCGCCCTTGAGCGACGACGTGCAGAGCAGCGCCGCCACCGCGGGGAGGACAAGGAACGCGAACACCGGTAGCGCGCCGACGGCGCGCGAGGCGCTCGCGATGATGACGCCGATGCTGACCAGGAGGAGGATCCCCATCGCGCGGGTCGGCACGCCCGACGCCCGCGCCGTCTCCGGGTCGTAGGAGACGAAGAGGAACTCCTTGAAGAACAGCAAGTGGACGAGGGCCACGGCCGCGGCGGCGCCCAGCAGCCCGTAGAGCTGTCCCGCGTCGAGCGACACCGAGTCGCCGTACAGCACGTGCTGCACCTCGTGGGTGCCCTGGGGGATGCGCGAGCCGACCAGGATGACCAGGCCGGCGGCCACCAGGTAGGCCAGCCCCACCACCGACTCGTTGGTCACGCGCCGGTACCGCGGGGTGATGGAGAGCAGGATCGCCCCCAGGACCACGAACGCGACCGCGACCGCCATCGGTTCCAGCCAGACGGGGACCGACAGCTCGGGCCCGCCGCCCGCTGCGGCGTCGCGTTCCGCCGCCCCCTCCGGGGGCACGTACGGCCGAACGCCGTCCGCGCCGAAGACCGCCGACGACGTCATCCGCGCGGGAGGCGTCCCGGCCTCGGGGGCCCCGGTCTCGCGTGCGCCGGCAGCGGGCGGGTGCGCCGCCTCCGTCCCGACGGCCGTGCCCGCCCCCTGGACCCCGACCTGGTCGAGCAGCGCGGCGAGGTCGTCGTCCGAGACGACGTCGGATGGCGGCGGGGGCGGCGGCGGGGGCGGGTCGAGAGCCGACAGTCGAGAGTCGACCGTTTCGGCGCGTGGCGCAACGAATGCGGAAGGCAGCACACCAGCCGGGACGTGCGCCGTGCCGGTCGACGGAGGGCGATGCACCGGCTCCGGTGCGACGTAGCTCAGGGCGAGGAGGAAGGCCGTGACCACGCCGAGGCCGGCGAGTTCGCCGAGCGCCGCGGCGACGAACACGACGCGCCGCAGCACGACCCAGATTCCGAGGTAGCCGCAGACGGCTCCGGCGACGACGCCGGCCAGCACCTGGTTGCGCCAGATCTCGGAGTGATCGAAGAATCCCGGCACCGCCTACTCCCC
Organism: Deltaproteobacteria bacterium; assembly: GCA_016218815.1. GTDB lineage: Bacteria > Myxococcota_A > Polyangia > DRWM01 > JAAZOP01 > JAAZOP01. Next base: position 15,195 of record JACRCX010000106.1, read on the forward strand.
GTCCGCACGGGCCGGATCGTTCGGCCCCGGGGCCGCCGCGTCGCATTCCCGCAGCGCGACGACGTGGTTGCCGATCCGCGTGACGCGGACCGGCGTGTCGTACAGTTCGCCCAGCACCTCCGGGCGCAGCAGGTCCGCGGCGGGACCGAGACGGAAGAGGCCGCGGTCGTGGCGCACGTAGGCCAGCCGGTCGGCCCGGTTCATCACCGTGGAGAGCGCGTGGGAGACCATGAGGACGGTCATGCCGCCGCGGTTGATCTCGGCCAGCAGGTCCATCACCGCGCCCTCGCCGGCGAGGTCCATGCCGTTGGTCGGCTCGTCGAGCACGAGGATGTCCGGCTCGCCGGCCAGGGCGCGGGCGATCAGGGTGCGCTGCTGCTGGCCGCCCGAGAGGTCACGGAACGGCCGGCCGGCGAGGTCGCCCACGCCGACGCGGTCCATTGCGTCACGGGCCGCGCGGCGATCGGCGGCGTGCGGGAAGCGCAGGAGCCCGAGCCGCCCGTAGCGACCCATGAGGACGACGTCGAGCGCGCTCAGGGGGAAGGTGCGGTCGAGGTGTTCGCGTTGGACGACGTAGCCGAAGCGCAGCGTGCCGCCGTCCGCGCGCCGGGCGACGACCGTTCCGGCCTGCGGAGCGAGCAGGCCGAGGAGCGTGCGCAGGAGCGTGGTCTTGCCGCCCCCGTTGGGGCCGACGATGCCCAGGAAGTCCCCGGACGCGATTTCCAGCTCGAGGCCGCGCAGCAGGGTGCGCCGGCCGTAGCCGATCCCGAGATCGCGACACCGAATGAGCGACGCGCGGTCCACGCTCCGCCTCCCGTCCCGGCCGCCCGACCAACGGGTCGACCGCATCGCGGGCGATGGCCCACGAAGGTCCAGGCACGAGCCCACACCCTTCCGGGTGCGGCCAGGTCGTCGTGTTCAGACGGAGGGAGGACCGCGAGGTTCGGGCAGCCGATGTTGGGGCGTGGCCCGCACGCTGGAGGGCTCGGGCAGGGCGATGGCGGGCCGCGATTCGACGATCGGCAGCGGAACGGGCGTCGCCTGCACGGCGCCGGCATGGCGTACCTGGCAGGCGAAGCAGTGGAAGCTGGACGTCGAGGAGGGGGACAGGTGATGTGCGGCGTGCAGGCTCGTGCCCAGGCCAAACACGGCCACGAGCAGCGCGGCTGCTCCGTGCTTCACGATCCGTGGGTTCGGTCCCCTCATCCGCGGCCCATACTGACCATCGGGGCTTGGAACGTCAATGGTTGGAGGATTATTCCCGGCGCCCGGCGGGCGCGATCGTCCGGCGACCAACACGCACGGCACACCGTGGCACGCAGGCCCGCAGGATTCCCCCTGGAATTCCGCGATCCGATCGTTGGCACGCGCGCGGCATGAAGAACACGGATTTCGGGAATGGGCCGGCCTGGCGCGGCGAATCGCCAGGGGGAGGGACCGATGGGACGGACGCTGGCGCGATTGGCGTGTCTCGGGGTCGCGGTGCTCGCCGCGGTGGTCGCCTGCATGTCGGCAGAGTCCGGCGACTCGACCGCAGCCGATGGGAGCGGCTGGCCCGACGTCGGCCGCGACAGCTCGGCCGACGCATCCTCCGAGACGGGCTGGGACCGATCGGGGGCCGATGCGGACGCTGACGCGGACGCCGACGCCGACAGCCACTGGGAGTCATGGGACCCGGACGCGCGCTCCGACTCCTCCGCTCCGGACGACGGGGCCGCCGACTCGGGCGCCGACACCTGGGAAGCGTACGAGGCGTCGCCCGAGGTGGTGGAGGACGTGCCGGACGTCGGCGACACGGTGCTGATGGACGTCTGCGCGCCGATCCGTACGGAGCCGCAGGTCCTCTACCTCTCCGCGGACGACTCGAACTCGCAGGCGTCGCCCGTGATCGCCCGGTGGCTGATCCACCGCGGGGACCTGGTCCCATCTTCGCTGATCCGCACCTACGAGTTCCTCAACTACTACGACATCCACTACGACTATCCCGAACGCGGCCGCGTCAACGTCGTGCCGCAGATGCTGGACCTGGGCGGCGTCGAGGGCCGGGTGGCGCTGCAGATCGGGGTGCAGGGGCACGAGCAGACCGAAGAGACGCGGCGGCGGCTGTCGCTCACGCTGAGCCTGGACACGTCCGGGTCGATGGGCGGCTCGCCGCTCGAGCTGGAGAAGGCCGTCGTGCGGGCGCTCGCGTCGAGCCTGCGGACCGGGGACACCGTGTCGGTGGTGACCTGGAACGACACGCGCACCATCGCGCTCGACTCATACCCCGTGACCGGCCGGGACGATGCGACCGTGCTCGCGCTGGCGGACTCGCTGGTCAGCGGCGGGACGACGAACCTCGACGCCGGGCTGGAGCTGGCGTACGAGCGGGCCGTGGCCAATCGCCGTCCGGGGACGCTCAACCGCGTGGTGCTGATCAGCGACGGGCAGGCGAACACGGGCGTGACGTCCGACGAGCTGATTGCGCGGCACGCGGAGGACGCCGAGGGGGAGGAGATCTACCTGGTTGGCGTGGGGACGGGCAACGGCTACGACGACCGGCTGATGGACACGGTGACCGACCTGGGCAAGGGGGCCTACGTCTTCATCGATACCTCCGCCGAGGCGCGGCGGCAGTTCGTCGATCACTTCTACGCGAACATGGAAATTGCGGTGATGGACGTGCGGGTCGAGCTGACGCTTCCGCCGCAGCTCCGCATGCAGGAGTTCCACGGCGAGGAGATCTCCACCGACCCCACGGAGGTCGATCCGCAGCACCTGGCGCCGAACGACGCCATGATCTTCCACCAGTATCTCACCCGCTGCCCGGGGCTGGCGGACGCCGACCCGATCCGCGTGGTGGCCGAGTACACCGACCCGCAGACCCACGCCAGGCGCTCGGACGCCGTCGACACCTCGGTGGCCCTGCTGCTGGAAGGCTCGAGGATGCAGCTCTACAAGGGCAACGCGATCGTCGTCTACGCGGAGGGCCTGAAGAACGTGTACGACCTCCTGGTCTACGCCGGCGACGCCGCGGCGCAGGCCGAGTGCGACCGGGTCTTAGGCGAGGTGCGGACGGCGGCGGACGTTCTCGAGGACCAGGAGATGGACGACATCCTCCTCCTCATGACCTCGTACTGCGCCGACCTCGGGTCGCGGTACGAGCCGTGACGGGCGCCCTGCCTGCGGAGTGATGCTCAGCCGAAGCCGATCATGGCGCCGTTGTACAGGGCGTGGACGAGCACGGGGGCGAGCAGCATGCCGCCGCGCTGGTAGGCGGCGGCGGCGCACAGGCCGACCACGAACACGGGGACGACGGCGAGCGGCGGGTGCATGACGGCAAAGATCGCGGCGCTCGCCAGTGCGGCGCGCCACGGCCCGAACGAGCGGCGCAGGCCGCCGAAGACGAGTCCGCGGAAGATCCATTCCTCGAAGATCGGCGCTCCCGCCACGGCCAGCACCGCCAGCGCGGGGTCGATGCCGGGGGCGACGCGCAGGAGCGGCGCCGCGTCCCGGGGGAACCACGGGGTGCGCGGCAGGATCCATAGGTAGGCCAGGCCCGCGAGGACCGCGCCCGCGCCCGCGGCGAGCCCCCAGAGCACGGCGCGTCCGGCGCCCGCGCCGAAGAACGCGGGCACGCCGGTGGTCTTGTGCCGCCACATGACGTAGCGCACCAGCGCCCAGGTGAGCGCGCCGGCGAGCGTGAAGACCAGGAGGGCCAGCGAGGCGTCCGGCGCGGCTCCCGCGGAGAGCGCCATGACCGCGACCACGCCCTGGAGGACGAAGAACAGCATGGCGGCGATGAGCCCGTCGGAGAGGGAGACCTCGCTGGGCGCGACGGCGCCGGGGTCCAGCAGCAGGGGCAGGCGGTCCTTGGCCTTCTGCCACAGGGCGAGCGCCAGGAGCAGGGAGAGGACGATGAGGACGACGCGTTGCCAGAGGTCGCTGGTGTAGATGGCGAAGGCGTAGAACGAGGCGAGCAGCATGTAGAGGTAAAGGTAGTCCGGGCGGACGCGGCGCCGGACGTCGGTCGCGAGAGGGTTGCAGGCGAAGACGCCGAGCGAGGTGGCGATGGTGGCGTAGATCGGGATGCCGACCAGGACGATCGCCGCGGGGAGAACGGTCGACGCGACGGGGGCGTGAGCGGAAGCGGCGCCGATGACGAGCACTGCCGCGGCGATGGAGGTGGCGATGGCGCCCCACAGGCGCGCCTTGTCGCGGACCATGGCGTCGAGCGGCCGGGGGAAGCTGAACATGAGCCACAGCGCCGGACCCTCGGCGTTGAGCGTCTGGAACGCGGAGAACATCAGCATGTAGGCCGCCGCGCCGAAGGCGACGGCCGCGAGGTGCTGCGGGGCGCCGAAGACCGCGGTGGCCGAGCCGGCGCGGGAGTTGAGCACGAACTGCATGCCGACGATGAGCAGGGGCAGGATCAGGGTCTGCACGAGGAACGCGCGGTCGCGGGCCAGGAGGCGCAGCTCGCGCCCCTGGAGCGGGGAGACCCAGCGGCGTGCGCGGACCGTGGTGGAGGCGGCTGCCGCCGCGGGAGCGCCGGGGGACGCCTTGCCGGTGGCAGCGCGCGCGGATTCGCGCGAGCCGGCGGCGACGACGCCGCTCCGGAGCAGTCGGTGCAGCAGGACGGCGCCCGCCGCCAGAACCAGTCCGGCCTCGGCGGCGAGAGCGCCCGCGGCCGTCCACGCGGCGCCGCCGGTCTCCGTGAGCGCCCGCGCGGCGAGGCTACTCGGCAGCCACTCGGCCCAGGAAGGCGCCGCGTGCCCCGCGTCGGCCAGGATCGTCGAGCCGCTGGGTGCGAAGAGGGCGAGCCAGAACGCCAGGAGGCCGGCGATTGAGAGTAGGGCCTGGAGGTTGCGCAGGCTTCCGGGGCGGAGTGCGACGCGCAGGCCGGTGTCGAAGACGGTGCGAAGGACGCCGGAGACGAGCAGCAGCGGCAGGGCGGCGGCGAGGCCGGCGAGCGGCGACGAGGCGCCGTAGCCCTGCTGTCGGGCGAGGGTGGTCAGGAAGGTCCAGAGGGCGAGCCAGCCGCTGGCGTTGACGATGGTGCGTTCGGCGATGCGCACGCCCAGGAGGGAGCGCAGGGAGAGGGGCATGGTGACGAGCCATTCGAGGTCCCACTCGGGGCGGGCCAGCTCGCGCGAGCCGATGCCGAGCACGATCGTCGCAAGGAGGAGGAAACCGGTCTGGATCTGGACGGCGACGAGCCAGGCGTGGCCGTCGCCGAGCTGGTGGTGGAGGGAGGCGAGGGCGGCGCTGCAGAAGCCGAAGAAGCCCCAGAGCATGAGGCCGTAGAGGACGGCGGCGCCGAGGAATCCGGCGCCGCGTTTGGGTGCGGTGGCGGAGCGCTTTCCGTCGGGGGCCTTCTTGCGCTGGAAGATCGAGCCGGCCTGGTTGGCGGCGCGGCGCAGGCGGAGGCGGACGAGCAGCCAGCCGGCGCGCAGGGCGGATGGCGGGCGGTTCACGAGTCGGCTTTCCCATCCGAACCGCGGGCTTCAGCCCGCGGCTGGGGTTCCGGTGGAGCCGCGCCCTGAAGGGCGCGGTTCGGTTCGGCCGCGGTCTCGGGGCGGTCGGGATCGGTGACCTTGAGGAAGACCTCCTCCAGGGAGCCGCCGGGGGAGAGTTTTTCGCGCAGCTCGTCGAGGGTGCCGGCGGCGACGAGGCGGCCGCCGTCGATGATGCCGATGCGGGAGCAGAGGCGTTCGGCCATGTGGAGGAGGTGGGTGGAGAGGAAGACGGTCTTGCCGGCGGCGGCGCCGGCGCGCAGGCGGTCCTGGACCTCGCGGGCGGCGCGGGGGTCGAGGCCGTTGGTCGGCTCGTCGAGGATGAGGACGGGGGGGTCGTGGACGAGGGCGCAGGCGAGGCCGAGCTTCTTCTTCATGCCGGCGGAGTAGTTGACGGCGTACTCCTCGCCGGCCTCGGCGAGGGACAATTCGGCCAGGAGGGTCGCGGCGCGCGTCTTGGCCTCGGGTCGCGGCAGGCCGTGCATCTCGCCGACGACCTCGAGGATCTCGCGGCCGCGGAGGAAGTCGTAGAAGGTCGGCGTATCGGGGACGTAGCCGACGCGGCGTGCGACCTCGACGCGCTCGCGCTGGCAGTCGAAGCCATCGACGGTGGCGCGTCCGCCGCTGGGGACGAGGATCCCCATGAGCATGCGGATGGTGGTGGTCTTGCCCGCGCCGTTGGGCCCCAGGAACCCGAACAGCTCGCCGCGCTCGACCGTCAGGCCCAGCTCGTGGACGGCGGTGAACTCTCCGTAGCGTTTGGACAGGGCATCGGTGACGATCACGCGCGCGCCTCCGGGGAGCATCGAAGCGCGGAGGGGTCGGCGAGTCAACTACGCGGCGGGGACGAGCTCGGTGGCGGGGGGCGGGAAGGTGATGCCGGGGGCGGGGACGGGGAAGCCGGTGCGGGTGGAGCCGGTGCCCAGGACGTTGTCGGGGGAGGTGATCGGGGTGTCGCCCCAGCAGGAGACGTTGCCGTCGGCGTGGACGGCGCAGCCGAAGCGCAGGCCGGTGGCCAGGCCGGCGAAGGGGCCCCAGGCGCCGACCGTCGGGTCCTGGGTGCGCAGCACCTGGGACGGCTTGAGGATGGCGTCGTTCTCCGAGTCGTTGATGCCGCACTCGTTCCACGGGTTCGAGCCCCAGCACATCGCCTCGCCGTTCTGGAGCAGGGCGCAGGTGGTGCCCGAGCCCACGACGGAGGCGACCGCGCCGCGCACGCCGCGGACCTCGGTGGGCAGGGCGGGCTTCTCCGCATCGGTCTTGCCGTTGCCGATCTGTCCCTCGTCGTTCATGCCCCAGCAGGTGAGCTTGCCGCCCGAGTGGACGACGCAGAAGTTGTAGCCGTTGCCGGCGATGTGGGTCGCGCGCGAGAGGCGGGGCACCTCGACCGGCCCGGCCGTGTCCTCCTCGGTGTCGCGGCCGAGCGCGCCGTGGTAGGCGTCGCCCCAGCACAGGACCTTGCCTTCGGTGTTGATGTAGCAGGCGGCGTCGTAGCCGACCGCGAGCTGCTCGACGTCGGTCACGCCGGGGATGGCCACGGCGGTCCGGGCGTCGACGAACGTCTGGCCGGCCAGGAGCGAGGAATTGGCGTAGGCGGCCCAGCAGGCGACGGTCTTGTCGGCCAGGACGGCGCAGGCTTCCGTGGCGCCGGCGGTGCCGCCGATGTCGAGCTTCGTGGCGCCGGTGACGCCTTCGATCGGGATCGGCAGGCCGGTGGTGATGCTGCCCATTCCGCCCCAGCAGGCGACCTGGCCGTTGGCGCGCAGGGCGCAGGCCTGGGTCAGGGTGGCGGAGACCTGGACGCCGTCGCTGATGCCGCCGACCTCGCAGCCCTCGCTGGAGCCGCGGTACCGCGAGGAGCCGCAGCCCAGCTCGCCGCTGCCGCCGCCGCCGAAGCAGTAGATCTTGCCGTTCTCGCGCACGCCGCAGACGAACTCGTGGCCCGCCGAGAGGTGCGGGATCGGGTGCAGCGTCGCGTCGGCCGAGGGCGCGAACGTGTAGCGCACCGGCGCTTCGCCCGTGAGCTTCTCGAGGTCGGGCGCGACGACCTGGTAGACGGCCTCGTAGTCGCGGTCCTTGATGCCGTAGTTGCCGGAGCCGAAGCAGACGAGCTGACCGGCCTTGCGGATGATGCAGCCGCCGTAGTCGCCGACGGCTAGGTACGCGGCGTCGCTCATCTCGAGCAGCGCGGCGGCCTTCTGGACGTCGCGCACGTCTTCGGCGACGTCGGCCAATTTGAGGCCGAGGTTGATGTCGCCCCAGCACTTGACCTCGCCCGACTCGAGCCGCACGCAGCTATGGTCGCCCCGCAGGACGATCTGCTGCACGCCGGCCCCGACGTCGGGGACCTGGACGGGGACCTTGGACGACTGGTCGTAGCCTTTCTGGCCGTTGCCCAGCTCGCCGGCGTAGTTGCCGCCCCAGCAGAAGAGGCCGGTGGCGGTCAACGCGCAGGAGTGATCGTTGCCCGCGCCGATCGCCTTGGCGCCGGTCAGGTTGGCCACGGGCATCGGCGACCAGCCGGAGCCGGCCGTCTCGCCGCGGCCCAGGCGCTCGTCGCTCTGGCCCCAGCACAGGACCTCGCCCGACTCCTTGCGGGCGCAGACGTGCGCGAACCCGGCGGCGATTTCGGCGACGCCGTCGAGGCCCGCGATCTCGACGGGCACGTCGCTCGAGTCCGTCGCTTCGCGGCCGAGCTGGCCCTCGGAGCCGAGGCCCCAGCAGGAGACCTTGCCGTCGTCGCGCAGGGCGCAGGAGAAGGCGTAGCCCAGGGCGAGCTGCTTCACGCCGGTCAGGTCCTTGACGGCGACCGGCGTCTGGGTCGCGTCCTTCGACCCGCAGCCCAGCTCGCCGTGCCAGCTCTGGCCCCAGCACATCACGGAGCCGTCCTCGCGGCGGGCGCAGGCGTGACTGGCGCCGCACGCCAGTTCCATCACGCCGGCGAGGTCGGCGACGGGGGTCGGCAGGGCGCGGTTGGTGGCGGTGCCGTCACCGAGCTGCCCATCGATGTTGTCGCCGACGCAGAGGACATCGCCCGCAGCCTTGAGGAAGCAGGTATAGCCGGAACCCGTGCACACCGAGGCGGTGTGGACCGGCGGGGGCGGCGCCGCGGGCTCGGGTGTCGGGGGCGGAACGGGTGCCGCGGGCTCGGGCGTCACGGGCTTGGGCGCCGTCGGCGTCGCCGCCTTGGCCGGCTCGGGCACGGCCGGCGCCTGGGGCGTCGCGACCGGCTCGGGAGCGGGCTCCTCCGACTTCTTCTTGCAGGCGCCCGCGGCGAGCGCGGCGGCCAGGATCAGCACGAGGTACGTCGTCGAACGCGTCATCTTCGTCTCCTCCTTCGATGTTCCGCGGGCTTGCGTGCGCGCCCCCGGCGGACGTGGTCCCGGGGCCCACTCGGCCCAGGGAAGGGCGGATTTATCACCGAGCCGCGGGGGAATGCAAACGGGGGGAAGATTCCCTTCGACTTCGCTCAGGGCAAGCCCGCACAGAGACGCAGCGACGCAGACAGAAGGGGACCGTCCCCGAAGGGCTCGCGGGGGGGGGAGCCGATCGCTCATTGTTAGTTCTCTGCCACGTTGCTTTCGGGGAGGGGCGGCCATACGCTGTGGGCGGCGTTGGGCCGTGGAGGTGCAGAGGTCGTGACGGTTCGCAGGGTCGTTTCGTGGTCGGCGGCGGTGCTCCTCGCGGCGGTCGCGTGGTATGCGCTGCCGCGAGCGCACGCGCGAACCCAGTCGAGCGACACCTCGCGCTTGCACAACCACGACGAGCCCGGGCCCGGTCCGGGCACCCCGCAACGGATCTCGACCGGGGTCGGGACGGCGGGCGGTGGCGCGCTGGAGCGCGGGAGCCTGCTGCCGCCGGTCCTGACGTCCGTCCCGCGCGCGCGCGTGCGGGCCATGCCCGACGGCGTCGGCGCGCTCAGCGTCGCCACCTTCCCGCCGGCCACGCCGGCTCGTCCCCGCGGTCCTCCGACGCTCGTCATTTGACCCAGGGTCCGGTTCCGCGAGGCGGTTCGATGGCCGCGCCGAGCGGGCCGTCGGGGCGTCGATTCCGCGCCAGGGCGCGGGACGATGCCGGGCGGTCCCGCGGCGGCGCGGCAGGCCGCGGAGAGTCGCGGCCGAAGGGGAAGTCCGATGAATGCGACAAAGCGGGGGAGGCTCACGGGGAGCGACGTGCCGGCCGCGGGGCCCGCGGCGACCGAGTCGTCGGAGGCCGCGGCAACGTCGGATGGCGGGGCGCCGGCGGCCAAGACGCGTCACGGCTTGTACTTCTTCCTGTTCTTCTGGCTGCCGCTGATCGCGCTGTTCGTCTTCGCGATCGTGAAGGGGCGGGAAGGCTAGGGGCGCGGGGGGACGTTCAGGCGGAGCCGAGCTCGGTGCGGTTCAACACCTCCTTGACGTTTTCGAACTCCCGCTCGCTTCGGGCGACCAGGGGCTCGGCCTCGGCGAGGTCCCCGCGCTTGGCGAGCAGCTCGAGCTCCTTCTGGACGGCGAGGAGCGCGAGGGCGCCGAAGGTGGCGGCGACCGACTTCAGGGAGTGGGCGGCGCGGCCGAGCTCGACGGCGCGGCCGCCGGCGAGGGCCTGGCGTTGGGAGGCCAGGAGGCGAGGGCCGTCGCTGAGGAACTCGCCGAGCAGCGCGGGCAGGGTCTGCCCGGCCTGATCTCCGAGCAGGTTCCGGAGCTGTCGGATCGCGGCGGGGTCGAGGACCGGAGGTCCGCCGAACGGTCCCGGGTCGGCGGGGGTGGCGTCGGGCGCCGGGTGCGGGCAGCGCTGGATGGCGCCGATCAGGTCGGGCATCAGGACGGGCTTGCTGAGGTAGTCGTCCATGCCGGCGGCGAAGCACTTGCGCCTGTCCTCCTGCATGGCGTCGGCGGTGAGGGCAACGATCCGGGGTTGCCGGGCGGGGGGCAGCCGGCGTCGGATTTCGCGGGTGGCGTCCAGGCCGTCCAGCTCCGGCATCTGGACGTCCATCAGGATCAGGTCGTAGGGGCGGTGTTGGATGGCATCGACCGCCTCGCGGCCGTTGACGGCGACGTCGGCGGCATAGCCGAGGCGCTGGAGCATGGCGCGGGCCAGGACCCGGTTCGTGGGGTTGTCCTCGACGAGCAGGATGCGGAGGGGATGTTCGCGGCCCATCGCGCCGTCGTAACGGATTGCCTTCTGCGGCTCGGTGCGTTCGGCCTGGCCGGGATGGAAGATCTCGACCAGGACGTCGTAGAGGCGCGACGCGCCGACGGGCTTGAGCAGGACGGCATGGAAGATCTTGCGGCATTCGGGGTCGAGGCCCGATTCGGAGGACGACAACAGGAGCATGGGGAGCTCGGTGCCTGGGCGCAGCGACCGGACACCGCGGCACAGGTCGAGGCCGGTCATCCCGGGCATGATCAGGTCGGTGATCAGGATGTCGACGGCCTCGCCCCGGAGCAGCAGGTCGAGGGCCTCGCGTCCGGAGGACGCGACCACGGGCACCATGCCCCAGGAAGCGAGCTGGCGGCCGACGATCTGGCGGTTGGTCCCGTTGTCGTCGACCACGAGTGCGCGCCGGCCGCGCAGCCCGGGCTGCTGCGGGGCGAGGTAGACGGGCGGGGTTCCGGGCGCCTCGCGGGCGCGGATGGTGAAGTGGAAGGTCGAGCCTTGGGCCTGGACGCTTTCGACCCAGACCCGTCCGCCCATCATCTCGACGAGGCGGCGGCAGATGGCGAGCCCCAGCCCGGTGCCGCCGTAGCGGCGGGAGGTGGAGGAATCGGCCTGGCTGAAGGCGAGGAAGAGACGGTCGAGTTGTTCGGCGGGGATCCCGATGCCCGTGTCGCGAACGGCGAAGTGCAGCTCGTGGAGACCGTCGGGGGCCGCGGGGGCGTCGGAGCCGGGGGCGTCCGAGGGCCGCCGGGCCGAGACGTGGACCGTGACCTCCCCGCGCTCGGTGAACTTGATGGCGTTGCCGACGAGATTGAGCAGGACCTGGCTGACGCGGGTCGAGTCGCCCTGGATTGCGGCGGGGACGTGGGCGTCGATCATGCACCCGAGCTCCAGTCCCTTCTCGCGGGCCCGGCAGCCCATCAGATCCAGCACCGACTCGATGCGCCCCCGCAGGTCGAAGCTCGCGGACTCGAGCTCCAGCTTGCCGGCTTCGATCTTGGAGAAGTCGAGGATGTCGTTGATGATGGTGAGCAGGGCGTCGCCGCTGGCGCGGATGGTGCGGACGAAGTCGCGCTGCTCGTCGCTCAGCTGGCCGTCCATCAGGAGACCGGACATGCCGATGATGGCGTTCATCGGCGTGCGGATCTCGTGGCTCATCATGGCCAGGAAGGCGCTCTTGGCGCGGTTGGCGGCCTCGGCGGCGTCCTTGGCGCGCTCCAGCTCCTCGGCCGCGGCCCGGCGAGCGGTGATGTCCTCGGCGAGCGAGGCGACACCGATCACGTCGCCTTCGTCGTCGATGAGCGGCGTGTTGTACCAATCGCAGACGATGGCCCGACCGTCGCGGGTGATGTTCTCGTTCGTGCTGCGCGCGCCGCCCTTGTGGACGAGGAGCTCGCGCCAGACCTGGTCGACGGCCTCGCGCGCGCTCTCCGGGACGAGCAGGCCGGAGGCGTGGCGGCCGAGCGCCTCCTGGCGGGAGAAGCCGAAGATGCGCTCGGCGCCGGGGTTCCATTCGACGACGCGGAAGTCGGGATCCCACTCGATCATCGCCAGCGGCGTCTGCTGGGCGTGGAGGGCCAGCCGCTGGCGCGAGCGGAACAGCTCCTCCTTCTGGCGCTCCAGCTCCGCCGTGCGCTCGCGGACGAGGTCCTCCAGCCGTTGCTGGTATTTCCGGAGCTCGGCCTCGGTCCGTTTGCGCCGGGTGATGTCGTTCGCGATGCCGAGGAAGCCCGCGATGCCGCCTTCCGCGGCGCGCAGGGCCGTGACGGTGAGCAGCACGGGGAGGCGCGTGCCGTCCCTGCGGACGAAGGTCCACTCGTGCTCGTTGGGGAGGTTGCGGCGGGTCTTGGCGACGAGGACGTCGAAGCCCGCCTCGAGGGTGGTACCCAGCTCGCGACCGAACTCGACGGCGCGCCGGGCGAGCTCCTCCGGGTCGTGGAGGACGTCGGGGGTGGCCGTGCCGACGAGCTCTTCCTCGGGGTACCCGAGCATGCGCTGGGCGGCGCGGTTGAAGCTGCGGACGACGCCGTCGGTGGAGGTGGAGATGATGGCGTAGGAGGCGTTGTCGAGGATCGCCTGCTGGAGCTCGGTCAGCTCCTGGAGCTCCTTCTTGTCCTGCTGGAGCTCTTCGTAGAGGCGCACGTTGCGCAGCGCCGTGCCCGCCTGGGCGACGAAGCTGGCCAGGGCGACCAGTTCCGGGCTGTCGGGGCGGATGCGCGTGTGGAACTCGGCGCGCTCGGCCTGGTTCCCGGCGAGCATCACGCCGAGGGGGACGCCGCCTTCGTCGCCGAGAGACAGCGCGACGAACTCGTCCATGCCGCACAGGCGTCCGATTTCCGCGGAATCGGCGTCCGCGGTCCCCGGCTCGCGCATCACCGGGACGGCTCCGTCGTGCAGGGGTCGCAAGGCGGGATGTTCCAGCGACAACGAGAGTGCCGCAGCCAGCCGCTGATCGGTCTCCTCGAAGTAGCCCTCCTGGGCCGCGGTGGACAGCGTCGATTCGTGGGTCGGGTGCAGGAGGATCAGGCAGCGTTCGACCCCGACCTCGTAGACCGCGAAGCGAGTGATGATCGCGAGGATGCTCGACCGCTCGAGGGTGCCGCCGAACTGCCGGCCGCCCTCGTAGAGCTGCCGGTACAGCCGGCACTCGGCCTCGCTTTTTTCCTGGGCGCCGTGGAGCTGGCTCTCCAGCCGCACCAGCCGCTTGACCTGCTCGGCGAGCCGGGTGTTCTCCTCGCGGAGCTCGGCCGCGACATCGGTCGGCGGGGAGGACGGGGGAAGGGCGGGCGTCGCGCCGGCGGGATCCGAGCGGCCGTCGTTGTCCGGGTCCATGGGAATCAGGCGATGGCCGCGAGGACGGCGGTGTAGTTGTGGAAGCAGTCGCTGTTGCCGACCGGCCCGATTTCGCCGAGAGTGTAGAAGCCGATCCAGGGCGTCTGCGGTCCGACCTGCGCCTGGAGCTCGCCGAGGAGCGCGAGCTTGCGGGGCTCGGGGAGGATGACCTTGCCGCGGCCGCAGCAGTCGAACTGGAAGACCAGCCGAGGCGGCCGGCCTTCCAGGCCTTCCTTGATCTTGCGTCCCAGCTCGGCGAGTCCCTGGGCCATCTTCTCCGGGTCGCGGCGGGTCATCCAGATGTCGCTGCCTTCGGGCACTTCGGTCTGGATGGTGATCGAGCCCTGGGCGTCGTCCTTGCCCGGGATGAAGCGGATCATGAACTCGTCGTAGCCCTCGATGTGCGCCGGGGTCCGGAAGCCGAGGCAGAGGTTGATCACGGCCTTGCTCCAGTTGTCGATTTCCTCGGGCAGCAGGTACTCCTTGAGGACGTCGAGGGCCGGGCGGCCGTCGATTTCGAAGATGGCGTTGCCTTGCGAGCGCGTGACGCGTCGCCGGCCGCCGATCGGGACACAGCCGTGGTTGACGCCGGAGACGATGCGGGCCGGGCCGGACAGGAGGGCCCAGGCCAGGCCGTCCGAAACCACGGCGTCGTCGCTGTACTGGTAGGTCTGCTTGAAGGCCCAGTTGTCGGCGGAGACGCCGCCGAAGAGCGGTAATCGCGGCCGTCCCGCGCGCGTCTCCTCGAGGCCGCTCCGGAAGCGGTCGAAGTTGACGGTCAACCCGTCGCCGAGCACGAAAAGCGCGGCCGCATCCGCGTCGCCATGGGAGACGACGGCTTCGCCGACTCTTCGCCCGACGCCGGCGGGGTCGGCCTTCAGGCCGGTCTGCAGGCCGCCCACGAAGCGCAGCTCGTCGGATCGAACGACCATGACGGCGACGGAGAAATTCGACTCGTCTGCGATCCCGTGCGCGATGACGCCCTCGCCGGAGCAGCCGGTGAGGGGAGCGCCGCCCGCGGTCCTGCGGACGGCGGCGACCACGGCCGGCTGGGGATACCCGACGGTTGAGAAAAGGAAGATGAAGTCCGGCCGCGAGATTCCCGCCGCGGCCAGGGCCTTTTCGGCCGCCTCCTGGCCCGCACGATGGGGATTCCGATCGTGGCTGACACCTACGCCCGCCTGGATTGCCATTGGCGAACCTCCCCCCCCCGTTGGGAACGCCGGTCCCCGCAGCACCGACTGCACTGCTTGTATCCCGGCCCGCGCGGTTCGTCAATCGGCCGCCGGGCGGGCGTCCGGGGCCGGGGCGGGGCGGGGCTTGAAGCCGAGCCAGCGGGGGCGCCAGCGGCGGAAGGACTCCAGCCAGGTGTAGAACACGGGCGTGATGTAGAGGGTGAGGAACTGCGAGAAGAGGAGGCCGCCGACGACGGCGAGGCCGAGCGGGCGGCGGGCTTCCCCTCCGGCGCCCATGCCCAGGGCGATCGGCAGGGTGCCGAACAGGGCGGCCAGGGTCGTCATCATGATCGGCCGGAAGCGCACGACGCACGCCTCGTGGATCGCCTCGCGCGGCGACTTCGTCCCGTCCTTCTGCGCCTCGAGCGCGAAGTCGATCATGATGATGCCGTTCTTCTTGACCAGGCCGACGAGCATGATGATGCCGACGAAGGCGTAGACGTTCAGCTCGCTGTGGAAGAACGCGAGCGTGGCGAGCGCGCCGACGCCGGCGAAGGGCAGGGCGGTGAGGATCGTGATGGGATGGATGAAGCTCTCGTAGAGGATTCCCAGGACGATGTAGATGACGAGGACCGTGATCAGCAGCAGGAGGCCGAGCCCGGCGAGCGAGGCCTGGAAGGCCTGCGCCTGGCCCTGGAACGAGGTGGAGATCGTCGGGGGGAGGATCTCGCGCGCGGCCTGCTGCACCTGCTCGACGGCGTCGCCCAGGGCCACGCCGGGCTTGAGGTTGAAGGAGAGGGTGACCGAGGGGAGCTGTCCGGAGTGGTTGACGGCGAGCGGACCGACGGCCGGCTCCAGGTGCGCGACATTGTCGAGGCGGACGAGCGAACCGGCGTCGGAGCGGACGTAGAGCAGGCCGAGGTCGGTGGGATCGCGCTGGTATTCGGGCTGGAGCTCGAGGATCACGCGGTACTGGTCCTCGGGCGCGAAGATGCTCGACACCTGCCGGGTGCCGTAGGACGTGAACAGGGCGTTCTCGATCGCCTCGACGGAGACGCCCAGCGTGGCGGCGCGGTCGCGGTCGATGACGACGTCGACCTCCGGGTTGCGGATCAGGAGATCGGTGCTGACATCGACGAGTCCGGGCAGCTCGCGGAGCTTCGCCTCGAGCTTGGGGGCCCACTCGTACAGCTCGTCCAGGTCCGAGTCGACGAGGGTGAACTGGTACAGGCTGCGGGCGGCGCGTCCGCCGACGTTGATGAGGGGCGGGTTCTGCACGAAGGAGCGGATGCCGGGGACGGCGCCGAGCTTGGGGCGCAGGGCGGCGACGACGTCGTCGGCGGAGAGCGGGCGCTCGTTGCGCGGCTTGAGACGGATGAACATGAAGCCGGAGTTGCCGGCGGCGTTGCCCCCGCGACCGACGGAGGACATGAACAGATCGATGTTCGGGTCCCGGGCCGCGATGGCGGCGACCTGCTGCTGGTGCGCCTTCATCGCCTCGAAGGAGATCCCCTCCTGCGCCTCCGTGCTCACGACGAGCTGGCCCGTGTCCTGGCTGGGGACGAAGCCCTTGGGGACGCGCTGGAAGAGCACGACCGTGGCCCAGGCGACGGCGACGGTGACCAGCAGCGTCACCCACCGGGCGCGCAGGGCGCCCCGCAGCGTCCAGCCGTAGGCCTTGACGACGCCCTGGAAGATCCGCTCGGACGCGCGGTAGAGGATGTTGTGGCGCACGCCGTAGGGGGAGCGCAGGAAGCGGCTGCACAGCATGGGGGTGAGGGAGAGGGCGACGAGCCCGGAGACCAGGACGGCGGCGCCGATGGTCACGGCGAACTCGCGGAACAGGCGGCCGACGATGCCGCCCATGAACAGGATGGGCAGGAACACGGCCGCCAGGGAGACCGTCATGGAGACGATGGTGAAGCCGATCTCGCGCGAGCCTTCCAGGGCGGCCTCCATCGGCGACTTGCCCAGCTCCATGTGCCGGACGATGTTCTCGAGCATGACGATCGCGTCGTCGACGACGAAGCCCACGGAGAGGGTGAGCGCCATGAGCGAGAGGTTGTCCAGGCTGTAGCCGAGCAGGTTCATGACGGAGAAGGTGCCGAGGATCGACATCGGCATGGCCAGCGACGGGATGAGCGTCGCGGTGAGGCTGCGCAGGAAGACGAAGATCACGACGACGACCAGTCCCAGCGTGAGCAGCAGGGTGAACTGCACGTCCTCGACCGACTCGCGGATCGACTCCGAGCGATCGAAGAGGATCTTCATCTCGACGGAGGCGGGCAGCTTCTCCTGGATGGCGGGGAGCAGGGCCAGCACGGCGCGCGCGACCTCGACGGTGTTCGTGCCGGGCTGGCGCTGGACGGCGAGGACCACGGCGCGCTGGTCGACGAGCCAGGCGGCGACCTTGTTGTTCTCGACGTCGTCGATCACCGTGCCCAGGTCGTCGAGGCGCACGGGTCGCCCGTTGCGCCAGGCCACGACGATGCGGCCGTAGTCCTCGGCGCGCAGGAGCTGTCCGGTGGCCTGGATCGTGATCGCGCGGTCGGGACCGTAGAGCACGCCGGTAGGCAGGTTGACGTTGGACTGCGAGATGGACCGCGCGACGTCATCGATGCCGATGCCGCGTCGCGCGAGCTCGTGCGGGTCGACCTGGACGCGCACGGCGTACTTCTGCGCGCCGTAGACCTGCACCTGCGCGACGCCCGAGATCATGGAGAGGCGCTGGGCAATCATCGTCTGGCCGAAGCGGTCGAGCGCGTAGAGGGGGAGGGTGGGGGAGGTGAGGGCGATGAACAGGATCGGCTGGTCGGCCGGGTTGACCTTCTGGTAGGTCGGCGGGGTGGGCATGGCCGGCGGGAGCTGCCGCGAGGCGCGTGCGATGGCCGCCTGGACGTCCTGCGCGGCGGCGTCGATGTCGCGGTCCAGCGCGAACTGCAGCGTGATGTTCGTGCTGCCCAGGCCGGAGCTGGAGGTCATGGTGTCGATGCCGGCGATGGTCGAGAACTGGCGTTCGAGCGTCGTGGCGACGGCGGAGGCCATGGTCTCGGGGCTGGCGCCGGGGAGGTTCGCGCCGACCTGGATCGTCGGGAAATCGACGTTGGGCAGGTCGGAGACCGGCAGCAGGCGCCAGGCCATGAGACCGAAGGCCAGGATGGCGCCCATGACGAGCGTGGTCATGACCGGGCGGCGGATGAACGGCCCGGAGAGGTTCATCGGGGCGCGGCCAGCGGCGCGGCCGCCGGCCGCGCGGGGTCGGGGGCTGGGGTCTGGCAGGAACCCGCCCTTCGACAGGCTCAGGGCGAGCGGGGGTCTCGACGACCTTGATCCGGCTGCCGGGGATGAGGCGGAGCTGGCCGTCGGTGACGACGGTCTCGCCGCCCTGAAGGCCTTCGGCGACCACCGCTTCCCGCTCGTCGATCCGGGTGAGGACGACGGGGCGGTTCTGGACGGTGCCGTCGGGATTGACGACGAAGAGGTAGCGGCCCTGCTGGCCGGCCTGCACCGCGGGCGCGGGGACGACGACGGCGTCCGGGATCTCGCCCAGGGTGAGGGTCACGTCGACGTACTGGCCGGGCCACAGGGCGCCGTCGGCGTTGGTGAAGGTCGCCTTGAGCAGGATGGTGCCGGTCGCGGCATCGACGGAGCTGTCGATGAACGCCAGCACGCCGTGCTTGCCTTCGGCGCCCGGCGGCACGGCGGTCACGCGGAGCGAGCCCTCGGCCTGGCGGGCGCGGATCGCGGGCAGCTCGCCCTCGGGCACGGCGAAGGAGACGTAGATGGGGCGGAGCTGCACGATGGTCACGAGCGGCTCGAGGGAGGCCGGGGAGACGAGGTTGCCGGCGGTGGCGAGGAGCGCGCCGGTACGGCCGTCGATGGGGCTGGCGATGTCGGTGAACTCGAGGTCGAGGCGCGCGGCCTGGATGGCGACCTCGTCCAGGGCGATCGTGGCCTCGATCGTCGCGACGTTCGTCCGCGCCTCGTCGAGCTGCTCGCGGGCGACGAGGTCGCGCTGGACGAGCGCGCGGGCCCTTCCGGCCTGGGTGCGGGCGAGGCCGAGCTGGGTGCGATCGCGGGCGAGCCGCGCTTCCTGTTCGGCCAGGGCGACCTCGAAGGTGCGCGGGTCGATGCGGAACAGGACGTCGCCCGCCTTGACCTCCTGGCCTTCGGCGAACTTGACCTCCGCGATCGGCCCGGCGACGCGCGCCCGGACGGCGACGGTCTGCATCGGAGCGACGGTGCCCAGGGCGACGACCTCGAGCGGCACGGACCGCCGTTCGGCCTTGGCCACCTTGACGGGGACGGGCGGCGGTGCGCCGCGCGCGCCGGGCTTCGGCTGGGCCTCGGCGCCGGCGCAGGACAAGGCGAGCAGGGCGGCGGAGACGCCGGCCAGGACGGCGGAGCGGCGAGTGACGATGCAGCGAGCGCGCATGCCCGAATCCCTTGCACTCATCCGGCGCCCCACCCCGCGGCGCGCATCCTATCCACGATCGGGCCGGGAGTCACGGGCCGGAGGGCTGGCGGCGGGCGGAGAACCAGCCGCGATAGCCGGCCATCAGGCGCCGCTGGGGTGCCGGGGCGCGGTGCGAGCAGGTGGACAGCTCGTCGCTCGCCTCCGGGGCCGCCCAGCGCAGCTCGGGGCAGTCGTTCGGGTTGTAGGCCAGCTCGAAGGCCGACAGGCGGTCCATGAAATCGCCCAGGGTGAGGGTCCAGGACCCGCCGTCGCTGCGGGTGTAGGCGAACGACAGCTCGCGCAGCCCCTGTTCCCAGGCGGCGGCGACGTCGGCGTCGAGCTGCTCGGCGGTGCGAGCCTCGGGCATGCGGAACAGGCCGGGGCTTTCCCGCACGAGCTGCGGAAAGCCGAGCAGCTCGTCGGCGGCGATGAGCAGGCGCAGGTCGCGGGCCGGGCTGGCGTAGTCCTCCCAGGGCCCGGCGGTGGCGAAGATCGCGGCGCCGTCGGGGATCGGCACGGTCGCCCAGCCGGTCGACTCCATGTACTCGACCGCGTGGCGCACGGCGGACTCGCGGTCCACCAGCAGCTCGAGGAGCAGCTCCATGCGGTCGCGGAAGGCGAGCACGGGGTCGGGCGGGTACGGGTTGAGCAGGCCGGCGACGTGAGCGTGGAACGCGGCGGCATCCGGGAAGGAGAACTGGTCGAGCGAATACCGGGTCGATGGCGGGTCGTCGGCCAGCTCGGCATTGGAAGCGAAGCAGAATGCGCCGTCCTCGAAGACGACGGGGCGGAACGCCTTGAAGCCGCCGGTGCGGGCCTTGGGCGAGTAGAAGAAGATGGACGGGGAGAAGCGCTTGTAGGTGATCGACTGGTCGGGATGGCCGTCGATGGCGAAGAGCGTCCCGATGCGGTCCTCCGTGCCCGGCAGCCAGCGCGTCAGGACCATCAGGTGTCCGCGCGGATCGACGAAGATCGTCCCGGGCCGCAGGGCGGCGCGGGACAGCTCGAGCGGATAGAAATCCGAAAACTCGTCCTCGGGCAGCGTGCGGGCCGTGCCGGAGTGGATCCAGCGCGCCAACGCATCGGCGAGGAAGCGGTTGAAACGCTCGACCGGGTCGGCGACGTCGTCGAAGGCGGGTGCGAGGTTGGTGAAGTACCGGCCGTCGCAACCCGGCCCCTCCCCCGGGTCGCCGCGGGGGCAGAGATGGGCGGCGAACGGCAGGCGCATTTTCCAGGCGAAGTACGCGCGCAGGAAGTACGGCGTGTCCCCGCAGTCCGGCGCCATCGCGACGCTCGCCGGCGACTCCGCCTCGTCCTCTCCCAGCCCGAGGTGGTTCCAGAGCAGGTTGCGCTGCCGATCGCGGGTCGCCTGGTGCAGCGGCCGCCACCCGGCCGACATTCCCGGCTCGGTGAGGAACAGGCGCGCGATCCAGGCCGAGTAGATGCGCTCGGCCGAACGATCCCACCCGCGCTCGATCGGCCAGACGCCGGAGCCGAGAGGGATCTCGGCCGGCGGCGGGTCCGTCAGGACGTCGACGCGTACGCAGCTCGTCGACGCCTCCGGCCCGCGGACGATGAGGCACAGCTTCGGACGTCCGGCCGGCGCCGCCTCGAGCATCGCGGCCCAGGCCCACGGTGGGCCGCCCCATGCCTCGATGGGGGCCAGCGGGCGAGTTCCGTCGTCGTCCTCGACGGTCAGCCGCTCGACGTCCAGCTCGTGATCCGCGACGGCGAAGATGCGCAACGGGTGGCCGGCGACGGGCCGCGCGGGGGACACGACGAGCGAGATCGGCCCTTCCTCCGGTCGAGCGCAGCTCGGGCACGACCGGTGCATGGCGGGCGCGAGCAACGCGGCCGGGTCGAGGGTCATGCCGCCCTCGATGTCCTCGTCGGTCGGAGCGCCCGCCGTCGATTCTTCCGTACCGTCCGGCGAGGGCGACTCGGGCACGTCGTCCGACGCGACGGACGTTTCGTCGGCGGCCAAGGCATCGCCGGCCTGAATGAACGGCAGGTCGCGGCCGCGGCACGCGGCGAATGCGACGAGCAGGGCGAGGGAGGGAAGCAGAGCTGCGAGCCGTTCGCGCATGTGGCTCCTTCGGCCGGGTGGCATCTTAGCAGGAGGAAGCGAGCGGGCGAGCGGTCGCGGGGGGCGAGCGGTCGCGCGCTCTGAAAGCGTAATGATTGCGTTTGTTTGTGGACACTTTGCGTCCTTTGCGGTCCTTGGCGTGCTTTGCGCGAACTCCGGAAACCCTTCATGGAAAGGAGGCCCATCATCGCGGGGAACCTTCGCGGCCTTCGCGCCACGAAGCCCGAGCCTCGCGGGAGTTGATGGGACAGCCGAGGCGGGAGGGCAGGGCGATGGAATACAGCGACACTTCGAGCCGACCGGTTGACGACATTCCCCAGATTCCGAACCGACCCAAGCCGTTGCGAGTGGTGCGCGGGCCGGACGGTCGCGTGCGCGTGGTGCGTCGCGGCCTTCGGGCGCTGGCGGCGCTGCAGGCGAAGGTGCCGCGCGTGTTGCGGGTCGGGGTGATCCGCGACGGGCGCATCGTCGAGGAGCGGATCCTGCGGCGGCGGGAGACGATCACGGTGGGGTCGTCGGAGCGCAGCCACTTCGTGGTTGCGGACGCGGGGCTGGCGGGGCGGCACCCGCTGTTCGAGCTGCGCGAGGGCGTGGGCGGCGAGCGTTACGTGCTGACGATCGCGGGGAGCATGACCGGCCGCATCGCGCTGGGGGAGGCGGGCGGCGGGGTGATGGACTTCACGGAGCTGCGGGCGTCGGGGAAGGGCACG
The DNA here is from genome assembly GCA_016218815.1 of Deltaproteobacteria bacterium. Lineage (GTDB taxonomy): Bacteria > Myxococcota_A > Polyangia > DRWM01 > JAAZOP01 > JAAZOP01. Next base: position 37,085 of record JACRCX010000106.1, read on the forward strand.
CCGGGCCGTCGCGGCCTGGAGGTCCCGCTGGACGACGGCAGCCGTGGGAAGATCGTGGTCGGGGACACGACGTTGCTGTTCCAGTTCGTGGTGCCCCCGCCGGTGCAGCCGCTGCCGCAGCTTCCGGCGTCGGTTCGCGGCGGGTGGCTGGCGCGAGTCGATTCCGGCTTTGTGACCTCGCTCGGCGTGGCGATGGCGGCGCACGTGGCGCTGCTGTGCGGCACGATGATCCCGAACTGGCCGAAGCCGACGCTCGAGGAGCTGGTGGCGTCGGACTTCTCGCCGCTGCCGTTCGGCTCGATGGCGATCGAGGACGCGGCGCCCGCGGAGCCGAAGGACGGCGACGCGGACGAGCCGAAGCAGGGCACGACGAGCGCGAACGTGAAGCCGAACGGGGCGGAACCGGCGAACGGCGGGCCCTCGGGTGTGGTCGGGGCGGTCGAGGGGCCCAAGCCCCCGGCGGGGACGACGCCGACGAGCAGCCGACCGGGCGCGCATCATCGTCCGGCAGCCGGGCCCGGGGCGCTGGTGCTCGACGACGACCAGGCGGCGAAGATCGGGGCGGCGCTGAACCTGACGGACCTCCTCGGCGTCTCCGGCCGTGACGGCTCGGCATCGTCCTTCATGACGGCGTTCGACGGCGACAGCGCGTCCGTCACGCATCTGGCAGAGGCGCTGGACGGCATGCACGGAACGGTCGACACGGACAGCCAGAGCACGACGTGGTCGGCGGTCGCGGACCAGGTGGTCGACGGCACGGCGGTAGGGCCGGTCGGCGATGCCACGCCGGACGCGACGGTGCCGGTCGCGGTCCCCGACCCGAGCACGATTCCCGTGCCGGTCGGCACGATCGACGCCGGACCGGTGGGCACGGTGCACCCGAACGATCCGACGGCGGACCCGACCCGCAGCGGGGTGTTCAGCGCGGCGGCGTTCCGGGCGGCGCTGCAGCGCAAGATGCGGCTGATCGAGGCGTGCTACAATCACGCGCTGGCGAGCGACCCGACGCTGCAGGGCAGCGTGTCGTACACGATCCTGATCAACCAGGCGGGCGGCGTGCGGGTCGACACGGTTTCGAGCGACGCGGGGTTGGACCAGGCGGGGGTGGCGGCGTGTATCCAGCAGAAGCTGGGCACGCTGAACTTCGCGTCCGCTCCGCCGCGCGGCGGCGACTTCGGCGTCCGCCAGGGATTCGACTTCGTCGCTCCTTGACCTCCCTCCTGCATCCTTCGCTCCACAGACCGGAAGGGGAATTCCCGCGCAGAGACGCAGAGTCGCAGAGGGGGACAGGTCCCCCGGTCGGCGGGTTTACCGAACCCTCGCGGTGAGCTACGATGTACTCCCGGAGCCGTCGAGGAAGCGTGGACATGGATCGCACGGGCCAGATCATCGGCGAGAAGTACAGGCTGGTTCGCCTGCTGGGCGAGGGGGGGATGGGTGCGGTCTACGAGGCGCAGCACTCGCTGATCGGGCGGCGGTGCGCGGTGAAGTTCCTGCACGCCGAGTGTGCGCGCCAGCCGGAGATCGCGCAGCGGTTCATGCGGGAGGCGCAGGCGGCGTCGGCGATCGGGCACCCCGGGATCATCGACATCTACGACTTCGGCGTCGCGGCGGACGGCGCGCCGTACCTGGTGATGGAGTTCCTCGCGGGGGACTCGGTAGCCAAGCGGATCGAGCGTTCCGGCAAGGTGCCGATCCCGCAGGCGGCGGAGATCGCCGCCCAGACCCTGTCGGCGCTGGCGATGGCGCATCGTCGCGGGATCGTCCACCGCGATCTCAAGCCCGACAACCTGCAGCTCTTGCAGGTGCCGGGGATGCCGACCACGATCAAGATCCTCGATTTCGGGATCTCGAAGATGACGCTCGCCGGCGACCCCGCGGGGCGGATGACGCAGACCGGCGCGGTGCTCGGCACGCCGCTGTACATGGCGCCCGAGCAGGCGGCGGGGCGCACGGACGTCGACAGCCGCATCGACATCTACGCCATGGGCGTCATCGTCTTCGAGCTGGTCACGGGTTGCGTCCCGTTCGCCGGCGCCAACTTCAACCAGATCCTCGTGGCGATCCTGACGCAGCCGTTCCCTTCGCCGCGCACGGTGCTGCCCGACATGCCCGCCGCGTTCGAGGCGGTGATCATGAAGGCCACGGCGCGGGAGCGGGAGGACCGCTACGCGAGTGCCGAGGCGATGCTGCACGACCTGCTGCCGTTCCTGGATGCCGGGGCCCGGGCGCGACTGGGCCTCGAGCCGGACGCGCTCGCCTTCGCGGCGACGACGGCGGTCCCGGTGGTCGACTCGGCGGTGGCGCTGGTGCACACGGAGGTGGCCCGAGCCGCGCCGCGCACGGCGGCGGTCGGGCCGGCCAAAGGCCGCCGGGGGCTCGTGATCGGTGTCGGCATTGCGGCGGCGGCCGCCCTCGTGGTGGGAGTGGTGTTGTGGACGCGCCAGCCCGGGCCCTCGCCGGGGGAGGGCGACTTGGGAGCGGCCGCGGTTGCCGATGTCGGGTCGGCGCCGCCGGCGGCCGTGGCAGGCACGGGGCCGGTTTTCCCGACCGCGTCTCCACCCGCGGTCGCGCCACCGGTCGCGGTGCCCGTGGAATCGCGGGTCGACGTGGTGCCGTCGGCGGATGCCGGGGTCGTCGTGACCGCGGTGCCGGCGACCGGCGATGCCGGGGGGGTGTCGGCGGTGGAGGGTCCGGTCACGATCGATGTCGCCGGGCTGCCTCCGGGCGCGCAGGTCTTGTGGGCCGGGGGACCGGTGGCGCAGGTGCCGTTCGAGGTGCCGCGGTCGAGCGCCCTGGTGTGGCTGGAGGTCCGGGTGCCGGGCTACGAGCCGTTCCGCCAGGAGGTTTCGCCGGTGGAGGACGTTCGCCTTGCGCCGGCGTTCCAGCGGGTGGCGGGCCGGGAGGGTCCGGGCACGGTCGCGGCGCCCGCCTCGCCGCCGGCCGACGCCGGTCCGGCGACCCCTCCGCCACCCCCGCCGCCCCCGCCGGAGACCAAGACGGGCGGTCCGCCGGCCACGATCGTGCATGGCAGTCACGGCACGGTGACGCAGACGGTGTTCCAGTAGGGGCGATGGGTCCGTCAGCGCGCTCACCCGATCGGCAGGATGAGCACGCGGCCCGGGGTGTCGGGATCGCCGGCCCACCAGCGATCCGGATCGTCGGCCCGCGCGGGCGTGCTGCCGTCGCCGGCCTCGGTCGTGCCCCCCGCCGTGGTCCTGCCGCCGCCGCCGCCGCCGGCCCCGGTGCTCCAGCCTTCCGACGCGCCGCCGCCGCCCCCTCCGCCCCAGCCGCCGCCCCCTCCGCCGCCTCCCCGACCGCGCGAGCCGTTCAGGTCGCTGCCGCCTTCGCCCCCGTTCGTTTCGCCGCCGTCGAACGCGTTGCCGGTGTCCGGACCGAGGTCGGTGCAACCGTGTCCTCCGGTGCCGCCGATGCCTCCGCCTCCGGCCATGCCTCCGCCTCCGCCCGCGCCATCGACGCACGTCTCGGTTCGTTCGGCGGACTGGCCCATCGTACCCCCGCCGGCGGCTACACGGCCGAGTGTCCCGCCCCAGCCGACGCCGCCGCCGCCTCCCGCTACGATCACGCCGCCCGCCGCGACTACCTCCGACCGACCGCCACCTCCCCCTCCGCCGGCATCGTTCACGTTGAACACGCCGTCTCCGCCTCGCCCGCCTCCGCCGAAGCCACCCGCGCCGCCGGTCCCGGCGGTCGGTGGCAGGCCGGCGCCGCCGACGATGACCGACAACACTTCGCCGGGCGTGACCTCCAGCTCGCCCTCCGAGTAGCCCCCCGCGCCCGCGATGGAGTCCGGGAGATTCGCCCCGCCGGCGCCCCACATGCGGACCCGGACGCGCCGGAAGCCCTCGGGGACCCCGTAGGACTGCACTTCGCCGGTGAACTCGAAGACGGCCGGCGTGCAGGTCTCGCCCTCGTCGGTCTCGCCGTTGCAGTCGTCGTCGGTGCCGTTGCACAGCTCGGGGGGCGGTGCGCAAGCCTGCCAGGCGCACGCCGTGCAGGTGCGCATCCCGGAGGTGCCGCAGGTGGTGGTGCACGCTTCGGGCGCGGCGCCGTCGCACTGCTCGGGCGGCTCGACGAGGCCGTTGCCGCAGATGGCAAGGACTTCCGCAGCGTCGCCATCGCCGTCCGTGTCGCCGTCGGCATCCGCGTCGGCGCCGGGCCGACACACGCACGTCACGAGAGCGGGGTTCCAGACGCCGGGGGCCGCGCCGACGCAACAGGCTTCGCTGCCCGCGCGGCAGAGGTCCTGGGTGCAGGCTGCGTGGTCGTCACCTCCGCAGGAGAGGGTGAACGCCATCCCGAGCAGGGCGATTCGCAGGGTGTGGCGCATGCGCATCATCAGCCTTCCCCGGAACTCATGGCAAGCAGACTCCGAGTTCGGCAGGGTACTCGCTTCCGGCCGACACGCAGCTCGTGCCGCTGCCGCACGACGGGCTGCCGCCGTCCATGCGGCAGTACCCGAGGCAGATTTCGCCGTAATCGGTCACGTTCCAGCAATCGAAGCCGGCCTGGCATTCGTCGCCACCGCCCGGGCAGGCCGCGTTCTGGCCGCCGGCGCCGACCGCGCCGCAGTACGAGGCGGCGCCGGTGTGCCCGGTGTACGTCCACGTCCGGCACGTCTCACCCATCGCGGGGCAGACCGAGTCGGCGAGCGGGTCGCAGCTCTCGCTGCACACCACGTATCCCGGAATCCGTTCACCGCCGGTACTGACCGTGAGGACGCACTGGGAGTTGGCGCCCACGTCCGACGAGCAGTCGAGATCCGTGGAGCAGAAGCGGTAGCAGGCGTTTCCCTCCGTGGCCCTCAGGCAGGTGTAGTGGGGTGCGCACGCGGCGTCTCCGTCCTCGGTGCAGTCCGCGCCTTGCCGGCCCGTGCCGGCCGGGGAGCAGTCGCCGTAGAGTCCGGAGGCGTTGCCCGATGGCCGGCAGGCCTGGCCGGCGCTGCAGCCCGAGTCCGCCGCCGGGTCGCAGCCCGTGGTGCAGAATCGGACGCCCGGCACGGTTCCGCCCGCACCGTCGGGCAGCGAGAAGTAGCATCCGGCGAAGGTGGAGCCCGCGGCGTCGGAGCAGTCTCGGTTCGTGGCGCAGAATCGGTGACACCGCGTGGCGCCATCGATGCGCAGGCAGTAGTAGGCGCGCGAGCAGTCGTCGACGGTGCCGTCCGGCGTCGGGCGGACGCAGGAGTCGTTGTTGGCGCCGGTCCCTTCCGGGTCGCAGACCGGCACGGCCTCTCCCGCGGAGATGGACCCCACGGTGCATCTGAACCCCGCGTTGCACATGGTCTGTTCGGGGAGATCGACCACGTTGCACGAGCCGCCGTCCGGCCGGGCATCGGCGTCCGCCGCATCGGCGTCGGCGCCCGATCCGCCGTCCCCGTCACTGCGGTCGCCGCCGGCGTCGGCCTCGTCGGTGGCGTCTTCCTCGCCGCCGGCGTCGCCGTCCACGTCCGCGTCGGCCCCGGGCCGACACAGGCACGACACGAGAACGGGGTTCCAGACGCCGGGAGCTGCGGCTACGCAACAAGCTTCGCTGCCTGTGCGGCAGAGGGCTTCGGTGCAACTCGGCGCACCTTCGTTCCCACCGCAGGCCGCCCCGGCCACCCACCAGAACGAAGCAACCAACGAAGCAACCAACGAAACAACAGCCACCAGACCGGACTCTCGCCTTGCCCTGCGTCTCATGGCGCAGCCCAGTCGTATGAGCCCGTGCTCCACTTGATCGAGTTGACCGTGTTGTTCATCGTGGACTCCCCGCCGTCGCAAGGCGAAGCCCTGCAGATGTACCCAATCCCGCCCACGGTGCCGCTCCCGGCGGTGCATCCAAAGGCCGAAAGGTCGGGGATGTCCCCTTCGCAGCCCGTGCCGACGAACGAGCAAACCGTCCCCGGTGAAGAGCCGCAACTCTCGTCGCGCAGGTTGATCCACTGGCCCGCGTTCAGCTGGACTTTCATCGAACTGGCCCAGTCGTCGCCGATGTACACGCAGCCCGAACCCCACGGGTAGGGGCTCCCGTGCGTCGAACCCGTGTAGTTCGTTCCGTCATAGAGAGTCACCGAGGGCGTATCGTACCCGGAACATGCAGTCCACCCGCAACTCGGGCAGGTTCGCGTGCCCCCACACAGGATATGCGCACATGACTCTGAACTGCCTCGGACGCATTGGAAGATGTCATCTGGGCCGCCGCGGCAGTCGTCGTCCACGCCGTTGCAGGTTTCGGACGGTGGCGTGCAGGAAGCTGCGGCCGGGATGGTGCATGCATCGGTGCACGCTCCCGTTCCGGTCGTTCCGCACGTGGTCGTACAAGCGACGGTGCTTCGGCGGACGCACGGGAATCCGTTGTCGGGGCCGCTGACGCAGTCGTCGTCCACGCCGTTGCAGGTCTCGGACGGAGGCGTGCAGGAAGCTACGGCCGGGATGGCGCATGCATCGGTGCACGTTCCCGTCCCGGTCGTTGCGCACGTGGTCGTACAAGCGACGGTGCTTCCGCGGACGCAGGTGAATCCGTTGTCGGCGCCGCTGATGCAGTCGTTGTCCGCACCGTCGCAGACTTCCGCCGGGGGGGTACAGGCTGCCGGCGCAGGAAGGGTACAACTCGTCGAGCAGGTGCCGGTTCCGGTCGCGGAACGGTGAGCCGCGACGTCGCACGTCGTCTCGCAGGGCGTCGAGCCGCCCTGGATGCAGTCGAACGTCTCGTCGGTCTGCCCGTTGCCGTCGTCGTCGAGGCCGTTGCACGTCTCGGTGTTGACCATGCATGCACCCCACGTGCACGTCAGGGAGCAGACCCGATATCCCGAGCCACCGCCGACGGGCGTACAGGTGCGGTCGATCGCTCCGGCGGCGCACGGCCAGCCTTCGTCGGTCACGCCGTCGCAGTTGTCGTCCTGGCCGTTGCACTGCTCGATCCCCGGACTGCAATCGGCGCGCGGCGGCACCGCGCAACCGTCGGTGCAGGTGCCGTGCCCGAGGGAGTCGCAGGTCGTCGTGCACTCGACCGTGCTGCCGGGGAGGCAACGGAAGTCCTCGTCGGTCTCCGTGTCGCAGTCGTCGTCCGCGGAGTTGCAGACCTCCGAGGGGGGATCGCACGCGTCCGCGCCGGCCGCCCTGCACTCCGCGGTGCAGGTGCCGGTGCCGGTGGATTCGCAGTTCGTGGTGCACGGGACCGTCGTGCCTGGCGCGCACTGGTCCGGGTCCAACTCGTCCGTCTCCCCGTCGCAGTCGTCGTCCACGTGGTTGTTGCACGCCTCCTGCGCCGTGCAGGGACCCCAGATGCAGGCGGCGTCACAGGTGCGCGTGCCGGGCGTCCCGCACGCCGTCGTACACGCCTCGGTCGCCTGATAGATGCACTCCTCGAGCCCCGTCGCACCGGGGAAGACCGCGGGGTCGGTGTCGTTGCAGTCGACGGGGCCGCCGAGGACGCACTCGTAGTTCGGGAACATGTCGTGGTCGGCATCCGTGGGGTCATCGCACTGGATCTCGACCCACTGCCGGCGCTCGTCGCAGATGTCCGTCGCCGTTCCCATCAGACAGGGCCCACAGGCGAGCGCGCGATCGCGCGTCTCCCCTTCCGCGCACTGCGGCGCGTTTTCGAAGTACGGGGAGAGGGAGCAGCCGGCGACCAGCGACGCGAGCAGGCAGCCAATCGCGATTCTTCCGCGCATGTCAGAACCTCCCCACCACGCCGAGGGTGAGCCCATCGGGCGTCGGGCCGAACATCGCCCCCACCTCCGCACCCCCGCCCTCCTCGTCCGGAGCGGATTCCTCGTCGCCGCCCCAGTTCGTCGTGAACCCCAAGACCCCCGCCGTGACCGCCGCCGCGATCGTCACCGCCAGACAGACATCGGTCGCAAGCTGCAGGTTCTTCCCTTCGTCGTAGAGCGCATCGCCGGGATAGGAGGTGCTGCGGTACTCGTCGTCCTTGATGATGACCATGGTGCCCAGCGCGATCGTCGCCACCCCCGCCGCACCCGTCAGGCCGACCATGCTCCAGAACCACGCCGGGTCCGTGCCCGACGGCTCGGTGAGCGTCACCGTCACGATCCGGCTTTCCCCCGTCGCGAGCGACACCGCCTGCGTCTGCTGCACGTACCCCTCGGCCGACACGCGGACCTCGTGGCTCCCCTCCGCCACCGACGCCTCGTACGGCACCCGGCCGGCCAGCGCGCCGTCCACCCAGACCTCGGCGTCCGCGACGTTGGCCTCGACCCGCAACGTCCCCACGTGCGGGATCTCGGCCAGCTCGAAGGCCACCGTGACGCGATCGCCCGCCGTGACCTCGGTCTGCCGTGTTTCTTCGATGTATCCGTCGAGCCGCACGACCACCGTGTGCCGGCCGGAGACCACCTGCACCGGCTCGTCGAGCGGTGCCGTGCCGACCTCGACGTCGTCGACGATGACCGTCGCGCCCGCCGGAGTGACGCCGATCAGGAGTTCGCCCAGGAGGGCGCGAAGCTGCTCCATGTTCTCGTCGAGCAGGCCCAATTCATCCCTACTCGCAACGTCGCGGTACTGCGTCTGGAACTGCTCGAAGGCGTGCATCGCCTCGACGTAACGGTAGAGGCCCTTGAGGCACATTCCGTAGTTGAGCAGCGCGGAGCGCGTGGGGTAGATCTCCAGCGAGCGCTGGAACTCGAGCATCGCCGCTTCCCAGTTCTCCACGTTCATCAGCGCGACGCCGGCCTCGAAGTGCCGTTGCGCTTCCTCGCGGGCGGGATCCACCGGCTCCTCGTGGCCCCTGTGGTGCTGCGCCCGCGCCTCACCCGGTACCAGCGCCGCGACGAGCAGCGCGGCGACCCACCAACTCCGGTTGCGCATGCATGCCTCCCCTGCCGGCGGGTGCCGGCGAATCCCCACGAAGAGCGTGGGAGCAAGCTAGCCGCACGCCCGGCCCGAGACAATCACTCATTCGGGGTATTCGGCGATTCGGACTCAAAGTCCGCCGGTCATTGCACGGCGAGTGAGATCCTAGAAACGCCCCAGAAGGAAGAGGCCCGCGCCGTCGCCGGAGGCGCCCACCGTCGGAGTGACCTCGACTCCGGGCTCTTCGTCGGGAGTCTCCTCGTCGCTCCAGTTGGTGGTGAAGGCGAGGACGACGCCGGCGACGGCGGCGGCGACGGCGACGCCGAGGCAGATGTCGGTCGCCAGCATGAGGCGGTCGCCTTCGTCCAATGCGTCCTGGGTGGGGTTTTGGGAGTAGTCCTGGTCCTTGACGATGACGACGGCGCCGAGGGCGGCGGTGGCGACGGTGGCGGCGCTGGTGACGCCGACCATCGACCAGAACCAGGCGGGGTCGGCGCCGCCGGGCCGGGCGAGGGACACGGTGACGATGCGCTCGTCGCCCGTGGCGACGGCGACGGTCTGGGTCTGGGTCTCGTACCCGGGTGCCCGGACCTCGATCGTGTGCTCGCCCTCGGCCAGGTCGCCGCGGTAGGGCACGGCGCCCAGGAGGGCGTCATCCACCCAGACCTCGGCGCCCGGCACGTTGGCCTCGACGCGCACGCGGCCGATGCGCGCGATCTCGGTCAGCACGACGTGGACGGCGACGGTCTCTCCGGAGGTGACGGTGACGATCTGCGGTGCGCCGCCGTAGCCGTCCAGACGGGCCTCGACGGTGCGGCGTCCGGGGTCGACGGCGATCGGATCGATGAGCGGGGCGGAGCCGACGGGCTGGTCGTCGATGCGGATCTCTGCGCCGGCGACGTTGACGTCGACGGAGATCGACGCGCGCAGGCCGCGCAGCTCCTGCATCGCGTCGTTGACGGCCTGGATCTGCGGTGCGGCCTCGGGGACCTCGCGGTACAGCTCCAGGAAGCGCTCGAAGGTCCTGGTCGCGACGACATAGCGGAAGAGGGCCTTCTGGCACATGCCGAGGTTGAACAGGGCGTTGCGCGTGGGGAACAGCTCGAGCGAGCGTTCGAACTCGAGCAGTGCGGCCTCCCAGTTGTCGTTCTGCATGAGCGACACGCCGGACTGGAAGTGCTGCGCGGCCTGTTCGCGCGCGGCGTCGGTCTCGGCTTCCGGTTCCGCCGCGGGCTGGGCGGCGGCGAGGGCCGGGAGGAGCGAGGCGAGTGCGAGGCAACCCGGGATTCGGCTCATCGGAATTCCCCTCTTCCCGCGGGCGATCATTCGAAGCCCGTCGAGATGCTGGTGCCGCGTCCCCCCTGCTGCAGGCCGGCGTCGCGCGAGCGCGGCGTTGTCGGGTCGGTCGGCGTCGTCCCGGCGGTCGTGCCGCCGTCCCGCGCGGGGCGGGGTCCGACGGTGTGGCCGGTGTGGCGCAGGTCGGGGACGAGGGAGACGTCCTGGTCGGGAGTGACCATCTTGGAGTACGGCTCGAAGCCGTCGGCGCGGATCTCGAGCCGATGCGCCACGTCGCCCCTGGCGACGCGGAACGGGACGGCATCGACCTTCGCGCCGTCCCAGAAGACCTCGGCGTTCTCCGGCAAGCCCTGGAGCGAGATGCCGACCGAGAGCGCGTCGGGCGGCGGAATCGCGGGCGCGGCGTCGGCGGGTGCGGCGGCCGCTTCCGGCGCCGCGGCGAGCACGGCCGAGGCGTCGGCGGCGGACGGGGCGGGCGTGCCGGCGTCCAGCGATGCGACGACGGCCGCAGCCTGGACGGGCGGCGTCTGGGCGGGACCCGCAGCGTCGGCTGTTGCGGCGGCGGGCTCGGCAACGCCGGCCGCCGGAGCGGCCGACGTGTCGGGCGACGAGTTCCAGGGCGCCCAGAGCACGAGGCCGACGGCGAGGGCGGCGAGGGCGCCGGCGACGGCGGCCGGCAGGGCCCAGCGGCGCTTCCGGGCGGCGCCGGTGACCCGAAGCGTGCGGCCCGCGGTCGTGACGGTCTCGGGGGAGCGGCTGGGCCGTGCGGTCAACGGCGGCAGCGACTGTTCGCCGGTGACGCCGAGCCGGGCGCGCGCGACCTCGTCGAGCAGATTGAGCAGGTCGTCGTGCATTTCCCGGGCGGAGCGGTAGCGGTTGTCGCGTTCGCGCTCGATCGCCTTGAGGATGACGGCCTCGAATGCCTCGGAGAGGGAGGGTTCGAGCTGGCGCGGGGCGGGGAACTTCTCGGTGAGGATCTTGAGCAGGAGCTGGTTGTAGTTATCGCCGGTGAACGGCACGCGGCCGGTGGTGGATTCGTAGAGGACGATCCCCATGGCGTAGAGGTCGATGCGGTGGTCGATGTCGCGATCGCCGCGGGCCTGTTCGGGGGCCATGTAGTAGGGAGTGCCCAGGACCATGCCGGTGGAGGTCATGCGGTCCTCGGGCTTGCCGGGATCGGCGATCTTGGAGATGCCGAAGTCGAGGATCTTGACGCGCGGCGGCGCGTTGGGGCTGCGGACGAGGTAGAGGTTGTCGGGCTTGAGATCGCGATGGACGACGCCGTGGCTGTGGGCGACCTCGAGGGCGGAGAGGGCCTGGGCGACGATCTCGGCCGCTTCCGCCGGGGGGAGCTTGGTCCGGTGCTCCAACTCGTCGGCGAGGGAGGAGCCGAGGAGGTACTCCATGACGAGGTACGGAGCGCCGTCGGCGGTGACGCCGACGTCGTAGATGTCGATGATGTTGGGGTGTCCGATCGCGGCCGCGGCCTGCGCCTCGCGGATGAAGCGCTTGACGACCTCGGCGTTGTGCGCGATCTCCGCGTGGAGGAATTTCACCGCGCAGCGGCGGCCGATGACGGTGTGCTGGGCCTCGTAGACGGCGCCCATGCCGCCTTCGCCCAGGAGCCGCAGCAGCTTGTACTTGTTGTCGAGAACCTCGCCGGTCCGATCCATCTCGTTCCCCGTCGTCCTTGGGCGCAAGCCGTGCCCGTGCCCCGGAACCGCGGCCGACCCCGAACGCAGGCGATCCTACGCGAGCGGTCCGGCGGCGTGCAAGTACCGGAGGGAGCGTGGCGAAAACGGTCCGCGCGCCAAGGGAGTTGCCGCAGCTCCCCTCTCCTGCCTAGAATGCCGCCGTTCGAGGGCTGGTGGGTGGGCGGAATTCGTGGCATGGCGGAGCGGGACGACGACGCGGGACGGACCGAGGACGACTCCGCGGAGGACGGGGGCGGGGGGGACGAGCTGCGCGACGAGGATTCCGGGGTCCCGTCGCGTCCTGCCGCGGGCAAATCCGTGAATACGGGTGTTCAGGCGTCGTCGAAACCAGCGTCGCCGCGCTCCGGGGACGACGCCCGGGAGACGGACCTGGAGCTGGTACGAAGGTGCCAGAAGGGCGACTCGAAGGCGTTTGAGGATCTCCTGGGACGGTACAGGCGCAAGGTGTACGGGCTGGCGATGGGCATGGTGGCGAACCGGGACGACGCGATGGACGTCATGCAGGATGCCTTCGTGCGCGTGTTCCGCCACATCCACAGCTTCCAGGGGGACTCGAGCTTCTACACCTGGCTGTACCGCATCACGATGAACCTGTGCATCGACCACGTGCGCAAGTCGGCGCGGACGCGGGCGGCGCCGTTCGAGGACCGTCTGGCGCACGAGAACGTGGACCAGGGCGACTTCCCAATCCTCCCCGTGCGCCACGACGTGAACCCCGGCAAGGCGGCGCGGCGGCACGAGCTGATGCGGAAGCTCTCGGCGGCGATGGAAGCGCTGCCGGAGCACCACCGCGCGGTGATCGTGATGCGGGAGTTCGAGGGTTTGTCGTACGAGGAGATGGCGCAGGTGATGCAGGTGCCGAAGGGCACGATCATGTCGCGCCTGTTCCACGCGCGGCACAAGCTCCAGAAGGCGTTGGCCGAGTATTTGGACGGCGAGATCTCGGTGGCATGATGGACGAACGACGCACCGGCGAAGAGACGAACCACCTGGACGTGGAGTCGATCGGCCTGGCGGCCGACGAGCCCGGGGAGCTGGCCGAAGGGGCGCGCCGGCACCTGGAGCTGTGCGCGGTGTGTCGGGCGGAGGTCGAGCGGCAGCGGTCGGTGGCGCGGATGGTGGCGGAGCTGGGCGAGGCGTATCGCGCAGAGGCGCCGCCGGGTTGGCCGGCGGCCGCGGCGGTCGAGGCGCGGGCGCGGGAGACGGAGCCCGGCTCCGGATGGCTCGAGCGGCTCGGCCTCCGGCTGGGGATCCGCGCGCGCAGCCTGGCGACAGCGGTGGCGGTCTTCGTCGGCGTGATGCTCGCGGCGGCGGCGGCGGTGTGGATGTTGTCGCGTCCGCCCGAGCCGCGGGGCGGTGGCCCGGCGCCTGTGGCGCAGGGACCGGGCGAGCGGCAGCCGGGTGCGGTCGTGCCGCCGCCGGCACCCGACGCGGGCGCCGTGGCGGAGTTGCAGCAGCCCGAGGCGGGCGTTCCCGTTCCGGCGGTTCCCGCGCATCCGCCGGTCAGCTCGAGCATCGTGGCGATGACGGCGGGTCGTGATGTAAGCTACGTGATGATGAACGTTCCGTACGAGGGCGGCACGGCGGCGGTCATCTGGCTGTCCGCGCTGCCGGCGAGCGGCGGGTGAGGCGGCGGTCCCGGCGGCGGTCGCCGGTGCAGGGAATGGGGTGAGGCCATGACGGTGCTGCGACGGGGAGCCTGGTGGGCGGCGATGGGGTTGGCGGCGCTCGTGGTTCCGGCGAGTGCGGCGGCGGATCGCACCGCGAGCTGCACGTTGACCGTGGTGGAGGCGCACGACGGCGAGGCGGAGGCCTCGATGGACCCGAAGCTGGCGCCGCTCGAGGCGCTGTTGTCGGTGCCGCCGTTCACGATCTTCAAGGTCTTCAAGCAGCTCTTCACGACCAGCCTGACGTTCGACTCGATCCCGCAGGAGCGGACGGTGGCCTTCCCCGCGGCCTCCCTGGCCGGGCTGTCCGCTCGCATCACCTACTCGGGCTACGGCGAGCAGTCGGGCGACCTGGTGTTCGAGGTCAAGCTCTCGAAGGACGCGCAGACGCTGCTGGAGCCGACGATCCGGCTGTCGGGCGCGCCGCTGCCGCTGGTCGTTCCCTGGCCCGATCCGATGAACGTCCTCATCCTGATCTTCCAGTGCACTCCCGGTCCCGCCGGCGAGTAGCGCGTTCGAAGTTCTCCGTTTTCAGTTCTCGGTTTTCAGTTCAGGGTACTTGACGTATGCTCGCGGCCGCCGTAAGGCAGGCTGCGTTCCCGCCGGGGGATGGAGGAGGACCTCATGACGTTTCCGAGGGAGCTTCGGTACACGAAGGACCACGAGTGGGCGCGGGTGGAGGGCGACGTCGCGACGGTAGGGATTACGAAGTTCGCGGTGGAGCAGCTCGGGGACATCACCCTGGTCGAGGCGCCGAAGGTCGGGGCGGCGGTGAAGATGGGCGCGGCGATGGGCACGATCGAGTCGGTGAAGACCGTCTCGGACCTGAACGCCCCGTGTTCGGGCACGGTGACCGCAGCGAACGACGCCCTGGTCGACGCGCCGCAGAAGGTCAACGACGACCCGTACGGCGAGGGTTGGATCGTCCGTATCAAGATGAGCGACGCGAAGGAGACGGCGTCGCTGATGGACGCGGACGCGTACGAGAAGCACACCGCGACGGAGCACTGAACGTGCCGTACATCCCGCACACTCCCGACGACGTCGCCCGCATGCTGCGCGCGATCGGCGTGGCCGACGTGGAAGCCCTCCTGGGAGGGGTGCCGCCGGCCTTGCGCCGCCGCGGGCCGCTCGAGCTGCCCGAGGGGCTGGACGAGGTGGCGTTGGCGGGGCGGATGGAGGCGCTGTCGGCGGGCTCCCGCGGCGCCGCGCTGTCGTTCCTCGGCGCGGGCGCCTACGACCACGTCGTGCACCCCGTGGTGGACCAGCTCCTGGCGCGCTCGGAGTTCCTCACGCCGTACACGCCCTACCAGCCGGAGGCGAGCCAGGGCACGCTGCAGGCGATCTTCGAGTTCCAGACGATGATCGCCGAGCTGTTCGGCCTGGACGTCGCCAACGCCTCGCTCTACGACGGCGCGTCGGCGGCGGCCGAGGCGGCGCTGATGGCCCGGCGGCTGGCGAAGCGCGAGCGCATCCTGCTCTCGGCCGCGCTGCCCCCGCAGGTGCGGCGGACGGTCGGGACCTACACGCGGGGCGCGGCGCCGGAGCTGGTCGAGGAGATCCCGTACGACCCGAAGACGGGTGCCGTGGACCTGGCGAAGCTGGCGGCGAGGCTCGGGCCCGACGTGGGCGCGGTGGTGCTGGGCTACCCGAACTACTTCGGCGTGCCCGAGGATCTCGACGCCGCGGCGCACCTGTGCTGCGACGCCGGGGCGTACCTCGTGAGCCACACGCCCGATCCCATCGCGCTGGGCATCCTGCGCTCGCCCGGCGCGGCGAACGTCGCGGTAGCGGTGGGCGAGGGCCAGCCGCTGGGGCTGCCGCTGTCGTTCGGCGGGCCCGGGGTCGGGCTGATGGCGGCGCGCACGGAGTTCGTGCGGCAGATGCCCGGACGACTGGTGGGCGAGACCGTCGACACGCGCGGGCAGCGCGCCTTCGTGCTGACGCTGTCGACGCGCGAGCAGCACATCCGGCGCGAGAAGGCAACGAGCAACGTCTGCACGAACCAGGGACTCTGCGCGCTGGGCGTGACGATCCACCTCTCGCTGCTCGGGCCCGAGGGCTTCCGCCGCACGGCGGAGACGTGCCACGCGCGCGCGCGGCGGCTCGCGGCCGGGCTGGCCGGGATCCCCGGCGTGCGGCTCGCGTTCGACGCCCCATACGGGCACGAATTCGCGATCCGGCACGAACGCGGGCGGCTGGCCGGCGCGGCGGCGGCTCTGGAGCGCGACGGCATCCTGCTCGGGGTCCCTCTCGTCCCCGACTTCCCGGAGCTGGGCGACGCCCGGCTGCTCGCGGTGACCGAGCGCATCCGGCCGGAGGACATCGATCGCGCGGTCGAGGCCTTGCGGCGCGTCCTGGCGTGAGCCGGGGAGGAGGAACGCGATGACTCGCTGGATTCCCGTCGTCGGCCTGGTCGCGGCGTGCGCCGCCGGCCTCGCCGGTTGCGACGACGCGAACGCCTGCCGGCCGACCTGCGGCGCCGGGTTCACGTGCTACTACGGGGTGTGCGTCCCGGGCGGGCCGGATGCCGCCGGTGACGACGGCGGCGAGATCGGCCCGCGGGACGATGGCGGGGACGTGGGCCCGCGGGACGACGGCGGGGCGGAGGACGCGGTGTCCTCCTGCGAAGCGGTCGGCGGCGCGCACGACGAGGACGGCGACGGGATTCCCGATGAATGCGATGACTGTCCCGAGGTTTCCGACCCGGGCCAGGCCGACGCCGACGGTGACGGGATCGGGGATGCCTGCGAGTTCCCGGGCGACCCGGGACGGGTGAGCGAGCGCGTGGCGTTCCTGCCGTTCCTCGAGTCGGCGGGGTGGGTCGCCGAGTTCGGGACCTGGTGGCGCCGCGACGACATGCTCGGGCAGGACCAGCAGTTCGCGGGCGCCAACGCCTTCGACGACGCCTGGGGTTTCGGCGACGATGTCGTCGTCCGGACGATCACCTCGTGGGGCACGGGCACCGACACCACGTACCGGCTGTCCGGCGTGCTCCTGCGCGTCGACGCCCGGACGCCCCCATCCGACTGGTACTACTGCTGCGCCAACGCGATCGGCGGGACGGTCCAGATCTGGAGTTTCCAGGCCGGCGCGTTCGATCTCCTGGCCGAGGAGCCGCTGTCGGTCTCCATCAACTCCGGCGAATGGTACGGCGTCGTCGGCTCCGCCCAGGGCGGCGAGATTGCGTGCGCCGTCGAGTCGGCCGGCAGCGTCGTCGGCTCGACCGTCGCCGGCGCGACCCTGCCCTTGAGCGGCGGCATCGGGGTCCGCACGTACGGGACGGCCGCCGTGTTCTCCAGCGTCACCGCGTACCGGTAGCGAGTTTTCAGTTCTCGGTTTTCGGTTCTCAGATCAGGGCACGTCAGGCGATGGGCGACCGGCTCAGCCCGCGGAACCGCGAGCGTAACGAGCGGATTCGTATCCGCTCCCTGCGGTCGCGGTTCCGAAGGCTCGATGGTCCCGAACCTGCGATGTATGCGCGATGCACGGCGACCGATCGTCCAGAAACTTGCCCCACCTTGCCAGACATGTAGTATACTGTATCCGTGGGCCGAGTTGGGAGTGGCCCAGGGGTGGTCAGTGGCGGGTGAGGTGATGCGATGATGACGGACGAACGAAGGGAAGTCGGGATTGCGCGCGTTCCGGTCCGTCGCCCGGTGGCGCTTTGCGCGGGGCGGGAAGGGGCGATGCTGCGGGGGCGGACGCGGGACCTTTCGCCGCGAGGGATGGCGGTGGAGGTCGAGGGTCCGTTGTCGGCCGGGGAGCACTTGGTGTTCCGGCTGGACCTGGGTCCGGACTACTCGGCGGTGGTGGAGGGGGGTCAGGTCGCGTGGGTTGTTCCTGGGGAGGGGCACACGGAGGCGGGCGTCCGCTTCGTGCCGCTCAAGCGGAAGCCGGCGACGGGGCAGCTCGATCCGATCGCGGCGGAGCCCGCGCCGGCGTTCCAGCCCGGCGAGGAGCTGCGAGTGCGGGTCGGGGGGATGGGGCAGGCGTTGCGCGCGGAGTTCGTGGACCAGGACGGTCCCGGCATGATGCGCTTCCGCTGTCCGCTGCCGTTCCTGCGGCTGCGCTCTCCGGTCGTGGTGCACGGGTCGCGGGACGACGGGGCGACGTTCGAGGGCGAGATCGGGGCGGTGGAGGCGTCGGCACGGGGAGCGGACGGGATCCCGGAGCTGCTGGTGACGGCCTGGGCGGGGAACGGTGACGGCGAAGGGGAGGCCGTGGTGGTGGGGACCGCGGAGTCGGCGGGGATCTCGATGCCGCCTCGCGGAGTGATGTCGCGCGACACGCTGCAGGACGCGGGGGAGCGGACGGACGCGGAGGAGCGAGCGGTCGCCGGGAAGCGAGCGGTCGCGGAAGGGCGAGCGGACGAGGGGGAGCGAGCGGTCGAAGGGGGGCGAGCGGTCGAAGGGGGGCGAGCGGTCGAAGGGGGGCGAGCGGTCGAGGAAGGGCGAGCGGTCGAGGAGGAGCGGGCGGCGGCGGGGGAGACGCTGAGGGATCGGCCGGTGGGGGTTGCGACGCGTGAGGCTGCGGCGCCGCCGGCTCCGGGGGACGTGAAGCCGGCGTCAGCGACCGAGGCGAGCGCGGGGCGGGCGCTCGAGGCGGGCAAGAAGCTGGGCTCCGCGGTCGAGGGCGCGGGGCGGCGGTTCGCGGCGGCGGCGGCGTCGGCGGCGCGGACCGGTGTGCGGCGTGCGGGGCCCGTGCTGGCGAAGCTCGCTGCGGCCGTGTGGGCGGCGATGTGCGCCGCGGGTCGTGCCGCGGTCGCGTTGTTCGGCGGCGCACAGCGGCGGTGGCGCCGCTCGCACCTGCCTCGGACGTATTCGGACGTCGTCGTGCGGGAGCAGCGTCCGGCGCCGTCCGGGGCGAAGGTCTGGGTGCACCGCGCGGCGCTGGCGATGGGCGTGGTCGGCGTGGCGCTGGCGGTCTGGGGCATTGTTGGCACGCGCGGGGCGAGCGGGAAGCAGGGCGGGGCGCCGCCGGCGCCCGTGGCGTCGGGCGAAGCGCCTGCGGCGCCGGCTCCGGGGGAGCCGCTGCCGGAGGTGCCGAGCGAGTGGCCGTCGGCGGGGGCGTTGCCGTCACCCGCCGCGGAGCCCACGGTCGTTGGGGCTTCCGAGTCGGGTGAGGTCGGCGCGGCCGTCGCGGATCCGGAGACGCCGCCGCCTCCAGCCGAGCGTGCGGAAGCGCCGGTGCCGCCGGGCGAGTCGTCCGAGGCGGGGTCGTCGCCGCGCGCCGGCCGCGGCCGCGCGCCGGATCCCGCGGTGCTGAACGGGGGGCGTACCTTCGTCCTGCGGCTGGACAAGCCGGCGCTGCGGGTCAGCAACTACGGGCTGCGCGAGCCGCCGGGCATCGTGATCGACGTCCTGGGCGCCGGTCCCGAGGGCGGCGAGACGCGGATCGAGACGGGCAGCAACGCGGTGCGCCTGGTCAAGGCGACGGCGCGCGACGACGGCACGCGGTTCATCATCTACCTGCGGTCGCGCACGATGCCCCGCTTCACGGTCACGCCGAACGGCACCGAAATCCAGGTCACGATCGCGAACTAATCGATCTCGGCGGCCCGCTACGTAGCCGGACCTCCGTATCCGAACCGCGGGCTTCAGCCCGCGGCTGGCCCGACCGGCGCAGCCGCGCCCTGAAGGGCGCGGTTCGGTTCCGGGCAGGCTCCTGGCATTCAGCGGGTCGTTAGGTTAGGGCGCCGCGCCGCACGCCTCGAGGGCGCGGGTGGTCTCGCGGGCCTGGGGGCTTGCCGGGTCGGCGGATACGAACGCCGCGTTCGCCGCCTTGAGCAGCGGGATCGCCTCGTCGCACCGGCCCTGCTCGGCGAGCAGGCCGCCCAGGAAGAAGGAAAGCTCGCGGTGGCCCGGGAGACGGACGAGGGCCTCGCGCAGCACTGCCTCGGCGTCGTCGCCGCGGCCGGCGGCCCGGGCGATCAAGGCATAGCTCAGCGTCGCGACGCGCAGGGCCTCGTCGTCGCCGCCCGCGCGGGCGATGGCCCCGCGGGCTGCGGCGAGCGCGTGGTCGTCGTGGCCGAGGTTGCGCAGCTCGAGCGCCACGGCGGCGACGGTCGAAGCGTCGTTGGCGGGATCGGCGGCGGCGGCGAGGAGCGGTGCGACGGCCTCCTGCTGGCGGCCGGCCTCGCGCAGGGCGCGTGCGAGCGCCACGGCGCAGATGCCGTCTCCGGGCAGGCGGCGGACGGCCTCCTGCAGGACCTCGATCCGCTCGTCGAGCCGTCCCAGCGCCCGGAGCACCTCGGACTCCTGGAGCAGCGCCTGGGCCCCGCAGGTGTCCAGCTCGGCCGCGCGCCGGAAGCTGGCCAGGGCCCCCTCGAGATCGCCCGCCTGCGCCTGTTCGAAGCCCAGGTTGTAGTGCGCTTCCGGCTCGTCCGGATACGCCTGCGCGAGCATGCCCAGGACGGCGACGGCTTCGTCGTGGCGGCCCAGCTCCCCGAGGACGACGCCGAGGTTGTTGATCGACTCGTAGAGCGCGGGGTTGAGTCGCAGGGCCTCGCGGTAGTGCGCCTCGGCGCCCGGGAGATCGCCGGCGGTCTGGCGGCAGACGCCGAGGTAGTGGTGGAGCTGCGCGGGATCGCCGAGCTGCTCGTCGAGCAGCCGGTGCAGCATCGGCTCGGCGGCGGCGCAATCGTCGTCGGCGATGGCCTCGACGGCTTGGGCCATCGTCGGGGGCGGCGTGGTGTGCGCCGGGCAGCCTGCGGCGACGAGCGCCGCCAGTGCGGCGACGCGAAGGGAGGGCATGGCTACTGGCCGGTTTCCGACTCGAGGGCCGAGAGATCGGGCAGCTCGTCGAGGTTCGGCATCAGGACGATCTCGATGCGGCGATTCTGTTCGCGGCCGGCCTCGGAGTTGTTGTCGCCGACGGGCTGGAACTCGCCGTAGCCGACGGCCGCCAGGATGCCGGGGTTCATGCCGACCGACTGGAAGAAGCGGACGACGGAGAGCGCACGTTCGGTGGAAAGCTCCCAGTTGTCTTCGAACGTTGTGCCGCGGCCAGACCAGACGTTGTCGGTGTGGCCGGCGACCTGGAAGGTGCGGTCGGGGATCTGGAGCAGGACGGCCGCCAGCTCGGACAGCGTCTGCGTGCCCATGTCGCCCAGCTGGGCCGAGCCCGACTCGAAGAGGACGTTGCTGGACATTTCCACGACCATGCGGCCGTGGTCGATGCGGACGCGGAGGCGGCCAGACTCGATCATGGCGCGGAACTTCTCGAGCGTGGCGCGGAACATGGCGAGGCGGGCGGCCTGCTGTTCCTGCTGGCGCTTGGCCTCGTCGTACAGCCGCTGGACCTCGGCCAGGTTGTCCTGCAGCGACTGGTTGTTGCTGGTGAGGTCGGTGAGCAGGCCGTTGAGGCGCGCGGTCTCCGCGGACATCTCGGTCATGCGCTCCTCGTCCTGCTGGATCTTCTGGTCGCGCTGGGCGAGCTGATCCTGCAGACCGGAGATCTCCTGCAGCTTGGCCTGCCACTCCTCTTCGGAGTAGCCGCAGGCGAACGACGTGAGCAGGGCCAGGGCGACGATGGTGCGTTTCATGACGGTGGTCCTCCTTCTTCGATCGAGGCCCATCATTGATGCCGACGGGGCGCGCTGTCAACCCGCAAGCGGCAAGATCCCGGAATCAGCGGGAGCTGCCGGGTGGTCCGGGGTCGTGCGCGGCGGGACGAGAGGGCGCGGCCGCGCCGGGAGGCGGCTCCGGGGTGGGAGAGACGCGCGGCGCGGGCTGAGGCGGTGCGGCGGGGACGGCGGGCGCCGGCCGGACGTCGAGCGAGAGCTGGCGCGGCGGCTGCTCGTCGGGGATGGCGGACAGATCGATCGCGGGGGCCGGGGCGCCCAGGGGAGAGGTGCGCAGGCGCCGGCCGCGGCGGCGGAGCTTCTCGGGGCGGATGGCGAGGATCTGGTTGTCCAGGAGGCGCGCCGGGCCGTCCTTGACGGCGAGCCGGCGGTCGTGGCACGCGGGATCCTGCCCGCAGATCGAGGGACCCGGCGCCGGGTGCTCGTGGTAGTTGACATAAGTCCCCTCGAAGTTGCGCAGCACGACGCCGTCGGGGGCGGCCGAGATGAGGTACGTCGGCATGACGGGGACCTTGCCGCCGCCGCCCGGGCAATCGACGACGTAGGTCGGGATGGCGAGGCCGGAAACGTGGCCGCGGAGGGCCTCCATGATGCCGATCCCCTGGGAGACCGGGGTGCGGAAGTGGCCGATGCCCTTGGCCAGGTCGCACTGGAAGAGGTAGTACGGCTTCACGCGCGCCTTGAGCAGCTCGTACACGAGCTGCTTCATGACGTGCGGGCAATCGTTCACGCCGCGCAGCAGCACGGACTGGTTCTGGATGGGGAAGCCGTGATCGGCCAGCCGCGCGCAAGCGGCCCGCGCCTCGGGGGTCAGCTCGACGGCGTGGTTGAAGTGCGTGTTGACGAAGATCGGGTGGAACCGGCGCAGCCGCTCGCACAGCTCGTCCGTGATCCGCATCGGCAGGACGACGGGCATGCGGGTGCCGATGCGGATGATGTCGACGTGGGGGATGGCGCGCAGGCGGGAGAGGACCCACTCCAGCTTGTCGTCGGCGAACATCAGCGGGTCGCCGCCGGAGAGGATGACGTCGCGGATCTCGCCCGTGCGTGCGATGTAGTCGATCGCGGCCTCGATCTGGGCCTTGTCGAGCTGCTCGTCCTCCATGCCGACGACGCGGCGGCGCGTGCAGTGCCGGCAGTACATGGAGCAGATGGTGGTGAGGATGAGCAGGGCGCGATCGGGGTAGCGGTGCGTGAGGCCCGGGACGGGGGCATCGAGGTCCTCGGCGAGCGGGTCCTCCATGTCGCCGGTCGTCGCCTGCAGCTCCTTGGAGGTCGGGATCGCCTGCGCGCGGATCGGGCAGAGGGGATCCTCGGGATCGATCAGGCTGGCGTAGTACGGGGTGATCGCCATGCGGAAGCGCTTGAGGCAGGCGCGCACGCCGTCCTCCTCCTGCGGGGAGAGGGGAACGACCTGCTTGAGCGCTTCGACGTCGGTGATCCGGTGCCTGGCCTGCCAGCGCCAGTCGGACCACTCCTGCAGCGTCACATCCTTCCAGAGCGGGATCTCGTTCGGAACGCGCATGCCAACTCCATCCGGGGCCGCACCCTAACATCGACGCGGTCGATCTTGAAGTGCCCGCGTTGAGCGTCGCGGCGGGGCGTGGTACGAGGCGACGAGGAGGTGCGTGCGATGCGGAGCGTGGCGCCGTGGGTGGTGGCGGTGGTGATGTTCGGCGCGGCATGCCCGTCGACGAGGCATCCGGCGGTTCCGGTGCCCGAAGGGGGAGACGGCGGGAGCGGGGCGTCGGCGGGGGAGGCGTCGGGCGGCATGCCGGGCCTGCTCGCCGATCCGGGCGATTCGGAGCAGGCGGCGCGGGACCTGCTCGCGGTCGAGGCGGATCCCGGCCAGGCGGTCGTGGTGCTGCACTGCGGCTTCGCCGACGGGTGGGCGTCGGCCGTGCCGCTCGAGCTGGCCGACGAGATCGGCGACTACCTCGTGCAGGCGGTCGTCGCCCTCGGGAGCTTCCAGGAGATCGCGACGCAGCTCCCGAACCGCGGCCGGCTGGCCGCGTACGCGGCGCAGGCGTGCGCCCCCGAGCTGGTCCTGCGACTCGCCCCGGGCGCCTGGCAGCTCGTCGTCGGCCGCCGCACGAGGCTCGTGCCGCCGCTGGCGGAGGATGCGGGCTGGATGGACACCGTGGAACTGTCGGCGGGGGACCGCCTGGACTACTACGTCGGGGAGGAAGACGTGACGCTCGATCTGCCCTGCCGCTAGGCCGGGCCGGGGTCTAGTGGGGTGGGCAGACGCACTCGCCGCCGACGGAGCAGGTTCCGCCGCAGCTCATGAAGCAGAGGAGCGGGTCGCAGCCGGACTTGGCTTCGCCGCCGCCGTCCTCGCCGCCGCCGCCGCCCTCGTCGCTGGAAGAGGAACCGTCGTCGCGGCGCCCGTCGTCGCGGATGGCGTCGTCGCGGCCGCCCTCGTCGCGGATGACGGTGTCGTCGGGGCCGGCGTCGTCGGCGACGTCGGGGGGCGGAGCGTCCTCGGTCGTGGTGCCGTCATCGGGGGTGACGGCGTCCTCGCGCGGGACGTCCGGGACCTCGGGAACGACGTCGGCGTCGGCGTCCGGCGTCGTGTCGTTGCAGAAGCAGGCGCTGTCGCGGCAGACGCCGCCGAGGTGTCCGGCGCCCTGGCACTGCGCGATGCAGTTGGCCTCGTCACAGGCGGCAGTTCCGCTGTCGGCGCACGACAGGCCGATCGCGGTGGCGAGCATGACGGCGACGACGGACCAGAGAACGATGGACGACACCTTGATCTTCATCAACGACCTCCCTGCTCTCGGTGGGAGTATACCCTGCGCGAATGCGCGGTCAAGGGCGAAGGCCGCGGGGAGCAGGCGATCCGGAGTTCGCGCAAAGGGCGCAAAGAACCGCAAAGGGGCGCAAAGGAGGAGCGGGTCAGGGTTCGGTGGGGGGGACGGGGGGGCGGCTGCCCTGGGGTGCGAAGACGGCGTCGATCGGGCCCGCGCCCTCGCGCAGCACCTCGATCTGGCCGTTCTCCAGGATGGCCAGGACGGTGGACGGCACGTGGCCGCCGGGGCCGGCGTCCAGGACCAGATCCAGGCCGGCGAACATGCGGTCGATCTCGGCCGGGTCGGTCTCGATGCGACCTTCCTTGGAGGCCGAGGTGGAGATGATCGGCTCGCCGAGCTGCTGCAGCAGCATGCGCGCGGCAGGATGATCGGGCACGCGGATGCCGACGGTGTTGCGCTTGGTCAGCACGAGCCGCGGGACTTCCTTGGTCGCCTCGAGCACGAACGTGTACGGTCCGGGGACGAGGCGGCGCATGATGCGGTAGGCGGCGTCGTCGACGCGGGCGTAGCGCGCGATGTCCGAGAGGTCGTAGCAGAGGAAGGAGAACGGCTTCTTCTGCGCGGCGCCCTTGATCGCGTACACGCGCTCGATGGCCTTGCGGTCCATCAGATTGCAGCCGACGCCGTAGACCGTGCCGGTCGGGTAGGCGATGACGCCGCCCGCTCGCATGGATTCGACGGCGCGCGCGATCTTGCGTGGCTCCGGGTGGGCCGGGTTGATCGGTAGCAGCATGATCCGGTCGCTCCTCCGGGGTCGGTCCGCAGCCTACTTCTTCGGCTGGCTGGAGGAAGGCTTCTCCTCCTTGTGGATCGGAAAGCGGGGCGTGCTGCCCTTGGAGCGGAGCGCGCGCTTGCGTTTCTTTCCGCCCTTGGTCTTCTTCCTGTCGCGGACGTGCCAAGTGTGTGAGGTCGGCGAAACCATCGGTTGTTCTCTCCACCGGACCCGCGCGTCTTCCGGTTCGGCCGGGGCGGGCCCGGACAGGGCCCCGAATAATAGGAAGCGGCACTCGGGTGTCAAGTGGAACGAGGGGACGGTCGCCGGGCATGCTGCCGTCCGTCGCGCGGCGGGCCGGGCGGGGCGCGCGCCGCGGGCGGAGGAGGACGCGTGGGATCGATCGCCAGGATGGTCGGCTCGGCATTCCTCGCGCTGGCGGCCTGCGGCCCGCCGCCGGCGACGCCGGTGACGGCGAGCGGCGGGGCATCCGGGGACGCGGGCGGGGCGGAGGCGGCCGTACCGGCCGACGTATCGGTCGAGGAAGCCGCGGCCGAGGCGTCGGCGGAGGCGGCGCCGGAGGAGAGCGGACCGTCGCCGGCGGAGGCGGCGTTCCGGCAGGCGATGGAAGCGCTGCTGTCCGGCTCGGCGCGGGCCGTGCGCGAGCTGGTTCCCACCGGCGGCCTGCTGGTCCTGACCTCGAACGTGTGCCGCAAGCCGCTGTACGGGGTGGGCACGTGCCACGAGGAGCGGGTCGAGGCGGAGCGCCGCCGGATCGCCGACGAGGTGCTGGCGCCGTTGCAGGACCTGCTGGCGCGGGCGGCGCAGGCCGACGCCGGGTTCCGCGTGGACGCGCTCGACGCCGACTGCACGGAGGGGGAGGGGGGGCGATGGACCTGCCGCGCCGAGCTGCCGCTGGGGAGCGACGCGTGCCGCGGGGACCGCCGTGCCCCGGTGAGGGCGGTGGTGCTCGACGGCGGCGATTCGTGGATCCTGGTCGAGCTGGGCTACGAGGAAGAGATCCTGCTGTGCGAATAGCCGCGCGGTTGTTGCGCGATCCGTCGCTTTCGGCCTAGAGTCGGTCCGGACTCGCTTTCGGGCGGCCTTCGGAGTGTCGTCGCGGGCGAGGGTCGAGGGTGGGGCCGTGGCGCTCTTCGGACCGGATCCCGAGAAGGTCGAACGCTGGAAACAGGAGGGGAAGGTCTCGAAGCTGCGTTCGACGATCGAAGGGGGCGGGCCGTGCGCCGAGCAGGCGCAGCAGGCTCTCGTCGACATCATTTCCGATCCGTCGTCCATGCCGCTGGTGACGGAGGAAGCGACGCTGGAGGCGTTCCAGACGCTGCTCAACCTGGATCAGCACGCCGCGTCCTGGGCGATGCTGCAGTACGCGCAGACGTCGAGCGCGCGGCCCGAGGTGGCGCGCCGGATGATCGACGCCCTGGCGGTCCGGCGGACGGACGCGGCGCTGCTGGCGACGCTGCGCATGGCCGGCAGCGGGCTCACCGGCGTCGGCGTGCACGCGGTGAAGGCGCTGATTGGGATGGAGCACCCGCGGCTGAACGAGGCGTTGCGGTCGGCGTTCCTGCTGGCCGAGCGGGAGGCGCTGGTGCCGCTCCTGGGGGTGCTCGAGGTCCGGCAGGTGCCGGGGGCGTCGAAGGTGCTGGTGCACCGTTTCCCGAAGCTGCCGGCGGACCTGCGCAAGCGGGTGGCGCGGGCGCTGCACCGGCAGGGGATGGGCGCCGCGCACGCGGGCGATGCCGTGTTGCGCACGTACCTCCTGGTCGAGGAGGAGCGGTACGCGGAGGCGGCCTCGCAGCTCGAGCTGGCCTGGCAGCCGCTGGCCGAGGCACTGGGAGCGACGCCTGAGCCCGGGGATCGGACGATGCGCATCCTGCAGGCGCTGGCCCACGTCGACCGGAACCGGCTGTTCCACGCGTTGCGGCTGCGGCTGGCGAAGGCGGTGGGCGAGGCGGAGGTGCACACGGACCGCGAGTCGATCGCCGCGGCGCGGGCCGCCGCGGCGTGGATCCTGCCGGCGCTGGCCGACATCTACGGCCGCACCGGCGACGTGCGGGAGATCTCGATGCAAATCACCGCGGACCGCTTCCTGGCGGCCCGCTCGCTGCTCGAGGCGATGTAGGGAGGACCATGGAAACGTATCGCATGTTGATCGGGGGCGAATTCGTCGACGCGGCAGCGGGCCGGACGTTCGACGTCATCGACCCCTGCCGGGTGGAGCCCGTAGCGCGGGTGCCGGCCGCCGGGCGCGAGGACGTCGACCGCGCGGTCGTCGCGGCGCGCAAGGCGTTCGACGAGGGTCCGTGGCCGGGAATGCCGCAGGACGAGCGCATCCGCCGGCTGCTCGACCTGGCCGACCGGCTCGACGCCAAGCAGACGATGCTGATGGACCTGGAGTGCCGGCAGGCGGGGATTCCGATCCGCAAGACGACGCTGATGGACATCCCGGTCGGGCTGGAGATGTTCCGGACGATGGTCAAGGCGAGCGCGGTACCGCGGTACGAGCCGCTGCCGTGGATCGATTTCCCGGCGGTGTCGTGGAACTTCGTGCTGCGCGAGCCGATCGGCGTGTGTGCCGGGATCTGCGCCTGGAACTTCCCCTGGCTGTTCACGATGTGGAAGAGCGCGCCGGCGCTGGCGATGGGCAACGTCGTGATCCTCAAGCCGGCGTCGTACTCGCCGCTGACGTGCCTGGAGTTCGCCAAGACCGTGACCGAGGCGGGGTTCCCGCCGGGCGTGGTCAACGTCGTGACGGGCGCGGGGAACCCCGTGGGCACGGCGTTGTGCGAGCACCCCCAGGTGGACAAGGTTTCGTTCACGGGCTCGACGGAGGTCGGGCGCGAGGTGCAGCAGCTCGCGGCCGGCACGATCAAGCGCGTCACGCTGGAGCTGGGAGGCAAGAGCCCGAACGTGGTCCTGGCCGACGCCGACCTGGACATGGCGGTCGACGGGGCGATCTTCGCCGCGTTCTTCAACGCCGGCCAGGCCTGCGAGGCCGGCACGCGCCTGCTGCTCGACGCGACGATCCACGACGAGTTCCTGGCGCGGCTGCGCGAGCGGATGAAGCTCGTGCGCGTCGGCGACACGCTCGAGTTCGAGACCACGATGGGTCCGGTGATCAGCGAGGGGCAGCGCGCGAAGGTCGAGGGCTACATCGACTCGGCGCGCAAGGAGGGGGCCCGGCTGATCTGGGGCGGCGGGCGGCCGCAGGGCGTGCCGCGCGGCTGGTTCGTCGAGCCGACGGTGTTCGCGGACGTCCGGCCGGCGGCGCGCATCTTCCGCGAGGAGATCTTCGGGCCGGTGCTGGCGGTGACGAAGTTCGGGACCATCGACGAGGCGGTGGCGCTGGCCAACGATACGACGTACGGGCTGGCCGCGGCGGTGTGGTCGAAGAGCTCGACCCGAGCGATCGAGGTCGCGCGTCGCATCCGGGCCGGTACGGTGTGGATCAACGACTACCACCTGCTCAACGCCGACGCGCCGTTCGGCGGGTTCAAGCAGTCGGGCCGTGGGCGCGAGCTGTCGCGCTACGGGCTCGAGGAATACACCGAGATCAAGCACATCCACGTCGACCAGGTCGGTCCGGACCGCGACCGCAAGTTCTGGTTCGATTACGTGATGAACAGGGACTAGGGGAGGGTGGCGCGCCGCCCGACTCGTCCGAGGGGGGTGCGGGGGGAGGCGGGGGCGGGAGGGGGGCTTCCATCACGAGCTTCCAGGACATCATGAGCGTGGGGAAGTCGACGGGGTCGATGAGGCGGACGTCGACGACGGCGCCGGTCTGGTCGCGGACGGGCTCGAGCGACGGGCAGACGAAGGCGAAGCGCGGGGGGATCCCGGCCAGCGTCGCGCGCCGGGCCGCCTCGTCGCGCCATCCTTCCGGCGCCGTGGCGCCGTAGGTCTCGACGAGGGCCCGGGCGGCGTCGTAGTCGCCCTGGGTCCGGATGCGCTCGATCGCGCGCAGCAGCTCGTCGACGACGTCGTGCCAGGCGGAGACGTCGGGGATGCGCAGGTAGGTCTTGCCGCCGCGGCGCTCCACCGTCACGGCGCCGCGCTCGACGGCGTAGCGCACGACGAGGAGGTGCGCGCGGGGCCCGTCGCCGGCGAGGTCGTCGGAGGGCAGCGATCGGAGCAGGAGGAGGGTGCCGCGGACGTAGTCGCGCAGCGCCGCCTCGCCGCAGGCGCGGTCGGGGAGGAAGCCGAGGTCGACGAGCCGCGGGTCCTCGGCGAAGTGCAGCGCCAGCAGGTCGGCGCGGGTCTCGGCCATCGTCCCGGCGTATTCGGCCAGAGTGACGCCGGTGGTGGCGTCCTCGCCTTCCGCGACGGGAACGGGTGCGTGGCCGACGACGTCGTGGACTGCGGTCAGCGACTCCCACGCGGCGTCGCCGCAACGGCGGGCCTCGTCGGCCTCCGCGTCGTCCCAGGAGAACTCGCGCAGCGCGGGTTCGAGGAAGACGGAGCGCAACGCGTCGTCGACGTTGACGAGCTGCAGGTCCTTGGATCCGACCGTGCGCCGGACCTCCGGATCGTTGGGCAGGCTGACCGCGGCGGGCGTGAACAGGGCGGCGTCGCCGGTGGCGGTGAGCACGGCGGCGGCGAGGGGGACGTCGCGCGGGGCGGGCGAGCCGTCGGCGGGAGGCTCGCGCACCGGCCGCGGCAGACCGGCGGGCCACGGGGCGCGGGCGAGGAAGTCGTCGAGCTCCGCGGCCAGCGAGCGCAGGCGCGCCGTGCGCGGCTCGTCGCGGATCGTGACCAGGCCCTCCCAGGTGCCCTTCTCGCCGCGCGGGTCCTCGTCGGTCTCCACGAAGCCGAGCACGGCGTCGACGGCGGGGTCATCGGCGACCCAGGCCGCACCCCAGTCGAGCCACGCGGCGGGATCGCCGGTCTCGAGGTAGGCGATCAGCTCGTCCAGGGCGGCGCGCTGCGCTTCGCCGGCGAGCGGCAGGGCGTCGCGGAGGTGCCCGACGACCCGGCGGAGCTGCGGCGAGTAGAGGCCGGCGGGAATCTCGTTGCGCCCGGCGCGCCAGACCTGTTCGACCGGCCGGCCCTCGTCGTCGAGCGAGAGGCTCGAGTTGTGGGGGAAGCGCTCGCGGAAGCCCTCCAGGTCGGCGGTGGTCATGCCGTCGGCGTAGAAGTTCGACGCCGAGGCAGCCAGGAGGTCCTGGCCTTCGGCGGGGGCGGGGGCGACGAGCCAGCGGTCGACGGTCGGGTCGAACAGGGCGGGGCGCAGGCCGTCGATTGCGGCGCGCAGATCGGTCTCGTCCAGGAAGCCGAAGCGCTCGCCGGCCGCGAAGGCGTCCAGCGTCGCCATCCACAGCTCGTCGAAGTCGAGTCGCGGTGCGAGCTTCTCGAGCGTGGAGGCGTCGTGCAGGCCGTGATGGATCCAGAAGAGCTGGAGCAGCTCCTCGAGCCGTGCGCGGACGTCGGGGTCGAGCCCGGATGCGCGAGCGGCGATGCCCTCGAGCAGCGACTTGACCTCCAGGTTGTGGACCCAGCGCTGGTCGTAGGCGATCGGGTCGCCGGCGATGGCGGCGAGCGAGAGGCGCCAGGCGAGGATGCGCTGGTTCGCGGTCAGGCCGTCCCAGCCGTCGACGTGGAGCTGGAGCAGCGCGACGTCGCCGACCTGGCCCAGCAGGGCGACGCGTTCGGGCGCTTGCGGGGGCAGCGGGAGGGGCGGCGGGGGAGGGGGCGGGGCGGGGCAGGCGGAGGAGAGGAGGAAGAGGCAGGGGAGGATGGGGAGGTGGGGGGATGTCATGGGCGGGTAGTATAGGGGGGTTTGGGGTTCTTGGTTTTCAGTTTTCAGTTCTCGGTCCGGACGCGGACCGGCAACGTACGGCTTCTCGGTTCCGAGCGCTTGCGGTATCGTGGGCGCATGGTGCGTTGGAACTTGTGGTTGTTGCCGGTCGCTGCGGGGTGCGGGATGGGGGGGGCGGAGTGGCGCGGCGACGAAGCGGCGGTGTCGGTGACGTGGACGATCGCGGGGGAGCCGGCGAGTCCCGCGAGCTGCGCGGCGCTCGGGGCGACCTCGGCGCGGCTCGTCGTGCGGGTGGGTGAAGGCCGGTGGCTCGACCCGGACCTCGTCTGGTCGTGCGCGACGGGCGCCGCCGCCACGGGGCCCATCTTCGCGGTCGCGACGCTCGACTTCACGATCGAGCTGCTCGATCCGCTCGACCGCGTGACGGCGTTCACCCCCTGGACACGGCGGACGGTGGGGCCGGGCGACAACGTGCTGGGCAACTTCGACCTGCGGGTGGAGGCGGGGGAGCCGGACGCCTCGCTGGACGTGCGCTGGACGGTAGGGGGGACGGCGGCGAGCGCGGCATCCTGCGGGGCGGTGGGCGCGGAGGACGTGCGTCTGGACTGGCGGATCGGCCTCCTGGCGGGCGAGCCGTTCACCTGGCCGTGCGCGGACGGGTCGGGCCGGGTGGAGTTGGGGCTGCGCAGCGGCCTGGAGATCGATTTCCGGCTACGGCTGCTGGACGGCGACGGTTTCGTCCTGGCGTCGGCGCCGCGGGCGTCGTGGTACGTCGCGACCCTGGCGGCGGGGGACAACGAGCTGGAGTCGTTCGCGCTGACGGTGGACGCGGTTCGCGGTCCGTTGACGGCGCTGTTGTACTGGGGCGACCGGGTGGGAAGCGGGGCGACGTACGTCGAGTGTGCGGCGGCGGGCGTGGCGCGCGTGGGCTACCGGCTCGAGGACGGGGGCGGGGCGGTGGTGGACGAGCTTCCCGTGGAGGAGGCGCCGTCGGGTTGCACGGACGTCCTCGCGTGGCCGGCGCTGCCGCCGGACACGTACACGCTCGTCGTGCAGGGGGAGGACGACGTGTCGGGCGGCGCGTGGTCGGCGGAGTGCTGGGGCCTGGACGTGACGGACTCCGAGGACAACAGCTTCGTGTGCCGGGTGCCGCGGCTGCGGTAGGAACGTACGTCAAGAGTCGACAGTCGACAGTCGAGAGTCGAGAGTTCCTGCGCGTGCCGCGCAGGAAGCGGAAGGCGGCAGATCAGGGGGGCGGCGGCTGCGACGGGGCCCGGCCGGCGCCGGCCGGGGCCAGCCTCGTCTCCAGCCGCGGCCGCAGGAAGTAGAGGTAGACACCGATGCCGAGCGCCATGCCGGCGACGGTGTCGATGAGGTAGTGCTGGCGGGTGAGGACGGTGGCGACGCAGATGCCCAGGGCGACGCCGAAGCCGGCGAGGGCCGCGGAGGGACGGATGCGGCGCAGGCCGAGCGCGGCGAAGATGGCGACGGCGCAGTGGGAGGAGGGGAAGCAGTTCGTGGGCGGGTCGGCGCCGTGGACGAGGGCCAGCGTCCAATCCCCCATGTGGTGCACGACGAGCGGGGCGCGCGGGTACTCGACGGGGTACAGGACGAAGCACGTCGCGCAGATTGCCATGATCGTCCCGTAGGCGCGCAGGAGCGGCCAGAACAGCTCGCGACCGCGACCGTAGAGCAGCGGGAAGATGAAGAACCAGTAGATGCCGACGTAGACCATGGACAGCTCGGTGCGCATCGGGATGCGCTGGTCCACGGTGAAGTGGAACTGCACCGGCTCGCGGAATCCGGCGAGCTGGTTGGCGAAGAAGTAGGCGCTGGGCCACAGGCCGAACATGAGCACGGTGGCGACGAGCCAGCGCATCTGGGAGAGCTGGCCGCGCCAGCCGGGGCCGGTGACCGGGTCGACCGGCGTCACGGTCAGCTCGCCGCAGCGCCACCGGCGCAGGCGCAGGGCGAGCGAGGTCAGGATCCAGGCGAGCGGGACGAACAGCGAGGCGGTGAGGGCGTCCATCAACCGCGAGCCGGGGACGTCGGTGAAGAAGTTGATCAGGGTGAAGGCGCAGAGGCAGGCGAGGCTGCCGGTGAAGTAGGAGCGCAGGAGCCAGCGGCCCCAGTCGTCGATCCACGACGCGAGCGGAGCCGTGGACGTCCGCCTCTCCCCCAGTCGTCGCCGGGCCGTCTCCGCAGCCATCTTCGGGTGGAGCGTACCAGCCTACGGCCTTGCCGTCACCGTGGGATCGACAGCGGGGAGGAGGTCGGCGGCGCCGGGAGGGGCGTAGAGGGCCTCGTAGACGGCCCAGCTCGAGACGACGCGCATGATGTAGGCGCGCGTCGAGTCGTACGGGATGGCCTCGACGAACTGGTCGAGCGGGCGGTCGCCGTGCGCGGCCAGCCAGCGGTCCAGCCGGCCCTCGCCGGCGTTGTATGCGGCGGGCAGGAGCACCATGCGCTCGGGGTAGCGATCCGCGAGGAAGCGCAGGAACGCGGCGCCGATCGCGACGTTCACGCTCGG
Source organism: Deltaproteobacteria bacterium (assembly GCA_016218815.1). Lineage (GTDB taxonomy): Bacteria > Myxococcota_A > Polyangia > DRWM01 > JAAZOP01 > JAAZOP01. The sequence goes on from JACRCX010000106.1 coordinate 69,992, forward strand.
ACGGTTCAGGCGCCGCCGCGAGATCGCGCCCTCGACGCCGGCCAGGGGCGCGAAGCGCTCCGCCGTGCCCACCAGGAGCTGCATCAGGCCGACGGCATGCGCCGACGAGTACGCGCGCGGCTCGAAACCGCTCTCCTCGTGGATGACCCCGAACAGGAACGCCGCCGGCAGCCGTTGGTCCTCCGCGGCCTTCGCGACCGTGGACTCGTAGCCGCGCGGGTAGGCCAGCGCCCAGCGCGGGAGCGAGTCGGCGTCCAGCGCCTCGCGGCCCAGCGGCCACTGGGAGACGCCGCCCAGGCGGCGTCCGAGCTTGTAGGCGCCGACGCGCTGGGCGAGCGTGGCCAGCGCCCCGACGGCCTCGAGCGGCACGTCGGCGCCGGCGCGCAGCGCCGCGACCTCGGCCTCGGCCTCGTCGAACAGGCCCAGCCGCAGGAAGGCGATCGCCCGCTTGAAGCCGTCCGAGCGTGTGAGGGGCACGTCCGGCACCTCGACGCGCAGCGGTCGCGGCTCGGGCCTCCGGGCCAGCGCCTCCGCCAGACTCGTGCGCGCGGCAGCCTCGTCCCGCAGGCGCAGACGTCCGTAGGCCAGCAGGCCGTAGTACGTCAGCGGGTCGTGACCGACGACCTCGCGCCACTCGGCCAGCGCGTCGTCTTCGTGCTCCGCCGCCGCGAGGGCCACCCCGTGCCAGTACCGGGCGCGTCCTCCCTGCGCGGGCTCGGCCGGCGCCGAGCCGGCGCGCACGAGCGCGGCGAATTCCCGTTCGGCGTCGTCCGCACGGTCCTCGGCCAGCGCGCGCAGGCCGAGCGTCCAGGCCGCCTCCTCGGCCTGAGGTGTGCCGGGAAAATCGTCGAGGAGCGAGCGGGCGAGGGCGGTGAAGGACTCGACGTCGTCGCGATCGAGCGCGAGCTCGGCGCGGGCCAGGCGGGCGTCGGCGGCCAGCGTCTCGCGAGGCACCGCGCGCTCGACGGACTCGAACAGCTCCTCGGCGCCGTCGCGATCATCGATGTTGAGGTGGGCCTTCGCGGTGCGAAAGGCGATTGCGGGCCAGTCGTCGGTGCCGCCGCAGGCTTCGAGCGCGTCGTCCAGGAGCTGGGCGGCGCGGGCGTAGTCGCGCGCGCGATACCAGGCATCGGCGGCGGCCTGGAGCGCGGGGCAACGGAGGCTGTCGTGGCGGCCGACGTCGGCGACGAGCTTCTCAGCCTCCTCCTGGGCGGAGTCGTAGCGGTACGCGGCCGTGAGCCGGCGGACGCGCTCGAGGCGGTCGGCGAGGGTGAGGTCCAGCAGGCGGGCGCGCTCGCGCCGGGGCAGGAGCGGGGCGAATTCGCGCAGGAGCCGATCCGCCTGCTCCCCCTCGTCCGTCCCCGGGCGTTCGGCCCGCAACGCTCGCAGATCCGCGAGCGCCGTGCGGCAGCGCTCCAGGCCCGCCTCGTCGGGCGCCGTACCGGCGTCTTGGAGCTCCTCCAGGCGCACGCGGTCATAGAGCAGCCGGGCACGGGCGTCGCCGGCCGTCTGCCGCGCGTCCTCCAGGACCTTCGCCGCCTGGCCGGGTTTCCCCTCGGCCGCCAACGCCTCGGCGTGCAGGAGCACGGCCTGCCGGTCGTACGGCGCGGGCCACGCATCGTCCAGCACGGCCAGGGAGCGGGCGGTCTCGCCCCGCGCCAGCTCGGCCTGCGCCAGCGCCAGGCGCGTGAACGGTCGCAGCGGATGTTCGTCGCGGGAGAGCGGGCGCAGCCGGTCGGCCGCCTGCTCGGGCTGCCCGCTGCGCAGTCGCGCCAGGCCGGCCATGAGGGACGCGTCGTACCAGCCCGGCGCGTCGCGCTCCGTGTCCCGCGCCAGCCGCTCGTAGAATTCCCCGGCCTCCTCGAACTCCCCGGCGGCGAACGACTCGGCGGCCAGCTCGGCAACCCGTCCCGGCAGGGCGGTCCCCAGCTCGATCGTCAGCGCGGGGCTGTGCGTCGCGTCCTCGATCTCCACGGCGTCGGACGCCGCGGCATCCGGGGCGCCGTCGGCGCCGTCGGGAAGGCCGGGATTTCCGTCGTCATCGGCGTGGGTTGCGGCGACATCGTCGGCCGAGCCGCGCCCTGAAGGGCGCGGTTCGGTCGGGGCGGGTCCGGGAGGCGGTGTGCGGTTGCGGTGCGGGTCGGGCGCGGGAGACCGGCAGGCGGACAGGAGGAGGAGGAGGACGGCGAAGACCGCCCGGCGCGGGAGGTCAGCGCCGTTGCGGGTTCCTGCGGGTGGCATGTTGGCGAGCAGCGGCGACGTCCTCCTGTTCGAGCTCGGCGGCCGCCTCGTCCAGGCGCCGCAGCTCCACGGCGCCGCGCGCCTCGACCGATTCCGCCGTGCGGCGGGCGGCGACCGCGGCGCCCAAGGCGCGCAGGAGGCGCTCGACCAACGCCGCGGCCTCCGCCTCGGCCGCCCGTGCGCGCCGGAGGTCTTCGTCCGTGCGGCGGAGGACCTCGCGGGCGGCGCGATCCTCGTCGTCGGCGAACGCGGCGCGTGCGGCGCGACGTCCGGAAGCCTCGTCCAGCCGTCGCGCGCGTCGCTCCTGCCGCTCGAGTTTCAGTCGCCCACGCCGCTCCTCGCAGCGCCCCCGTGCCTGGCCGGCTGTTTCGACCGCGCAGCGGGCGCGGGCCAGCGCCGTGGCGACACCATCTTCCTCGGTCCGGCGCAGGGCGGCAAGTTTCGCGGCGGCGGCCACCCGCCGGCGGAGCGCCTCGCGATCGCCTGCAGCGGTCACGGTGCCGAGGGGTCGACGGTGAAGGGGCCCGGGAGCAGCTCCCCGCCCGCCATGCCGATCCAGCGGGCCGTCACGTCGCCGTCGCAGCGTCCCGCGTCGACCAGCCCGCCGTCGGGTTCGAGGAAGCCGCAGCGGGCGCTGAGCGCCAGCGAGGAGTAGCCCGCCGCGGCCTCGTCCAGCGCCGCGGCGCAGGACGCGACCAGCGCATCGTGCCAGGCGGCGCAGGAGCGGACCAGGCACGCGGTGTCGCAGACGGCGAGCAGATCGAGCGAGACGGCGAGGGCGGCGGCGACGGCTTCGCAAGGGACCAGCTCGTCCAGGCGCGCGGTGAGCGTCTCGGCGAAGGGGACGGCCGGGTCGCCGAGTCGCTCGCCGACGGCCAGCTCGACGATCCGTGCCAGGGAGACGGGCAGCTCGTGCTGGCGCAGCTCCAGCGCCGACGAGGACGGAACGGCGTGGGCCTCGGCCTCCAGGGCGGGCTCGGAGGCGCCGGAGAACGGGAGGTCCGTCGTGCCGTCGGTCAGAGCGAGCCAGCGGTCGACGGACAAGGCGACGCCGGTGTCGTCCACCTCGCCCAGGTCCAGCGAGCCCTCGACCCACGCGGTGTCGAGGAACGCGACGGCGCCGTCGCGCGCGTCGCGCAGGACGGCGGCGAAAAGGGGCATGGCGGCCTCGACGGCGGGATCGAGCGCGTCCAGCGAGCGGCGGGCCGAGAGGACCTCGCGCGCCGGGGCGTTGCCGTCGGCCTCGAGTGCCGCGAGCATGCCATCGATGGCGAGGGCGCCGGGGGGCGTGGAGCCGTCGAGCGCCGCGGAGACGGAGGAGAAGACCGCCTGGACGACCTCGCCGGCCAGGGGTCCGAGGAGCAGCCGGGTGGTCGTGGCGTGCGTGCCGGGCCGCGGCCAGGGGAGGTCGGCCAGCGAGACCGGAAGGGACGCGACTCCCGCCGGTGTGACCGACACTCCGTCGACGCAGCCCCAGGTGAGCGGCACGCCGCCGTCCAGGCCCACGACCGAGAGCGCCAGGGGCGCGTAGAGCAGCGCCACCGGCAGGTCGAACGTCGGGTCGGACGCATCGACGGTCACGGTGATGGTCGTGCGGGGATCTCCCGGCCCGCGGTACACCGCCGGGCAGGTCGTCCCGGGCGACAGCTCGACCTCGTACGCCGGAACCCGTCGTTCGCCGGCGTAGGCCGGGTCGAGCGTCACGCGCACCGCGGCGGGGGCCTGCGTGCGAATCTCGAGCCGCGCCGTCTCGCCCGTCGGCAGCGACGCGCGCAGCAGGATGGGCAGGTCGAGCGGATCCCTGGGAATGGTGACGGTGGCGGCGACGAGCGAGCCGTGCGCGACGCCATCGGCCGCCGTCTCGAGGACGGTCGCGTCCAGCGACGAGTCCTGGCCGTTCTCGAGCGCGACGTCGATGCGCGCGCCGGCGACCGGGCCGTCCGCGTCGGTGACGAGCAGCGAGTAGTCGAACGACTGGCGGTAGAACAGCTCGACGGGCCCGGCCTCGACGAACCGGATCGAGCGCGAGGCTCCGTCGTCGGGGACGTCCCCGCCGCCGTCGGTGCCGTCGTCGGCCGCGCCGGACATGCTGCAATGAAGGGCCAGGACGAACGGGAGGAGCGGGAGCGATTTCGCGATGCTCACGCGGGTCAGTATACGGTGCGTGCGGAATCGCGCAAATTCGGGGGTTCGCGCAGAGGGCGCAAAGAGGCGAAGCACGAAAAGGGGGGCGGGGTTGAGTCGGCGGCGTCGCGGGGGTAGCGTCGCGCGGACGGGGGGGAGGAGGAAGGGCACGATGGCGGCGAGCACGAAGTGGGCGGTCGTGGTGTGCGCGGCGATGGCGGTGGGAGGGGCGTGCAAGAAGAAGACCGAGGAGGCGCCGGCGCCTCCGGCGGCGGCGACGGATGCGGGGGCGCAGACGGCGGGCGAAGCGGCGGCGGCGGCGACGGACGCCGGAGCCGCGGGGCCGGCCACGACGACGGGTGGGGAAGCCGGGGCGGCGCCGGTCAAGGTCGGTGGCGGCGGGTCCCTGCTGGCGGGCCTGTTCGGGGGCGGTCGAGGCCGGCCGGGGGTGGCGGGCGCGGCGTCCTCCGCCGCTCCGCCGGCTCCCGCGCTCGAGGCCGTGCGCGACACCGGGCGCGCCCTGCTGGCGACGGGCAGCGAGCCGGCGTTCCGGCGCGCCGTCGACGCGGCGGAGCTTGCGACGGAGCTGAAGGCGATCGGAGCGTCGGCGCCGGCAGCGACCGCGGCAGCGCGCGGACCGGACGCGGCGGCGGTACCGGAAGGGCCGTCCGCGCCGCCGCCGCCGGACGATCCCGACCCGTGCGCGACGCTGATCCCCGCGATGATGCGATGCCTCTCCGAGGAGTTCGGCGAGGCGCTCGGCGCCGAAGAGGCGATCGAGGCGCTGGAGGAGTGCCGGAAGGAGTTCGGCGACTGGCCGGGCGAGCAGCAGGCGGCCCTGCGCTCCTGCAACGCCGTGGCCGAATGCGGCGCGAAGATGGAGTGCATCGCCACGATGACGACGGAAGGCGAGGACGAGGACGAGGGAGGCGAGGACGAGGGGGATGAGGAGGAGCCGGTCGCGATGCCCGGCGACGCGGACTTGTGCACGAAGATGGTGATCCGCTCCGCGCAGTGCGTCGATGTGGAGCTTCCCGCGGAGGACCTGGGACCGGCCGTGGAGGAGTGCCGGCGGGGCCTGACCGAGCTTCCGCCGGGCGCGCAGGAGCAGATGGTCGCGTGCCTGGAGCGGGACTGCGACCAGATGTGGGAGTGCATGGGCGAGATGGACCTGGCGGGGGGAGACGACGACCAGGGGAGCAGCGACGAGGGGAGCGGCGCGGGGGACCTCTTCGGCACGCCTCCCGACCCGGCGCGGGTGGCGGCCTTGCCGGCGGAGACGCGCGAGATGTGCGCGCAGCTCCCGGCCGCGCTCGACCGGTGCTGGGACACGCTGATGGCCGCGGCGATGGGCGCCACGGCCGATCCCGCCGCGGCCGACGTGATGGCCGGGATGAAGGAACAGCTCCTGTCCGGAGTGAGCGGCATGTGCCTCACCGCCGCGCTCGACGATCCCGCAACCTTCGGCGAGATCAGCGCCGCCCGGCACTGCCTGGCGCTGCCGTGCGACCAGATGATGACGTGCCTGGAGCAGTCGACGGGGATGTAGGCGGGGCGTTCAGCCGCGGGCTCAGGCCCGCGGTTCGGCGGGGAGGGGCGTTCCCAACCGAACCGCGCCCTTCAGGGCGCGGCTGCGGCTACGGCAACGGCGACTCCGTTTCCGGCGGCGGGGGAGGGGGCGGAAGCACGTCGAGGACGGCGCGGTTGTCGCGGCGGAGCCAGGTGCCCACGGCGCGCCGCACGTCCTCGGTCGTGACGGCGTCCCAGCGATCCAGTTCGCCCAGCAGCAGCGCCGCGTCGCCGTAGTAGAGCTGATAGCGGGCGAGTTGGTTGGCCAGGCGGAGGTTGGTGCGGATCTCCTCGAGGAAGCCCTTGCGGCGCAGGTTCTTGGCGCGCTGCAGGCCGTCGTCCGGAATGCCCTCGGCGGCGATGCGGTCGATCCACTCGTCCACCGCCGCCCGGGCCTCGGCCGGCTCGTGCCCGGGCGCGCAGACGGCGAAGACGGAGAAGAGGTCCGGCCCGCGCCGCTCGTCCAGGCCGACGGAGAGCTGGGCGACGAGGGCGCGGTCCTTGACCAGGTCGCGGTACATCGGCGCGGTTTCCCCGTCGGTGAGCCAGGTGCCGAGCAGGTCGAGGGCGTACGAGTCCGGCGAGCGGAAGGGCGGGACGTTCCAGGCGATGTGGAAGGCGGGGAGGGGGGCGAGGGGATCGACGAGCGATTCGACGCGTTCGCCCGCCGGCGGCGCGTAGTCGGGAAAGACGAACGGCGGCGGATCTCCCGCCGGGATTTTTCCGAAGTACGTCTCCACCGCCGCGAATGCCGCGTCGGGATCGACGTCGCCGGCGACGACGAGCACGGCGTTGGCGGGGACGTAGTGGGTGTGGAAGAAGGTGACGGTGTCCTGGAAGGGCATGGCCTCCAGGTCGGCGCGGTCGCCGATCACGGAGTGCGAGTACGCGAAGTAGCCGGGGTAGGCCAGCTCGTTGATGCGCAGGAAGGAGGGGACGTAGGCCTGGTTGTCGTAGTTCTCCTGCCGTTCCTGGATCACGGCGTCGCGCTGGTTCTCGAAGTTGGCGGGGGAGAGGTCGAGCGTGGTCATGCGGTCGGCCTCGAGCCACAGGGCCAGTTCGAAGGCGTTGCGCGGGACCGACTCCCAGTACTCGGTGTGGTCCGGGCCGGTCGAGCCGTTGCAGATCCCGCCGGCCTCGGCGACGATGGCGAAGTGTTCCATCTTGCCGACGTTCGCCGTCCCCTCGAACATCATGTGCTCGAAGAGGTGGGCGAAGCCGGTGCGGCCGGGGGTCTCGACGGCGGAGCCGACGTCGTAGTGCACGGAGACGGCGACGGTGGGGACGAGGTGGTTGGGGGCCACGACGACGCGCAGGCGGTTCGGGAGGGTGCGGGTCGTGATGGGGATGTCGAGCGGTGCGGCCGGGGCGAGCGACGGCAGCAGGGCGAGGGCGAGGGCGGCGGAAGCGATTCGGGTCACGTCGGGCCTCCTTCCGGAGGGAATCCTGCCAGGGCGAATCGGTCGTTGCAACTTGCGCGTCGACCGAGCTATAGTCCGCGCGCGCTCGCCGTGGGGCCCATAGCTCAAGCGGTGAGAGCTCCCGGCTCATAACCGGGCGGTTCCTGGTTCAATCCCAGGTGGGCCCACCTGGTTGAAACGGGAGGGTGAGAGGGCGGTCGAGGTCGGGAACGAGGGCCGCGGCCGGATTGAGAAGTGGGGGACGTGGTGCGGCGGGGCTCGCGGCAGGAGGTTGGCCGGTGCAGAGGGCGATCGAGGACCTGAGCGAACTGCAGAAGATCGACCTGGAAGTTTTCCGAATCGACACGCAGCGTCGAGAGTTGCCCGACAAGCTGGCGGACCTGAAGACCCATCTGGATCGGATCTACGGGATCATCGATCGCGAGCGCAAGCAGCTTGCCGAGGACGACAAGTACCTGGTGGAGCTGCAGCAGGAGGTCCTGCTGCAGAACGAGCTCTTGACCAAGAGCAAGGGCAAGATGGCCCAGGCGCGCAACGAGCGGGAGGTCAACGCGGCGCAACGGGAGATCGACATGATCAAGGGGGCGATCCAGGTGCGGGAGAAGGAGATCCTCCAGCTCCTGGAGACGGTCGAGACGCTGAAGAAGTCGATCGCCGCCAAGGAGGAGCAGTTCCGCGAGCTGCAGGGAGGTTTCCAGACGCGCGAGTCGGAGACCAAGAAGCAGATCGACCAGCTCGACGCCGAGCGCGAGGCGCACGTCGCGCAGCGGGCCGCGATCGAGAAGCGGGTGCCGCGCGAGACGCTGTCCTTGTACGATCGGATCCGCAAGCGCAAGCCGCAGGCGATGGTCGAGGTGATCAGCGGCAACTGCCAGGGCTGCCACCTCCAGATCCCGCCGCAGATCTACAACGAGGTCCAGCGGGGCGAGCGCGTCCTGCAGTGTCCGAACTGCACCCGCATCATCTACTGGCGCCCCGTCCAGAAGAACCAGCCCGCCGAGAACGACCGCTCGGCCTAGCACCGGGCACGACCCGGTCCCACGCCAGGAGTTGCCATGCCGACTCCCTCCGCCCGCCGCACGACCCTCGCCGTGCTCGCCGGAGCCGCGCTGCTCGGCGCCGCCGTCTTCGGCGCCCTGCGCGTGCGGTTCGACGACGACCCGCTCTCGATGCTCCCCACGGACGATCCCGAGGTGCGGGAGTTCCGGGCCGCGGCGGGCCCGTTCGGCATGCTCGACACGCTGCTGATCGGCGTCGAGCGCGACGACCTGTTCGCCAAGGATTCGCTGGACCGGCTGCGCAAGTTCACGCGCGACGCGGCGATGGTGCCCGGCGTGGCCGAGGTGGTGTGCTTCACCGAGATCCCGCTGATCAAGGCGGGGACCTCCACCACGGAGGTCGCCGACCTCGTGCCGCGACCGATCCCCGACGATCCCGCGCGGCTGGACGCGGTGCGCCGCGAGGTCCTCTCCAACGACCTGGTGATGGGCAACCTCGTCGCCGCGGACGGCAACGCGGCGCTGATCCCCGTACGGCTCGATCCGGCGAAACGGGCCGAGCGGGAGACGGCCCGCGAGGTGGCCGACCTGGCGCAGCGCCTGCTCGAGGGGGCGCGGATCTACGTCGACGGGGCGCCCGGCGCGGCGCTGGCCGTGTCCATGGCACAGACGAGCGCGGCGCCGCTCCTGGGATTGCTGCTCGCGGCCGTGCTGCTGCTCGTGCCCTTCGTGACGCCGCAACGGACGATCCCCCACCTGCTCGCGCTCGCCGCCGCGGGCGTCTCCGCCGCCGCGGCGCTCGTTCCCGCCGCGGCGCTCGGACGCCCCCTCGCCTCCTCGGCCCTCGTCGCCCGGGTCGCCGCGGCCGGCTCGACCTTCGCTTTGGCGAGCTACGTACTGCGTGCGGACGGCGCGGCGGCGGCCCGCGTGCGCGGCTCGGGAGCCGTGGCGCAGGGCGTGGCGGCCTGGATTGCGATCGCGGCGCTGGCCGCGTTGCTCGCCGGCGCGGACGACGCCGCGTTCCTGCTGTTGGCCGGCGGCCTGGCGAACCTGGCGCTCGCCGCGCTTATCCTGCCCGCGCTGGCACGACCGCCCGCGGACGGCGCGGCGGCGGCGACTTCTCCGGTGCCCCAAGCACGGCCGGCGCTGGCGCTGGTGCTCACGCTCGCCTGCGCCGCGGCGTACCTGGGGGTTCCGCGGCTGCGGGCGGCGGTCGAGCCGGGCGAGGCGTTCCGGCCGGGCAGCGGGCCGCACGAGGCGGAGCAGTTCCTGCTGCGGCACTTCGACGGCACGGCGACGATCGTGGCGGCCGTGCACGGCGACATCGCGACTCCCGAGGCGCTGGACGCCTTGCGGGCGCTCGAGGCGGCGGCGCTGGCCGAGCCGTCCGTCCTGTCCGTGACGTCGCTCCTGGGCGCGGTCCGCACGCAGGGCAAGGCATACGGGCGGGCGTCGGAGCTGCCGCAGAACGCGGAGGGCGTGCGCAAGTTCTTCTGGCTGGCCGAGGGCCAGCCGGGGCTGGGGCAGCTCGTGCGACCGTCGCACGACGCGGCGGCCGTGCTGGTGAAGATCGACCCGCGGGCGACGGTGGCCGACGCGGTGCAGGTCCGGGACGTGCTGGCGGGCACGGTACCCGGGTCGACCCGCTACCGCGCGTTCGGCGGTACCGACGAGCCGACCAGGGCGCGGATGCTCGCGGAGCTGGTCGATCGGCTCGGCTCGCGCCTCGCGCGGCTCGGGATCGCCTCGGACAAGCGCACGCCCGCGCTCCTGCGCGACCTGCTCGACCGCGCGTCGGCGCCGGCGGGACCCGACGAGGACGCGCTCCGCGCGCGGATCGGCGAGCACTTCGCGGACGGCACGACGTGGGTGCTGGTCAAGGACCTGGAGACCGAGGAGCCGATCCCGGTCGGCGCGACCGAGGTCGCCGCGATGGCGGCTCGGATCGCGGCCGCGGGGAAGGTCGACGAGGACTCCGTCCGTGCCGCGCTCGTGGCGGTCTTCCCGCCGGCGGCGGAGGACGAGGTCGGCCTCAAGCGCGAGACGGAGGGGCTGGCGGAGGCGCTCTCGCGCGTGTCGACCGAGGGCGAGAGCCGCACGCGGCTGCCGCCGTTCGTGCAGGCCTGGGCGCTGATGGAGACGGGCGATCCGGATCGGTCCGAGCGCGCGCAGGCGGAGCTTCTGGCGGCGTCGTCGGAGCTGCGCGACGGCGGCCTCGCCTTGCCCGGCGACGGCGTTCCGCTGACGGTGCGCGTGGGCGGCATGCCGTTGGCCGCGCCGTCGGTGCGTGCCGCGACGATACGTGGTCTCACGGTCGGCTTCCTGGCCGCGGCGGTGCTGGGGCTGGTGCTGTGGGTGCTGCTGTTCCTGGTCGGCGACGGCGGCGAGTCGGGGCTCGGCACGGCGGCCTGCGCGACGGGCTGGACCGGGATGATGCGCTGCCTGGGCCGGGCGATTCCCGTGACGATCGTGCCGCTGGTGGCCGTGTCGCTCGCCTTCGGGGGCGCCGGGCTGCTGGGCCTGCCCGGGGATCCGGGCCTCTCCGTGACGTTCGCGTCGGCCGTCGTTCTCACCGGCACGCTCGGCTCGCTCCTGCTCCTGCCATCCACGGTGGGCGGCGCGGCGCCGTGGTGGGACGCGAGGCGCACCGCGTGGATCGTCGGCCCGGTGCTGGCCGCCATCGGCTTCGCGCTGACGCTGATCCCGCTGCCCCCCGCGCGCACGCTGGGCCTGTGCCTGGCCGTGAGCTGCCTCGCCGCGCTCGCGCTGGGGTGGGCCCACGCGGGGCGGAGGTAGGGGCGTCTCACGTCCTTCGTCTTACGTCTTACGTCGAGGCGTCGCCGGTCCCCTCTTGACGGGGCGCGGATCGTGGACCACGCTCATGCAGGGACGGCGGCGCGATGGCGGTAGAGGGCGGATGCGGGTCCGGAAGCCGTCTCTTCCTGCGTGCTCGGCTCCGGACGACGGAAGCCGGAGCGCGCGAGGAGGCAAGAACATGAGGAGCAGCGGTGGAGGTCTCCGTTGGGTGCTCGTCCTCGCGGTCGCCGGCGGCGCCGGATGCGACGAGGCGAGCTGGTACCAGTCCTGCTGGCACACCGACGAGTGCTCGGAGGTCTCCGCGGCGGCCGTGTGCGCGCTGACGGCCGCGGACAACCAGACGCACTGCACGCTGCCCTGCCGGTATGCCTCGACGCCGGAGCCGCCGCAGGTCGGGGATTGCGCCGGCACCCGCTGCGAGGCGGTCTCGGGCGACGGGGCGGCCGACGGCACGGTGCTCTCCGGATGCTGCTACGTGGATCGCATCGTCGGCGGGGAGGGTCGCGGCTACTGCGTCGGCTCCGCGCCCTGACGCGGACCGCCGCCCGTCGTCCGGGGCGGGCGCGAGGTGGCCCGTGCCGGCTGCCTTCGTCAAGCTGAGGGGTCGAAGGGCCGATGCCGTCGAAGAGCGGACGCCCGACCGGACGCTCTTGCGTCGTGCTCCCCCTCGTGCTCCATTGCCGCGATGCAGGCTTCTCCGGCGCCGCTGCAGTCGGTGGCGGCCGTGCTCGCGGGCGCGTTCGACGGTCCGACGGAGCTTCGGCCGGAGGAGCGCGTCGAGGGCGCCGGCGACGTCGCAGGCCTCGCGCTGCCGTGTCCGGTCCGCGACGTGCCTTGACGCACCCCGCTCCCTCGCGCCAGGCTGTCGCGTTTCGGGACCTTCCGGAAAGGCGGGGCGAGATGGACAAGTCCAAGGTCGTTCTGGTCACGGGGGCGACGTCGGGAATCGGTCGCGCGACCGCGCTGCACCTGGCGCGGCTGGGCTACCGGGTGCTGGCCACGGGCCGCAAGGCGGCCGCTCTGGACGAGTTGAAACGCGAGGCGGGCTCGCTGCCGCTGGACACGCTCGTCCTGGACGTCGACGACGCGGCGTCGATCGCCGCCGCAGGGGCCGAGGTCGACCGGCGCACGGAGGGCCGCGGCCTGGACGCGCTGATCAACAACGCGGGGTTCGGGCGGATGGGGCCGATGGAGCTGGTCGCCGAGGAGGACCTGCGCGCCCAGCTCGAGACGAACGTCGTGGGGCTCGTCCGGGTGACGCAGCAGTTCGTCCCCGCCATGCGCCGCCGGGGCGAGGGCTGCGTGGTCAACGTGAGCAGCGTCTTGGGCCGGATGACCCTGCCGTTGCAGGGCGTGTACTGCGCGACGAAGCACGCCGTCGAGGCGCTGACCGACGCGATGCGCATGGAACTGGGCCCCTTCGGCGTGCGCGTGGTCATCGTCGAGCCCGGCTCGATCCGCACGCAGTTCGCCACGACGATCAAGGCCACGGTCGACCGCTACCGCGCCATGGAGTCGCCGTACGGCCCGGCGTTCGACCGCTATCAGCGGCAGCTCGACCAGGTCGACAAGACGGCTCCGGGGCCCGAGGTCGTGGCGCGGACGGTCGCGAAGATCCTGCGCAAGCGGCACCCGCGCGCGCGCTACCTCTCCCCGGGGCGCTACCGCGCGGCGATCTGGGCCCTGCGGCTCATCCCCACGCGCTGGTTCGACGGCGCGCTCAAGGGCGCCATGGGCCTGAGCCGCAAGTCGCTCGCCGGCCCGGGGCGGCGCTAGTCCCCGAGCCGGAGCTGCGCGAGGACGCCCTCGCAGGCCCGCTCGGCCTCGGGATCGCCTTCCCTCGCGGTCTGGCACTGGGCGAGGAACTGGTGGTCGCCCTGGAGCCGGATGGCGGCGATGCCGGCCGCCTTCACGGTCGCCATGCGCCAGCGGCAGGCAGTGTCGCCATCGGGCGTCAGGGTCTTGACGTCGCTCGTCTCGGCCCGGAGCTCGCGCCCCGTCTGCGCGGCGAGAAGGTCGCAGGTCGTGAACCTCCAGCCGGGAGGATTCGGCGCCCACATGAAGACCATGTTCGCCCCGAAGCGCTCGTTGGTCCTGACGTCCTGGACGAGCACGGCCCCGCCGGCCGGCGGCTGGAGCATTCCCGGGAGGTCCGGAAGCTCGGTCACGTCGCGCCAGCCGGCCGGGATTGCGATCCGGTGCGGACCGATCGTCAGCTCGTCCGCCTTCCGCTGGCCCAGGTGCGCCCCCGGCCGATCGTCCGGGGAGCCCGACTTCCTGCACTGCGGGAGCGCGCACACCGCCACCAGGGCCGTCAGGATCACCGCGTTCTTCCTCATGCCCGCAACGTGCCACCACCCGCACCTCGAGCGCAACGAACGCCGCCTGCAGCGTCCGCCCGCGCCGGCCGAGCCTCCGCCGGAGGCTCGGGCGCAGGCCGGCCGGCGAGTCTACTAGTAGACAAAAAAGTCTACTAGTAGACTCGGGCGATCCGGTACCCGGGCGTGGTCCACGGCCGGAACCGCAGCTTCGGGTCCGGGCGGCTTCGGTGCCCCCGCCGGGGCCGATTGACGGCGGGGTTTCTCCGGACGATGCTCCACCGCCATGCGCGACCCGATTCCGCGCGGTTCGCCGGAGATTCGTGATGCGAAGCGAGCGCTCCGGCGGCGGATGATCCGCGCGCGCGACGCAGCCGACGCCGCGTCGCGGGACGCCTGGTCGGAGGCCATCGCGTGTCGGCTCATGGCCCGGCCCGAGATGAATCGGTCGCGGACCGTGCATCTGTTCGCGGGCTTCGGCTCGGAGGTGGTCACGCTGCGGATCGTGCGGAGACTGCTGGAAACGGGCAGGCGGCCGGTGCTGCCGGTCGTGCGGCCGGCGTCGTGGACGATGGAGCACGCGGTCGTTTCGAGCCTCGACGACCTGGCGCCGGGGTTCAAGGGCATCCTGGAGCCGGCGGCTTCCTGCCCGCGGGTCGCGCCCGCCGAGGTCGACCTCGTGCTCGTGCCCGGCGTCGCCTTCGATCGGCGCTGCCGGCGGCTGGGCTACGGCGGCGGCTTCTACGATCGCTTCCTGGCCGAGTGCCCGGCGCCGCGTGTCGCGTTGGCCTTCGCGCTGCAGATCGTCGAGGAGGTGCCCTGCGACGATTGCGATCTGCCGGTCGATCTGGTGCTCACGGAGGCGGACGTGATTCCGGACCCCGGCGGCCCGCCTACGGCGTGAGCTTGACGGCCCAGCGGTTCAGGGTGCCGACGTCGCGCGCGGCGGAGTCGACGACCTTGAGCGTCCACTCGCCGGCGGCGGGGCGGCCGGCGAAGGCGGCGAGCGGGAAGCTCTGGACGATGTTGTCGTCCGAGTCGCCCGTGTTGTCCCACAGCACGGCCTCGACGCCGTCGTGGACCACGGTCACGCGCAGGTCGCCGACCCAGGTGTGCACGAGGTCGACGTCGACGGTGACGGCGGTCGGGGTGAGGGCGTCGGGCACGACGATCGTGGAGGTGACGCCCGCGGGGACGTTGTCGGGAATGACGACCGGGGAGGCGTTCTCGTAGGTTCGCGTCTCGCCGGTCGGGGGCGGCGGTTCGGTCGTGCACAGCGAGCCCTCGGGGGAGAAGCAGTTCTCGCGCACGCCGCTGGCGCCGAAGGTCGAGTCGCCGACGTTGCGGCGGACGACGGTCAAGAGGTCCTTCCACGACGCCTTGTAGCCGTTCTCCAGGGCCCAGACGATCTTGGCCAGGAAGGGCGCGGCGTAGAGGTTCGCGTCGGCCGAAACCTCGACGACGCTGGACATGATGTCGACGTTCTCCCAGCCGCCCTTGCCGGCGAGGATCGGGCGGACGTAGTACTCGTAGCCCAGGCAGCCGCCGTAGAGGTAGATCTGGTAGAACGCGGGGTAGGTCGGGCGGGACCAGAAGTCGCTGGCGCCGAGCATGCTGTGGCCGTCGTAGGCGACGATCTCGTGCTCGGACAGGGCCTTCTGGAAGTTGGCGAAGTGGGCCATGTCGCCCAGGCCGGAGAACTCGTAGGGCGAGTAGAGATCGGCCACGACGTCGATGCCGGCGACGCGCTTGATGAAGCGGCGACCGACGGCGGGGCGGGGGGAGACCTCGGCGTAGCCGCCGGAGGTCAGGTTGCGGACCATGCGGTTCATGTTGCGCACGCCGGGGTCGTTGTCGGTCAGCTCGTCGTCGATCCCGCCGAACAGGACGACGAAGGTGATCTGGCCGTCGGCGACGAGGCGGTCGAACTCGGGGTAGGTTGTGCGGCTGGCGTCGAACATGCGCGAGACGGTGACGCGCAGGTCCTGCATGGCGATGTCGCAGCCGGCATGCTCCGGGTCCCACATGTACCAGTAGATCGACGAGGAGAGGCCCATGTGGTCGTCCGGCTCCGCGCAGCGGTCGCCGGCCTCGGTCATGACGTCGTAGGGCTTGAGCGGGACCTTGGCGGTGAAGGCGGAGCCGACGGCGACGCCGCGCGAGGCGGAGTGCAGCAGGACGGCGTTGACGCCGCGGATGCGGAAGTGGCGCATGCCGGTCGTGCCGTGCTCGCGCGCCTGGGCGGCGGTCAGCCACGTGCCGTCGAGCTGCCATTCGACCCGGCGGTCGGACGTCGCGTCCTCGGCCAGGCTCTCCACGTAGAACTCGCCGCGCTTGCGCAGGTAGGTCACCGCGAACTGCCCGACCTCGGCCGGTGCGTCCCAGATCCGCCAGCTCGAGGCCTCGACGTCGCCTTCCAGGTCGACCTCGACCTCGAGGCCGTCGGGGTTGACGTACCCCGTGTCCTCCTTGCCGTCGTTGCTCATGTCCTGGAGGAACGGGTTGTCCTCGTCGCCGGCGTCGTCGGTCGCGAGGCAGCCGGGCAGGACGGCGACCAGAGCCAGCGAGCCGAGCAGCGTGGTCTTCGAGATCCTCATCGTGTTCCTCCTGCGGTTCCCCGATCCGCGCGCGCGTGCCGTGCATGGTCCGTGCCGCACGAGACCCGCGTTCGGCGCCGGGGATTACCACGTTTTCTGCCGGTCGAGCCGGTTGAAGTGGGGGGTCGGAGCATCAGCAGTGGGGTGCGAAGCCTCCAGGAAGTCGTCGGCTGGTGGTTCGTGGTCCGGACCAACAACCAAGAACCAAGAACCAACTACTTGACGCGGAGCGTCTCCCTCGTACACTCCCGAGGGGTCGGAGAGGGAGGATCGAGATGATCAAGCGACTGGCGTGTCTTGGCGTGGCGCTGCTGCCGTTGGCGGCGTGCGGCGACGATAGCGGAGCGGCGTGCGAGCCCGCGGCGTGTACCTCGCAGTGCCTGGGCACCGGATACCTCGGCGGCTCGTGCGTCGACGGTTCCTGCCAGTGCTCCGGGCACCCCGGCGCGGACGCGGACGCGGATGCCGATGTGACGCGCGACGACGGCGGCGGGGCGGAGGACGCGGCGGCGGAGGAGGGCGGCGGCTGGCGCAGCCAGTGCGAAGCGACCGGCGAGCACTCCTACATCTGGATCGCGGACACGGGCGAGGGGAAGCTCTCCAAGCTGTGCACGCTGGACGGCGTGGAGGTTGGGCGGTACTGGACGAGCCCGCAGACCACGGGCGGCGACCCCTCCCGCACTTCGGTCAACCTGCACGGCGACATGGTCGTGACCAACCGGGAGGTGTCGGGCGGGCCGTCGTCGGTGACCAAGTTCGCCGGCCTCCTGGAGGATTGCGACGACCGCAACGGTGACGGCGTGATCCAGACCTCGACCGGTCCGACCGACGTGAAGCCCTGGGGCGAGGACGAGTGCATGCTTTGGAACTCGCCGCTCACCACGGGCGGGACCGCGATCGGGGCGCGGGCGACGGCGTGGGACGGCACCGAGAACCCGGACACCGGCGAGGGCGGCTTCGTCTGGATCGGCGCGCTCACCACCGGCGACGTGTTCAAGCTCGACGGCAACGACGGCACGATCCTCGAGCGCACGCACGTGACGAACATGCCGTACGGCGGCGTGATCGACGGCCGCGGCAACTTCTGGATCGTCGGCGGGATGTGCACGGTCGGCCTGTGCCAGGTCGCCCGCGTGAACACCTCGACGCTGGCCACGGACTACCGCTCCGTGACCTGCGGCTACGGGATCACGGCGGATGCCGAGGGGCGGATCTGGACGTCGGGCCTGGGCTGCGTCAACCGGCTCGACCCGGTGACGACGGAGCAAGTCGCCTACCGTGCCGGCGGCTCTTTCCTGCGCGGCCTTGCGGTGGACGGACTCGGCTCGGTCTGGGTCGCCAACACCGGCGGCAGCGTCCTGCAGATCAACGAGGCCGACGTGACGCTGGTGCACGAGATCCCGGGGGTCGGGAGCGAGGTGGTCGGCGTCGCGATCGACTTCCAGCAGAACGTCTGGGCGGTGGCGCAGAGCAGCAGTCACGCGGCGAAGATCAATCCGACGACGTACGAGGTCGAGACCTTCCCGGTGGGCAGCCAGCCGTACACCTACTCCGACATGACCGGGTTCCAGCTCCGCACGGTGATCCTGCTGTAGGTCCCGGCCGGTCCCCCTACGCACAGGCCCCGACTTGTACTATCTTCACCGCCGTCACGCGGCCCCGGACGGTCGCGCGCGGGAGGACGACGATGGGATTCCCCGAAACCAGGATGCGGCGGCTGCGCTCGACCCCGTCGATCCGCCGCATGCTCGCGGCACCCGCGGTGCCCCCGGCCCGCCTGATCTACCCCGTGTTCCTGGTCGATGGCACGAAGCGGCGCGAGCCGATCACCAGCCTCGCCGGGCAGGCCCGGGTGAGCATCGACATGCTGGAGAAGGAGCTGCTCCCGGCCGCGGAGGCCGGCGTGGGCGGCGTCCTGTTCTTCGGCGTGCCCGAGGCCAAGGACCCCGGCGGCACCGGCGCCTGCCGCGGCGACGGCCTCGTCCAGCAGGCCCTGCGCGTCACTGCCAAGGCGTACCCCGACCTGGTCCTGTTCACCGATGTCTGCCTCTGCGAGTACACCGACCACGGCCACTGCGGGATCCTGAAGGGCCGCGAGCTGGACAACGATCTGTCGATCGAGGCCCTGGGCCGCATGGCTGTCTCCCACGCCCACGCCGGCGCCCACGTCGTCGCCCCCTCGGCGATGATGGACGGACAGGTGCGCGCCATCCGCCAGGCGCTCGACGCCGACGACTTCAAGAACACGCTGATCCTCAGCTACTCGACGAAGTTCGCGTCCGCCCTCTACGGCCCGTTCCGCGAGGCCGCCAACTCCGCGCCCGCCTTCGGCGACCGCCGCGGCTACCAGGCGCCGTACGACGACGTGAACCAGGCCATCCGCGAGTCGCTCCTCGATGAGGAGGAGGGCGCGGACATGCTCATGGTCAAGCCCGCGATGTTCTACCTCGACATCATCCAGCGCCTGCGCCAGCAGACTCTGCTGCCGATCGCCGCGTACCACGTCAGCGGCGAGTACGCGATGCTCCACGCCGCCGCGGAGAAGGGCTACGGCGACCTCTCCGGGCTGATCCGCGAGGCGGCCGTGGCGCTGCGCCGCGCCGGCGCCGACTTCATCCTCGCCTACTGGGCGCCGGAGTGGCGCAAGCATCTGGGGTAGGTTGGGAGACTAGTCGTGGGTCGTGAGTCGTGAGTCGTGAGTCCCGCTCCGAAGCCACGGGTTGGCTGATCGCCTCGCTCCAGGAGGCGCAACGCGCCGAGGGATACCTCTCGCGCGAGGCGATGCTGCGCATCGCGAAGGACACGGGCGTCGAGGCCGCGCGCGTATGGGGCGTCGCGACGTTCTTCGACCAGTTCCGCTTCCACCCGCCGGGACGCCACGCGGTCCGCGTCTGCTGCGGCACCGCCTGCCATCTCAAGGGCTCGGAGATCCTGCTGGACGAGTGCCGCCGCCGCATGAGCATCGATTCCGGACAGACCACCCCGGATTGCGAATTTTCTCTCGATCGCGTCGCCTGCGTCGGCTGCTGCACCCTCGCCCCCGTCGTCCTCGACGGGGAGAAGATCCACGCCAAGGCCGACCCCACAACCGTCCAGGGGATCATCATCAGGTCGGAGCTGGAAAAGAAGGACGGCGGCCCTCAGCCCCCGGTCCGGCATCCCAGAACTGTGGAACCACCTGCTGCGTCGTCGTGGTCGTCGTCGTCGGGACGCCTGGGCGCGTCCGACGCCTCCCCGAAACTCCGCGACGACGACGACGACCACGACCACGACGACGCGATGGACCGGTCGCGAGCCGGCGCGGCGCTAAGCCCCGTGCCGCCCTCCTCCTTCCTCGCCGCCCTGCGCGCGCGCGCCGACGCGACGTGGACGGCGCTGTGGGACGGGACGACGCCGACCGTGTGGGTCGGGACGGCCACGTGCGGCAAGGCCGCCGGCGCCGACAAGGTACTGGAGGCGTTTCGCCGCGTGACGGGCGCCCGCGATCCCGAACTCACGACTCACGACTCCCGACTCCCGACTCCCCTTCCCGCCGCCGTGCCCGAACTCACGACTCACGACTCACGACTCACGACTCCCGCCTGGAAGATCCTCGAAGTCGGCTGCCTGGGCCATTGCTACGCGGAGCCGATGGCGATCGTGCGGCATCCGGCCTGGCCGCCGCTGGTCTTCGGGCACCTGAGCGCGGCGTCCGCGGAGTCGATCGCGGCGCGGCTCCTGGCGGGGGAGGAGCCGCCGTTCGAGCTGGTGCTGGGGGCGCTGGAGCCCAACGAGCTGCTGCCGACGATGGAGGACATGCCGCGCTACGCGGGCGAGCTGCGCTGGCTGCTGCGGCGCGCGGGGCGCATCGTGCCGGGCGACGTGGAACAGTACGTGCGGCACGACGGGTACGCCGGTCTGGCCAAGGCGTTGGCGATGGCGCCCGAGGACGTGATCGCCCAGGTGCGGCGGGCGGGACTGCGCGGGCTCGGCGGCGGCGGGTTCGCCGCCGCCCGGAAGTGGGAGGAATGCCGCAAGGCGCCGGGGGACGAGCGGACCGTGATCGCGAACGGCGACGAGGGCGATCCCGGGGCCTTCATGGATCGCACGCTGATGGAGAGCGACCCGCACGCGATCCTCGAGGGGATGGCGATCGTCGGCCACGCGGTCGGCGCGCGGCGCGGCTACGTCTACGTCCGGGCCGAGTATCCGCTGGCGGTGCGGACCATGACCGAGGCCGTCCTCAACGCGCGGGCGGAGGGGATCCTGGGCGACGGGATGATGGGGACGTCGGTCCCGTTCGACGTGAAGATCTGCCAGGGCGCGGGCGCCTTCGTGTGCGGGGAATCGAGCGCGCTCATGGCGTCGCTCGAGGGCCGGCGCGGCTACCCGCGCGTGCGGCCGCCGCACTCGACCGAGCAGGGCCTGTGGAACCGCCCGACCGTGCTGAACAACGTCAAGACGCTGGCGGCGACGGCGCGGATCCTGGAACGCGGCGCCGACGAGTTCGCCGCGGTCGGCACGGCGCGCAGCAAGGGGACGGCGGTGTTCGCGTTGGCGGGGAAGATCGTCAACCCCGGGCTGGTCGAGGTGCCGATGGGGACGACGCTGCGGCGTGTCGTCCAGGAGTTGGGGGGCGGGGTGCCCGGCGGGCGCGCGCTGCGCGCGGTGCAGATCGGCGGGCCCTCGGGCGGCTGCCTCCCCGCCTCCGCACTGGACACTCCGGTCGATTTCGACTCGCTCGCCGGGGCCGGCGCGATGATGGGTTCCGGCGGGCTCGTCGTCCTCGACGAGGAGGACTGCCTGGTCGAGACGGCGCGCTACTTCATGGAGTTCGCCCGCGGCGAATCGTGCGGGAAGTGCACGTTCTGCCGCGAGGGGACGCACCGGCTGCTCGAGCTGCTCACGCGCATCACCTGCGGTGCGGGGATTCCGGGCGACCTGCGCGAGCTGGAGGACCTGGCGAAGGCCGTGGCCGAAGGCTCGGCGTGCAACCTGGGGAAGACCGCGCCGCGACCGGTGCTGACGACGCTGCGGCACTTCCGCGAGGAGTACGAGGAGCACATCCTGGGAAAGCGGTGCCGGGCCAAGGTCTGCCGGCCGCTGATCAGCTACCGCATCGACCTGACGAAGTGCGCGCGCGGGTGCGACGCCTGCGTCGGAAGCTGCCCGACCGAGGCGATCTCGACCGATCCGAAGACGCGCAAGAAGGTGATCGACCCCGCGCTGTGCGTGAAATGCCGCTCGTGCGCCCGCGTCTGCCCGGCCGAGTACGACGCCGTGGTCATCTCCTCCCCGGCCGAGCCCGGCACCCCGCCGGAACGGAGCTGCGGCTGATGGCGCGCGTGACCATCCTCATCGACGGTCGTGAGGTGTCGGCGGACGCGGGGCAGCCGCTGCTGTGGGCGGCGCTCGACGCCGGGATCCACATCCCGAACCTGTGCGCCATCCGCGACGAGTTCCCGGACGGCAACTGCCGGCTGTGCTTCGTGGGGCTCGAGGGCCGGGCCGAGCCGGTCTTGAGCTGCGCGGTGCGGCCGAAGGACGGGATGGTCGTGCGGGCGGCGACGCCGGAGCTGGCCGCGCTGCGACGCACGGGCTTCGAGCTGCTGCTGGGCGCGCACGCGCCGACGTGCCACGGTTGTGCGGCACTCAAGTCGTGCGAGCTGATCAAGATCGCGAAGCGCGAGAAGTGGCCGCTGCGGTCGAAACGCTTCGCGCTGCGGCCGATCACGACGCCGGCGGACGGGCGCCATTCCGCGATCCGCCTGGAGCCCGACAAGTGCGTGTGGTGCAAGCGGTGCATCGTCGAGTGCCGTCGCGTGCGCCCGGAGGACCCGCTGCTGGAGTTCGCGCACCGTGGTCCGCGGGCCGTGCTGTCGACGTTCCAGGGCGATCCCCTGCCCGAGTCGTGCGCCGGATGCCTGCGGTGCGTCGAGGTCTGCCCGACCGCGGGGTTGAACCGCAAGCCGTAGCCGGGTAGACCGGAGACGAGGAGGAGTGGTCTTGTTCAACGGGTCGTGCTTCGAGGGTGCCATGGGCAAGCTCCGCTTGCCCGTGCCCGCCGCTGCTGGGTGGCTGCCGATGGCCCGCGCCGGACTGTTGCTCCTGGCGCTCGTGCCCGCGTGCTCGCGCAAGTCCTCGCCGGGCGGGGGCGGCGCGTCGGGTCCGGTGCAGGCGGTGGCCTGGTCCGACGGGGAGGTGGAGGCCGTCGGCGCGTCCGGGCCGTTCGACGGGCGGCTCGACCTGTTCACGCTGCTGGGGGACGTCGTGTACGAGGGGGCGCCGGGCCACGTGGAGCTGGGGTTCCCGGTGCTGCGCGACGACCAGCGCGAGGCGTTCATGTTCACGCCGCCGCTGCGGCTTCGCTTCCGCAACCTGCCGCTGCGGCCGGAGGCGCGGCTCGTGTTCGGCTACGGGATCACCATCCGCAAGCAGGGCGAGGCGGCGCCGATCGAGTTCCGCGTGGAGCTCGATCGCGGCGCGGGTCTCGAACGGCTGTTCGCGGAGACGGTGCAGGCGAAGGAGCCCGGGGCGAACGAGTGGCTGGAGGCCGACGTGGCGCTGCCGGCGCCCGCGGAGCCCGGCGCGCGCTGCGACCTCGTGCTGTCGGTGGACGGTGGCCGCGAGGGGCTGATCGCCGACTGGTCGTGGCCCGCAATTGTCTCCGACCGGCGGGACCCGGCGCCCGATCGCTCGACGGTGGCGGCGGAGCCCGCGCGGCAGGACCTGCTCGAGCAGTTCCCGCAGGCGTCGCGCCTGGCGAACCCGCAGGGCAAGGCGCCGCACGAGATCCAGGTCGGGCTGATGGCGGAGATGGCGCTGCGGCCGGCGGTCGTCGTGCCCCAGGGCTCGTCGCTGCGCTACCGGATCCACGCCGGCCCGTCCGATTCCCTGCGCTTCCGGTTCCACGTCCTGCCGCACTGGCCCGCGGACGGCTCGGGACGCGCCGGCACGGTGGGCTTCACGGTGCGAAGCCGGCCGGCCGTCGACGCGTCCGGGGACGCCGTCTGGACGACGTCCGGGAAGCGCGCGCTCGCGATCGAGCCCGGTGCCGTGGGGCCGTGGCCGCGCGAGGCATCCGGCCTGCTGCCGCTCGGCCTGGTCGCGGACGGCGAGGTCGAGCTGGAGCTGGCCGCGTCCAGCGACCTGCCGCAGGAGTGGGCGACGCCGGGCTTCACGCAGCTCGAGGTCGTGACGCAGCGGTCCGTGCCGCGCCGCGCCCGCGGCGACGGCGGCCGAAACGTCGTCGTGCTGCTCGCCGACTCGCTGCGCATGGACCACGTCGGGCTCTACGGGTACGACCGCGACACGACGCCCCACCTCGACGCCGCGGCGCGGGAGCGGGGCGTGATCTTCGACCAGGCGACGGCGGCCGCGTCGTGGACGCTGCCTTCGGTCGCTTCGCTGTTCACCGGCGTCTATCCCGTGCGCCACCGCGTGATCCACCCGGAGCGCTCGCTCCTGCCGGCGAGCTGGCAGACGTGGGCGGATCAACTGCGGGCGGCCGGCTACAGCACGGCGGGATTCACCTCCAACCCGCTGCTCGGCCGGGACCACGGGTTCATCGACGGGTTCGAGGACCAACACGAGGAGCTGTTCGCGGGCGCGGGACGGCTGATGGAGCGCGTCGCCGACTGGATCGCGAGCCACAAGGACGAGCGGTTCTTCGTCTACGCGCACTTCATGGAGCCGCACGCGCCGTACGTCGCGCCGGCGCCCTTCTACGACATGTTCGATCCCGGCTATACGGGCTCGGTCGACCACGACACCTGGAGCATCTTCGGCAACCCCGCCGTGCGGCCCATGGTGCTGGCCATCGCCGGCGGCTTCCCGGTCGACGTGCGCGACGACCTGGGCGAGCAGTCGGTCCGCGAGGGCGAACGCATCGCCGCCGGGCCGCCGCTCCTGCGCCGGCTCATGGCCCTGTACGACGGCGAGGTGCGCTGGTTCGACGAGCAGCTCGGCAAGATGCTCGATCTGCTGGCGGCGCAGGGGCTGGAGGGCGAGACGCTCGTCGTCGTGGTCTCCGACCACGGCGAGGAGTTCGGCGAGCACGGCCACTACGGGCACTCGTTCGATCTGTACGACACGCTGCTGCACGTGCCGCTCGTCTTCCTCGATCCCGACGCGACCGGCCCGCGGCACGTCGCGGCGCAGGTCTCCCTGGTGGACGTGCTGCCGATGCTGCTCGAGCGGCTGGGGCTGCCGATCCCCGAGGGGCTGGACGGGCTTACGCTGGCGCAGGCGGAAGCGGCCGGACCGGAGCGCGTGGTGTTCGGGCAGACCTCGCACTACGTGGACTCGCGTGCCGGCGCCAACCCGGACCGGACCGAGGCGGTGTGCGCCCGCAACGCGTCGCGCAAGCTGATCCACGTGCCGCGCGACGATGGCTGGGAGGCGTACGAGCTGGTCGCGGACCCGGCGGAGCGGTCGCCGGTCGCCGCGGACGACGCCGCGTTCGCCGAGTGGCGGGCCACGCTGGTCGAGACGGCGGCGCCTCTGTGGTCGCTCGCGCACCGCGCCCCGCGCCCGCCCGCGCGGCGCGAGGAGGCGATCCTGCGCGCCCTGGGCTACATCGAGTAGGACGGCGTCCGTCAGGTCTGGCGCGGGAATCCCAGGAAGGCGACGGCGGCCAGCAGGTACGCGCCGACGGCCAGCGCGAAGAGCGTCGTGAAGCCGAAGAGCACGGCCAGCGGCATCGAGAGGACGGTGCCCAGCACCGAGGCGAAGCCGTTGACGCCGTAGGCCCACGGGGCCAGCGGGCCGCCGCCCTCGCCCAGGCGCCGCAAGCCCGTGGGGAAGAACATGCCCATCGCCGTGCCCAGCGGCGCGACGATGACGACGACCGCGGCCATGCGCAGCGCGAACGGCCAGGCCAGCAGCGCGTTGAACAGCGGGGTCAAGAACAGCACGTAGGCGCCGCCGACCACCCCGATCACCGCGGCCGCCAGGCCCACGATCGCCCGCGGCGACAGCCGCAGCCGCGAGGAAAGCCAGCTCCCCAGCGCGCTCGAAAGCAGCAGCGACGCCAGCACGACCGACACCGAGTACGCCGGATGCTCGACGATCAGCACCGACTTCTGGAGCAACCCGACCTCGAGCAGCATGAAGCACACGCCGATGAGGAAGAAGTACGCCAAAGCCGGCAGCGCGCCCCGGGACCGCAGCTTGCGCGCGCGGAACGCCAGCAGCGGGACCACGATCAGCACCACGGCGATGGCGACCAGGATCCCCATGAAGCGCATGTACGCGCCGACCTGCGCGCCTGCGGCCGGGTTCACCGGGCCGCCCGTGAAGTAGTTGACCAGGTCGACCGCGAAGTAGAACGGGCGGTCGTCGGTGGGCACGACGCGCAGTCCCAGGTCCTGGCGGTCGCGGATCGCCGCGAACAACCGGTTCATCTCCGGCTCGTTCCCCGGCCGATCCGGCGCGTAGAGGCGAACCAGCGGGTCGCCGAACTTCAGCCCGTAGATGTCGTACGGCGGGAACGCGATGCCCTCGTTGGAAGCCGCGCTGCGCATCACGATGCGGTCGATCGCGTCCAGCTCGCCGGGCGTGAACGGCAGCTTCTTCACCAGGGAGAGCTTCATCCGCGCCTGGCTCAGCACCACGACGCACAGGTCGGGCCGCGCGACGCCCAGGTTGCGCAGCGCCGTCGTCGCGATCGCTCCCAGCCGGTACGGCTCGGCACCGAAACGCACGATCGCCAGCATCCCGTCCGGCTTCAACAGCCGCAGGTAGTCCTGGAACGCCTCCACCGTGTAGAGGTACGACTCGGCCATCACGAACGAGCCCGAGGACTGCACCGTCAGGGTGTCGGTGCCCGACATCTGCATCACGTCGAAGCGGCGCTTCGTCGCGCGGGCGTAGCTGCGACCGTCCTGCACGAGGATCTGCACGTTCGGCTTGTTGTAGGCGTCGCCGACGAACCTCGAGAACGGCCCCTGGACCGCCTCGGCCGCCGAACGGTTGATCTCCACGCCCACGACGCTGCGGGCCCCGTGCTGCAGCGCGCACTGGATGTCGGGGCCGCCGCCCAGCCCGATGACCAGCGTGTCCGCGCGGGGGCGAAGCTGGTGGACGACCCCGTACACCGTGTCGTCGAACAGCTTCATCCGGTCGGCGTGGCCGGCGCCCAGGCCCACCAGGACCGACGAGGCGCCGCCGTCCTGCGTGTAGCCCTTGAACGGCAGCGGGTCCGGCGTCCAGATGCTCTGCCCGCGCCACGAGGTGATGTCGATCTTCCCGATCGGGTCCCACGCCTCCCACTCCCGGATCGGCTCGCCGCCCCCATGCTCGCGGTAGATCTCCGCCGTCCGCACCAGCCCGTCCTTCGCGTCCGGCTGGAACGGGAGCAGCGAAGGGGCCCACAGCGCCGTCAGGGACAGGAGCACCCCGGCGCCCAGCACTCCCCACCGCAGCGTCCGGCGGGAACGCTCGACGAACAGCCCCGCGCTCGCCGCGCCGACCGCCAGCAGCAGCAGCACGAGCCGCTCGGCCCCCAGCGGCCGAAGCAGGAAATTGACGGCGAAGCAGCCCGCGGCGCTGCCGACCAGGTTGAACGCGTAGAGGCGGCCGACCGCCTCCGTACGGCGGCTCAGGATCGAGCCCACCACGAACCCGCCGAAGGCGTAGGGCAGGGTGGAGAGGATGACGACGGCGATCGTGGCGAAGGTGAAGGTGCTCGCCAGGCTCGACTCGAAGTGCATGAGGTGCGAGGTGCGCGCGAAGAGGGCGTTGGCCGCCAGGCCCGCCAGGGCGAAGCCGACGCAGCCGACGGCGAGGACCGGTCCGAGCGGCGCCTGGCGCAGCCGCTCCGACAGGCTCAGCACGGTCCCCGCGACGCCGAAGCCGAGCATGGTGATGGCGATGACGGACCAGACGAAGGCCGGGTTGACGGAGTAGGCGAAAACCCGGATCTGAACGACCTCGTAGGCCAGGAGGACGAGGCTGAACAGGGCGATGCCCAGCCCCAGGGACAGGTCGGAAATGCCCGCGGGACGCTCCCCGGCCGGTGCCGTCGGCTCGACCGGCGGCCCCGAAGCCCCCGTTTCCCCGGATTCGCTCACGGCCGCGCACACTAGCACAGGTGGCGCGAACCTTGACAACCCACGACCGGGCGCGGACGATGCCGGCCGATGAACGGCGGCGGGACGGCGGTCCGGCGGATCGGGGCGCGCGGCGGATGAGCGGCGAGGCGGCGGCCGGGCCGGAGTCGTCGGGTGCGCCGGACCAGGCGCCGGCGAACGCGCGTCCGGACCGCCTGCGGCGGGCCGCGCCGCTGCTCGGCCTGCTCGCCGTCGTCGCGGCGCACGTCGGCCTCGCGCTGTACTACGACCCGCCGTCCGTGATCCTCTCGAACCGCCCGCTGCCGGGATTCGACTGGGAGACGCACTACGGGCAGGTCCACGCGGCCGCGGAGGCGTACGAGCGGACCGGCCAGACGTGGGCGTACAACCCGCACCAGCTCGCCGGGCAGATCTCCGGCGTGATCTTCGACGCCGACAACAAGGGCTGGGAGGCCTGGACGATCGGCCTGGAGTCGCTCGGCGTGCCGCGCGCGACGGCCTTCAACCTCTTCCTGTGGCTGGCCGCGTTCCTCGTGCCGCTGGTGTTCTACGCGACCGCGCGCCTGTTCGAGCTGCGGCCGTGGACGGCCCTCGCCGCCGCGGCGCTCGGCTCCGCCTGCTGGTTCTTCGACGCGCTGGCGCACTGGTGCTCCTGGGTCGGCATGATCTGCTGGGGCTTCGCCGCCTACCTCTGGCTCCTGCCGCTCGCCGTCTTCCGGCGGTGGCTGGCCTCCCGCAACGCGTGGTGGCTGTTTGCCCTGCTGGCGCTCCTCTCCGCCCTGCTCAACCTGCACCCGTACTCCTTCTTCCTGCTCGTCGTGCCGATGGCGGTCCTGTACCTGCGCGACTTCCGGTCGCTGGGCTGGCGCGAGCACGTCGGCCTGGCGGCCGTGGCCGCCGGCGCGATCGTGGCCAACCTGTGGTGGCTGCGGACGACCCTGCGCTTCTGGCACTACATCCTGGACTCGGGCTTCTACCTCGACGCCACCGTCGACTACGTGCTCACCGACTGGCTGGGGCTGCTCAACGAGCCGTCCGTCTCGGGCGTGGTGGCGGTGCGCTCGAGCTTCCGCTTCCTGGCCCTGGGCGGCGCGGTGCTCTGCCTGTGGTGGTGGCGGCGCGAGCGCGATCGGCGCTTCGCCCCGTTCGCCGCGGCGCTGGGAGCGCTGCTCTTCGTCAGCTACTTCGGCGGCTACGTCGGCTTCCTGCGGCAGGTGCAGCCCTACCGCTTCATCCTGCCCGCGATGTACCTGGCCGTGATCCCCGCGGCCGCGTTCCTGGAGCGGGGGATCGGCGCGCTGCGCGCGGCCAGGCCGCCGCCCGCGGCGTGGGGGCTCGTGGGCCTGCTGCTCTTCGTCACCGTGCCGCGGCTCGTGCGCGACGTGCTGTACTTCATTCCCGCGCTCCTGCCGCAGCAGACCCGGGTCCTCCCCGCCCCGCCGCCGGACATCAACGGCGGCATCTACTTCGGCACGATCCGCTGGCCCAGCCCGTTCGACTTCCGCCACCGGCCGGGCACGGCCGAGGATCTGCCGGCGATGGCCGCGTTCGTCGATGCGCACGACGACGGCTCCGGCCGGTGGCTGGTCGAGTGGTGGATGCTGGGCGAGCACCTGGCGTGGGCCACCAACGCACAGGTCATCGGCGGGTTCAAGGAGATCAACCTCGCCCACAGCGACGCCAACCTCTTCCGCCGCTGGCCCGGTGCCGAGATGCCGTCCCCTGAGCAGTTCCGGCAGTACCTGCAGCAGTACGCCGTCCAGTGGGTCGTGATCTCCAACCCCATCCCGGCGCTGGAAAGCCGGACCGACCTGCTGCGGCTGGAGAACGTCGTGTTCCGCCACCGCATCTACCGCGTGCGCGAGCCGTCGCGGTTGCTGGTCGGCGACGGACCGGGCGAGGTGCGCGCCGAAATGAACCGCATCGTCGTCCGCGGGTCCCCGGGCGGCAGCCTGGTCTTGCGCTACCACTGGCTGGAGACGCTGCGCTGCCGTCCCGGCTGCCGCCTGCGCCGCGTCCCCGTGCCCAACGACCGCGTCGGCTTCATCGGCGTCGAGGACGCCCCGGCGGACTTCGAGATCGTGAACGAGTACTGATCCGGCCGCGACCGCCTGCCGCCTCTCCGGCGGCACAGTGCCTCGGTCCCGGGAGGCGCCGCGTGGCCGGGGTGGGATCGGAGGCACGGATGCCGTGCATCTACCGCTTGCATCATTCACGATTCATGAATAGTGTACGGACATGCTGCTCAAGCCTCAAGACATCGTCGTCGCTCTCAAGCTGGCCCTGCCGAACCCGGAGGGCTGGACGTACCTGGAGCTCGGACGAGTCCTGCTCCTGAGTGCGGCCGAGGTCCACAACGCCGTGCGCCGGGCCGTCCAGGCCCGACTCCTCATGCGCGTCGGACGACAGGCGCCGACCGCCGTGCGAGGCAACCTGCTCGAGTTCCTCGTGCACGGCGCCAAGTACTCCTTCCCTCCGGATCGGACCGGCCTCACACGAGGGTTTCCGACCGCGCACGCGGCGCCGGGGCTGACGACGTTGTTTGCCGCCACCGACGAGCCGCCGCCGGTCTGGCCGGATGCCCGGGGCCCGGTCCGCGGCTACGGGTTCTCGCCGCTGTATCGCTCGGTGGTGAAGGCTGCCAAGGCGGACGAGGCTCTCTATCGCCTGCTTGCCGCGATCGACCTCCTGCGGGGCGGCGGCGCACGCGAGAGGAAGGTCGGGACCCAGGTTCTGACCGACACCCTGGGCACCGGAGACGGGGCATGAGCCGGAACCGTGAGATGCTCCGTCGCGTGGCGACCGCCCTCGGGGACCTGGACGCGCCCGTCGTGTTCGTCGGCGGAGCCGTCGTCGAACTGCTGGTAACGGATGCCGCCGCGCCGGCACCCCGACCGACCGAGGATGTGGACGTCGTGGTCCAGGTGTTGACGTTTGCGGACTACGCACGCCTCGGACAGCAGTTGCGCGACCGTGGCTTCCGGGAGGACGCCCGCGAGGGTGCGCCGATCTGCCGATGGACGATCGATGACGTCACGGTCGATGTCATGCCGGCGCCGCTCGATCTGCCGGGTTTCTCCAACCGCTGGTACCCCATCGCCATCA